>JBNGCZ010000001.1:0-350287 GCA_049974905.1 Methanomicrobiales archaeon
GCCCCCTGTGGGCAGACGATTCGGGCAACCCCGCACGGATCAAGATCGAGGTGACCACGCCGGGCGGCGGCAAGACCTACGAGATGGGTGGCGTCACCCTCACCAACATGAACCTGAATGATGCCAAGGTGTACTACGGCACCGTCGACCCCGCCGGTGAAGCGGCAGGCGAGTACTCCGCCGTGGCCAAGTGGCAGTACCCGACCGGGTTCTCCGACTGGGCCTCGAACTCCAACACCGCCACCTTCAGCATCATCACCAAGCCGGTGACCATCACCGCCAACAAGGACTCCGTCATCCGGAGCAACCCGTTCGTGGTGACCATCAGCGGCCAGAGTGACACCGACTACTACGTGTACATCAAGACCGCCAGCCTGACCGCCAACCAGTATCCGAAGCTGCAGCCCGACCAGCCGGGCGTCAACCGCTCCGCAGCGGCGATGACCCAGATCGCGGCCTCCGCTATCGGAAACGAGGTCTCCGGCTACCAGGACACCGAGGCGATCGTCACCACCAAGGCTGACGGTACCCGCCCGATCCAGTTCAACACCACCGACAACACCAAGGACCGTGAGTTCACCGTCAAGGTGGCCAAGGTCGGCGACGAGACCCAGAAGTACGACACCGTCAAGGTGAAGATCGAGAAGGGCTCCGTCACCGTCGCCTACGAGGGCACCGGTTCCTACTATCTCGGTGAGGAGATCACCCTGACCGGTACCAACTCCGACAGCGACACGACCTACCTGTTCATGACCGGCCCGAACCTGGCCGCGAACGGTGTGCGTCTTGACGACATCGACACCGCGGCGACGAGCTACTTACCGGGGACCTTCAACACCGTGACCGTCGAGTCCGACGATACCTGGGAGTTCAAGTGGGACACCTCCGCCATCAACGGCGGAACCATTGACTCGGGTACCTACACCATCTACGCCGTCTCTGAAGACCTGAACAAGGCTGACCTGAGCGGCGCCCAGTACCAGACCGCATCGGTCATCGTCAAGAAGCCGTTTGTGAACGCGCAGGCCAACACCGCCACCCTCGCAAAGGGTGACAAGCTGATCGTGACCGGCAGCGCACAGGGCGACCCGACCAGCGTCTATGTCTGGATCTTTGGCAAGAACTACCGCACACTCTTCCAGAGCGAGAGCGTGGAGAGCGACGGTTCCTTCGAGTACGAGCTCGACCGTGCCGCCACTGACGTCATGTCCGCAGGCCAGTACTTCGTCGTGGTCCAGCACCCCATGCAGAACGGCCAGCCGGATGTCATCGGTGAACCGACCACTGTTGGTGCAGGCAAATGGATCAACGCGACCTGGGTCGGCGGTTCATCTGAACTGAACGTCGAGGTCAGCCAGCTCCAGGCCTCCGAGTCTGCGAACGTGCTCATCGACCTGCTCAACAAGCCGCAGAGCGACGACACCTACCGCAAGCTCACCTTCATGGTGGAGGAGCCCTGGATCCGGATCGACACCGTCGGTACCAAGACCATCGGTGACACGGTCACCCTGTCCGGCACCACCAACCTGGCCGAGGGCGACGAGCTGCTCATCGACGTGACCTCCGCGTCCTTCAAGCCGACCGACAAGACACAGGCTGAGGAATTCAGCGGTGCCTCCGGTACGGTCACCGTGGAGAAGGGTGCAGAGTTCAACACCTGGTCGTTCAGCATCGGCGACACCTCGCAGTGGAGGGCTGACGAGTACATCGTCAAGGTCGAGTCCATCGACACCGACGCCTCTGCAACCACCACCTTCAACGTGGTAGAGGTGCCCCCGACGACCGCTGCTCCGCCCACCACCGCGCCCACCACTGCTCCGCCCACCACCGTGCCGCCCACCACCGCCACCCCGACACCACCCTCACCCGGGTTCGGTGCCCTGGTGGCCCTGATCGGCCTCGGTGCTGTTGCGGTCATGGTGCTGCGCAGGCACTAAACCACCTAAATCCAACCTTTTTTTGAAACATTCGCACGACGATCCCCATCGTTATGTCCAGCCCCGCCGCCGGGTGTCGCAACGTTTTTGTTCATCGACACACCAGTGAGGACGTATGAGCGATCGCGTCCCGGTCATCTCCTGCCTGTTTCTTGCCGTCCTGCTGATCGCCACTGTCTCCGGGGAGAGCACCGGGACGGTGACCAGATCGATCAGCCCCAGTGTCGTGGTATGCGGCGGCGAGGTGACCGTGTCCCTGACCCCGGGCGAGACCCTCCCGGCCGATGCATGGAAAGTGATTGAAACGGTACCGTCAGGGTTCATCGTGGGCGAGACGACCGCGTTTTATACCGAATCACTGGGGGACGATCAGTACCTCTTCTACCAGCTGAACCGCACCGCCTTCACCTATCGGCTGGCTGCACCGCAGACGACCGGGACCTATTCGATCTCGGGCACCTTCACCGATGCCGATAAGGGGAACGGGACGGTGGGCGGTGCCACCGGCATCACCGTCACCGGGGGAAGCGGTGATATCGACTCGATCACCGTCACCCCGTCCACCTGGTATATGCAGGTCGGCGAGGAGAAGGCGATGACCGCGATGGGCTCCTCCGGGTCAACACCGGTCGAGCTCACCACGGCTGAGTGGTCGAGTGACGACACCAGCATCGCAGCGGTCACCGGCAACGCCGGGAGCGGCACTGCGACCGGCGCCGGTGCGGGGACCGCCACCATCTCCGTTGCACAGGACGGAGTCACCGGAACAGCGACGCTCACCGTGTACACCGACATCACCGACGCATACACAGATGCAGGCACCGGCACGGTCACGAAGGCCAACGCCGTTGACGCGGTCAACGACTACCTGTTCAACGACCGGCTCTCCCGGGCCGATTGCGTCACGGTGGTGAATGCATACCTGTTTGGATGACCCGCCTCCCGGTGAATCGACAATCCCCCTCTCTTTTCCATCGATAATTCCCCACACGCCGGGGCGACCCGTCAGTCCCATCCCCCATTCCCCTCTGGCGACGGTTCACCGTCCAAAGCTACCTATTTGAACACCACGGCGAAACAGAGAGAGTGAGGCCGCCGGATATGAAGTTCACCGTTCGGATCATGGATATCGCGAACAAGGGAGCGCTGCTCCACGGACGGGACGCCCGCACCCTCGGTGTCCATGACGGAGACCGCGTCCAGATCATCAACGAGGCGAAAGGGACCGCCGTGCAGGCGCACGTGGACACCACCTCCACGATCATCGACCAGGGGACCATCGGCATCTACCGACCCACCGCCGATCCCGTGGGGGCAGAGGAGGGGATGTCCCTCGAAGTCCGCGAGGCGGACCGCCCGCCGTCCCTCTCCTTCATCAAGAAGAAGATGGACGGGGGGTCGCTTGCAAAGGACGAACTCCTCGCCATCACCCGGGACATCGTGGACGATACCCTCTCCCCGGGCGAGATCAGCGCCTTCATCACCGCGAGCTATATCAACGAACTCTCCCTCGACGAGGTGGAATGGCTCACCCGTGCCATGGTGGACACCGGCGAGCGGATCTCTTTCGTGAGCCACCCCATCGTGGACAAGCACTCCATTGGAGGCGTCCCGGGGAACAAGATCTCGCTCCTGGTGGTCCCCATCATCGCCGCCGCCGGGCTGAAGATCCCCAAGACCTCCTCACGGGCGATCACCGGGACCGCGGGAACTGCCGATCTCATGGAGGTGCTCGCCCCGGTATCCTTCTCCGCCGCCGAGGTCCAGCAGATGACCGAGAAGGTGGGCGGGTGCATCGTGTGGGGGGGCGCGACCAACATCGCCCCGGCCGACGACAAGATCATCAAGCACGAATACCCCCTGAAGATCGATGCCCGCGGCCAGATGCTCGCATCGGTGATGGCCAAGAAATTCGCCGCGGGGGCGGACCTGGTGGTCATCGATATCCCGGTGGGCGAGAACACCAAGATCCCCACCGTCGCCGAGGGGCGCCGGCTGGCCCGGGAATTCATCGATCTCGGGGACCGGCTGGGCATGGAGGTGGAGTGCGCCCTCACCTACGGGGAATCTCCCGTGGGCCATACCATCGGGCCGAAGCTGGAGGTCCGGGAGGCGCTTTCGGTCCTCGAGGGGGCATCCGCCCCCTCCTCGCTCATCCAGAAATCCCTCGCCATTGCCGGAATTGCGCTGGAAATGGCGGGGAAAGCGGCCCGGGGTCAGGGGGCCGAATTGGCAGAGAGCATCCTTAGCAATGGAGACGCCCTCGCGAAACTCAAAGAGATCATCGAGATCCAGGGCGGGGACCCGGGAGTCACCGCGGAATCGATCGAACCGGGAGAGCACCAGCTCGTGGTCAACGCGCCGGAACGGGGCTATGTCATCGAGCTGAACAACACCTCCCTGATCGCAATCGCCCGGGCCGCGGGTGCTCCCCACGATCATGGGGCGGGGGTGGACATCCATGCAAAGAAGGGCACCCGGGTCCAGAAGGGCGATCCCATCTTCACCATCCATGCCGACCGCTCCTGGCGCCTGGACAGGGCCGTGGAGGAGGGGCGCCGCCTGATGCCGGTGGTGGTCGAGGGGATGCTCCTGGACCGGCTGCCCGGAGATCGATGGGTATAAAACGGTACACTGTCATCTTTTCTCCAGGGAACGATTGATCATGAGATTCCGACGGACGATGCTCGGTGTTCTGGGCGTGCTCGTGTTGTGCTGCGCGGTCGCCCAGGCCCACTCCCTCACCCTCACGGTCACCGATTCGGAGACCGGATCCCCGGTCCGCGATGCGGGAGTCTATATCGAGGGGGCATTCATGGGACGCACCGATGCCGACGGCCGGTTCACCTACGACCATGCGAGTTTGCAGGACCTGCGGGTCAAGGTCAGCAAGGCGGGGTACAACTCCTGGGTAAACATCATCAGCCCCACCACCACCTCGGTCACGGTCCCTCTCTCCCGGACACTGGTCACCCTCACCGTGGAGGTCTTTGACAAGGAATCCGTGCAGCCGGTCGCCGATGCCCTGGTAAAAGTCTCCGGCAAAGACACGTCTGAATCCCTGCGCACCGACGAAGGCGGTCGGGCGGACTTCGTCCTCCCGGCATCCGAGGACTATACCCTGGAGATCCAGTCGCCGAAGTATTACACGCTGCTTCGCAGCGTCTCGCTCGGGACGACGGGTTCGACCGTCCAGTACTGGCTCACCCGGAGCGATACCCTGGCGGTCCGGGTGCTGGATGCAGAGACCGAATCACCCCTGCCCGGGGCGGAGGTGATCGCCGACGGGGTCTCCCGGGGTGAAACAGACGGAAACGGCCTCCTCTCCGTCAACCTCCTCCGGGAGGAGACCCACACCATCAGGGTCACAAAGACCGACTACCAGACCTATACCACCGAGCGGTACCTGACCACCGAGGACGCGGTCCTGACCGTGCCCCTGTTCCGGCAGTCATCACCGCTGACCATCGCCGTCTTCAACCAGGAGCGGATCCCGGTCGAATCCGCCACCATCTCCATCGATGGCAAGGTCGCGGGGAAGACGGATACATATGGCCGTTTTTCAGCGGGGGCCATCGATGCCGGTGTCCACCGGGTCGGGGTCAGTGCGCGCGGATACGCGGACTGGTCGGAGAACCGGACCATCTCGGGCCAGGGGGAGGACCTGGTGGTGGTCCTCTCCTATGACACGACCGAATGCACCATCATCGTGGAGGACACCGAACACCGGGTGGTCCCGGACGCGGCCATCACCATCGACGGGGAGATTCGGGGATACACCGACAGCTCCGGCCGGTTCACCACCACCCTCACCACCCACCACACCTACAACATCACTGCCGACGCCCCCGGATACACGGCGGTCTCCACGTCCGTGGAGATCCCTCAGGGGATCGCCGAGAAATCCGTCTCCCTGACCCTCCCCAGGGACCTCTCCCCGGTGGTCATCGGTGGTCTGGCGGCGGTCCTGCTCGTGGCGTTCGTCATCGTCGCCCTGGTGAGACGGGCCCGCCGGAAGAGACCCTCGAAGCCGAAGAAGAATAGAACAGGCGAACTCTGATAACGGATCGGGAGTGCAAGGAGCATATTTTCTCGCGCTCTCACCTGTCGTGGCAGCAGTGCCTCTCCTTTTTTTCGCCGTGGATGGTGAAGGGCCCCTGTTACCATGAAGGCATATCGCCGGTGGAGCGCATAATTTCAGCTCCCCCCATGTTCCCGGGGGCGATTCCCTGCAGGATGGCAGTCGATACTGGACCTGCAGTCCGCCATGCTCCATGGACAGGCAGGACCGGACGTGGATCCGCGAAATCGTTTTATTCGCGATTATATTCCTTCTATTCGCCTCATTTCTCCATTCCTGCATATCGACCAATCGACATATTTATGTGAGATTTGATCAATAAGCGGTACCTGCCCGACGGATATCCAAAGACCATCGTGGACAGGGGCCGTGTATTCCACTCGCCCCCGGCAACGAACGGGGGTGGGTCCATCCGGAAACGTGGACCGGGACCATGAGACAGGGATGATGGGGTCATGATATGCAGAGGGGCCTCCGTGCGGCCGTGTGTTCTCGCTTTCCTCCTCGTTCTCGTCCCCGGCATCGCGTCGGGGGCGATAGTGGACGATCTCTCGCTCGTACAACCCCTCTGGCCGGCCGCCGGGGGCGACCCCGTCACCATCCGGGTGACCGCATTCAACCAGAGCCAGCCGGTGAGCGGGGCGCCGGTCACCTGCACGTGCGCGGAAGGCGGATGGGGATCTGTGGCCCCCCAGACGGTGGTGACCGATGCCACCGGGATTGCAGAATTCACCTTCACCCCCGGCACACTGGCGGGGGCTGCCCCGATCATGGCGAGCAGCGGTGTCTGCTCCGAGAATTACTCGATCGACATCGACCATGCCCCGCCCGATCACATCGCCGGCCGGGACTATACCGGGGAGCTCGAAGTGGGCACCACCACGACCATCACCCTCTCTCTTGCCGACCGGTACGGCAATCCCGTCGACTCACGGAATGCGGTGGAGAGTGTCCGGTTCATCGCCGGTACATCGGGACTGGACGCGGGGCTCCTGGTGAACGGAAGCGTCCGGGAGACGGCAACGGTCCCGGTGGACGGAGACGGTCAGGTGGAGGTTGCGTATCGGGCCGATACCGCGCCGGGAGACCAGCTGATCTATGTGGACCCGCCGGACCCCATCCCCGCCGAATACCTGGTGCTCCACGGTATCGCCACCGGGGTGCCGTATTCCATTACCCGTTCGGTGACGCCCACAGGTGACCCCCACCCGGCCGTGCCCGCCGACGGGGAGAGCCTCTTTGCCATCACCTACACGCTCAGGGATCGGTTCGGCAACCCCACCGGGAACCAGAGCCTCACCATCACGTCCTCCAGCGAATCCGACGATCCCGCCACCCTCCGCACCAACAGCGACGGCCAGGTGCGGATCACCTACGGGCCCCGGGAGACCGCCGAGGCGGTCCTGCTCACCGCTGTTCCCGGGGCGAACCAGACCCTCGAAGTGAGCGACACGCTGGTCTTCTACAACACGGACCCGGTCTCCATGGTGCTCTCCGCCTCCCCCCAGACCATGGCCAGCCGGGACGTGGACGGGGACATGACCGCGGAGATCCGGGCGAAGGTGATGGACGAGCAGGGCAACCCGGTCGCCGGGGAGACCGTGGATTTCGACATGGTGTACAGCGATCCACATCCGGCCGCGACGCTTTCCCCCGAACTCTCCGCCACTTCGGCGGTGACCGGCGAGGACGGCACCGCGGTGGTCTCGTTTGCGCCCGGCGCATTCATGACCGCCGCCGATCCCGGGTGGAACGAGAGCTGGGCCACCGCCACCGATTCCTGCACGGTCACCGCCGACTGGGAGGGACGGCGAAAGACCATGGAGATGACCTGGAAGAACTACCCCTACCTGAGCGTGGAGACGTCGGTCGCGCCGGTCACGCTCGAGGTCAACGAGACCGTCCTGCTCACCATCCGCCTCACCGGCGACGGGTGGGCGCTCGAACCGGATCCCGTGGATGTGGTGCTGGCGGTGGACCGGTCCGGGAGCATGCTCAAAGACTATCCGGACCGGATGGTCTCGGCGATGGAGGCACTGGAGACCTTCAGTGCCGGAATGTCGGCAGACCGCGATCGCGCCGGCCTCGTCTCCTTCGGGGTGTCCGGTGAGGCGGATATCCTCGATTATTATTCGAAGTGGGCGGGTGATGATGATTCCTGGTATGATGATACAGAATATATCGAAACCCATTATCCCGGGAACGGTCGGGTGTATGAAGATTATGCCACAGTCGACCTTTCCCTGACTCACGATCAGACGGCATACGCCCACGAAACCGCTCGACTCGTGCCCCTGAGCGGCACCCCCATGCGGGGAGGCCTGTATCGCGGGCTGACCGAACTGTCCGAAAACGGGCGTGATGGGGCAGTGAAGGCGGTCATCCTCCTCTCGGACGGAGATTACAACTGGTACGGCGACCCGCTGGCCCGGGGGGACGGATACACTTTTGATCCGGTATATTTTAGTGATCTTACAAGGAATTACCACGCCTTCCCCGGTCTCTCCGAAGATGAACAGGACCTGTCGGTCTATGCCGCAAACCACAACATCTCCATCCATTCCATCGCCTATGCCGATGACATCTCCAACGGCGGGAAGGCCGTGCTCCAGGAGCTCGCCTCGCGGACCGGAGGCACCTATTACCACGCCCCCACCGGCGCGGACCTCGCCGACATCTACACCGCCATCGCCGGAGAGCTGCGCGAGGAAGCGGCGGTGAACGCCACCATGGATCTCCCCTTCTCCACGGTGGAGGTGAACAACCGGACCATCTCCGGCGGGGACGTGCTCGAATACATCTACTCACCGCCGGACTCGACGAAGATCAGGAGCTGGAACGAGACGACGGTGATCCGGGACGAGACCATCGACCAGACCGCCGACTGGGAGGATGACACCACCCTCTCCTTCGACGTGGGCACGGTCTCCCTCGGCCAGGTCTGGGAGACCACGGTGGCCCTCCGGATGATCCACGCCGGAAACATCAACCTCTTCGGTGGCGACAGTCTCATCAGCTTCAACGAGGGTGAAGATACCCTGCCCCTCCCGGATACGTTCATCACCGTCCTGGTCAACCAGACCGACACCGGCGTGGACTTCACCACCCTCGATATCCACGACCTCCGCTGCCTCAGTCCCGGACCATTCACCGAGATACTCCCGGTGGGCTGGGAGATCAACTACACGGGATCGGAGAAGATCCGGGAAGACATCGCCTGGTCGTCGGACGGCGGCCTCTCCTGGACCACCTTCGATCTCCGCCACACCACCGGTGATGAGGACTCGACCGCCCTCGATCTCCGGGATCTGCCCGCGGGAGAGTACCTCATCCGGGTGCGGGCCACCACCCCTGACTCCCCCGGGGACACCGAACGACTCGCCGCTCCCGTCCAGGTGGGGCAGGCGAGCCAGGCATATATCCTGCTGGAATGAGTGGGGCGGTGCCCATGTCACCGCTGCCGGGTACGTACTCTCTTCAGCGCCCGCCTCGCACTCCCCCGGACCAGTCCCTCATCATCGGTGAGTGCCGCGTTCAGGGGACCGGCCGCCCGGGGAATCGCCGATCTTTTTCGGGGGCGCATGCCGCCCCCGCATCCGGCATCGGCATCACCGTTACCGGCTCAGGGTCGGTCCGTGGAGCCCCTCTCCCTGACCATCAGCCCGGTGGCCGGAACGGTTACGGGTGCGTGTGCAGGAGAGGCACTCGACTTCAGAGACGCGCAGGTCGATTGAGCGAAGGTGAACGAAAAGGAGATGTCCACCCGCACGGGTGAATGGACCCAGCGGGAATCGAACCCGCGTCCTTGGGTCCGAAGCCCAAGAGGATATCCGCTACCCCATGGATCCACCCATATTCGGATTCGCAAGGTATTAAACGTATTCCAGCGGACACGTAGGCGATGATCCTCTCCGCAGCAGAGATACAGTCACGGCTCTCTCAGGACGCTCTCGTCATCCGGCCATACAAAGAGGAGTGCCAGCAGCCCGCCTCCTACGATCTCCGCATCGACGCCGCGACGATCTGCCCCCCCATGACCTGCACCCTCGTCCATTCCCGAGAATGGGTGGAGCTCCCCCCCGATCTGGCCGGGACCCTCCGGTGCCGTTCATCATATGCGCGGATGGGTCTCCAGATAGGAGGGGGATTCGTGGATCCCGGTTTCCGGGGCCAGCTCACCCTCTGCCTCTTCAACGGAGGGGAGGAGGATATCGCCTTCGATGCCGGTGACCGGGCGATCCAGCTGATCATTCACGAGGTCCGGGGAGCAAAAGAGACCTATGCAGGGCGGTACCAGGACAGCCAGGGGACCGTCACCGCCCGCCTGTCCGGGAGAGAGGACTGAGATCGATCCGGATCTAAAACCAGTCGATTCCGGAATCGTCCTTTTTTCGCTCGACCTTCTTTTCCGATCGACCGGCCGGGCGATACAGGGATGATGGCGAAGGAGATGAGGGGGGTGTGGGGCTGCCGTCCCGGACATTCAGTCGTCCCCGGCCGGGCACCGTGTCACGAGCGCGTTCGGGCGCGCCGCGGTATCGCGCCAGGCCGGTGCGGAGCACATTCTCCACGGGGGGTTTCTCGCGGGGCCTCACCGATACAGGCGCCCCCTCGTCGGCCGCGTCCCTGACCGTCTGGTGGGCCCGCGTCCGGACGAGTCCCGCGCCCGCATAGGCGTCGTCCTTGGGCCGCGATACGGGCGAGAGATGGAGGTCGTCGCGTCCGTCGGTCTCCCTGGGGGTCGTGCGCCCGCCGGCCCGGATCGCCTTCCCCTCGAAGACACCCTCCTTCGGCCGCTGCACGCCCTCGACCTGAACATTCCCGGTGATATCCCTCTCCCGCGGGGCAGGAATCTTCGAGAAGGTGATCCCCTTGCTCTCGAAGACCGAGTTGTCCGGTGACGGGATACCGCCCACGCTCGTGGATCGGGTCATGTCCGCCACCTGCCGTTCTGCCCGGGGCGGGATGTTGGCGAGCACCCGGGCATTGGAATCGTCCGCTTGTTCGCGGTCCACGGCGATCTCGATCTGCTCCTCCGGTATGACGGCCGGACCCGGACCCTCCGCGGACGCCGGCGCGTGGTCTTCGTTCACGTCATCGAACAGGGCCTCGTTTCCACCGGAAGAGACCGGTAGATCCGGGTCCACGCCCCCCTCCTCGTCGAAGAGATCCTCAGGAGGCGACAGCCATCCGGCACCATCTGGTACTCCACCGACCCCCTCCTCATACAGGTCGTCTGCCGCCGGTTCATCATCGCCTGCGGATTCATCGAGGAGGTGGTCGAGACCATCATCGTACCCATTCCCGGCCGGAAGCACCGGTTCGGGTTCCGGCGGCGGGCGGACAGGGGACGTGGGGGGCCGACGGTATTCTCGCTCGATCTCTTCTGTCAGGTATCCCTGCTCCTCGTCGGGTTCAGGAGTGTCTTCCTCCATCTGTCTCTCCTCCTCGCATTCCTGAATATACAGATCCCGGATCTCCTTCATCTCATCGACCCGGGGAACGTTCGCCAGACCGGTCAGCATGACGATGATCCCCACATACCTGGTGTTCTTGACCGGATAATCTCCGGACCGCATCTCCAGGCCCGCGATGCTCCGGTCGATCCATTTGCGGACCGACTGGAACCCCTTCATGGAGAGCTCCCGCGACGGCCCGGCGATGAGCACCAGCGCCCGTTCCGCACTGGTCAGGTCGCAGGGGACGGACACCTCCTCGTATACCGCTTTTTTCGCCAGGGACACGATGCGGGCCGCCCGCTGCTGGGAACTCTCGATGAAGTACCCGGACTGGCGCCAGGGAAGCAGCACCGATCTCCAGTCCCGGGGAAGGGGCTCCACCGCATAGCCGATGGCGGTATACCCTCTACCCTCGAGTGTCTTGAGCACCTCTCCCGCGTCCAGCACCACCTCGGCCACCTCGATACCCTGTTCGTTGAACTCCCCTGCCCGCAGGAGAAGCCCCACCCGCCGGGCGATCCGCTCGTTGAGGTACTCGTAGATATCCCGGGGGTTGTGACCGTCTGAGGGGATGAGGGACTCGATCTGCTTCTCTATACCGGCTGCCTCGCGCCGCGAGGCATTGACCATCGCCTGCACCCGCCGGTACCATGTCTCGTTGTCGAAGAGCAGGACCGCATCCGCCAGGCACTCGAGGACCTCCAGCTGATCCACCGCCCGTGCCGTATGCCGTTTCCCTTCGTTGCGGCAGGGCAGGGTGACCATGAGGAAGACTGGCTCCATGAATGACCGCCGGATCTCGTTGATGATCCGGGGGGCGATCCCGGCCATCCGCCCGCCCAGACCACAGCAGACCAGGATCGCATCGATTTCCAGCGTCTCCATCCGCTGGATACGGGTCATGATCTCCTCGATATCGATGCTCAGGTTGACATCCTCGGGATCTTCGGGATCGATGGACGGGAAATAGAGCCGGGCAGATTCCGGCAGGTCCGATACCTGCATCAGCGTGTTGGGGTCGGTATCGACCGCGACCGCATGCATGCATCCGAGGCGGCTCCTCCGGTCATGTTCATGGAGCCTGTCCACGATACGGGAACCTGCCCCTCCAAGACCAATGGCGAGCACACGCATACTATCCCTCACCGGTGCGGTCGATCCGCGAATGCACCTGGATATATATAGGTACGAGGGCAATTCTTATATATTTCTGGTGCGTGACACCGCTCGTCTCCTCCGGGAAGGGCCGGATACCACTCTCCTCCCGACCGCACCCGGATCAACGGGCCCCGGGAGAAGGTGGCGCCCCGGGAAATCTGCGGGTCGGGGAAGCATTCACATGCTATTGCACGAACGCGTTCGAATCATGCTCCGATCGGGATACCACCCCCGTACACCTCAATCCCGAATGGTAAAAGATTTAAATCAGTGCACCTCATCTATCAAATGAGGTGACTCACCATGAGTTACGGAATTGAATTTGTACCAGGAAACATCACCGTGAAGCAGGTGGTGAAGTACTGCCGTCTGGCAGAGAACCAGAGCATCGAGTATGCCTGGATTACCAACCACTACAACAACCGCCACTGCTACCCGACCCTTGCAATGGTCGCCAAGGAGACCGACTTTCTGAAGATGGGTCCGGGGATCATGAACACATTCACCGACATTCCCGCTGCGATTGCATCCTACATGTGCACCCTGAACGAAATTTCCGACGGACGCGCCGTGCTCGGTATCGGCCCCGGCGACCTGTCCACGCTCCCCAAGCTGGCTCTCAGCCCGGAGAAGCCGGTCAGCCGCCTGAGCGAGGGCATCGACATCATCCGTGAACTGGTCTCCGGCCAGGAAGTCAAGAAGACCGGTGAGCGTGAATTCTTCGACTACGACGGTGCCAAACTGACGGGCGTGGAGATCCCCAAGAAGGGCATCCCGATCTATATCGGAGCACAGGGCCCCAAGATGCTGGAGCTCGCCGGTGCCAAGGGTGACGGGTCACTCATCAACGCGAGCAACCCCAAGGACTTCCAGATCGCCATCCCGAAGATCAAGGAGGCCCAGGAAGCCGCCGGGCGCAAGAAGCACGATGTCGGTGCCTACACCGCGGTCTCCATCGACGAGGACGAGAAGAAGGCCCGCAACGCCGCCAAGATCGTGGCCGCCTTCATCGCCGCCGGTTCACCCCCGCCCGTGCTGCAGCGCCACAACCTGGACATGGGCAACGTGGAGAAGATCAAGGCCGCCCTCTCCAAGTTTGACTTCAAGACGGTCGGTAGTCTGGTGGGAGACGCCGAGATCGAGGCCTTCACCATCTGCGGTACCCCGGACATGGTCAAGCAGAAGTGCGAGGACCTCCAGAAGGCGGGGGTCACCCAGGTCATCTTCGGCTCTCCGCTCGGGCCCGACATGGCCAACTCCATCCGCCTCCTCGGCAAGTACGTGGTATAAAACCACCTCTCTCCTTTTTTCCAGCTCCGGGATACCGGCACCCCCGGTCCACCGCACGCCAGGTCAATTGCATGTTCACCATACACGAGGTCGCCGGAGACCGGGGACCGGTCCAGTACCGACGGGACGATCTCACCGGGATCTCCTGTCGCATATCGCCCCGGCGGAGCCACCGCCGTCTCGGGGAGGAGGCAATCGATCGGATGGATCCGGCCCCCTGTCCGTTCTGTCCGGACCGCCTGGCAGATGAGACCCCGGAGTGTCCCGGCGGCGGGCGACTGGAGCGGGGCGAGAGTGTCACCTTCCCGAACCTGTATCCGTTTGCCGACTGCCATATCGTCACCGTCCTGACCCGGGCCCACGCGGTGGACGAATTCACGGTGCGCCAGATCGCCGACGGCATCAGTGCACAGGCCGAGGTGCTCGGGCGGTACCCGGGGTACACCGCGATCAACTGGAACCACCTGCCCACCGCCGGGGCGAGCATGTCCCACCCCCACCTGCAGGGGATCGGGGATCCCCGGCCGGGCTTTCTCCATGGACGGTACATCTCCGCGAGCCAGGACTACCAGGCGGCCACTGGCCAGTGTTACTGGGAACGGTTCGTGGAGGAGGAGCAGGGAGGCCCCCGATTCCTCTTCGATGACGGGATATCGTGGACTGCCGCACCGGTTCCCCTGGGCGAGGCGGAGATCCGGGGAGTGCTTCCCGTATCGGATATCGGAGACCTCGACTCCTGGATCATGCCGCTTGCCGGGGGGCTCTCCCGGGTGCTGTCGTTTTACCATCTCCGGGGCACCCGGGCGTTCAACATGGCACTGTACCTGGCGAAACCGGGACTGGCGCCGGGGTTCCGGGTCATCTGTTCGGTCATCGCCCGGATCAATCCCACCGGATCCTGCCTGGGCGATTCGGCATTCATGGAACGCCTCCACCTCGAACCCGTCGTGCTGACCACCCCGGAGGACCTGGCCCGGGAATTCCGGGCCTGGTTCTGCTGAACTCTTTGGAAAAAAGATGGGGCGTCAGTCTTTGACCATCAGGACGCCGAAGATCACCAGCAACAGCCCGATGATCACGCCGAGGATTCCCACCACGCCCTGGAGAAAGAGGATCGCGGCGTCAAAAAAGACGAGGATGGCAAACGCTCCTGCACAGATGAGCACAAGACCGATGATTACTGCAGCAACACCACTCCAATCCATGAATAACCTCCGTTTCTCTGTCGATAGTGGATAGTATCCCCGACAAGATAAAAAATATTCTATCGCGGTGCGCAAGCAGAGGATCGAAAAAAAGGGAGAGTGTGTTCACTCGGGTTTGCTGATGAGCGCCGTCTTGGAGACGAGGGTCCCATCGTTCTTGTGGGGTTTGCGGATGACCCCGTCGCAGCCCTTCTCGATCTCGCGGGCCTCGTCGCAGAGAACTGCCGCCTGGCGCATCATCTCGTGGGCGCTGGTGACGATGGGGATGTATTTCTGCCACTCCTTGGTCATGAAACAGCCCTTGACGTTGACCATGGCCACCGCCTGGGCGACCTCGTAGGCCGCACGTGCCTTAGCCATCGCATAGGGGTTGGAGAACTCGCCGTTGACCGCCTTGTCCGAGGACATGACAATCTTTGGCAGCTCCAGCTGGTCGCCCTTCTTGCCGGCCTTCACCTGGTCGATGACCGCGTCGATGGCCAGCTGCAGCTTGCGGAAGGCGCCGGTCATGGCGAGCACCTTGACCAGGTTGCCGTTGTAGTCGGCCATTTCCACGGGGTCGAGGAATTCGCGGCGGGCCCCGATCATGGCGTCCGCCTTCATGATGATGTAGCCGAACTTGCTCTCCTTGAGGTCCGCCCATTCCTTCTTGGTGGTGACATCGTCGGTGATGACGATGACCGGGATCCCGGCGGCGGCGAGATCCTCACGGGCACCGGTCGGTCCGGGGAGAACGCCGTTCGGGGAGACCACGATGGCAAAGTCAGGACCCCATGCCTTCAGGTTGGTGACCACCCGCTCCACATCTTCGGCCTGCAGCTTGGTGCCGCTCGTGGCCATGAACGTCTGCATATCTTCCCTGTCTGCGCGCTCGTCGAGCAACAGCTCTGCCATTACGCCGCTTGCAATATTGCCAAGCTTTGCGATACCCACTTTTACAACCATAGAGACTCCTCACATTCCACGCCCACCGGCCCCGCCGGGCGGGTCCGCCGTGATGGCGATCCCGTCCGATTTCGGCCGGTGGTATGCGGATCTGTAGTAGACACGATCATATCTGTCAGTTTTGATATAAACGTTTTGAAATCGTGCGCCGGGATCCCCGGAGAGGGAATCACCTGCCACCACCACCGGGGGATGTGTTGATCAGGTTAAACAGAATTGTTAAAGTGTTTGGATTGATATACACTCTTGATGAGACAGGGGTTCCTTACCGATCGACAGAAACAGATCCTGCAATACCGGAACCAGGGCATGACCCAGCAGCAGATTGCCGATATCATCCGGACATCCAAGGCCAATGTCTGCACCATCGAAAAAGCGGCGTTCGAGAACATCCAGCGGGCAAAGGAGACACTTGAATTTCTGTACACCCTCGAAGCGATACCCATCCTGACGCTGGAAGAGGGAAGCGATCTCCTGGATGCGACCGACAAGATCTACGAGGAAGCGGAGAAACGCGGAATCAAGGTCCGCTACGATACCATCTCCCTCCTCTCACACATGAAGGCGTCGATGCCCAAGCGGTTCCGGGGCCGGTACATCCGGCAGAATATCGACATCTACCTGAGCGACAATGGCGAGCTGTACTTCGCCTGACCACCGGGCGGGGTATCCGGCGCTCCCGGCGGATCGGGTGGCGTCGGGCCGCTGGAGACTGTTTCTCAAGGATGTACGGGGCACAGGGATACCAACATTTAATATCCCCGAGAGGCAACATGTGCTAAACCGCTTGGTCGAGTTCCGGGGAGATCTCCGGAGCGGCAACTCGTTTGCGATATGCCGTGACCGTGGCGGCGGCGGTCATGGACCGCTTCTGCACCGTTGTGAAAACGAGACACAACGAGCCGATATGAGAAGGATCTGACAGGTGCGAGGGTGAACGCCGAAGGCGGCCCGCCTCTCTGCGAATATGCGGGAGACGCACCAATCGTCAGGATCTGTTCGTGAGAGACTGGTAGGCCGGATCACCACCGGTCGGTCACCTGCGAACCGACGCACCACCGGCAATGAGAGTCCCCTTCACCCCGGGGGAGGCATCCGCCCGGAGATGCGTATCGGCAGTGCACTCGCGAGAGTGCGCTCACCAGAGCACCGCAGGCGTTCCCGCAGAAGAGTGCCTGCACCAGTGCCATTCACAGCACACAGGCCGTGCTGGAGCCGCACATCGTCGATATGCGGCAGAATTGCGCGTACAACAGAGGTAGATCGAACAATGGCGAATATTCACAGACCGCGCAGGGGGTCGCTTGCCTACAGCCCCCGGACCCGTGCAAAGAGCCAGGTCCCCAAATATCACTCCTGGAAGGAAGGAGACGGGTCGCCGGTCCTGCAGGGATTTGCAGGATACAAGGCGGGTATGACGCACATCGTCATGGTGGACGACCATGCCAAAAGCCCCACGGAGGGCAAGGAGATCATGGTCCCGGTCACGGTGATCGAGGTCCCGGTGATGAACGTGGTCGCCATCCGGGCATACCGGACGGATACGTATGGCCGCCACGCACTCACCGAGGCATGGGCAGAACGACTCGACGAGGACCTCTCCCGCCGGATCCCTGTCCCCCGGACTTATGACACGGGTGTGGCACTCGAGAAACTCGCAGGCGAGGTGGAAAACGGAAAGGCGACCGACATCTTCGTCATCGCCGCCACCAACCCCGCGGCAGTCTCCGGGATCCCGAAGAAGGTCCCCGAACTGATGGAGATGAAGGTCACCGGCGGCTCCCCCGCTGAACAGCTGGAGTATGCACGGGGTCTGCTCGGCACCGAGATCGAGCCCACCTCCCTGGTTGCCCCCGGTCAGTACGTGGATGTGACCGCGGTGACCACCGGCAGGGGGACCCAGGGCCCGGTAAAAAGATGGGGGGTGCAGGTCCAGAAGAGGAAACACTCCCGTGGCGGAAAGAAGCGTCATATCGGAAACCTGGGTCCGTGGACTCCTCACCATGTCCGGTGGCAGGTCCCCCAGAGCGGGCAGTGCGGGTACCACCAGCGCACCGAATTCAACAAGCGCCTCCTCAGGACCGGCACCGACGGGGCAGACATCACACCCGATGGGGGATTCCTGCACTACGGGGTGCTCCAGAACCCGTACATCCTGATCAAGGGCTCGGTCCCCGGTCCGGTCAAGCGACTGGTCCGCATCCGGCCGGCGATCCGTCAGCGCGAACATGTCTTCCGTGAACCCACCATCTCGTTTGTGAGCACGGAGAGCAAACAGGGGTGATCACGTCATGAAAACACAGATAAAAACGCTCACCGGCGACGTGTCCCGGGAGATCGATCTTCCCGGGATCTTTGCCACGGAGTATCGCCCCGATCTCATCAAGAAGGCAGTCCTGGCACTCCAGAGCCGCCGCTACCAGCCCCACGGGACCAATCCCCGTGCCGGACTCAATACGTCCGCCGAGTCCTGGGGGAGCGGCCGGGGAGTGGCCCAGGTCCCCCGCATCAAGGGAGGAAACCGGGTGGCCCGGATCCCGCAGGCGGTGGGTGGCAGGGCCGCCCATCCGCCACGAACGGAGAAGGTGCTCATCGAGAAGATCAACAAGAAGGAAAGCAGGAAGGCCATCCACTCGGCGGTGGCCGCCACGGCGTCCGAGGATCTGGTCCGGGCCCGCGGACACCGGTTCTCCTGCCCCCTCCCGGTGGTCCTGGAAGACGATCTGGAGGCGTGTGCAAAGACCGGTGAGGTCATCTCTGCCCTCGAAGCGGCGGGGATCTCCGGGGATCTGGTCCGGGCAAAGACCACCCGGAAGGTCCGCCCCGGCCGGGGGAAGATGCGCGGCCGCCGGTACAAGCAGCGCAAGAGCGTGCTCATCGTCACCGCCGACGAACCGCTGCGCGCCGCCCGGAATATTCCGGGTGTCGATGCCGTGACCGTCGGCGAGCTCAACGCCGAGCTCCTCGCACCGGGAACGCACGCCGGACGACTGACGGTGTACACGGAATCCGCGATCAGGAGACTGGGAGGCGAGTGATCATGGTACTGAAACATACGTATGTGACTGAAAAGGCATCCATGATGCTGGAAGAAGAAGGAGTTCTCCAGTTCCTGGTCGACCGGGACGCCACCAAGACCGAGATCGCACAAGAGATCGAAGAGCTCTTCGAGAAGCAGGTAACGTCCGTTCGGACCATGAACACCATGAAGGGCAAGAAAAAGGCCATCGTCAGGTTCGAAGAGCGAAACGCGGCTGAAGAGATACTCAGCCGACTGGGCATCATGTAGGTGAGAGAGATGGGACGACGCATTATATCACAGAATCGCGGGAAGGGAGGACCGACCTACCGGGCCCCCTCACACCGCTACAAATCATCGCTGAAGCATCCTCACTACAGTGACGAGACGCTGCGGGCACGGGTGATAGATATCGAGCATGACCCGGCCCGCCATACGCCGATCGCCCTCGTTCGGTTCGACGGTGGCGAGAAGCGGTACGTGCTTGCCACCGAGGGCATGGCCGTGGACGACGAACTGGAATGGGGAGCGGAGGCCGTGGTGAGGACGGGAAACACCCTCCCCCTGAGCGCGGTGCCGGTCGGAGCATATGTCTGCAACATCGAGGCGCGCCCTCGTGACGGCGGCAAGTTCGTCCGTTCCGGCGGCGTCCAGGCCGTGGTCGTCGGCCGGGCGGAAGACGGCCGTGTGGGTATCAGGATGCCCAGCGGAAAACAGAAATGGTTCAACGATGCCTGCCGGGCGACGGTGGGGATCGTGGCCGGCGGCGGACGGGGCGAGAAGCCGTTCTACAAGGCCGGCAAGAAATTCCACAAGATGAAATCCCAGGCGACCAAGTGGCCGCGGGCGAAGGGCGTGTGCATGAACGCCATCGACCATCCCTTCGGCGGCGGCGGTCACCAGCACACGGGCAAGCCGAAGACGGTATCGCGCGGTACCTCCCCCGGACGGAAGGTGGGGCACATCGCCGCACGCAGGACCGGCAAGTGGAAGAAGTGAGGTGTAATTATGGCAAAGAAATCACAGAGACGGCTCCCGCGGCGGCGTGAAGAATTCACCTATCACGGGCACCGGATTGAGGATCTGCAGCAGATGGGGATCTCGGAGTTGATCCCCATCATGCCCTCCCACGCACGCCGGAAATTCCGCCGTGGTCTCAGCCGTGAGGAGGAGCACCTCCTTGCGCGGGTGCGCAGGAACGATGAGAAGATACGGACGCATCTCCGTGACATGATCGTCATGCCGGAGATGGTGGGCTCGGTCATCGAAGTCCACAACGGCAAGGAGTTCCAGCGAGTGGAGATACAGCCAGAGGCGGTCTTCCACTATCTCGGCGAGTTCGCCCTGACCCGCAGGAGAGTGAGTCACGGCAGCGCCGGTATCGGAGCCACCCGGTCGAGCAAGTACGTTCCCCTGAAGTGATCCCCATGGCACGAACCAAGTATTCCATGCCGGTCTCCGGAGACGAGATCGCCCGGGCGAAGGCAAACGAGCTGCCCATCTCGCCCAAACACGCCATCGAGATCATGAACCTCATCAGGGGGATGACCACCACCGGAGCCGTCCGTTACCTGGAAGATGTCGTCGCCCTGAAAAAGGCGGTCCCCTTCCGGCGATTCCACCGGAATGTCGCGCACCGGCGCGAACTCGACGGCTGGAAGGCCGGAAGGTACCCGGTGAAGGCGTCCAAGGCGGTGATCCGCGTTCTCCGGAATGTCGAGAAGAACGCCGAGTATGTCGGTCTCGACACCGACAATCTCCGGATCATCCATGCCAGCGCGAACCGGGGACAGGCCCGCCGGTCGGTCTTCCCCCGCGCCATGGGTCGGGCCACCCCCAAGCGACGGGAGACGGTGAACCTGGAAGTGATCGTCCAGGAGGTGGAGTGAATGGCAATCGAGAGAAAATTCGTGGGTGACGGTGTGCGGAAGGTGGCCGTGGAGAAGTACCTGCTCAAGGAGATCAAGCGGGCAGGATTCGGCGGTATGGATATCGCCCGCACCCCTCTCGGAACCCAGGTGACCATCTTCGCCGAGAAACCGGGGATCGTCATCGGAAAGGGCGGAAAGGTGGTCCGGCAGATCACCCAGGATCTGGCCACCAGGTTCAATGTGGAATCGCCGCAGGTGGAGGTCCAGCAGGTGGAGAATCCCAACCTCAACGCCCAGATCATGGCCGAGCGCCTCGCAAACGCCCTTGAGCGGGGATGGTACTTCCGGAAAGCCGGGCAGAGCACCATCCGGCGCGTGATGGAATCCGGGGCGCTCGGCTGCGAGGTGGTCCTCTCCGGCAAGGTCACCGGGGCCCGGTCGCGGGTGCAGAAATTCGTGGACGGGTACATCAAGCATGCCGGGGAACCGAGCGTGACCATCGTGCAGGTGGGGTATGCCACCGCGGTCAAGAAACTCGGGACCATCGGGGTGCAGGTGCGGATCGTTCCGCCCGGTGTCAAGCTCCCCGACGCATTCCTGGTGCACGAACGTCTGCCCGAGCCGGAGACCGGGCCGGAGATCACCGTCATCGAGGAGGCCGAATCCGACGAGTTCGAAGAAGCGCTCGAGGAAACCGATTTCGATGAAGAATACGCCATGGAGGGCGACTGAATGGCGATATTCCGGTCCGGCGAAGTGGAGCAGCTGAGCGATATCGAGCTCGTGGAGCAGGAATCGAAACTCCGTCTCGAGCTGATGCAGGAGTACGGCAAGGTCAATGCCGGGGGCGCTCCCGAGAACCCGGGGCACATCCGTGAACTGAAGCGAACGGTCGCCCGGTTGAAGACGGAGCAGAACCGGAGGCGGCGGTCGTGATCACGCCCCGCACCCTCCTGCGGCACGAGCTGATCGGCCTGTGGGCGGCCGTCGAGGAAGCGCACAACCGTTCCCTCATCGGTATACAGGGACGGATCATCGACGAAACCCGGAACATGCTCACCCTGGAGACGACAGAGGGTGAGAAACAGGTGGCCAAGCGGGGCGCGATCTTCCTGATCCGGCTCCCCGACGCCACCACGGTCCGTGTCGACGGATCTGTTCTGGTCATGGCTCCCGAGCGGAGAACCTCCATGCGAGCAACCCCCAGTAGGTGAATAATGGCAAACAATGTAGGATTGAACGTCGCTGTCCCCGCAGAGGAGTGCAGTGACACCAACTGTCCGTTTCATGGCAGCTTGCCGGTGCGCGGCCAGGTGATCACCGGCAAGGTCGTGAGCGACCGTATGAACAGTACGGTGGTGGTGGAACGCAACTACTTCCACTTCCAGAAGAAATACAGGCGATACGAAAAACGGAGTTCCAAGTTCCATGCGCACAACCCGCCGTGTCTCAACGCCCAGAAAGGGGACACGGTCCGCATCGCGGAGTGCCGTCCGCTCTCCAAGACCAAGCACTTCGTGGTGGTGGAGGTGGTGCAGGAATGAAGGCCAAGCAGTCCCATGTCCCGCGTGCGCTGAATACCGGCAGCCGGGCGATCTGCGCGGACAACACCGGGGCCCGCGTGGTGGAGATCGTCTCCGTGGACCGGTACCATGGTGTCCGCCGCCGGCAGCCGAAGCTCGGTATCGCGGACATGGCCACCGTGAGCATCAAGAAGGGAACGCCCGACATGCGGCGCAAACTGGTGAAGGCCGTGGTCATCCGCCAGAGGAAAGAGATCCGGCGCTCAAACGGTCTGCGGGTCTCGTTTGAAGACAACGCGATGGTGGTCACCAATGAACGAGGTGAACCCCGTGGAACGGAGATCAAGGGCCCCGTCGCCCGCGAGGTGGCCGAGCGGTTCCCGAAGATCGCATCCATGGCCACCATGATCGTGTGAGGTGAAGGCAATGGTACGAATTTCAACAACCCAACCGAGAAAACAGAGAAAAGCACGATACAACGCACCCCTTCACCAGAAAGGCAGGTACCTCTCCGCTCCCCTCTCACCGGAGCTCCGCGAGCAGTACGGGAAGCGGCGCCTCCGGGTGGCCACCGGCGACACGGTCCGGGTGACCCGCGGCGATTTCGTCGGGGAGGAAGGGATCGTCGACGGGGTCGACCTGGACACGTGCCGGATCCTGGTCCATGGAGTGACCCAGGAGAAGGCGGACGGCACCGAGATGGCCCGTCCGGTGGATCCCTCCAATCTCCTGGTCACCCGGCTGAACCTGAAGGATCCGCGCCGCGCCGCCCGACTGGAGGTGGATGAATGACCCGGCAGCTGAAGCGACTGGGGTCGCCGGGTGCCTGGAACATCCGGAAAAAGGAGCACACCTTCGTCATCAAGACCGCTCCGGGACCGCATGACGGGACCGCGCTGCCGGTCGCCGTCTGGCTGCGGGATCATGTCCACCTCGCCCGGAATCTCCGGGAGGCGCGCATCATCCTCAACCAGCGGGAGATCATCGTCAACGGCCGATCAGTCCGGGACCCCCGCCAGGGGATCGGTGTCTTCGACATCATCTCCATCCCCCGCACCGGGAGCTATTACCGGGTGCTGAAGGACAAGAAGGGGCGACTGGTCACCATCGAGATCGGAGAGGAGGACGCCAGGACGAGGCTGTGCAAGATCGCCAACAAGACGGTGGTCCGTGGAGGGAAGGTGCAGCTGAACCTGCTCTACGGCGGAAACGTGCTCGCCGACCACACCTACCGGCCGCGGGACTCCGTCGTGCTCACCATGGGAGATCCCGCCACCGGCGAGGGACGGTTCGAGATCATCGACCATTTCCCCTTCGCGGAGGGGAACATGGCCATGGTCATCGGGGGCCGTCACTCCGGTGAAATGGGTCGTATTGTGGAGATCCGCGAGATACCCGGGAGCGGATCCAACCGCGTCGTCCTGGAGGGCCAGGATGGCGAGCGCTTCGATACCATCGATGACTATGTCTTCATGGTGGGTCGTGAGAATCCTGCCGTGGAGAGCTGGGGGATTGAGGCATGACCGGGGCCGGAAGCGTGTACATCGACAAGGTGGTGGTCCACATGGGTGTCGGCGAGGGCGGAGCCCGTCTGGTCAATGCCGAGGAGATCATGCAGACCATCACCGGCCAGAAACCGGTGCGCACCATCGCGAAGAAGACCCAGCCCGCTTTCGGGGTCCGGAAGGGAGGACCCATCGGGTGCAAGGTCTCGCTCCGGGGTGAGCGGGCGGAGGCGTTTCTGGAGACGGCGGTCTCCATCATCGAACGCTCCCTCATGGGATCGCAGTTCGACCAGAACGGAAACGTCTCCTTTGGAATCGAGGAACACACCGACTTCCCCGGCCTCTCCTACGATCCGCAGATCGGCATCTACGGGATGGACGTGAACGTCATCATGGAGAAGAAGGGCGTTCGGATCTCCCGGCGGGCCGTACAACGTCGATCGCTTCCCCAAAAACAGCGCGTGAGCCGCACCGAAGCACAGGAGTTCATGAAGTCGGCGTACCAGGTGGAGGTGCTGTGATATGACAGACAACGAGCAATCCAAACAGGAGCACCAGAAGGTGCCGTTCGGCCGCGGTGCACACCAGTGCCAGATGTGCGGCCGGAAGCAGGGACTGGTGCGGCGCTATCACATCATGTTCTGCAGGCAGTGTTTCCGGGAATGGGCCTCCAGAATGGGCTTTAAAAAGATGGACTGAGGCGGGATCTATGTCGAGCATGAATCCAATTGCAGATGCACTGAGCACAGTGAAAAACGCCAGTGATAGAGGAAAGTCCGAATGCACCATCGAACCCGCCAGCAAACTGATGGGAGCCATTCTCCGGATCATGCAGGAGCATGGCTACATCAGCGGCTTTGAAGTCGGGGAAGATGGCAGGGGCGGTGAGTTCCTGGTCCATCTTTCGGGCACCATCAACAAGTGCGGTGCGATCACCCCGCGATATGCGACCACCCTCGGCGAGATGGAGTTCTGGGAGGGGCAGTACCTGCCGGCCAAGAACTTCGGCATCCTCCTCCTCTCCACCTCCAGAGGCGTCATGAGCCACGATGAAGCCCGGAAGATGGGCATCGGTGGCCAGCTGCTCGGGTACGTATACTGATAGGGAGCCGATGGAGATGACAATCGAGAGAAAAATAGCATTACCGGACGAGGTCTCCGCCACGCTGGACGGAGCGGTCCTGACCATTTATGGTCCCATGGGATCGCTCAGCCGCAGCCTCCGCTATCCACAGGTCACCGTATCGGTGGATGGCGACAACGTGGTGGTGGAGACCCCGTCGCGCCGGCGGAAGATCATGGCCATGGTGGGGACCCAGGAAGCCCATATCAGGAACATGGTCCGCGGCGTCACGGAGGGGTTCGAATACCGAATGAAAGTGGTGTACAGCCACTTCCCCATCCAGCTGAAGCTCGGTGAGAGAGAGCTGGAGATCAAAAATTTCCTGGGCGAAAAACAGCCGCGGATTGCAAAGGTCGTCGAGGGTGTGAATGTCACGATCGACAACGACGAGCTCACCCTGACCGGCATCGACAAGGAGAAGGTGGGAAACACCGCCGCCAATATCGAGCAGGCAACCAAGGTCACCAAGCGGGACGCCCGGGTCTTCCAGGATGGTATTTATATTGTGGAGAAGGCGTGATTGGCGATGGTTGACGAAACACGACGACTGATACGCGTTCGCAGAAAACAACGCACACCGAAGTTCCAGAGAACCCAGCTGCACCACAAGAAGAAGCTGAAGGACACCTGGCGGCGTCCCCGCGGCCTGCACAACAAGCAGCGGCGGCACTACCGGGCAAAAGGCGCCCACCCGCAACCGGGATACGGCGCTCCCGCATCGGTGCGGGGGTACCACCCGAGCGGCTTTGTGGAGGTGCTGGTGCACACGCCCGGAGATCTGGAAGCGCTCGATCCCGCCACCCAGGCGGTCCGGATCGGCGGCACGGTGGGCGGACGGAAACGGGCAGTCATCCAGGCCCGTGCACTCGAGCTGGGGCTGAAGATCCTCAACCCGAAAGACGTGGCCATACCGGCCATCGACGAGACCGGAATGGAGGAAGACGATGACTGATCTCGGCTCCCGCCGGCGTCTCGCCGCAGAAGTGCTCGGATGCGGTATGAACCGGATCTGGTTCAACCCGGAACGTCTCGACGACATCGAGGGAGCGATCTCCCGGGAGGACATCCGCGGCCTCATCGACGAGGGGGCCATCCAGGTCCGCCAGAAACGCGGGGTCAGCCGCGGACGCGCCCGGATCATGTCGGCGAAACGGTCGTACGGTCACCGGAAGGGACCCGGCCGCAGAAAGGGCGGCCAGAACGCCCGGGACCCGTCAAAAACCCGGTGGATCCGGAAGATCCGCGCCCAGCGCATGACGCTGCGCGCGCTGCGGGATGACGGGACGATCGACCGGAGCACCTACCGCCTCATGTACCGGAAGGCCTCGGGCGGCCAGTTCAGGAGCGTCGCTCACCTGAAGGCCCAGCTCGATCTCGTCACCGGGAGGAGAACATAATGGCACACGGACCACGTCACTTCGTCCCGTTCAGGCGGCGGAGAGACGGACAGACTGATTACCAGGCGCGGACCCGGATGGTCCTCTCCGAGGACCCCCGCATGGTGGTCCGGGTCACCAACCGGCAGGTCATCATCCAGCTGGTGGAGGCCGGAATGGAGGGTGACCGAACCCTGGTCGCGGCCTATTCGCCCGAACTCCGCGAGTACGGGTACACGGGAACGACGGCAAACGCCCCCGCCGCGTACCTGACCGGGATGCTCTTTGCCCATAAGGCGGCAGCCAGTGGATATACCCGGGCGGTGCTGGACATCGGGCTCCACCGGGCCACCACCGGCGCCCGGGTCTTTGCCGCACTCAGGGGTGCTGTGGAGGCGGGGATGGAGATCCCCCACGGCGAGTCGATCCTCCCGGACGACGACCGGGTGAGCGGGGCGCATATCGCGGCCCATGACCCGGAACGGGCGGGCGATCTGGTGGAGAACGTGAAAGCGGTCGCAGATGCGATCACACAGGAGCTGAAGTAATATGGCAGTCGAGATAGAGGACTGGAAACCCCTCACCGGGCTCGGTCGGGCAGTCGCCGCCGGTCAGATCACCAGCATCGACGAGGTGCTGGCCAGCGGCAAACCGATCAAGGAGCCCGAGATCGTCGACGCGTTCCTGCCGGATCTGGAGGATGAGGTGCTCGACATCAATATGGTCCAGCGGATGACCGACTCGGGACGCCGGGTCAAGTTCCGCACCGTGGTGGTCGTCGGGAACCGGAACGGCTACATCGGATTCGGTCAGGCCCGCGACGCACAGGTGGGATACGCCATCCAGAAGGCGATACGGGACGCGAAACTGAACATCATCAAGGTCCGGCGGGGATGCGGAAGCTGGGAGTGCGATTGCAGTCAGGAGCACTCCATCCCCATGGCCGTGACGGGACGGGCGGGGAGTGTGAAGATCACCCTCAAGCCCGCTCCCCAGGGTATCGGGCTCGTGACCGGGGACATCGGCAAGAAGGTGCTGGAGCTCGCCGGTATCCGGGACGTGTGGGCGTTCACCCGCGGTCAGACCAGGACCACCATCAATTTCGCCAAGGCGACCTTCGCCGCACTGGAGCAGACCAACATGATCCGGCGTGGGAGGGAGGAGTGATGTACGCCGTCGTGCAGGTGCGCGGGACGGTCAATACCCGCCGGGACATCCGGGACACGCTCAGGATGCTCCGGCTCCATCACGTCAACCACTGCGTCCTCGTGCCGGACACTCCTGCCTACCGGGGCATGATCCGGAAGGTGAAGGGGTACGTGGCCTACGGCGAGGTGGACGATGAGGCGCTCACCACGCTGCTTCGGACCCGTGGACGTCTGACCGGGAACGTTTCGCTCACCGACGAGTATGTCCGTGAGAATTCGCGGTTCAGCGATATCGGGGAATTCGCCGGTGCGCTCCTCACCGGAGATGCAACTCTCGCGGACATTCCCGGCCTGAAACCGGTACTCAGACTGCACCCGCCCCGGAAGGGTTATCGGACTCTCAAACGGACATTTCAGCAGGGTGGAGCTCTCGGATATCACGGAGAGAGGATCAATACCCTTCTCCATGCCATGAGGTGAGACAGATGCCGGTAAACAAGCGTTCGAAGTACCGGGGTTCCCGGACATGCGGCGGCGGCACCCACAAGAACCGACGCGGTGCGGGAAACCGCGGCGGTCGGGGGCGCGCCGGACAGAGAGACCACAACTACGTCCATCATCTCCTGAGGGGAACGGTCAAAAACGGGAAATATGGTTTTGTACCCGCTGTGCGCACGTCATGCGCCGTTCTCGACGTGGGATCGATAGACGAAATCGCCGATGCCCTGGTCGCAGACGGGATCGCGCGGCAGGAGGGGGACGTGATCATCCTCGATGCCGCAGATCTCGGTATCGACAAGGTGCTCGGCAGCGGCCGCGTCACGCGGCCGTTCCAGATCACCGCGAGGGAGTTTTCCGCCCGCGCGGTGGAAAAAATTGAGGAGCGGGGCGGCCAGGCCGTCATCGCCTGAATTCGACCAGACTGGGTGACACCATGGGGGCGCTGCTCGACCGATTCGAACCCCTGCTCGCCGCGATGCCGAGCGTGAAGGGGCCAGAGGGGCATGTACATTTCAAGTCCAAGCTCCTCTGGACGTTCGCTGTCCTGATACTGTATTTTGTTCTGACCAACATCCCGGTCTTCGGCCTGGATCCCAATGCACAGGATATCTTCCTGTATTACCGTGCACTGGTGGCCGGGGCCAGCGGATCGCTGATGCATCTGGGTATCGGGCCCATCGTCACTGCGTCCATCGTCCTGCAGCTCCTGCGGGGTGCGGATCTCCTGCCCCTGGACACGTCGTCCGCGCGTGGGCAGGTCATGTACATGGGCATGCAGAAGATGCTCATCTTCGTCATGATCGTCATCGAGGCGGCACCCAATATCGTGGGAGGGTTCCTGCAGCCCGACCCGGCCGTGGCGGCGGCGTTCTTCGGCGGGAACACCATGCCCCTCTCCGTCCTGATCTTCCTCCAGATCTGTCTTGGCGGTGTCCTGATCGTCTTCATGGACGAGGTGGTGACCAAGTGGGGGATCGGGTCCGGTGTCGGACTCTTCATCATCGCGGGCATCTCCCAGAGCCTGATCAACGGGTTCATCAACTGGTCGCCGGTCAGCGATCCCTATCCGGTGGGGTTCTTCCCCCGCCTGGTGGCCATCGGTCTGGAGGGAGGGAGTTATCTCCAGTACTTCAGCACGGACCTGCTCGCCTTCGTCACCACCATCGCGATCTTCCTGGTCGTGGTGTACGTGGAGTCCACCCGGGTGGAGATCCCGCTCGCCCATTCCGCGGTCCGGGGTGCACGCGCCCGGTTCCCGGTGAAACTGATCTACGCTAGCGTGCTTCCCATGATCCTGGTGCGGGTGCTGCAGGCGAACATCCAGATGATCGGGATGTTCCTGTCCAATGCCGGGATCACCATTCTCGGGACTTTCGACGGGCAGACGCCCACGGGCGGGCTGATGTACTTCCTCGCCCCCATCCATGGTCCCAGCGACTGGATGTGGTTTGCCACCGATGTCGGCCACGCCGCCTGGGAAGTGATCATCCGGATGGGGGTGGACATCACCTTCATGGTGATCGGCGGCGCCATCTTCGCCCTCTTCTGGGTGCGAACCGCGGGGCTCGATTCCAAGGATGTCGCCCGCCAGATCCAGATGAGCGGTATGCATATTCCCGGGTACCGCCGGAACCTCCAGGTGCTGACCCGGTACCTGGACCGCTATATACCCCGCATCACCATCATCGGGGGTGCGTTCATCGGTATCCTCAGTGTCATCGCCAATCTCTTCGGTCTGATCGGAGCGGTGACCGGGACCGGGATGCTGCTGACGGTCAGCATCACCTACCGGCTGTATGAGGAGATCGCCAGCGAACAGATCATGGAGATGTACCCGTTCATGCGGGGATTCTTCGGAAAGGAATGAGTGTGATGGGAAAGAAAGTGGTGATCGCCGGGGTTCCCGGTGTGGGAAAGACCACGGTGATCAATGGCGCACTGGAGCGACTCTCAGCGGAGGGAACACCGTTTGAGTCCCTCAACTTCGGGACGTTCATGTTCGAGGTCGCCCGGGCGGACGGGATCGTGGAGGACCGTGACGAGATGCGAAAGCTGGACGGTGACACGCAGAAGCTCCTCCAGAGAACGGCAGCAGAGGAGCTCTCCCGGCGGGAGGGCAATATCATCGTGGACACGCATGCCTCCATCAGCACCCCGTCGGGGTATCTTCCCGGGCTGCCGGAATGGGTGCTCCGTGCCCTGATGCCCGATATGGTGGTGCTGGTGGAGACCGACGAGGACCAGATCCTGATGCGGCGGATGGCGGATGCCACCCGCGTCCGCGACATGGAGGGGGCACGCGGCATCGCCCTCCACCAGCAGTTCAACCGGTCCATTGCCGCATCCTATGCCATGCTCACCGGCTGCACGGTCAAGATCGTGAACAACCAGGACTTCCTGCTCGAACAGGCGGTCGATGATCTGGCGGCAGCGCTGAGGGGCTGAGTCATGGCGCTGAAGGATCATGGAGGGACCATCGCCCTCATCCTCACCTTCGTGCTCATTCTCTCCTACGGGGTGGAATGGATCCGAACCGGCATCGGCGCCTCCATCGATCTCGTGTTCGGGCCGTTCATCACCAGTTTCGGCATCCCGTTCTTTGCGTTCATCATGATCCTCTCCGGAATCACCGGCCTCTATTCATCTCTCATCCAGAAGTATACCATCGATTACGAGCGGATGCAGCGGGTACAGAAGAGGATGAAGGAGTTCCAGCGCCAGTACCGGGAGGCGCAGCTCTCCGGCGACGAGAAGAAGGTCAAGAAACTGGAGGCCAGGAAGAGCCAGCTGATGCAGGAGCAGCTGGAGATGTCCCGGAAGCAGTTCCAGCCCATGGCCTATATCATGCTGCTCACGGTCCCCATCTTCTTCTGGCTCCTGTATCGTCTCCCCACCTACGATCCGGCCGGCTTTGTTCCCACCATCCACAACGCCATCGCCATGCCGTTTCTGGGGATCAACGCCCTCGCCGAAACGGCGCTCGGACCGGTTCCCACCTGGATCCTCTGGTACATGATCTGCTCCCTCACCCTCTCGCAGGTGATTAGGAAGTCCCTCGATATCGGGGGGCTGTGATGCGGATCACCATCAGCGGCCCGCCGGGAAGCGGCACCACCTCGCTTGCACGGCGACTCGCCGAGGACCGTGGCCTGAGACTGGTCTCTGCGGGGGAGGTGTTCCGGGAGCTCGCCCGCGAGCGGAAGATGGACCTTGCGGACTTCGGCAGGCTGGCCGAAGAGGATCCCGAAATCGACCGCCTGATCGATGAGCGGCAGGTGCGCATCGCTTCCAAAGAGGACGATATCATCCTGGAGGGTCGGCTCTCCGGATGGATGGTGAAGGACGCGGACCTGCGGATCTGGCTGACCGCGTCGCCCGCCTGCCGCGCCTCCCGGATCGCGGCCCGTGACGCGGTGGACGAGGAACGGGCCCGGGTGGTGACCGTGGAACGGGAACGCTCCGAGGCCGCCCGCTACCGGTCGTACTACGGGATCGATATCGGCACCCTGTCCATCTACCATCTCGTGCTCAGTTCCGAGAGATGGGGAGTGGAGGCACTCGTCTCCATCGTGGACACCGCCATCGACTGGCTGTAGGATATCGTGTCGCCGGGGAGGAGCCACTTATCTCCCCCGGGGGATCGATTCTCCAGTATGTGCACCTGTTCTCACCGATTACCGTGGCGGTATGCACTGCCCTTTCTCTGGATCCCCCTGCTGGTTGCTCCTGTTGCATCCGCCGCCTCCCTGCAGGCGACAGCAGGGGGGACCGTCACCCTGCAGGGATCCGCGCCGCCGGGATCGACGGTGTACCTCTCGGTCACCGGTCCAAACCTCCCCCGTGAGGGCGCGCGCCTCGATGATCCGGCGAGCCCGGTGATCGATGGCGATCCGTCGAGCTTCTTCACTGCGGTGGCGGGTATGGACGGGAGGTGGGCCTATCGCTGGGAGACCGGTGCGGCGGGGCCGCTCAGTCCTGCCACGTATCAGGTGTGGCTCTCCACAGAACCCCGCGATCTCCTGCACCGGGAGGGGGATGCCGGTGCGTCCGTCTCCGTGGTCCTGGCCTCCCCCGGGATCACCATCGATACCCCGGAGATGACCCCCTCGCGCCAGACCCCCACCGACACGACCGGACCGGAGACGCCATCACGCACCAGGACCCCCCCGACCGCGACGCCCTCGCCCTCCGCCGCCCTCTCCCTTTCGGGAGCAGGCATGGCCGTGGTCTGTGCCGCTGTCAGGGGGAGTCTCCGTCGGCGGTGATGAATCCGCCGGGGTTCAGGGGCGGGCAGGAGATATTATATACTCGGATGTACGTATATGTACATCTATGAACACCTATGTTCCATTTACCCGACACTCATTCACCAGGAGGAGCCCGCGATGAAATCCCGCGACATCGCCATCGTGGGGATCCTCCTGGCCATCGGCGCCATCGTGCGGTTCTTCCTGCTGATGGTGCCCGGCCCGATCACCTCCAACATGGTCATCGCCTTCTACTGCCTGGCGATCATACTGGTGCGTCCCACCTTCCCCGAGGCGCTGGGCATCGGGTTCGTGGCCGGGATCATCTCCGCGATGATCACCCATTCCCTCTTCCCCCCGGCGAACCTCATCAGTGAACCGGTGGGAGCAGTGGTCTGCCTGGCGCTGTTCGGACTGGTCGGATCGTTCCGCCCCGGCCCCGCCGCGACCACCCTGGTGGCCACGCTGGCGAGCGGGTTCACCTTCGTGGCGGTGGCCATCGTCGCCATGGCGGCCCAGATCATCGGTCAGACCACCACCCTCGACGTGTTCATCCTCGCCATCGTTCCCATCGTGGTGGGTACCGCCATCGTCAATGCGATCATCGTCCAGGTGCTGTACATTCCGGCCTCCCGGGTGCTCCCGGGACCGGGCTCTGGGGACCGGACATGATCGAGATCCGCGGTCTCACCTACCGGTACCCGGGAGGCGGGGTCGATGTACTCCGGGGAATCGATCTTGCCATCTCCCCCGGCGAATGCGTGGTGGTCACCGGTCCCACAGGGGCCGGAAAGACCACGCTGTGCATGGCCGCGGCGGGGATCACCGTACATGAACTGGGCGGCGAGCAGACCGGATCGGTGACCATCAACGGCACGGACGTCCGCGAATACGACTCCATGACCGGACTGGGACGACAGGTGGGGATGGTCTTTGACGATCCCGACTCTCAGCTCATCTTCACCACTGTGGAGGAGGAGATCACCTCCGCACTCGATCACCGCGGTCTCACCCGGGACGAGCTCGAGGACCGGCTGGAGGAGATCCTCGAAGCCACCCGCATATCGGAGTTGCGGCATCGTGCACCCCACACCCTCTCGGGGGGCCAGAAGCAGCGGGTGGCCATCGCCGCCACCCTGGCACTCGGCACCCCTGCTCTCATCCTCGACGAACCGACCTCCGAGCTTGATGACGAGGCGACAGAGATCATCCTCTCCATTCTCACCGCCCTCAAGGCACAGGGGGGAGCCATCCTCTGCGTGGAGCACAAGCTCACCCGCACCGCCGGACTGGCAGACCGGTGCTACCGGCTGTCGGACGGAGTGCTGAGTCCCCTGGCAGTGGAGATCGACGATGACGGGATATACCGGGTCGACCTGCCGTCACCCCCGCCGGAGGCGCCCGGAGAACCCCTGATCAGCACCCGCAACCTCGTCCACCGGTATGGAGACATCCCCGCGCTCAACGGAATCGATCTGGAGATCGGTCGCGGAGAGTGCGTGGCGGTGGTGGGCAAAAACGGGTCCGGCAAGACCACCCTGATCAAGCACTTCAACGGTCTTCTCCGCCCCACCAGCGGCAGCGTCAGCGTCTCGGGGCAGGATACCGCCCGGGAGGGACCGTCCCGGATGGCCCGCCGGGTGGGGCTCGTGTTCCAGAACCCGGACACCATGCTCTTTGCCGAGACGGTCACCGAGGAGGTCGCGTTCGGTGTGGACAATCTGGGATTGCCCGACCGGGATGGAGCGGTCTCCTCTGCCCTCGCCCGGGTCGGACTCACCGGTGCCCGGGAGCTCTATCCCCGGGCGCTCTCCCGGGGCGAACGCCAGCGCCTTGCCATTGCCTCCGTCCTGGCCATGGATACCGACGTCCTGGTGCTGGACGAACCCACCACCGGCCTCGACCCGGTCGAGGCCGGGAAGATCATGGAGATCCTCCGCGATCTCCAGCGCGCCGGGAGAACCATCGTGATGGTCACCCACTGCATGGACCTGGTGGCCGCCTCGGCGGACCGGGTGATACGGATGGAGGAGGGGCGGGTCATCGAGGACACCGGGGGAATGGTGCATGCCTGAGATCCTCCAGTACCATCACCGGGAGAGCCCGCTCCATTCCCTCCACCCGCTCACCAGGATCGCCTTCCTGGCCGTGGTGCTCATCGTCTGCGTGGTCTCCACCAATCTGATCGTTCTCGGGGCGGTCATCCTGGTGGTCCTGGCGGCGGCGGTGGCGAGCCGGCTGTCCCGGGAGATCCTCGGCCACCTGCCGTTCCTGGTGGGGATGGGGGCCATCCTCACCCTGCTGACCGTGCTGACCATCCAAAGCGGGGAGGTGCTCGGCTATCTCATACCGGCGGGGATCCCGCTGGTCCCCGTCACCACCGGAGGCCTGCACCTCGGTCTGGTCCTCTCTATGCGGTTCATCGGCATGATCCTCGCATTCCAGCTGGTGATCGTCTCCACCCAGCCCCGGGACCTGGTCCGGGCGCTGCGCCTCCTCCGCCTGCCGCCGGACTACGCCCTGATGGTGCTGATCGCCATCCGGTTCATTCCCACCATCCAGATGGAGGCCACCCGGATACAGGAGGCGCAGCGGTCACGGGGCTATGACCCGGGGACCGGGCTCTCCGGCCGGGTCCGATCCATCGTGCCGCTGGTGATACCGCTGGTTTCCAACTCGCTTGCACGGGCCACCGTGCTCGGTCTCACCATCGACATGCGGGGGTACCGGCGGTCGGGACCGGTGGTACCGTTTGCCGCACCCTTCAGGAGGGCGGACCGCTGCGTGCTGGGCGGTATTCTCTCTGCAACAGCGGTCTTCGCAGCGGCGCTCGTGCTCCTGTAACCACCATATAATACCCTTTTTTTCGGGCACAGAAACGCCGGGATGCCGTGGCATCTCTGGTCTAAAAAAAAAAGATTATATGAGTTTGAAGTAGGGGTGGTTATCACTCTGGGGCTCGATTCCGAGGGTCATCGCCGCCTCGAGGATGACGATATCCATGTACGCCTGGGCGGTCATCATGGACTCCACGTTCTCGATGGGGCCATACATGATCAGGTCAGCACCAAGCGTGCTCGCGATCAGGTTGGACCCGATGTCGGGTGCCGTCCAGGCGGCCTGCTTGATCCCCTCGAATCCGCCGGAGTGGTGGTGGGACATCTGCTCCAGGAGCTGGTCCTTGCCCTCGTACTGCTGTCCGAGCACCGAGGGGTTCTTCTTGGTCCCCCTCCACCGCTTCAGCCAGGTCCAGGAGACCGTCATGTTGTGGTAGGCACCGCCGGTGGGCAGTCCGTGGATCCCCTTGCAGGCGAGGATCTCCCGGTACGAGCCACCCGATCCGATACCCAGCGGCGTGGCCGCGGTATCCAGAATGGGCCGGGTGATCCCGCACTCTTCGGCGATCTGGAGCATCCCCTTCTCCTGCCCGGCGACGCCGCCCTCCACGAGCACCTTCTCACGGCCGACCACCGAGGGGTCACCGGGGTTGAAGGCGAGGACGATCGCCGAATCGACAGCGCTCTTCTTCAGCACCTCGATGTTCTCCGGGGGAATGGACCCGTTGATCGAGTTGTAGATCGCACGGTCTGCAATCCCCGCTTCTGTTACATACTCACAGGCATGGCGGAGAGCGGCGGGGTCTGATGAGTCCATCAGAAACGCCGTCTTGTCATCAACGCTGCAGAACCAGTCAAAGTAGCTCTCGAACGCTTCACCCGATTCCGAGATGATCTGGATGAAGTGGGGAATCCCCGTCTGGTCCGAGAGGTCCTGGCACCGGTTCCAGAGCGCTTCCGCCAGTTCCTTGTTAATTACTCCTTTCTCATCATCAAGCACGACCTCGTGCTTGTTGTAGAAGATGGAGGCACCGAGGACGGTCGGGTATTCTCCTGGCTGCCCGCCGAGCTTGGTGCCGTTGAAGTCATGGACGACTTGTTCTTTATCGAATCTGAACATCTGTCACTCCTCCTTTGCTCAAATCAACAACAACATCATGAATACAATCAGCCCTGCGACCAGGCCGTACAGAATCCCGATGTCGCGACCAACCTTCCTGCCCACACGCTGGGCAATCTCCGAATCCGCGAACTCGATCTGCTTCTCAATCTGATTGAGACGCTGCTCGATCTCGAGGAACTGGGGGTTGACACCGGCGACGACAGCTCCGGCGCCTTCTTCCCCTTCCTTGACCTCGACGATCATGGGGTCCGCGTCGAACGCGCCCGGGTCCCTCCCGGTGAGTTCGCTGATCTTCGATTTGATCTCGTCGAAGTTCTCGGACTCCATGATGTCGACCAGTTCGACCTGTTCCTGGAACCGGCCGATGGCGGTATCATCGAGGTTTTCGATGAAGGGGATGGCGCCCCGGGCACCCACGATCTTGCCGCCTTCCACCCCGCCTTCGTGCAGGGCGATGAAGCTCTGACCGCTCAGGTGACCCTTCACCTCGGTTCCGCAACAGAGCACGAACCGGATGTTGGGGTTGGAGATGACGTTGGCGATGATCTTCTCTATCCCCAGGTTCTCTGTCTTGCAGGAACCGCAGATGGCAGCTCCCGCATCACAGATGCCCTGCTCGTCGAGGTGGGATCCCATGGTGACCACGGCGACGGCGCTGTTCGGGTCCCCGGAGTGGAAGTCTCCCTGGACGACCGGCCAGCCGCTCGCCGGTGATTTCTTATCAGCCATCTCAGATCACCCCCAGAGCGAATGCGGGAACCAGCACGAATATCAGCGTGAGGACGAGACCAAGGACGAATCCACTGATCCCGTTGTCCATGATGCCGGATTCCAGCTTGTTTGTCCGTGCCAGGATCTGTGCCTTGTACCTGATGGACGATACCATCTGGTTGATGGCGGCCATACGGATCGGGCCTGCGGCTTTCTTTTCTTCTTCTTCTGCCATATCACATCACCCCATCATCAGGAATCCGAGAATGAGGAAGGAGACGATCGCCCCGATCATCAGGCCCTCGATCTTTCCGGAGTAGACGCCGGCGGCAAACTTGTCGCGGTATCCGATGTCGGTGACCATCTTTTCGATGATCTTCACCCGTGCATGGATGAGCGCCATCTCTCCGGAGAGTGGCTGTACTTCGCCGGTGCCTTCTTCGCCTTCTTCCTCTTCCTTGACCTCGACGATCATGGGGTCCGCGTCGAACGCGCCCGGGTCCCTCCCGGTGAGTTCGCTGATCTTCGATTTGATCTCGTCGAAGTTCTCGGACTCCATGATGTCGACCAGTTCGACCTGTTCCTGGAACCGGCCGATGGCGGTATCATCGAGGTTTTCGATGAAGGGGATGGCGCCCCGGGCACCCACGATCTTGCCGCCTTCCACCCCGCCTTCGTGCAGGGCGATGAAGCTCTGACCGCTCAGGTGACCCTTCACCTCGGTTCCGCAACAGAGCACGAACCGGATGTTGGGGTTGGAGATGACGTTGGCGATGATCTTCTCTATCCCCAGGTTCTCTGTCTTGCAGGAACCGCAGATGGCAGCTCCCGCATCACAGATGCCCTGCTCGTCGAGGTGGGATCCCATGGTGACCACGGCGACGGCGCTGTTCGGGTCCCCGGAGTGGAAGTCTCCCTGGACGACCGGCCAGCCGCTCGCCGGTGATTTCTTATCAGCCATATTTCACACACCTCTCAATCATAGTCCCAGGACGACGACCCCGGCGATGAGCATCCCCACCGCCATGCCGTACCAGAATGCGGTCACACTGCCAGCGATCTTCAACACGCCCGCACGTTTGGGGAATGACGCGAGGAAATTCCCTTCTGCGGAGAGCATGCCGACGACATCGGCTGCGATATCTTCCAGTTCGTCCACCTTGTCGAGAACGGGCTGGAATGATTCTCCGGCCGTGGAGACGAGTCCGATCATCGGGTCGACGACGAGGCCGAATTCCGGCAGTACCTGTACGTATGCCATCACTCACCACCGCCTTTCGGTTCCTGGATCGGTTGTGAGTCCAGCCAGCTGTGTGCATCCCGCTTGGACTTGACGATGTACTCGTTGTAGGTGTACACCCAGCCGATGATCGAGACCAGCAGGGAGACGATCATCGATCCGGTGGTGATGAACGCGATCGACATCAGCGAGATGACGATCATGGAGAGGAATCCACACTCTGCTGCGAGCATCAGTGTCCTGTCCTGTGATTCGTTCGGACCGAGACAGGCATTGAACGGGTGCTGGATGGCGATACCGCCCAGCATGAAGAGCGTCGCGAGGAGCGCGCTACCGAGGATCGACACTTCGAAGTTGTCGAACACGACCCCCAGGAACGTGGACGAACCGCTGACCATGTCGCCGAAGATGAAACTCCCGCCGAGCATGGCGGCAAATCCGAGCACGGTCATCGCACCCACCATGGCGAGTTCGGTCAGGGAACGCACCATCACCGGGATGGCCATGTTGAGAACGTTCTTGGCCAGGAATCCGATGAGTGCCCCGAGAACGGCGGAGATGATGAGAGCCGCGATGGGTGCTCCGATTCCGAACGTGGTGGCCAGGATCATGGCCACGATTCCGGAGCCTAATGCCAGCATTCCCGCAGATGGAACACCCGTGCCGATACCGTAGCTGCAGAGGAGCTTGATGGTGTTTGCACCCCAGACCAGCGCGGCGACCGCCGCGAGCCCTCCGAAGAACGCAAAGATCTGTGTCCCGGAGATGACGTTCAGATAGGTCAGGTAGATGCCCACCAGCGAGGCGATGATCCCGTACGTCATGATCTTGTCGTGCGGAACGCCGCCTTCAGATGCTTCTACTTTCACTGTCATAGCAATTCACCTCACACCAGCACGATCATGATGGCCACAACCCCGCAGATCGCGGTGGCGGCCGCCGAGGCAAAGATGACCCGTGGCCAGCGCTTGAACTTGGGGTCGTGCGGTCCCTCGATGGTCCCGGTGATGTTGTAGGCGGTCAAAACCGCGTTCACCAGGAACATCCCGATGGCAAAGACGCCCGCGAGGGAGACGGCCACCGGCATGATCGCTTCGGTCTTTGCGTCGAGAAGCGTCGGGAAGAGGCTCTCATAGACCATGAGCAGCTCGTAGTAGATGAGCGTGCCGCCCAGTCCTCCGAGGAAACCGCCGATAACGCCCCCGATGTAGGAGACGAACGGCAGGCCGTGACCCTCGGTCCCCTGCGACTTGTACTCGGTGAAGGTGTCGCCCGTGATGGGGTCCTTGTCCACCTTCCCCGATGCTGCGGGGATGCCCATGCCGAAGACGTAGATGACGTTGACCATCAGACAGGTGATCGCCATCATCAGGGCGCCGCCGATGGCTCCGCTGAAGAGTGCGACCGCCAGGCCGAGCTCAGCCGCCCATGAACCGGCAAAGAGCCCTGCGAGACCCGCACCGGCCGCAAGCATGGCCACACCGGTGGCGATACCCGGGTTCTGTCCCATGGCCGCCGGTGCACCACCGACGGGGACGAAGTGGACCCCGAATCCGATGAGCACACCGCCGATGATGATCCCTGCGAGGGCGACCGTCACCGACATGGCGCCAAGGTAGTACGCGAGACCGAGCGAGATGAGCACGAGAATGATACTGACGACAACCCCGATGGGCTTCGAGAATGCCTCGTCACTCCCCGCCGGTCCGCCGAGTGCACTCATGCGGGCACCTCCTCTTCTTCTTCAACCCGTTCCTTGTACGGCCCGAAGGTCTTGCGGGCCCAGACCTCGATGGAGCGGTCGATCGCCATGAAGACGAAGATCAGCACCGCACCGGAGATGATCGCTCCCCATCCGGCCACGAACGGCTCGAAGAGCACGGTCCGCCAGAGTTCGAAGAAGACGATCAGCCCGAAACAGATCCCGGATGCCGGACCGCCCAGCTTGGCCGAGAACCACCCGTTGTCGAGCGAGTTGCGGTCTCCTGCTTCGGCGTACCGGACGATGTCTCCGGACGCCGAGATGGCCACACCGGCACCAAACGGCTGGTGCTGGTACTGGCGTTCCTTCCCGTAGAACGGGTTTCCTGTCGCTGAACCGGCGGCGCCGAGCGCGATACCCCACACGAGCCCGAGCAGGGGCAGTGGGAACGGGTGGCCGAGGGCCGCGTTCATCAGGAAGCACACCGACACCGTGGTGAATATCGCCACGAATGCGTGTGCCATGGTCACGGTGGTCATCGATTTTACGATATCGATGTACACCGGCTGTTCAAACTTTGCGAGACTGGCAGTTCTTCCCAGGTAGGCAGTGGTGGCATACACCCCCTGCACAAAGACCGCGATAGCGGAACCCAGGATAATCGCCAGCACCGCGTTGGCCTGCACTGCCATGAACGCCCATGCGAGACCGGCGCCGAGCGTACACCAGAGACCATACGCCGGGGGCTCACCGGACACCGCTTTGTTGTAGACGCGGTGTACGTAGCCCATCTGCGGAGCGAGCTGGACCTGGGAGTTCGGGTCCCCCTGGGATCCGATGTCAGATTCCGTATCCTCCGCCGCACCGGCAATGGTCGCCAGGGCCCCGGCAAGCGCAGTAACCCCGATGCCTAAGACGATGTCTTCCATTCAGCATCCTCCCTGTGTGCGAATCGCACCAGAGTAATTCAAACCCTTTTTGGTTCAGTTAACAGTTGGTTATGGTTTAGTTAAAGGTTTCGAAAATCATCCCGCATGCGTTTTCAAATTGGAAAATGACGCAAAATCCGGGATGTTCTGATGATCATATTTGAGTTAGAGAAAAAAAAATTGTGTTTTTGGATCACCGGGCCGGGATGAGCAGGGAACGCTCGCCGGCCGGCATGAACTCGCGGATGGCACCACGGGCGAACTCGCGGCGCGGTTCGGCGAAGTCGAACTTCAGCGCCGGGTCCGAGAAGCAGATCTTCACCAGCGGGTCGAAGGACCATGCGTCGCCGCGGCCGTAGTGGGCACCGCCCACGATGGCGGCGTACTCGCCCTGGTGACCGACGTTCATCGCGTAGTTCGGGTAGTTCGGGCCACGGAGCTCCCCGATGAGACCCTCGTCGGGCCGGATGGAGAGCGAGTTGGCCGAACCACACTGGTCCTGCAGGTCGTAGCCGAAGAAGCCGAGCCGGGACCATCCCTCCTTGTGGAGGAGCATGGAGAGGTACCATCCGTTCAGACCGGCGTTCGAGTTGCCGGTACCGATGGAACAGGTCAGACCGGACGCGGCGGCGATGACGCCGGCGCGCTGGGACCCGCCGAAGTGGTCCTCCATCAAGGTCGGGAACTGCTCGTACTGCTCCATGGCGTTCAGGGTGACCTCGGTGGCGAGATCGTTGACGACCTCCTGGGAGGCCTTCACCCGGTCGCCTGCGCTCGGGTTCTGCCAGTCGACCTTGTACTTGTCCTTCAGGTAGTCCATGCCGTAGTAGGTGTACTCGTCCAGGATGTTGTCGGTGTAGGCCGCGGTGGCGTACTGGGTGAACCCGACACCGCCGGACATGTAGGAGCCGAGCCAGATCTGGTCGAAGAGCATGGTCCCGGCACCGACGACCTCGAGGGAGGACTTGGCCGGGTCGTGCGGGTACTTCACGTCGGTCTGGATGATGTCGGAGAAGAGACCGAACTTGATACCGCCGGGCTCGTTCGGACCACGGGCACGCCGTGCGGGCAGGATGGAGGCCATCTGGGTGACACCGGCGTGCTTTGCGGCGAACGCCAGGTCGGCGACGGCCGCTTCACCGGCGCACATGCGGTAGGCGGCGATGAAGGACATACCGAGCTGCATCGCAGACCACCGGGAGGTGGTACCGCCGTCACACGTCCGCACCACGGTGGTGGGGATGTGCACCGCCTGGTACATCGACTTGCCGACCGCTCCCTTGAGGGCCTCCGCCTGCTTGGCGGGGAACTGCTTGTCGATGTTGATCAGGAACTGCGGCTCGATGTTGTCGGCCATGTCGTCGTCGCCGGTGAACACCTTGACGTAACAGTCGTCGACCACACCGGGGTGCGTCTCCACCATGTGCTCCTGGACCACCGCTGCACCGGGCATCGCGTGGTTCAGGATGTGGAGGTACTCGTTGATCGTCTCGGGGGTGACTTCCTTGCCCAGCCGGCGCTGCAGGGTCTGGTGGGCGAGGTCCATGCCGACGATGACCGTCCGGCGGATGTCGTCCCAGAACTGCTGCATGGCGGGGTTGTTCACGAAGTGAAGGTCGTCGCCCTCCACGTAGACGTCCGTTCCGCTGGGCTCATAGGTCATCAGCTGGCGCTGGCCCATGGGCAGGCCACCGAGGTGGCAGCGGTACGGGTCGTACATGGAGATGCCGCGGGACATCTCGATGCCCTTGCTGGCCTTCATGAACTCTTTCTTGCGCTCGGACTGCTGGAGTGCACCGAACTTGTAGAAACCAGTCTTTTCGCCCTGGACATCCTGTCCGGCGAACTTGTCCTGGAGCGCCTTCAGGAAGAGCTTCTGGGCTCGTTCAATTTTTGCCATTTCACATCACTCCTTGGGCATGAATCCGTATTTTGTCCTCAGCGAGTGGATACGCTGCACGTACTCCACGTACTCCTGGTCGTCCCGGAAGGCCGTGCCGCCGAGCGAGTGGTAGATGGTGGTGTGGTCCTTGAGCCACTTCTCGTCGAGCGGTTTGCCGACCGCGACGGGCTTGTCGAGGGGCTCGCCGATCTGGTCCTTGACGTACTTGACGATGCCGTCGTTGTCCAGGATGTTGCGCTGGAGCATGTCAAACATCATCCCGTTCTCACCCAGCCGGAGCGAGTGCCCGTGCACGGTCGCACCGCGGATGCCCGTCCGGGCGGGGTCGAGGAGCTCGGTGTTGATCAGGTCCTTGGAGTACTTCTCCAGGTCGCGCTCCCGGCACTCCACGATCTGACGACCGGAGAGTGTCCCGGGGTCGATGCCCCGGAAGCGGTAGGAGTACAGATAACTGCGCTCGTAGGGGTGGGTGGGTGCAAAGAACATCGAGTCGGCGAACTGGATGTACCGTACCCGGTCGCCCGCCTTGGCACCCTCCGTGGGCTCCACGATCTTCCGGATGGGGCAGTCGGGTTCACCCTGCTCGGAGAGCGGTGGGTGCGTGCTCGGATATGCTGCGCCCGGTGCACGGTGCCCGAGGATCATGACGATCTCCTCGTCCGTGACGTCGCGAATCTTTTCCAACTTGTATTCCGGGTTCATGTACTTACGCCGGTTCTCGGCGATTTTGGTTGTACCCGGACCAAACTGTGGTTTTCTTGCCATTTACTCATCACCTTTCATTTTGTGCTTTTCATTACCTTCTTGACGGTGGAAATGACCTCGGAGAGTTTTTCTCGTGAGGGCGTCTGCCCCCGCGTCACACCGGTGACAATACCCCGCACTTCACCTGCTGTCTTCACCTGGTCTTCGGGTGGCATCACCACAGACGTCCGGACACCCACGCGCGCCAGGTCCTCGAAATCGATGGGCGCCTGGCAGACCACCACCGCCGCCACATCGCAGTACTGGAGGATGAAGCGGACCTTGTGGACCACATGGGACCGGACATTGCCGTGATGCAGGATGGCCACGCGATGCTGCTCGATCTGTTCGATCTCCTTCGGTTCGATACCGAAATAGGATCCCATGACAGATCCCGCAATCTCGGGCGCATCCGGGGGGACGCCGCTGCCGGCATTGAGCACCAGCGTGCTGACGGAGAACTCGATCCCCTCCCTCCGGAGACCGGAGGTGATGTCGCACACCGGTTTGGTGACATGCCGCCGTCCCGGCGACATGCCCACCACGATAACATCCGGGTACCGGCACTCGGAGATGGTGCCCCGCTGGGCGATACCGCCTCCCTTGCCCATACCCATGCTCTCGCGGCAGTCGACGACCTGGGTGATGCGGCCGATGGGCATGCTTATTTCAATCCTTCTATGATGATGGGAGCATCCTTCCGTTTTGGATCCACCAGCCCCAGCACGACCTTGTCTGCGTCGGGGCCATATCTCGCATAATCGGAAAGGGTGGGCTGTGTTTTCATGTAACGTCCCTCCTGGAGGGTATAGGTCAGCTCTGACAGGACCCGGTCACATGCCTCTCTGATGCCGTGAAGAGCGTCTTCGGACTCAAGCTCGAGGACCACCATGCCCGGCATGACCTGGAGTTCCATCTCCTGGCCGCCGACCGTGATCATCTTCCGACCGGTGTGGGGGTTCGGTCGACCCCGTGCAGGCCCATAGGGGACGGTGGCAGGGAGCCTCTGTCCCTGCACCACCAGGCGGCGGATGCCGCCGACCTGCACCAGCTCGTTGAGGAGACGCTCTGTTGTTTCAGGGCTGAGGAAACGTGCAGGAACGACCCTGCACTGGGGGTACTGGTTTGTATCGGTCATTTCTACCGTGGGAGGTATCTACACTTCCTTGGCGATCTCCTGGATGGGCTTGGCGAACGCTTCGACCTGTCCGTAAGTGTCCTGGTAGATCTTGGACGTGGACTCCGGTCCAAACATCTGGGTGCCCGCATCGAGTGCACAGGCAGCGACCACACACGGAACGGCCACACCGGCGGCGTGGCGGGTCACCACGTGGTTCCCGTTGAACACACCGGGACCACCGCCACCATAGATGGAGTGGCTGAAGAAGGAGAACCCGACCGCGGTACCCATGACACGACCGTAGTCGCACGACGGCAGGCCGGTCTCGTGCTCGATCAGGTCATTGTAGTACAGCAGGGTGGACGAGACCGCCTGGGCAAACCGCCCGGCACCACAGTTGACCATGGTCGCGGCCATGGTTCCGGCTGCGTTGTAGGCGTTCCAGAGCATGGGGTCCTTGGTGTCGTAGTTCTGGAAGTACCCGCCCTTCTTCCCGGGTGTGATGACCTTGTCCTCGATCGCCCGGTCAACCAGGGACTGGACCACTGAACCGATGGTTCCGGTCTTGCCGTTCTCCTTGACCAGATCATAGACCAGGTTGTTGGCGTTGAGGCCCTGGTATGCGTAGGCGAGGAGCTGTGCACGCTCGAAGGGACCGATGGCCATGCCCATCTCGAACTCGCCCGCCTGCTCGAAGGTGGAGCTCAGCGCAGCAGCCTGCATCGCATTCCGGTTGGCGATCATCACCACGTGGTTGGCCGGAATGTTCCGCAGCGCATAGCCGAGACCCTCGTTCTTCTGCGGGATTTCGAGTATGGACTTGACGTTTGCTCCCTCAAGGTCCATGGTGTGGGGATAGCCGCCCCAGACCGCCGCCTTGACCAGTGATGCATCGAACGGCCCCACGCCGAAGTTCTCGACGATGGCGTAGGTCGTTGCAGAGGCAACGGCGGTGATGGCCGCGTCGTGGGTGGTGGCCGCCACCAGTCGGGCGGTGGGTGCCTGCACGAGCAGCAGTTTGCCGCCGGCGTACTCCCAGATCACGGTGTCGTCGCCATCCTCTACCTGGACGTACTCCTTGATCTTGTCCTTGATGGCGTCCTTGTTCCCGGCGATGTCCAGGTCCAGTCCACGGCCCGGAATGACTCCTCCCTTGCCGACCTTGCCCTTCTTGATACCGTCCTCGATCTTGCCGAGGTCGACTGCGATGGTCCTCTTGGTGAAGTCAATCAGGCGCTTGATGGCCGGGTTGACCACCGGACTGACCTTGTGAAGCGGGACACCCGCCTTGAGCTGCTTGCCCTGGTCGTCGTAGAGGTCGATCTTTTCTTCATAAACTGCCATTTTTTCCCTCCGATTGGATTTTTTGTGCAATACACCTTTTATACTGAAGAGTGAGCGCTTCAAGAACGCTGGTTATCGATGAAGGTCACTACTGCACGTCCCCTCACGGGACAAATGAATATTCACACGCCCCCGGATATAAGTGTTCCTATTTATCGTCGGGTGACGAAAAATAAAAGGTATTAAATAAAATATATGCGTTAGTCAAAAAATGGATTCGTTCGCAAATATTACATTTTAAAGGAAAGCGACCGTAATAAAAATAATATTAATTGTAACACCTTATGCTACATTTACAGGTGGTGAACAGATACATTATCAGTCCATGTGCCGGCCGAAAATGATCAGTATCTGAGGAAGAGCTGACCATAGATGGTCTGGCCCTTCCTCTTCTGGTGACGTTCCCCGAGATCTCCCTCGTATCGCGCAAATGTTGCGCTCTCTCCGTCGACCTCCAGGTCCACGTCGTCCCGGTAGGCGAATCCCGGCATCATGACCTCGATGTCGCCGTACACATATATATCGCCCTTGACCATCTGTCCGCCGACGCGGCTCTTGGCATCACCCTTGATGATGATGGTGCCGCCCTCGGCATGGGTGCCCACGTGCACATCGCAATCCCCGTGGACGATGATCTCGCCACCGTTGATGTATGTCCCGATGTCGCTTCCGGCATTGCCGCGAACACGGATGCGGCCACCCTGCAATCCACGCCAGTCGCCGCGGTAGGCGGCTCCCAGGTAGTTTCCGGCGTTGCCGTCCACCACGAGCTCCCCGCCGGTCATGCCGGTTCCCGCGAATGCGTCCACGTTCCCCTTCACGGCGAGCGATCCGCCCGCCATGAAAGCACCGGTGTACATGTCCAGGTTCCCCTCGACGGCGATCTCCCCGCCGGTCATCCGGGCTCCCACCCACTTCACGCGGGTGGTATCCCCCTTCAGGAGGATCCGCGTCTCATCAGCGGTGGTGGCTGCCTTTCCGGCAACATCGAACCAGTCGCCAAGAGTGAGCTGCTGGTTCCCCTGGTAGAGGGGGAGTGCGATGATCTCCTCTGCCGATTTTCCGGCGAAAGCATCCGGGGTAACCGAATCCGCCTCTAAAAAGAGGTCGGGTTGTTCCTTCAGGGTCAGTGTGACTGTTTCCATGCATCTCACCTCACTGTGCCGCGTTCACCTCGATGACCAGCGGGTTGGGGGTGTAGTGGTGACCCTCCACCTCGTAGTTGCGCTGGGTGACGGTGTAGTACCGCAGGAACTTCTCGGTGATATCCCGCATCACCTGGGGATTTTCTTCGGTCTTTGCATCGACCCACAGCGTTCGCTTGTTCCCGTTGGAGACGATCTCCCCCTCGTTGATGATCAGCTCGCCGGTCTTGAACAGGTACCGGGCGTTGCCGAAGGCGGTCTCGATCTCCTCGGGATCGTCTGCCGTCTCCGGGTTGTACGGATACACCACCACATCGCCATCAAGGCCGGGTGTCAGTCCGCCGTACATGTGTGAGAGGCCCAGCGCCTTCGCCGGTCCCGCACGGGTCATGCAGGCCAGCTCGTACAGGGTGATCTCCCGGTCGATCTCACCGATGTAGCAGCGTTCACGAACCCTGTCCCCGTACTTCATCGCGTCCAGCTGTGCCTCGCGGGCGTCTTTGCTCATCAGCCACTTGATCACCCGCGGGTACCGGGTGAACGGTCCTGCGTTGGGGTGGTCGGTGGAGACGAATGCCTTCATGGGATCCCTGGCAAACAGACCGAGTTCCAGCCCGATCGCCCACTGGGCCCCGGCCACAAAGATGTTCGGATTGTAGATGTAGGGAACGATCCCGGCGGCGGTCTCCAGCTCCACGTCGGAGTTCGCCCATTTCAGGTGGTTGAGCTCGGTGAGGTGGTGCTCGAAGGGCCCGTCCGCGGTCATGGTGGTGGTCTCATCCAGCGTCACGCATCCCAGATCAAAGGTGATGTTGTCCACGCTGTTTATGTAGTCCATGACCTCCTTTGACTTCGACTCGAAGCTCTTGGAGGCATAGGTCTCGCCACCATAGGAGTGGAACTGGAGATGCGTGTGATGGAGCACCTGGTCACGACCGAACCCGCCCTTCGGAGTGAGTCCTTCGGTGAGTTTCAGCGTGTCCAGGGTGACCGTGTAGTTGCCGGGCTCGCCGAGCATGTTTCCGTGGACATGCATGCTGTGGGGCAGACCGAGGTACTCGTTCGCCTCCATCAGGCCGCGGGAGATCTGGCCGGGGGTGATGTCGAAGTAGGGAACCGGATCATGAATCGATTCACAGTTCATCCCCCAGCCCCAGGCCTCGGTGCCGCCGGGGTTGACGTTTTTCACGGCGAACCCCTTGGTCACCCGCAGGAGCCAGGCGATATAGGCGGCGGTGTTCTCCACCTCACCGTTCTTCAGGTACTCGAGCACGAACCAGTTGTTCCCGAAGACGGGGTACGCCCCCTCGTCGATGATGGGGGTGTCCCGGATCTCTTCATGGACATGCCGGGCATAAAGCGGCGGCATCGCCGCCTCCATCACCGTGGTATACCCCATCTGCGCGTAGGCGTACCCGGTCTTGAAAGTGGTCGGGACCGAGAACCCGCCGGACATCCGGCGTACACCCTTGCCCGGCAGGTACTTCGCCTTCAGCTTGTCCTCCGGCCGGTAATTGCGGCCGATGTTGACCTTCGGCCCGGCCACGTGCGCGTGGAGGTCGACACCGCCCGCCATGACCGTCATGCCGGTGGCATCGATGGTCTTTGGATTCTTGAGTTCGGTGGTCTCCACGATCTTGCCGTCCTTCACGGCGATGTCGGTGACATCACCGTCGATCTTCTGGACCGGATCATAGACGAAACCGCCTTTGATGAGATACTCTGTCATCATTCACGCCCCCTTCTTCTGGGTGATGCGGTCGAGGACCGCAGTCAGGAACTCTTCGTCGGTCATCATCCCTTCGGGTGGGTCCACCACTTTGCGCGTCTCGATGGGGACATTGTCCATACGGTACGCACAGCCGTTGACCTCCACCCCCACGAAGGCGACCGGTACATGGACCTTGCAGGCCTCCGCGGTGGGCGTCATGTGGGGATCGATGCACACGGAGGGCAGTTCAGAGATCTTCTTGACCGACCTGAACGGGAAGTGGGCGCCCGGATCGCTGGCGATGGACACGAACGCATCCACCTCATCGCGGACCAGGAGATCGTTTGAAGTGGTATCTCCGGGGTTGTACCGGGCGGTGCCGCGGGTCAGGTCGACGGCGAACGGGAACCCGAACTGCCATCCCCAGACCTGCCCGCAGCCGGTCACATTGTAGTGACCCCGCATGGGCATGATGGAGAACTTGGTGTAGTCGTTGAGATCCTTGGTCACCGCGATGGCGATGTCGATGTTGTGGTTCTTGCCCAGCGACTGGGTCACCCCCATGCCGAAGAAGATGATCCCGAACCGGCCGCTCCTGGCCACTTCCGCGGCCTCGTAGATCTTCTCCGCAGGAATGCCCGCCACCGTCTCGGGGAGCTTTTCACCGCGGATCGCCACCCGGAATGCGGAGAGCAGTTCGTAATCACGACCCTGCTCCAGCTGGAGGTGGATATCCGCCTCCTTGGCGGTGTCGGTCTTCCGCGGGTCGACCACGATGACCTTCCGGCCGGTGTGCCCCTTGCGGGTGAAGAACCCGCGGGGAAAGATGGAGTACCGGCTCATGTGCCGGGGATGGGCGTGGGCCGGGTTGCAGCCCCAGAAGATGATCCGGTCCGCCCGGTTCTTGATCTCGCCGAGCGTGCATGAGGGAATGCCCACGTCCTGCACCGCGATGAGCGACGGTCCGTGGCAGACCGTGGCGGTGTGATCCATGATCGCACCCACCTTTTCACCGATCTCCGCACCCACCGACTGCGCCTCGCAGTTGGTGGAGCTCCATCCGTATATCAGGGGTTTTCGCGAATCCGTGAGTATCTTCGCGGTATAGTCGATCGCCTCCTGGTAGCTGATCTCCTTCCAGCTGCCGTCTTCCTGCCGCTTCCGGGGACGGGTGATCCGGTCCGGAGCCTGGGAGTGGAGGAACTTCTCGGCGCCGATCGCACAGGCATTGTACACGCTGAGGATCTTCTTTCCATCATCGGAGAGCTCCACCTCCAGGTCGTCACACAGCGTCCCGCAGAAGGGACAGACGATGTCCTCCGCAATCTGGGTCATTGGGCCTCACCCCGTATCGCTCTGCCAATCAGAGTAATGGAATCGTATACCGGCTCATCCGGTGCCGGCTCCACCTCGATGGGCGTTCCCTTGAAGGTGGGCATGCCGGTGGAGTAGGTGTTGGGGTCGACGACCATGTTCGCCCACGGTCCCATGGGAATGTAGGCGAGGCCGGGATGCGGCCCCTGTGTTGCATCCACCGCCTTGACCACCACGCTTCCGAATGCGGAGGTGACTTTCACGTTGCTGTTTCGCCAGATACCGAGGCGCTTGAAGTCCGCCGGCTCGATCTCGATGATCCCGCAGGCATCCCGGTAGGCCGGCTTATCCTTCCCGGCTTCCATCGACACGCCCTGCTGGATCGTTCGCCCGGTGATGAGGTTGAGTGATATTTTCTGTGCCATCTGGAATCCACCTCTCAGGTTATGCCTGTTCATTGAGCGGACTCGGTCCCAGTTCCCTGATGGTGTTGGCGACGTCCTCCACCACCTTCGCCCACTTCGCACCCTCCGATGCGGAGACAAAGGTCATGCGGAGACGACGGTCGTCCAGACCGAGGTTCTTGAGGACGCTCTTCATCAAAAACATCCGCTTGGCTGCCTTGTAGTTCCCCTCCAGGTAGTGGCAGTCACCGAAGTGGCAGCCGGAGATCAGCACGCCGTCGGCACCATCCTGGAATGCCTTCATGATGAAGAGGGGATCCACCCGGCCCGTGCACATCACCCGGATCGCCCGGATATCGGTGGGGTACTGGGTGCGGGCGCTTCCCGCCAGGTCCGCGCCGGCATAGGAACACCAGTTGCAGATGATGGCGATGATCTTTGGTTCCCATCCGTCTTCTGCCATTACTGCTCACCTCCCAGGAGGAACGCGTCAATTTGTGCAACGATCTGCGGGGTAGAGAAATGCTGCATGTATATGGCACCGCCGGGGCAGAAACCGCCGCATGTGCCGCAGCCCTTGCACTTCGCCTCGGTCACCTGCATGACCTTCCGGCCGTCCTTCTCCACCAGGTCGAGCGCCGAGTAGGGGCAGAGGTTCACGCACATGCCACACCCGGCACACTTCTCCTCGATGCACTGGGCGAAGTACGGCTCGAGCTCCACCTCGCCCATGTGGATGGGGATGCTGGCCGCGGACGCGGCACCCTCCGCCTGGGCGACCGTGTCGGGGATGTCCTTGGGACCCTGGCAGGTTCCGGCGAGGAAGACACCGGCGGTGGTGGTACCGCAGGGGTTGAGCTTCGGGTGCGCCTCCAGCAGCCATCCGTCCGCGGAGCGGGAGACCCCGAAGAGCTTGCGCACCGGATCGTTTTCGGGGGGGAACTCGACGGCGGCGGCGAGCACCACCATGTCCAGCTCCATGTCGATCGGGCGCTGGAGGAGCGTGTCCTCGGTGTATACATGGAGGTTCTTGGTCTCCGGGTCCTCCAGGATGTTGGCCACCCGTCCGCGGATGAACTTGCCGCCCTCGTTCTGGATGCGGTAGTAGAACTCCTCGTAGGCCTTGCCGAAGGACCGGATGTCCATGTAGAAGAGGTAGGGGACCGCGCCCGGAATCTTCTCGATGATCTGGTGGGCGTGCTTGATGGAGTACATGCAGCAGAACCGCGAACAGTAGGGATGGCCCACCCCCGTGTTGTCACGGGACCCGGCGCAGAGCACGAACCCGACCTTCATGGGCGTCTTGCCGTCGCTTGGACGGACCAGTTTTCCGCCCGTCGGGCCCGACGCACAGATGAGGCGCTCGAATTCGAGGCTGGTGATCACGTTCTCGTGCCGCTGGTAGCCCCACTCCTGCTTCTTCTCCACCGGGAAGAGGTTGTAGCCGGTGGCAAGGATGGCGGTTCCCACCTTCACGTCGAAGAACTCGTCCTCCATCTCCAGGTCGATCGCCTTCTTCTCGCCGCACGCCTCCACGCAGAGTCCGCACTTGATGCAGGAGTCGAAGTCCACCGTGTAGATGAGCGGCACCACCTGCGGGTGGTAGATGTAGATCGCCTTGCGCGGGGCCATGTTCATCTCGAAGGGATTGGGCTTGATGACCGGGCAGACCTCCTCGCAGTCACCGCAGCCATTGCATCCACCGCCGACGATGCCCCGGGCCTCGGCCTCCTCGGGGGTGAGAACGCCTGACGCCTTCTTGCGGAGCGTCACCGTGAAGTTGCCGATATACCCGTCGACCGCCTCCACCTCGGTGTTCACATGGAGCTCGATGTTGGGGTGACGGCCCACGTCCACCATCTTGGGGGTGAGGATACACTGCGAACAGTCCAGCGTGGGGAAGGTCTTGTCCAGCTGGGACATCCGGCCACCGATGGTGGGGTTCTTTTCGATGAGGTAGGTCTTGATCCCGGCGTTGGCCAGGTCGAGGGAGGCCTGCATCCCGCCGATACCGGCGCCCACCACAATCGCGGCGGGCTCCACCGACACGCTCTTGGGGTACAGATCCTCGAGCAGCCGTGCCTTGGCCACCGCGATCCGCACGGAGTCCTTCGCCTTCTCGGTGGCCTCCTTGGGCTCATGCATATGCACCCAGGAGTTCTGCTCCCGGATGTTGGCCATCTCGAAGCGGAACGGGTTCAGACCTCCTTCCTTGCTGGCCGTGCGGAAGGTCGGTTCATGGAGTCGCGGGGAACAGGCGGCCACGACCACGCCGGTGAGGTCGTTCTCCTCGATCGCCTCCTGGATCAGTTTCTGCCCCGGCGTGGAGCACATGTACTGGTAATCGCCTGCATAAGCCACTCCCGGGACCGTCTTTGCGTACTCCACCAGTTCCTCGATGTTGATAGAACCGGCGATGTTCGTCCCGCAGTGACACACAAATACGCCAATTCGGGGCTCCTGTTTCTCTTTTGTATCTGCCATTTTTTCACACCTCACAGGATCTTGTCAAGGAACGGTTTGCAGTCGACCGCATGCAGATCGAGTGCCAGTTCCTGGGGGCTCATCCCCTGGGCGAGGCCCAGCAGTTCGTTGTAGTGGAGCACCGGCAGCCCGTAGTCCTGACCGAACTTCTCCTTGATCTCCACCTGTCCGCGGTCATACTGCAGCTGGCAGAACGGACAGACCTCGGTCAGTGCATCTGCCCGGGCCTCCATGAGGTTGATCATCTTCTCGTTGGTGATGTCGATCGCGTGGGTGAGGTCGAAACCCCGGACACCCCCGCCGGCACCGCAGCAGAGCATCTTGTTCCGGTACTGGATCGGTTCTGCTCCGAGCGCGCCCACCAGTTCCTCGATCCACATGGGGTTGTCGGAGTCACCGAAGTGGCGCTCTTTCTTGGGCTTCATCAGGTGGCAGCCGTAGTGCACCGCGATCCGGGCCCCGGTCAGGGGGCGGGTGATGCTCTCGGCGATCTTGTCGATGCCGCAGATCTTGGGATCATAGTACAGCTCGGCGAGGTGCCAGACATCGATGGTGCCCTTGAACTCCATGTCAATCTCGGCGAGCACCTCGTTGACCCCGTCGCGGAGCTCGTCGTTGTGCTTCAGGATCTCGTTGACCTCGTAGATGGATTTGTAGCACCCGTTGCAGACGAGGGCGATGTCCTTATTCATCTGTTCGGCGAGCACCACGTTCCGGGCCGCCATCGCGTACCAGATCTTCAGATCGATGGACCCGAATGCGCCCGGTGCCGGACAGCAGCTCGCCCCGTTCAGGGGCAGGAGCTTGATGCCCACCTTCTCGCTGGTCCTGATGGCGGACGCCTCGACCCCGGGATACCGGTTCGGGGCGATACATCCCAGGAAGAATGCATATTCGTGCATGTTCATTCCTCCTCCGCGAGAATCTTATCCGCCCGGTTCTTCAGGCCGAAGTGATCGATGATCTTCTGGATCCCCTCGATGAACTCCGGGTACATGTGCGTGGTCGGCGGGTCCCTGGTCAGCCCCAGCTTCTCCCGGGCGGCCCGGTTGACATCGTTGTTGGGCACCCCGTGGCCGGATGTGTAGATCATCTGGGTGGTCTTCAGGAAGTTGCGGGGGATAATGTCCCGCTCCGCCGCCAGGTTCCTCATGGCCATGATCACGTCCGTGGGGGCGATATCCCTGGGGCACCGGTCCGTGCAGCTGTAGCAGGTGGTGCACAGCCACAGGTCCGGGTCGATGAGCGCCTCGTCCTCGAGGCCGAGCACCGCCCGGCGCATGAAGAGCCGGATGCGATACGAGCTCCTCGGGGCGGAGGGACATGAACCCGTGCAGGTCCCGCACTGGAAGCACATGTGGGCGGGGTTGTCCCGCCCCATCTTCTTGACCGTCTCCAGGAACTCCGGGTTGCTGTCGGTGGCATAGAAATACCGGTCCCGGAGCCTCTGTTCAATCTCGGGGTCTCCGTAGTCTTTAACTCGTGCCATAGACATTCCTCACGCTTTCTCCTCTGCTATCTTCAGCTCGACCTCGCCGGGCGGGACATCCTCCTTCACCTTGGAGGTACGCTCGGTGAAGAGCTTCTCCCTGATCTCCTTGAACAGGTCGGTCTCCTCGCCCGTGATGCGCACCTTATTGCGCTTCAGCACGATGATATCCTCGCCGGGGCAGGCATTGACACACGCACCGCAGAAGATGCAGAAGTCCTTGTTCACTGCAATATTGGGTTCCCGCTCCCCCTTCATCTCCGCCGGGGACGCCGGGGAGGGGAGATAGATCGCGTTCGCCGGGCAGATGTCCACGCAGGTGGAGCAGCCGCCGGGGCACTTCTCGGGATAGAACGTGATCTCGCCGTCGAAGATCTTCTCCACGGTGATCGCTTCCGGCGGACAGTTGACGGCGCACCAGCGGCAGGTGCAGCAGTCATCGGAGAGGATCTCCACGGTGCCCTGCATCTTGTCAGAGGAGATCTCCCGCTCCACGGTGATGCACTCCTCGGGGCACGCCTCCACGCAGACCGTGCAGGCATCGCAGAGATCCTCGTCCCAGAGTACCTCGCCGGTGACGTCACCCGTCTCTGCCGTGAACGGGTTGCGCTTCACCGTGATCGCCGGGCAGAGGACGTCGCAGATGCCGCAGTAGGTGCACTTCTCGTCGTCCACCTTGAACGTCGTGGTCGCGGTCAGGGCGAGCTGGCGCTCCAGGCCCTCGTCGCTCTCACCCTCGAATGCGGGGACATCCCGGTTGATTGCGTCACGGGGACAGACATCCTCGCAGATGGTGCACCGGGTGCACTTCTCGTCATCGATGGTGGTGACCATGTCATAGGTGGGGAATCCTTCCTTCTCGAGTATGGGAAGGCGCTCCTCTCCGTCAACGAGCAGCTTCAGCGCGTTGAACGGGCAGAGGATGACACAGACTCCACAGTACGAGCACGCCGTCTCGTCGACCGCTATCGGCGCTGCGTAATCGATCGCTCCCCTGCGGGATGCTCCCACCGGGCCGATGGAGATCGCTTCTTCCGGGCAGGCCTCTGAACAGATGCCACACCCGGTACACGTTTCGGTGTTGAGGATGAGGTTGTTCACCTGCTTGAGGAGGCGCTGCTCCATCACCTCATTGACACCTTCACGCTTCTTTGAAAACTTGGGAAAAACTGTCATGCGTTCTCTCACTCCTATACCTGCTCAGCAAGGGGTTTTGGCCCCTCATCCCAGCGTCCAGCCAGCTTGATCACATCATATGGGCATGCCTTGACGCATACGCCGCATCCTGCACAGAGCTCAGCATTGAAATCCAGTATGGCGGCCTTGCCGTCCTTGACCTTGTAGATCTTCTCCTTGGTCACTGGATCAACAGTGTAGAGTTCGAGTGCATCGACAGGACATGCGACCACACAATTGTTACAGCCGGTACAACGCTCCATATTGATGTGCAATGCAAATGCCATGGTTTCACGCACCGGGTCATCGATTGAGAATCGATTGCATGGAACGTTGTAAAATAAGATACATAAACCTTCTGAAGTGTGACGAATGGCCACGGAGCGCCCGAATCATCGGCGATTTTATTCTGTGTACTCTGCAATTGAGTCAACGATATCGGATTGACTGCCGCTCACCCGCGGGCGGGTGACACCGGTATCTCCACCGGTGCATCGGGGAGGTGGCCCACCCTCCATGAAAGGCAGATTCACCGGGCCGCAAACGCGAAATTTTATCTGCCTTCCCCCGTATGACTCCTATCGTACCGGAAGGTGAGAATTGTATGGAATTGAATGGTGTTTTCATCGACGACACGTTCGCCGAGGCGTTTCCCATCTGGACGTCCCGGGTGCTGATCACAGGAGCGACTAGGAAATGGGCCTATCAGGCAGCGGTCGAAGCGACAGGATTTGCCACCTCCACCATCGGATGCCCCTGCGAGGCGGGGATCGACTGTTATGTACCCGGGTCACAGACACCGGACGGCCGGGGGGGATATGCGATCATGATCTGCGCCTCCAAGAAGAAGGTCAAGGAGCAGCTCATCGAGCGCCTCGGTGAGTGTGTCCTGACCGCCCCCACCACCGCCGTCTTCGACTGGATGTCGGAGGTAGCCACACCCGACGAGGAGATCCCGGTCAAGCTTCACTTCTTCGGCGACGGGTACGAGGAGAAGCGAACCGTCGGCGGGCGGGAGGTCTGGGCCATCCCCATCATGGAGGGCGAGTACATCGGCGAAGAGTCCTTTGGCGCGGTGAAGGGCGTTGCCGGGGGCAACTTCTTCGTCATGGGTGACAGCCAGCCGTCCGCCCTTGCCGGGGCGATCGCGGCGGTGGAGGCCATCGAGGGTGTGCCGGGCACCATCACCAGCTTCCCCGGCGGTATTGTGGCGAGCGGCTCCAAGGTAGGGAGCAACAAGTACAAATTCATGGGGGCGAGCACCAACGAGAAGTACTGCCCCACACTCCGCGAGAAAGTGGAGGGGAGCGAGGTGCCCGAGGGCGTGGCGGCCATCTACGAGATCGTCATCGACGGTGTGAGTGAGGATGCGGTGAAGAGGGCCATGGCGGCAGGCATCCAGGCGGCGGTGACCGCACCGGGTATCAGGAAGATCAGCGCCGGCAACTTCGGCGGAACGCTCGGGCCGGTCAGGATCAATCTCCACGACCTCTTCTAACTTTTTTTTATTTCGCGGATCGATAGCCCTAAATAATTTGTTGCCGAGAAATCTGTGAACGAATTTTTCGGTGACAACTGATGATCGTCCGGACACCAGCGGAACTGCGAAAACAATTCGGCCCTCTCTTCTCCAGGAGATTCCTGGTGATGGTGGATGATACAGCGGGACTGGCAGAGATCTTTGAAGAATGCCATGCCCGGGGCACCATCGAGTGGGATGCGGCCAACCGGATGCGGGCCGGGGGATCGCTCCTCTCCTGCCGGGTGGAGGGGACCGCCATGACCATGACCGCCCGCACGGGAAGGCACCCGGTGCAGTTCGGAGCCGCCGACCGGGACATCGGGGGGCAGGCCCTCGAAGGCGTGGAGATTGACGGGGAGAATGTGATCACCTCGTGGAGCGGGATCGCCGGTGCCGGTGTGGGCATCGCCGCCTGCCTCCCGCAGGCCCCCGGGGTGATCCGGGCCGAATACCCCGAAGAGGCGGACCTGGTGGTGGGAGGCTCACGGGTCAACCGGGTGCGGATCGTCTCTCCCCGGTACGAGAAGGTGACCATCGGGATCGATGACACCGACACCAGAGAGGAGGGCGCGACCTGGGTGACGGCGCTTTCGTGTGCCGAGTCCTGTCCCGTGGAGGGGGTGGAGCTCCTCAACATGCGCCTGGTCCAGCTCAACCCGGCGGTCCCCAGGAAGACCACCAACTGCGTGGGGTCCGCCCTGAACTTCGCCGTCCTCCCCCGGTCGGTCGATCCCCTCCTCTCGTATATCCGGGAATTCATCGAGGCGGAGTCGGTATCCGATGATACCGGCATCGCCGTCTTCCAGGGGATCGCACTTCCCCACGACTCCGACTTCCCCCGACGGGTGAAGACCGAGCTCGCCACACTGGAGGAGACCGAAGAGGAGGCCGCCCGGCAGGGAATACGATTCATCGATCAAAACGGCCGTAAAGGCCGGATTGGAGCGCTGGGATCCGTTTTCTGGGCGAACAGCGGTCCGGAGGCAGCAGGTCTGTATGGAGAGACTCTCTGATCCCTACACCATCTCCTATCCCTGGATCGCCGCCGTGGCAGACGATCGCGGCGACCGGGTGGAGCTCGTCGAGCGCTTCGACTGCCTCGGCGGTGCGATGTGGGTGAAGGCGCACTATCAGAAGAGCCCCCTCGTGGAGTCAGTCCGGACGGTGGGCGCCACCAACCGGTACCTGCTCCGGACGGGGTCAACCGAGCTCCTCCTGGAGGGATCGCTCTTCCCGGCGGGGATCGCCGGTGTCTCTCTCTCGTCCGATGAGATCGCGGTCACCTACCGGGGACTCGGGGGCGGAGGTGTCGGTGCCGCCGCCTGCCGGGCCACGGCGCGGGGGGTGATCGGGGCGGTGGCCGATCCCTCCGGGGGCGGACGGACGGCGGGCTCCACCATCCAGCTCCCGAGACGGGAGCGCGTGCTCATCGGGGTGGACGACACCGACACCCCCGAGGAGGGCGCCACCTGGACGCTCTGCCACAACATCGCCACTGCGGTGGCAGACGAGGATTCATATTACCTCTCCCACACCATCGTGCAGCTCTATCCCGTCCCCTTCCGCACCAAGAACTGCGTCTCCATCGTCTGCGAGTTCGCCACCACCCGTCCACGGGACCTCGTGCACCGGTTCACCGACCTGCTGGAAACATATACCCTCTCACCCGATACCGGGATGGCCGTGTACCGGGGATTCGATCCCGCCCCCCTCCGCGGGTTCGGCGACCGGGTCAAGCGGGGGGAGGTCTCCCGGGCGGCCCTGGACGCGATCGACGACCCCCGGCTCACCCTCCGGATGGAGGGGCGGGGGGTGATCGGCGCGGTGGCGGCGATTCCGTTCGCCACCCGGTTCGATGATGCACTGGAGCTCGCCACATGACCACGGGATCCTGGGCGGAGATCAAGGCCGCCCTCCTCTCGCTCGGGGGTGTGCGGGTGGAGGGCGTGCCGGTACACGGGTTCACAGCCCGGTCATCGGCCGGACCCGGCGCGGGAGGCACCGGGTCGTTCTTCTTCTCCACCGGCACTCGCCGGGTCCGTCTCACCATCCGGCCGGACAGTCCCGCCACACTCCGGCACCACGGCGATGGAGATGCATCCATCACCCTCGGGGACCGGACAGTCGGGGGTCGCCTGGAGGAGATCGCCCTCCACTGCCCCCGCCAGGCATACATCACCGTCTCGGGGAGCTGCACCCACCGGTGCCGGTTCTGCCCCGTCCCCCTCCTGCAGGGGCGGCGCCGGAGCCCCGACGAGATCGTCCGCCTGGTAGCGGGAGTGCGGGACACAATCGACGCCATCTCGCTCACAAGCGGCGTCGCCCGTGACCCGGCGGAGGAGGAATCATATGTACTGGAGGTGGTGGATCGGCTGGCTCCCTTCGATCTGCCGGTGGGGGTCTCCATCTATCCGCTGGCGGGGACCGCCCGGCGGCTCCACGACCAGGGGGTGGCGGAGGTGAAGTTCAACGTGGAGACCGCCACCGCCACGCTCTTCGGGCGGATGTGCCCGGGATTCGACCGGGAGGATGTCCTCTCTGCATTGCGTGAATCGGTCGCCCTCTTTGGGAAGGGACGGGTCTACTCCAATGTGCTCATCGGCCTCGGAGAGACCGACCGGGAGATGGCCGGCTGCATCGCGGATCTCACCGGTATGGGGGTGATCCCCGTGCTGCGCCCGCTCACCCCGGCAGGCGAGCTTGCGGACTGGAGCAGGCCCACCGCAAAGCGCCTCCTCCGCCTCTTCTCCATCCACCGGGACGCGCTCGACCGGGCGGATCTTGACGGTAGCATGGCGGAGACGATGTGCGCCGCCTGCACCGGCTGCGATCTCTCACCGTGGAGGGATGCATGAGAGGCGAGGACGTGCTCGTCCGGGCGCTCTCGCGCTCGGCGGATACGGTGTACGGGGTCCCCGGCTACCCGGTGAGCGGGCTCGTCCGGCGGCTGGATGCCGTCATCCCGGTCAACGAAAAGGTGGCCCTCGAGTACGCCCTGGGCGATTCCCTCTCCGGGCGCCGGTCGGTGGTCATCTGCAAGCATGTGGGGCTCAATGCATGTGCCGATCCCCTCATCAACGCCACCACCCAGGGCCTGGGGGCCGGAGTGGTGGTGCTCGCCGGTGACGACGTGGAGGCGGTCGCCTCCCAGAACGCGCAGGACTCCCGGTATTTCGGGGAGATCGCCCGGGTCCCGGTCATCGAGCCGGACGCCTCCACCTGCGCCGCGGCGGTCGAAGAGGCGTTCGTTGCGTCGGAGCGCTTCTCCCGCATCACCCTCCTCCGGGTGACCCCCCCGCTCCTCGAGGCGGATGCGGCGGGAGAGATACCGCCGGTCACCCGGGGGGCGGGCACCCCGGCACCGCCCGGGCTGACCATGCCGGGGCGAGTCCATCGGGCGGCGGCGGGCACCGCTGCGATCTTCGACTGGGCCCGCACCCACCCCCTCAACCGCATCCACGGCACAGAGGTAGGGGCGGGGATGGCCCCCGGCGACTCCCGCGTGGTGGTGGTCTACCCGCCGCCCGGTGATCCCGGGCAGCTGGACGGTATCCGGGAACTGGGCCGCCCCTTTGTCCGGGAGCACCGCCACCTCCGGCCGCCGCCACCCGCCCCCGCACCCGAGACCATCCGATCACGGGGATGGTACCGGACATTCTGTGCGGGGTGCCCGTTCCGGTATGCCCTCTCTCTGCTCGCCGAGCGGGGGATGAAGGCGATCTGCGATGTGGGCTGCTCGATCCTCGCCCAGAACCCCCCCTACTCTGTGGGGGTGGCCAGTTACGGACTCGGCTCGTCGGTGGCGGTGGCGGCGAAGAGCACGGGGGTGTGCCTCATCGGCGACTATGCGCTCCTCCATTCGGGCCTGAACGCCCTCATCGACGTGTATGCCCGGGAGATTCCCCTGCTCTGCATCGTGTTCAACAACCGGCGACTGGGGATGACCGGCGGGACGCCCGCCATCGATCCCCTTCCCGTACTGGCATGGGCGGCACCCCTTGTGAGTGCCGCCGACGACCACACCACTCTCTCCCGGATCCTGGTGCCGCCGGAGAGGCCGGTGACCGTGGTGATCGAAGGCACCTGTCCGGAAGGTGAGACCCATGAACGAGTGGAATGTTGAGATATGTGACGTGACCCTGCGGGACGGCGAGCAGGCACCCGGGGTCACCTTTTCCTGCGATGAGAAGCTGGAGATTGCCGGTCTGCTCGATGCGGTGGGAGTGGACGTCATCGAGGCGGGATTTCCCGTCGTCTCGGAGAACGAACGGGACTGCGTCGCCGCGATCGCACGGGCGGGGCTCTCCGCACGGACGTGCTGCCTGGCGAGGGCCGTTCGGGGGGACGTGGAGTGCGCGCTTGACTGCGACGTGGACATGATCAGCATCTTTCTGGCCACGTCCGATATCCATGTGCGGGCCAAGTACCGCAAGGGACGGGAGGAGATGCTCGCCGACGCCCTGGATGCGGTCTCCTATGCCGCCGATCACGGGGTGGAGGTGCGCTTCGCCGCGGAAGATGCCTCCCGGACAGATACAGACTTCCTTGCCCGGATGTACCGCCTGGGAGCAGAACACGGCGCCACGCTGGTGAGCTTCGCCGACACGGTGGGCTGCCTCACCCCGCTGGAGATCTTCGCGGTCACCGGGACACTCGTCAGAGACAGCCCCCGGCCGCTCTGCGTCCACTGCCACAACGACCTCGGGTTCGCCTCGGCCAATACGGTCACCGCCGCCGCGGCAGGCGCCTTCCAGCTCCACACCACCGTCAACGGGATCGGGGAGCGGGCGGGAAACGCCGCGCTCGAAGAGGTACTCTCTGCACTCCGGCTGAAGGGAGGCATCGACCGCTACGACCTCACCTACCTCCCGGAGTGCTCCCAAACGGTCGCCCGGTGTTCCGGCATCCACCCGGCGAAGACCAAGGCGGTGGTGGGAGAGAACGCCTTCGCCCATGAAAGCGGCATCCACATCGCCGCCATCCTCACTGATCCGGCCACCTACGAATATGTTCCGCCCGATCTGGTGGGCCGGGAACGGAGGTTCGTGATCGGCAAGCACAGCGGCAGCCGGTCGATCCAGCACATCGCCCGCATGCACGGCTTCGAACTGACCGACGACCAGGTGCGGTGGATGCTGCACCGGATCAAGGTGATGAGCGAGGGGAAGTGTGATATCACCCAGGCGGTCCTCTGCGACCTCATGAAGCAGGCGGGACAGGAGTGCCGGTGATGGCCACCCTCTCGGAGCGCCTCCTCGGGGCTCCTGCGGGAACCAGCATCGACCGCCAGGTCGATCTCGCCTATGCCCACGACGGGACCGGGGTGCTCTCCCGGGAGGCGTTCCTCCGGATGGGGGCCACCTGCCCCCGGTTCCCGGAGAGGGTCCATCTCATCTTCGACCACATCGTCCCGGCGAACACCAGCACCACCGCCGACCTCCAGCAGGATCTCCGGCGGTTTGCCCGGTCCTGCGGACTCTGTTTCTCCGAAGCGGGAGAGGGGATATGCCACCAGGTGCTCGCCGAGGGGGCGGTCCTGCCCGGCCGGATCGTGGTGGGTGCCGATTCCCACACCTGCACCCTCGGAGCGCTCGGTGCGTTTGCCACCGGGGTGGGGGCCACCGACATGGCCGGGATCTGGGTCGCGGGAGAGACCTGGCTCCGGGTACCGGAGACCACCGCGGTCACCATCACCGGGGAGTGGCCCCGGGGGGTGGAGGCGAAGGATGCCGCGCTCGCCACGGTCCATCGCATCGGCCAGGAGGGTGCCACCTACCGGGCGCTCGAGTTCGTGGGGGAGGGCGTGGACGAGCTGGAGATGGCCGGGCGGTTCACGCTCTGCAACATGGCGGTGGAGACGGGCGCCAAGACCGGTCTCTGCTATGCCGACCGGACCACCACCGGCTACCTGGCCGGATTCGGCCGGACCGCCGATCGCCAGGTCCCCGAACCGGATCCGGGGTACCGGGACGAGGTCTCCATCGATCTGGCCGACCTCCCCCCGCTCGTCGCCTGTCCCCACCGCGTCGACCGGGTCCGGGAGGCGGAGGATCTCGCCGGCACACCCCTCGACCAAGTCTTCGTGGGTACCTGCACCAACGGCCGCCTCCCGGATCTGCGCCGCCTCGCCGACGCCATCCGGGGACGGCGGGTGGCCGTGCGGACCATCGTGGTCCCCGCATCCCGGCGTGTGCTCGCAGGGGCGGCCGCCACGGGGGTCCTCGCCACCCTGGTGGAATCCGGGTGCATGATCGGCCCCCCCGGGTGCGGCCCCTGCCTCGGCGCCCACCTGGGCGTGATCGGGGAGGGAGAGGTCTGCCTCTCCACCGCCAACCGCAATTTCAAAAACCGCATGGGTGTGGGAGGGGAGATCTATCTCTCCTCGGTGTCCACCGCAGCAGAGAGTGCGCTTGCAGGCGAGATCACCGTTCCGGAGGGCTGGCAATGAGACAGTGCGGGCCGGCGGTCTGCCTGGGGGGGAATATCGACACCGATGTGATCATTGCGGGCCGCTATCTCCGGACCCGGGATCGCTCGATCTGGGCCGAACATGTCTTCGAGGATCTCGATCCCGGTCTCGCCGCCCGGCTGGAGGGTGCCGTGATCATCGCCGGCAGGAACTTCGGGTGCGGCTCCTCCCGTGAACAGGCGGTGATCGCGCTCGCGGCGGCGGGGGTGCGGGGAGTGGTGGCTCCCTCGTTCGCCCGGATCTTCTTTCGAAACGCGATCAATATCGGGCTTGCGGTCCTGGAATGCGCGTGCCCCTGCCAGGACGGGGAGGAGGTCTGCCTGGATCTGGAGACGCCGGTCGTGGAGGTGGCCGGGATGTCCTACCCCGCCCGCCCCCTCTCCCCCCGCATGAAGGCGATCCTCCGGGCGGGCGGCCTGGTCCCCTATATGGAGGAGCACCGGTGATCTTTCCCGAGCACTGCAAGCACGTGGGGGTATCCGACGGTGCCCGCCCGTGCAGAGACCGGGTCTACTTCCTCACCCGTTACCTGGTGGTGTACCGGGACGACGGGGAGATCGAGATCCGGGCAGTGGAGACCGCACCGGGCCCGGGATTCATGCGCGATGTCCGGACCATGCGGGTCATCGCCGGACCGGGAGAGGTGGCCGTGCACCCCGATCCGGTCGTCCTCCATGACCGGGGGAGGCTGATCGAGCTGGCTCTCCAGAGTGCGTCTCCCTGCACCCTCTTCGTGGGCCGTGACGAGCACGTGACCTTCGTCCTCGACCCCGACCCGGCTGCTCTCACCACCATCCATGTCTACGACTGCGCTCCTCCCCTCCCCCACCTCAGCGAGACCATCCGCGAGCTGGAGGCCACCGGGATATTCGGGGCCCGGGCCGTCCGGTTCGTCCATCACGTGATGGACATCCGAAAGCGGGATCCGGACGTGTATCCCTGCCGGGCATCGGGGTTCCCCCGATCGGTCGACCGCATCCGGGTGGCCGCCGGCGAGCGGGTGGCCGGGTGCCGGACCACACAGGAGCTGATCCGGGAATGCGGGAACGCAGAGCACCACCTGGAGAATATCTGCCCCCTGGATGCCGCCACCAGTGAACCGTTCATCGCCCGGTGCTGTCGATCCGAGCGATGCGGCCTGGGGACGCGCCGGGGACTGTTCGGCGGGGCGGTCCACTGGGGCGCGTCCCCGTGGGAGATCGCCGGAATGGTGATGGATATTCTGGAGAAATGGGAGGAGCATGCCGGTCATCGCAGTGGTTGAGGGCGACGGGATCGGACGGGAGGTCGTGCCCGCCGCCAGGAGGGTCCTGGAGTGCGTCCGGCCCGATCTGGAGTTCGTGGACGTGGAGATGGGTGCCGCCCGGAGGGAGCGGGAGGGATCCGCGTACGAGGGGGCCGATCTCGGGATGCTCCGGGAGGCGGATGCGATCCTCTTCGGGGCGGTCACCACCACCCCGGGCCACCAGAGCGTGGTGCTCACCATCCGAAAGACACTCGGCCTGTATGCCAATGTGCGGCCGGTCCGGGCGCACGGCGTGGACATCACCATCGTCCGGGAGAATACCGAGGGGCTCTACTCCGGGATCGAGTGGCGGGTGCCGGAGCGGGCCTGCACCATCCGGGTGGTCAGCGTGGCGGCCACGCGCCGCATCGCCCGGTATGCCTGCGGCATCGCCCGCCACCTCACCATCGGCAACAAGGCCAACGTCCTTGGATCGGACCGGCTCTTCGTGGAGATCTGCGAGGAGGAGGCCCGTCATGCAGGGGTACCGTGCCAGTCGCGGTATATCGATGCCCTCTCGCTGGACGTGCTCGTACACCCCGCATCCTACGACGTGATCGTCACCACCAACATGTTCGGCGACATCCTGAGTGATGTGGCGTCGTATCTGGCGGGAGGACTCGGGGTGGTTCCGAGCGCCAACATCGGGGACGATGCCGCCCTCTTCGAACCGGTGCACGGCAGCGCCCCCGACATCGCCGGGAAGGGGATCGCCAACCCGGTGGCCGCCATCAGGAGCGCCGGGATGCTCCTCGACCATCTGGGCGATGCGCCGGGGGCGTCGGCAGTGGAGGACGCGGTCCTGTATGTCCTGGACGCCGGGATCACCACACCGGACCTCGGGGGGACGGCGGGGACCGACGACGTGACCGACGCGATTCTCTCGGCACTCCACCGCCACCCGGCGGTCCGGTGCTGACGGGTGGTTCAGCCGAACCGGACCCGGACGCACGAAACGGCCATCCGCACCGTATCTCCCAGTCCCACTTTTGATCCGCCGGTGTCCCGCCACGTGATGGGGACCTCCCGCACCCGGTACCCCTGCCGGGCCAGTCGCCAGAGCAGCTCCACGTCGAATTCAAAACCCCGGGACCGGAGCGCGGGCAGAACCTCGTCCAGGCACGCCGTCCAGAACACCTTCGCCCCGCACTGGGTGTCTGAGAACCGCAGTCCAAAGAGGAGACGGACCCCGAGATTGAACAGGCGACTCTCCACCCGTCTCGTCAGGGGCTGGGGCTCCGGCACACAGGCCCCCTCCACCCACCGGGATCCGATAGCCGCGTCGCACCCGGCGAGCTCGTCAAAGAGGCGGGCCATCTCGCGGGCGGTCACCGATCCGTCCGCGTCCATGAACCCCACGAAGGGCGTGTCGGTCTCCGACATCCCCGCCAGCACCCCGCCGCCCTTTCCCAGGCGGTGCCGGTACTCCAGGCAGGTGATCCGGGGAGGACCGGTGTGCCGATCGGCCCACCGGCGCACCTCTGCAGCGGTCGCATCGGTCCCGTCGCAGACCACAATGATCCGGCCCTGAAAAGTACTGCAGTCCTCGAGCACCCGCCCGATCCGCTCCGCCTCGTTGTAGGCGGGGATGATGAGGGTGCAGTCGTCGGGCGAGACAGGGGATCGCGCGTCCTTCAGCACCCCAGTTTCTCCACGAACTCGTCGGCAAACGCCCCGGCGGCATTCGGGCCGTTGGCAGTGATCACCTGACCGCTCGACACCACCGGGATGTCGGCGAGCTCCGCTTTGCCCCGCTTCATCTCAGCGACGGAGGCGGGGGTGGAGAAGACGGTGGCCACCCGCCCCTCCAGGATGCCCGCACGGGCGAGCACCACCGGCGAGAGGCAGATTGCCCCCACCACCTTCCCCTGGTCGGCGAATTCCCGGACCAGGCCTTGGAGATCGCGATCGTCCCAGAGCGCTTCCTGCGCACCCACACCTCCCACGATGCAGATCGCATCATATGCATCGGCAGTCGCCTCCGCGATGGCGAGGGTGGCCTCCGCCTCCGCTCCCAGCATCCCGGTGCACGGGCCCGTGCGGGTGGAGGCGATATCGTATCCGATCCCCACCTCGTCGAAACGGGAGAGGGGGACCTCGAGCTCTTCGTCCCGGAACTGTTCGGGGGCAATGACGACCAGTATCTTCATGAAAAGTACCTGGGAGGGGGCGGTCAATGTATTTATTGATGCTCTCTCAGGTGCCGGGCAAGGAGCGGTTCTATGCGGCACCGCTCGGCGATGGCGAGCGCGCGCTCCCGGATCGCCCGATGTTCCTCAACACACGTCTCCGGCGGGGGAGCACCGCGGAGAATGGCCGATGTATTCTCGGTGATCTGTACAAGCTCGGTGGCGATGACTGCGTTGAGCCAGACCAGATCCCGCAGGAGTTCTGTGGATTCCTCGTCCATACAGAGTGGTGGGGAGGACGGTCATAAATAATCCAGCCCACCGGTTCAAAACGGTTAACCCCTCCCGTCACCGACACGGAATGTGTACGGTCATGAAGTACCTGGATGAGATATCACGGGTGGGTGCGCGTGCGAATCCGTTCTTCACCTTGATGGGCGTGGATGTGGTGCGGTTCGGCGACGGAGAGGCCGAGATCGCCATGGAAGTCCGTGCCGACATGCTGAACGGTGCGGGGTGGCTGCAGGGCGGTGTGCTGACCGCTCTCGCCGACGAGGCCATGGCGCTTGCCATCTGCACGGTGCTCGACGACGGCGGAATCGCCACCATCAACGAATCGACCAGTTATATCAGGGGGGTGCGGGACGGGTCAGTGGCCGCCACCGGCAGGGTGGTTCGGAAGGGGAGGCGCATCGTCTTTGCCGAGGGTGAGGTGCACACCGTCCCGGACTGGATCCTCTGTTCCCGCACAACGGCCGCCTTTGCCATCACCGGGTCGTGACCGACGGCAGGCGATCCGGGGAAACGATAGGTTCTCTATACAGGACCGCACACCTGATGAATGCAGGATCATATTCCCGCAGGCGAACCGGCGAGTCCGCCTGTCCGGGGCAGATCGGGGTCGCCGGCATCTCCGGTGTTGCGGCGGGCCGGTGTATCGCTATCCGGCACATCCATGAGAGGCAGACGGAGTTGAAAGAATTTTGAAATATGTCGTCGTCACAGGAGGGGTGATGAGCGGTCTCGGGAAGGGGATCACCACCGCGTCCATCGGGCGGATCCTCGTCAACCGTGACTACACCGTGACCGCGGTGAAGATCGATCCCTACCTGAACATCGATGCCGGGACCATGAACCCGGCACAGCACGGCGAGGTCTTTGTCCTGAGCGACGGCGGCGAGGTGGACCTGGATCTCGGCAATTACGAACGGTTCCTGGACATCGACCTCCAGTCGATCCACAATATCACCACCGGCAAGGTCTACCGGAACGTGATCGAGAAGGAACGGCGGGGGGATTACCTCGGCGGAACGGTCCAGATCATTCCCCATATCACCGACGAGATCACCCGGTGCATCCGGAGGGCGGCGTACACCCCCCTCGATCCGGAGGAGTCTCCTGCCGACATCTGCCTGGTGGAGGTGGGGGGGACGGTCGGCGATATCGAGAGCATGCCGTTTCTGGAGGCGATCCGCCAGATGCACGGCGCCCTTCCCGACACCGACATGGTTCTCGTCCACGTCACCCTGGTGCCCGCCGACAGCATGGGCGATCTGAAGACCAAACCCACCCAGCACTCGGTCAAGGCGCTCCGGGAGCTCGGGCTCCATCCCGACATCATCGTGGGGAGGAGCGACCGGGTCATCGACACCGGGAGCAAGAAGAAGATCGCCGCGTTCTGCGATGTGCCCCAGCACGCGGTCATCAGCGCCACCACCGCCCCCGACACCTACTATGTCCCCATGGAGATGGAGAAGGAGGGAATTGCGGAGGTCGTCATCGAGAAACTCGCTCTCGAACGGCGCGAACCCGACACTGCATGGTACCGGATCGTCACCCGTGAATACACCAGCCGGGTGAACGTGGCCATCGTCAGCAAATACGGCATCGAAGACGTGTACATCAGCATCAAGGAGGCGCTCAAGCATGCCGGCCGGGCGCTCTCCACCGAGGTGTCCATCCGGTGGCTGGATGCCGAACAGATCGATCCCGATGATCTCGCCGATGTGGACGGTATTCTCATCCCCGGCGGGTTCGGGAAACGGGGGATCGAGGGGAAGATACGGGCGATTGAGTATGCCCGGTCGCACCGGATTCCCTACCTGGGTCTCTGCCTCGGGTTCCAGCTCGCGGTGGTGGAATACGCCCGAAACGTTCTCGGATGGGCAGATGCGACCAGCGAGGAGATCGACGACGGCCGACACGTCATCGCCCTCCTCCCCGAACAGGAGGACGTGGTGGACCTGGGCGGCACGATGCGGCTCGGGGAGGCCCGGATTGCCATCACCCCCGACAGCCGTCTCCATGACCTGTACGAAAGCGACGAGATCATGGAGCGGCATCGCCACCGGTACGAGGTGAACCCGGAGTACATCGGGTCCCTCGAGGAGGCGGGACTGGTCTTTGCGGCCCGGTGCGGCGTGCGCATGGAAGCATGCGAGATTCGGGGTCACCCGTTCTTTCTGGCCACTCAGTTCCATCCCGAGTTCCGGTCCCGGCCCACACGGCCGTCACCGCCATATCTCGGATTCGTGGAGGCATGCCGGGATCACCGCCAGGAAATGCACAGGTAAGGAGTGACATATGGTACGGGCAGCACCGTTTATCGAACAGGCGATCGATGAGATACGACAGCAGGCCGGGGAGGGGAAGGTGGTCATGGCCCTCTCCGGCGGGGTGGACAGCTCGGTCTGCGCCGCCCTGGGGGCACGGGCGATCGGGGATCGCCTCATCCCCATCTACGTGGATACCGGTCTGATGCGCCGGGGGGAGAGCGAACGGATCCGGGAACTCTTTGGAGACCTCAACCTGGACGTGGTGGAGGCCGCAGACGACTTCTTCGGAGTCCTCGCCGGGGTCACCGATCCCGAGGAGAAACGGCGGGTCATCGGCGGTCGGTTCATCCGCATCTTCGAGCGCGAGGCGAAGCGCACCGGTGCAACGCACCTCCTCCAGGGTACCATCTACCCGGACCGCATCGAGAGCGAGGGGGGGATCAAGAGCCACCACAACGTGGGTGGGATGCCGCTGGACATTGAATTCGAATCGGTGATCGAGCCGCTTCGCGACCTGTACAAGGATGAAGTCCGGGAGCTGGCGGGGCACCTGGATCTCCCCCCCGAGATCCAGCACCGGATGCCGTTTCCGGGCCCCGGACTCGCGGTCCGGGTGCTCGGTGAGGTGACCCGGGAGAAGATCGCCCTCGTCCGGGAGGCGAACGCCATCGCCGAGGAGGAACTGGTGGAAGCTCACCAGCCCTGGCAGTGCTTTGCCGCACTGCTCGGCCGGGGGACGGGGGTGAAGGGGGATGTCCGCCTGCACGGGTGGATCGTCTCGGTCCGGGCGGTCGCGTCGCGGGACGGCATGACCGCGGACCCCCTGGAACTGCCCTGGGAGACGTTCCACCGGCTCGCCTCGCGGATCACCTCCGAGATCCCGGGAGTCTCCCGGGTGGTCTACGACATCACCCCCAAACCGCCGGCCACCATCGAATATGAGTGAATGACCATGGATCGGATACACAGAGATTTGGAGTCCCGGTATTTCATGCCGGTCTTCTCGCGGAATATCGGGCTCGTCCGGGGACGGGGAGCCCGCGTCTGGGACGATGAGGGGAAGGAGTACATCGACTGTGTGGGGGGGATCGCCGTCTGCAGCACCGGGCACTGCCACCCCGCAGTGGTGGAGGCGATCTGCCGGCAGGCCGGGGAACTCATCCACTGCTCGAACCTCTACTACGTCCCTGGCCAGGCGGAACTTGCCCGTGACATCGCGGAGATCACCGGCCTTCCCCGGGTTTTTTTGGCCAACTCCGGCGCGGAGGCCAACGAAGCCGCGATCAAACTCGCCCGCGTCCGCACCGGGAGGAAGAAGTTCGTCGCCTTTACCGGCGGGTTTCACGGGCGGACGATGGGGGCGCTCGCGGTCACCTACAAGCCCGAGATCCGCACCCCCTTCGAGCCCCTCGAGCCCCGCTGCACCTTCGTGGATCCCGGCGATGATGCCGCCCTGGAGAAGGCGGTGGACGATGATACCGCCGCAGTCTTCGTCGAACCGGTGCAGGGAGAATCGGGGGTCCACCCCCTCTCCCGGGAGACCCTGCGGACCATCCGGGAGGTCTGTGACGACCACGGCGCCCTGATGGTGGACGACGAGGTGCAGTGCGGCATGGGGCGGACCGGATCCTGGCTCGCCATCCAGCAGTCCGGGGTGGAGCCCGACATCGTCTCCCTGGCCAAGGGGATGGGGAGCGGGTTTCCGATGGGGGCGATCGCCGCCCGCGAGGACCTGGTCTTTGGGCCTGGTGAACACGGGAGCACGTTTGGCGGGGGGCCGCTTGCCTGCGCCGCCGCACGGGCGACCATCGGGATCATCCGCGAGCTGCTCCCGGACATCCCCGCAAAGGCCGCCCGGTTCCAGGAGCGTCTTGCCCGCCACTACCCGCGGGTGTGCGGACTGATGATCGGGGTGCCGGTGGGGGAACGGTGCCCGGAGATTCTCTCCGCATGCGCCGACCGGGGAGTGCTCGTCAACTGTGCCGGAGGCGGCACCCTCCGCCTGGTCCCCCCGCTGGTGATCAGCGATTCAGAGATCGATCAGGCCGCATCCATCATCGATGACACGATTGGTTAGACCGTGTTTTGAGGCGGGCGGGTACGTCTTCGCCCGTGACGCAGACGAGGTGGCCGCACAGAGCGGGCACGCCCGGGTGGCACGGCTGGCCAGCAATGAAAATCCCTTCCCCCCGCCCCCATCGGTGGCAGAGGCCGCCTGTGCCGAGATGGTCCGGGCCAACCGGTACCCCCGTCCCGGCTCCCCGAGACTCACCCAGGCACTCCGGGAGCGGTACGGGGATGGACCGGTGGCGGTCGGCGTGGGTATGGACGGGATCATCGAGGCGGTCATCCGCACGGTGGTCGAGCCCGGGGATACGATCGCCGTCGCCACTCCCACCTTCTCGTTCTACCGGCTCGCGTCCATCGCTCACGGGGCAGCGGTCAGGGAGATCCCCCGCGAACCCGACTTCTCCCTCGATCCCGACCGGTTCGTCGAGGAGGCAGGCGATGCCCGGCTGGCCTTCATCTGCTCCCCGAACAATCCCACGGGCACCACCGATCCGGTCCCCGCCATCCGATCCATCCTGGACCGCATCGACGGTCTTCTCTTCCTGGACAACGCCTACGTGGAGTTCAGCTCCACCGACTACCTCCCACTCCTCGCCGGATCCGACCGCCTGGTCATCGGCCGCACGTTTTCCAAGGCCCATGCCCTGGCCGGGATGCGGGTGGGATATGCCTTCATCCCCGCGTGGCTGGAAGACCCGCTCTCGCTTGCGGCGACCCCCTTCGCCCTCAACCGGGTCTCGGAGGCAGCGGCGGTCGCCATGCTTCGGGAGGCGGAACACCTCCGGCGCACGGTCGAGCATGTCCGGCGGTGGCGGGAGCGGATCTCGCATGAGTGCCCCCTGCCGGTGATCCCGTCCGGGGCCAACTTCGTGATGGTGGACGTCCACCCCCTGACCGGGGACCGGGCGGCCACCCTCTTCGCGGACCGGGGCGTCCTGGTCCGGTCCTGCAGCAGCTTCCGGGGACTCGAGGACCGTTATATCCGGATCAGTGTCGGAGAGGACTGGGAATGCGAACGATTCCTGGAGGCCGCCGCCGCCATATGATGGTCGCACTCACCGGCACGCCCGGCACCGGCAAGACCGGGACGGCAGCAGAGCTCGCCGGACGGGGGTACACGGTCATCTCCGCAAAGGAGACGATGACGGAGTACATCATCGAGCAGGACCGGGAACGGGAGACGGTGGTCGTCGATGAGGAGGCATGGGCCAGCCGGTTCGGGCGGGTGAGCGGGATCGTGGAAGGGCACCTCGCCCACCTGCTCCCCGCCGATCGGGTGGTGATCCTCCGGTGCCGCCCCGATCACCTCGCCGAACGGCTCCGCAGCCGCGGGTACGGTGACGAGAAGATCCGGGAGAACGTGGAGGCGGAGCTGCTCGACGTGGCCCTGATCGAAACCCTGGAGGTCCATGAGCCGGAGGTCGTCCTGGAGATCGACACCACCGGTCGCCCGGTGGACGCGATCGCGGATATCATCGAGGAGTTCCTCCGGGGTGACCGTGAGGCGGTGTGTGGCACCATCGACTGGTCATCCTTCACCGGGGAGATGTCATGACCCTCGACCGGTACCGCTCCTCTCTCCCCCGTCTCCTCCACCCCCTGGTCTCCGGCGCCACCCGGATCGGGCTCACCCCCAACGGGAGCACCATGCTCGCATTCGTCTTCGCCGTTCTCTCCGGCATCTGTTTTGCACGCTGGTGGCTGCTTCCCGCGGTGGTGGCGGTGGCATTGAATGCCGTCTTCGATGCCCTCGACGGGGCGATCGCCCGGGAACAGGGGATCGATTCGGTACAGGGCGATCTCCTCGACCATGTCCTGGACCGGTATGCCGACATCATCCTCATCACCGGTATCCTGCTCGCCGGCCCGGTCCCCTGGGAAGCGGGCATCTTCGCCCTGACCGGGGTCCTGATGGCGTCCTACCTGGGCACGCAGGCCCAGGCGGTCGGTGTGGGGCGGTACTACGGTGGCCTCCTGGGCCGTGCCGATCGCCTGGTCCTTCTGGTGATCGCCGGTGGGCTGGATGCGGCGGGCATCCCCTGGCCGCTGGGTCTGCCGTTTCTCGGGTGGGTGCTCCTCCTCTTCGGGCTCTTCGGGCACGTCACCGCCATCCAGCGTTTCGTCTACATCTGGCGGCGGCTCTAAGAATTGAGGATGACGACCCCCCAGGTGAGCGCGGTGGCGATGGTCACCCACGCGATATAGGGGACCAGGAGCAGTGCCGCGAGACGGGAGATCCGGTCGAAGTACCGGATGGTGGCGGCGATCGCCACCCAGAGGGCGATGATCTCCACTCCGCCGAGGAGCGGATTCTGCAGGCCGAAGAAGAGAAACGACCATGCTCCGTTCAGAACCAGCTGAATTCCAAAGATCCCCATCGCCGTGTTCCGCTCCCGCCCGGGTGCCTCCATCCAGACAGTCGCCAGGGAGACCCCCATCAGCACGTAGAGAACCGTCCAGACAGGTGCGAACACCCAGGAAGGCGGCGTGAAGAACGGTTTTTCGAGGGCGGCATACCAGGTCGGGATCGCCGGTGCGGTGACCATCGATCCGAGCATTCCCACTCCCACACAGAGCGCCACTCCGGCAATCACCTTCAGCACCCGAAGATAGGTTTCGTTCATGATTTCCTCCGCGTCTTCTTCCCGGTGGCCGGCGATCCCCGGGCCCGGAGACGTTCGATCTCCCCGTTTCCCGGGGCCCGGAGGAGGAATGTGCCGTGGCAGGGCTTGGTGAAGGGAAAGATCACGTCATCGCCATCCACCGCCACCAGCAGGGGCGGTACTCCGATGAGCCGGGCGTCATGGAGCTTGTAGCCCGGTTCGACCTCGTACACCTCGGAGAAATGGACCTTCACGTACGTCCGGGCCTCTGCAAACGAGATCTGCTTCAGGAGGACCGTGTAATTCATCGATTCAATGCATCCCATGGGAACACCTCCCGGATCGCCCGCTTCAGGGGTCCCGGATTGTGAGTGGCCGGCGCCACCGCCGGTCTGCAGTCGAAGGGGAGCGAATCGGCAAGGGCCGCTGCGTTCTCTCCATAGATCACCGGGACCACCAGGCCGTCGGTGATCGAAGCGATGGTCGCGGCGTAGGAGAGCCCGCCGTCGTTGTGCACGAATATCACACTGCAGTCATAGTCCGCCTCGCCATCGGCCAGTCGTCCGATACACGCGTCCAGATCCTCCATGGCCCCCCGGTAATGCGAGTCGGGATCGGCCACCGCGACCAGTTTCCGGGCCGATGGCGTCCCGCAGATGGTCACCTCGACGCCCCGCAACCGGAGCTCATGGGAGAGCCACAAGGCGATGCTGGTCTGGACCGGGAGCTGCGGACATCCAAGAACGATGAGTGCGGTTGCCGTCCGGTTCTGGTCACCCATGAATTTCCTCCTCACCGGGTACGCTGACCATATCCAGCGATTCGATATCTTCTTTTCGGGTGGGCAGCCCCTCTATCCGCTCCGGGTGGGTGTACACCGTGAACCGCCTGTTCCGGGCGAAGCAGACCAGGGTGATCCCGGCCTCCCCGGCGCAGGCGATACCCTGGTCGGTGGACGAGGCCCGGGAGACGATGATGGGAATGCCCGCCCGCGCCGCCTTGGCCACCATGGCCGACGGCTGTCGTCCCGAGCACCCCAGGATGCAGGATCCGGGATCGAGCCCGGTGAGCACCGCGTGACCGATGCACTTGTCCACCGCGTTGTGCCGGCCGATATCGCAGATCCGGATCACCGGTGTGCCGTCGGAGAAGAGCGCCGCGGCATGCACCCCGCCGGTCTGCGCCCAGGTCTCCGATTCGATCGCCTGGCGCACCCGGAGGACCAGATCCCGGGAGATGGTGCCGGTGTGAGTCACCCGGGGGAGGGTTCCCGGCTCCACAACCCCGTCCCCCGTGACATCGATCCGTTCTCCCTCCACCCGGACATCCACCACCCGCCGGCAGATCCCCTCGGCGACGACATGCCCCGCCCCCAGCTCCCGCAGGTGGTCGGGGCTTGCTACCTGCGCGGAGACCGGTGCGCCGTTGCAGGAGATGGTCACCGTGGTCTCCACGGCCACCCGGTCACGGATTCGGGCCAGGCCATCGGGCCGGACCAGGATGCCAGTGTGGTCGGTGGTGGTCACCTGCCCACCCCTCTCACCCAGTCCAGGTACTCAGGAAGCCCCCCGACGATGGGCAGCACGATGACCTCCGGGAGATCATAGGAATGGAGCGAGCATATCCGGCTGGTGAGTCCGTCCACCCGATCCCGGGAGGTCTTGATGATCAAAAGCGACTCCTCGTCGCGGGTGACCGTCTCCTCCCAGATGAAACACGAGGTGACCGGCACGATATTCACGCAGGCGGCATGCGATTCCCGGATGACAGCTGCGGAGATCCGCTCCGCATCGACGGCGGTGCCGGTGCAGAGCACGACGCAGGGATCATCTCCTGTTTCCTGGTTGGGCGTGTGATCTTCCTTTCCGAGCATGGGGACCATCTCCGGTGAGTGAGCGTTATATGAACGTCGGGGAACATTAATGGTGGTGAAAGTCGGGGAAAGGTCCGAAACGAACCGCATCGAAAGGAAGAGATCTCCTCCATGAACTCGGGCACGGCACTCTCACGGGACGATCGGTACCGACGAGTCCAGCGGCTCCTCTGGGTCATCCTCGTCCTCAACCTGGTCGTCGCCGCTGCCAAGGGTGTGGCTGGACTCGCCGCGGGATCGGTCTCCATGGTCGCCGATGCCTTCCATTCTGGATTCGACTCTCTCTCCAACGTCATCGGCATCGTCTCGGTCCATATCGCCCGCATCCCTCCGGACGAGAAACATCCCTACGGCCATGGCAAATTCGAGACCGCAGGGACCCTGCTCATCGGCGTTATGCTCATCGTCACCGCACTCAGCGTCTTCTCCGAGGGGGCACACCGGCTCGTCGCGGGTGCCGTCCCCCACATCACCACCCTGACGGTGACCGTCCTGGTCGCGACCGTCGCGATCAATCTCGGGGTGGCCTGGTTTGAAGACCGCGTGGGTCGACGACTCAACAGCCAGATCCTCATCGCCGATTCCCGCCACACCCGGAGCGATGTGTTCGTCTCGCTCTCGGTCATCGGCGGGTTCGCCCTCGTGGAACTCGGTTTTCCACAGGTCGATCCCCTTCTCGCCTTTGTCATCGGCGCCCTCATCGGGAAGATGGGGATCTCGCTGGTCCGTTCATCGGGGCGGGTGCTCACTGATGCCCTGACCGTGGAGTGCGAGGAGACGGTCGCCCGGATCATCGACGGGATGGACGAGGTGCGCGGATACCACCAGTTCCGGTGCCGCGGGAAACCCGACGAACTCTTTGCCGACATCCACATCGGGGTCGATCCCTCCCTCACCGTGGATGAGGGACACGACATCGCCAGGAGGGTACGGGATGCGCTCATCACCGGCATCGACGGAATGGAGGATGTGGTGGTCCACATCGAGCCGGAGGAACAGACCGATTGACGACTGTCTCCCTCTCCACCGGGCCCTGATAGAAACGATAAAATTCTTTCCCGGTGCACCTCCCCCCCATGGGCAGGCGATCCACCCTCAATGCACTCATCGATATCCTCCAGCTGGCAGCCTTCATCCCCACGCTCGCCACCGGGCTGGTCCTCTATGTCGTATTTCCGGACGGAGGGTACCGGGGGGGCCAAAACGCCGTTTACATCGGCCAGTATCTTGGCCTCACCCGCCATGGGTGGTTTGTGGTCCATGATATCGTCTCCTTTGCCTTCGCGGGCCTTGTCATCCTCCACCTCGTGCTCCACTGGCGGTACTACCGGCCCCGGTACATCAGGCGGTGTCTCGCACGCCGGCCCGGCAACGAGGACCGCGATACATGCAGCGACGGAGCGCAGTCCTCGTTTCGGTGATCCCCCCGCCACACCACACCCTAAAGAGGAAGGGCGATCATACTGTGGAGTCATGCAGTACTCCAGCCGACTTGAGAAACTTCCCCCCTATCTGTTCGCCCAGATCGACGCCATGAAGGCGGAGAAGGTGCAGAAAGGGGTGGACGTCATCGACTTCGGAGTCGGTGATCCGGACCTCCCCACCCCGCCCCATATCGTGGAGGCCCTCTGCACCGCCGCCCGGGATCCCGTCACCCACCACTATCCCTCCTACGTGGGGATGCCGGAGTACCGGGCGGCGGTCGCCGACTGGTACATGACACGATTCGGTGTCTCCCTGGACCCCGAATCGGAGGTGCTCGCCCTCATCGGATCCAAGGAAGGAGTCGCCCACGTACCGGAGGCGTTTGTCAACCCCGGAGACTACGTGCTCGCCACTGATCCGGGATATCCGGTGTACAAGACCTCCACCATCTTTGCCGAGGGAAAACTCCACGCCCTCCCCCTCGCCGCCGGGAACTCGTTTTTGCCCGATCTTGATGCGGTCCCGAAGGATGTCTGCAAACGGGCTCGTCTCCTCTTCTGCGGGTACCCGAACAACCCCACCGCCGCAACGGCGCCCGTGGAATGGTTTGCAGAACTCGTGGATTTCGCCCATGAACACGATATTGTGGTGGTCCATGACAACGCCTACTCCGAGATCAGCTTCGACGGCTATCGTGCCCCCTCCTTCCTGGAGACGCCGGGTGCCCGGGAGGTGGGTATCGAGATGCATTCCCTCTCCAAGACCTACAATATGACCGGATGGCGTATCGGCATGGCGGTCGGAAACGCCGATATCATTGCCGGTCTGGGGAAGGTGAAGACGAACGTCGACTCGGGCGCCTTCGAGGCGATCCAGCACGCCGCGATCACCGCCCTCACCGGTCCCCAGGACTGTATCGATGCCGCCTGCCGGATCTACCGTGAACGACGTGACGTGCTGGTGAACGGCCTCGAGGCGGCCGGGTTCGATGTCCCCACCCCGAAGGCCACGTTCTATGTGTGGATGCCGGTGGACGACTCCATGGCGTTTGCCGCCCGGATGCTCGATGAAGCCGGTATCGTAGTCACACCCGGAACCGGATTCGGACCCGGCGGCGAAGGGTTCGTCCGGTTCGCCCTCACCCGCTCGGTGGAGCGGATCGAGGAGGCGATAGATCGCATCAGCGGGGTGCGCCTGTGAAGTTCCCCCCGCACCTCTCCATCGAGGGAGGGTCCCTGCAGATCGGGGGGCACGACTGCCCGGCGCTCGCCGCGGAGTTCGGCACACCGCTCTACGTGACCGACGAGCAGCGCATCCGGGCGAACGCCCGGCGGCTGTGGAAGGCCCTGACCGCCCACTACCCCGATGTCCGGATGCTCTTTGCCGCCAAGGCGAACGGGAACCTGGCCATCTTTCGCATCCTTGCCGACGAAGGGCTCGGTGCCGATGTCTTCTCGGCAGGTGAACTTCGTCTCGCCCGGCAGGCGGGAATGGCCGCAGATACGCTCCTTTTCAACGGCAACTCGAAGAGCGCCGCCGATCTCCAGCTGGCGGTGGACGAAGGGGTCCGGATCTCGGTCGATTCTCTGGATGAACTGCGCCTGCTGGATGGCGTGGCGGCAGAGGCCGGAAAAATCGCGGAGATCGCCTTCCGGGTCAACCCCGCGCTGGAGGTGCCCACCCATCCGAAGATCGCCACCGGACTTCGATCATCCAAGTTCGGCATCCCCGCGGACGAGATCCTGGATGCCTACCGGGAGGCGCTTGCCCTCCCCCATATCGGTGTCCGGGGCATCCACTGCCACATCGGCTCCCAGATCCTGGAAGTGGAGCCGTTTGCCCGGGCGGCGGCAGTGATGGTGGACCTCGCCCGGGAGGTGACCGAGCTCGGTGCAGACCTCTCGTTCATCGATATCGGCGGGGGGCTGGGGATCCCCTACCGGCGGGACGAGACCGCTGAACCGCGGTTCGAGGAGTATGCAGACACAGTCATGCCGGTCTTTATCGACGGTATCCGCGAAGCGGGCATCAGCCCGGCGCTCTGGGTGGAGCCGGGGCGCTCCCTGGTGGGGGACTCGTCCCTCCTCCTCACCCGGGCCAACAGCACCAAGCACGCCCACCGGAACTTCTGCAACGTGGACGCGGGGTTCAACCTGCTCGCACGGCCGGTGATGTACGATGCCTACCACGAGGTCGTCGCTGCCGGGAAGGCGGAGGAGCCGGCAACGGAGACGTGGACCATCGCCGGCCCCATCTGCGAGAGCGGCGACCTGCTCGCAGAAGACCGGATGCTCCCGCCTCTTGCCGCGGGCGATCTCATCGCCGTGCTGGACGTGGGGGCCTACGGTTTTGCCATGTCGTCGCAGTACAACAGCCGTCCCCGCTGTGCCGAAGTGCTGGTCAACGGTGGGAAGAAGAGCCTGATCCGGCGGGCGGAGGATATGGACGACCTGACCGCCGCCATGCTCCGACCCCCCTGGCAGTGAGGAGCGCCCAATCGTGCAGTTCTACCACGCGCTGGTCGATGACCTGATCTCCCGGGAGGAGTTCTCCCGCCGGGTGGAGGAGAAGATCCGGGAGACCGGGGAGATGATCGATGAGCACACCGCGGCGATGCTCGTGGTCCGGGATGCGGGGCGGAGTCATGTCCGGGTGGAGAACCTCGCGTCCGCCGCAACCCTGGTCTGCTTTTTTGCCCGGGTCGTCCAGGTCTTCCCTCCCCGCTCCGTCACCCGGCCTGACGGTGAGGAGGGGACGGTGGCAGCCATCCTGGCCGGGGACGAGACCGGCCTCGTCCGGGTCTCGCTCTGGGGAGAGAAGGCGGAGGGGATCAGGGAGATCCAGCCCGGCGATGTCCTGGAGATCGTGGGCCGATCGAAGAAGGGGGGCTCGGAGATCACCGCGCTCGCCATGCGGGAAGCGTCATGCGAGATCAGCTGTGACGCCGCTCCCCCGGCGGCCGGGGAGGGGGGCGCCATCGAAGGGCAGGTGATCCATCTCCACCACCGGGCCTTCACCCGCCGCGATGGGACACCCGGCGAGATGGCCGTGGTGATCCTGGCCACGGAAGCGGGGATTGTGCGCCTGGTCTGCTGGGAGCCCGCCCTGATCGCCGGGGTGAATTCCGGTGACGCGATCCGGATCGGGGGTGCCGTTCCCCGGCCCACCGAGGCCGGGGTGGAGTTCTCCATCGGGGCCGGGGGGACCATCACTCCGGGCGAGGCGACCGTCGATGTCACCCTGGACGATCCCGGCGATCTCCGGGAGGGTGAGACACGGTCCGTGCGGGGGACGGTGGTCCATGTCCAGCTTCCCCATTCGTTCACCACCCGGCGGGGAGAGCAGTCCTGGGTCCGCAACCTGGTCCTCGCCGGGAGCCGCGGGGAGGTGGGGGTGGTCCTCTGGGGAGACGATGCGCTCGTGCACATCGTGCCCGGTGACGAGATGGAGATCTACCTGGGATCGGTGCGGGCGGGCCGTTTCGGCGGCCTGGAGCTCCATGTGGGCCGATCCGCCGCTTTCTCGATCACCCGTCTCGAGGCCGCCGGGCCGGTGGAAGCCGACGGCACCGTCGTCCCCCTCCCCACGGCCCCGGTCCTCGACACCGGGACCCGCACGTTCCTGCTCCCCGACCCCTACCCCCCGGGAGCGGAGGTCCGGGTCACCGGTACCGTCGATCGGGGCACCCTGGCTCCGGACCGGGTGGAGTGGGCGATCCCCGATCCCGCCGCGCTCGCCGACCGGCTCCACCGTCTCATCGGGCGACTGGAGCGCCCCGGCGAGTGAGCGTTCCCGGTCGCGGATCACTTTCGCCCTGCACGGAAACCCACCAAAGAGGGAGATACTGATATGGGAGTAGAACTCTGAGAGGTACCAAGAGATGACCGACATCATGCTTGAAGATCTCCCCGGCATCGGACCCACCACGGCCGACCGCCTCCGCGAAGCAGGATACGCCACTGTCGAAAGCCTTGCGACGGCGGGTCCCACCGACCTCGCCGAGGCCGCCGAGATCGGGGAGCCGACCGCAAAGAAGATCATCCTCGCCGCCCGGAAGGCGGCCGACATCGGCGGGTTCAAGACGGGCCAGGACGTGATGACCCGTCGCCGGCACGTCCGGAAACTCAGCCTCCAGGTCCCGGAGCTGGACCAGCTCCTCGGCGGCGGGGTGGAGACCCAGGCGATCACCGAGGTGTACGGCGAGTTCGGGTCCGGCAAGAGCCAGATCGTCCACCAGCTCGCCGTCAATGTCCAGCTCCCCGAGGAAGTGGGGGGCCTCGACGGCGCCGCCATCTACATCGATACCGAGAACACCTTCCGTCCGGAGCGGATCGAGCAGATGCTCAACGGGCTCTCCTGCGATCTCGGCGACCTCGACGATGTCCTCGCCAACATCTATGTCGCCCGCGCCCACTCCTCCGACCACCAGATGCTGCTCATTGACGCGGCCCGTGAACTGGCCGCCGAACACCGGGAAAGCGAAAAACCCATCCGGCTCTTCATCGTCGATTCCCTCACCGCCCTCTTCCGATCCGAGTACGCCGGACGGGGCACGCTTGCCGCACGCCAGCAGAAACTGAACCGCCACATGCACGATATCTTCAAGCTCGTGGACGAACACAATGCGGTGGGACTGGTCACCAACCAGGTCATGTCCAACCCGGCGGTCCTCTTCGGTGATCCCACCAAGCCGATCGGCGGCAACATCGTCGGCCACACCGCCACGTTCCGTATTTACCTGCGCAAGAGCAAGGGCGGGAAGCGGATTGCGCGACTGGTGGACAGTCCCAATCTGCCGGACGGAGAGGCGGCCTTCATGGTCGAGGAACAAGGTCTCAAGTCGTGTTGAACGCGCTCGTCTGTGATGTCGACGGTACCATCACGGACCAGAACCGGCGTATCCATACCCCGGCCATCGAATGGATCCGGCGGGTGGTGGATGCGGGCGTCCCCGTGGTCCTTGCAAGCGGAAACACTCTCTGCTTCATGGCTGCGCTCTGCCGGATGGTGGGGACGGACGGCACCACCATCGCCGAGAACGGCGGGGTCTTTCGGATCGGATACACTGCCGAACCGGTGGTCCAGGGCGATCAGGATCTCTGCTGGAAAGCCTTCCGGGTGGTGGAGGATCACTTCGCATCAAAGGGGAGGGATCTGGAGCTGTTCAGCCCGGAGTACCGTTTCGCGGACGTGGCCTTCGCCCGGACGGTCTCACCCGGGGAGGTGCGCGAGGTGCTCCGGGACTCCCCGGTGGTGGTACTGGACACCGGGTTTGCCATCCATATCCAGACCGCGGGTGTGAATAAAGGAAAGACCCTTGCACAACTTGCCCGGGAGATGGATCGCGAGGCCGGCAATTTTCTTGCCATCGGAGATTCTGCAAACGACACGGAGATGCTTGCCTGCGCAGGCATCGGTGTTGCGGTGGCAAACGGTCACCCGGACGCGCTGGCCGCCGCAGACCATGTCACCGCCGGGAGATATGGAGAAGGGTTTGTGGAGGCGATGGAAAAATATTCACGCATGCTTTTTTGAGAGATACCGGTCGACCACGATATAATCCCGGATATCCTTGACCGCCTCGAAGGGAATGAGCAACCGATCGCCGTCCGTCTTGTATCCCGTCGGGTCGAACGACTCCTCGGGTTTGACGATGAGATCCACCACCTGGCCGCTGTCCAGATCGACCATAATGTTCTTGATGGTTCCGATCACCATTCCGTCGTTGCTCATGACCTTTTTCTTGGATAATCTCCTGGAAAACGTTTTACTCATACAGAATGGACAACGTTGTACTATTTAAATTGTTCCAATTCCGCGCTGTACGCCCGATCCGGGTCCATACCGCCCTCTCCCGATGGACCCGACGAACGAACCCGGACAGTAAAGGACGGCTCGCCGGATCACTTCAGAAACTCGGCCGCCATCCAGATGTCGCCAGCCTTGACGGTCTTGCGTCCTGCGTGTCCGGCGAATTTTATCGACTCTTTTGCAACATCTGCGGCATACTTTTCGATCAGAGCGGTGAGCGCCTCCTGTGCATCGGCACTCACCCGATCCGCCCCCGCATTCTTGATAATCCGTCCAACAGGCGCAAGTGGTAGTTCGGTCATGTCATTTCACCTCGATTGAGACCCACCGCCCTGCATCCACGCAGAGCGCTCGTGGTACAGGTGAGAGAGGGAAACGGAACTACTTAAGCCTTGTGTGCGGCGCCGTGGGGTACCGGTGGGTCGGTGCCCTCACAGGGACGGCAGGATCCTGATGATGTCGGACTGGGTGACGATACCCACCGGTCGCCCTTCTTCGAGGACGATCAGGCGCCCGATCTCCCGCTCCTTGAACTTGCCCACCAGTTCATAGATCCTGATATCCGCCGGAGCCTCCACCACGCTGGTGGTCATCACCCGCTCCACGGCATCATCGAGGGTATGTCCCTGGTCCAGTCCGCGCACGATATCCGAGAGGGTGACGATCCCCCTGAGCGCCTCACCGTCCATGACGGGAGCACCGTGGATGTGGTGCTGGGAGAAGAGGTGGATGGCGTCCCTGAACGTCTCCTGCGGGCCGAGGGAGAGGAGGGGCGCGCTCATATATTCCCTGATGGGATTCTTGGGGAGGGAGAGCATCTCCGAGATGGATATGAGCAGGGTCTGGTGATTCTCATCCTTGCCGATGATCTCACCCTTGACAAAGAGCTTGTTCACGGGGGTGGGGCCGATGGTGATGTGCTCGCCGATATCAAATGAGCGCACACTCCCGATGACGGTCACCCGCGCCTGGCAGATATCGGGATGGCAGAGGGTGATGAACGATATCTCGGTGACCCGGACTCCCGGGACCGCCTCGCCGCTTCTGCTCACCGGCACTTCGGACTCCTCCTCGAAATAGCTGAGATTCAGTTCCTGGTAGGCACGGGCGGTGGGGGTGTATCCGCCCTTGGGGCCGGGGATCCCGTCCACAAGCCCGAGCGCCTTGAGTGCCTGCATCTGGTTTCGAACGGTGCCGGGGTTCCGCTTGAGAACCCCCGCGATCTCCTCACCTTTTATGGAATGTGAATGCTGATGATAGAGAGTAATGAGGGTGATGAGGATCTCTTTCTGGATCAACGAGAGGTCCATAACGATTAATCGCTGAGTTTTTCTTGCATAAATAGGGTGTGCCCCAGGTGGAATTCGAAGATATACCCACTGTTCCGACAGCAGAGGAAGTACTGGACCGCTGCTTTCGGCGTGCTGCGACAAAAAAGCAGCAGAAGAAGAAAGGCCGCCGGGCAGACGAAGAATTTGTCCGGGCGGTCGCCAGCGCCGTCCACGACAAGCTGGAATGGGTGGTGCGGTCGTTCCCGAGCATCGACCGTCTTCCCCCCTTTTACCGGGAGGTCACCGACATCCTCGTCTCCATCGACCGCCTGAAGCGGTCTCTCGGAGCGATCCAGTGGGCCGCTACCCAGGCGCGGCAGACCGGAACCCGGATCGCCCGGGATATACGCAGCGCAGAGGACCCGGCCGTGTACCGGAGACGGGCCGTGGCACGGATCGCCTCCATCGTCCACCAGGTGGACGGCGATCTCCGGTACCTGGGCGAGGTCCGAAACATCCTCCGCCGCATCCCGCACGTCTCGGAGGAGGAATTCACGGTGGTGGTCGCCGGGTTCCCCAACACGGGGAAATCGTCGTTCATCCGGGCGGTCTCCAGCGCCGAACCCGAGATCGCCTCATATCCCTTCACCACGCTCCGGATCATCGTCGGCCACCGGTCCTTCGGTCGCCGGGACCGGATGCAGCTCGTCGACACTCCCGGCCTTCTGGACCGTCCCGCAGACGAGCGGAACCAGGCGGAACGCCAGGCGGTGAGCGCGATCACCATGCTCGGCGACGCCATTCTCTTCCTCGTCGACGCCAGCGAACAGTGCGGATACCCTGTCGAGGCCCAGTTCCGGCTCCGCGATCAGCTCGCCGCCCTCACCTCACTTCCGGTGATCACCGCGGCCAGCAAATCGGATATCGCATCTCTCCCCGCATACCCGAACCTCTCGGTGGAGACCGGCGAGGGCGTGGAGGAGATCATCGATCTCCTCCTCACATACCGGGAATCCAGCCCCACGCTCCCACCAGAGCACACCCAATCAGAAAACCACATATCGCCCCTCCGTTGAGCGGCGGAAGGCCCGCCTGTGGTTTTCCCCGCCGGAGGAAGTACATCACCACCGCAAGACCGGCCAGCGATCCGATGGCGCCGCCGATCACGGGGACCAGTCCCCCGGGAGCGGATACTCCGTAGACATAGGCGGAGACGACCAGCATGGTGGGCATGATCAGGTCTCCCATCCCCATCACCACCGCCCCCCGCCGATCATCATCGAGTGAGATCCCTTCGCGGACATAGGAGTAACCCGTCCGCCGCGGGACGACCACCAGGATGGGGCTGCGCACAGTGAGCACCCCCTCTGCAAGCGTCACCATGTGCTTCGTCCGGTACACCGACAGCGCATCATAGACGGCCAGCACCACCAGGAGGATGATCACCGGGAACAGGGCGAACGATATCCCGAAGATGGAGGCGATGCCCGCGGCGATGAGCACGCCCAGTGTGTCCAGGATGTACCATTCCGGGTGGACCATCAGGAGGGCGGTGGAACCGGCCGCAGGGGCGAGGGTGATGATACCGATGGCGAGCCCGTCATCCAGGAGAGCAAGGGTGACCGCCCCGTAGATATAACAGAACGCGGCGAACAGGGAGAATCCGATGATGATGCTGATCACCCGCTGGACACCGTACCGGATCAGCACCAGCAGAATGGCGGTGAACACGAGGAGGATGGCGACGAAAAAGACGATATTGTACATGGATGTGGGGTCCTCGAATGCCGCCATCCCGGCATCCACCATGATGCCGGAGAGGAGCACGGCTCCGATCTGTACCGCGATCATCATGGCGGGAAGAACAATGTAGGGGAGTTTTTCTCCGGTATTCATTCTGATACTCCGTTCATGATAGGTAACTTAATTACTGCGCCCTCAGTATGTAAAACCATGGAGATGAAGGAACTTGCCATTGACGTCGTCCTGACGGTCATCATGGTAGTCTCCACCCTCTTCCTCGTCCTCCGGTTCTGGCAGGACCTGATCGCGGCCACCGCCGCCACCCTGATGATGCTCGCACTCGGGGGGCTGTTCCTCTCGCTGGGTCTGAAGGTCCGCCGCCTCGATCACAGTGTCATCGCCCGTGAACGAACGATGAGGGTGAATCTGGAAGAGATCGCCCAGATGATGACGCAGAAATACGACCGCACCGTTGCACATATCGATGAAGTTGTCCAGGATCTCTCCCGCCGGATGTACCGCTGAGGGTCATCTGCCATGGGCGTCGCGATACGGGATATCCTGACCGAGTACCGGGCCAGAGTCTCCTGGGAAGAACTCGCGGGTGTTGCCGCAGTCGATGCGTACAATGCCCTCTACCAGTTTTTGACCATCATCCGCCAGCCGGACGGCACTCCGCTGATGGACAGCGAGGGCCGGATCACCTCTCACTTCTCCGGTATCCTCTTTCGAAACGCCAACTTCCTGGAGAAGGGGATCCGGCCGGTCTACGTCTTCGACGGCTCGCCGCCGCAGTTAAAGGAGGAGACGGTGGAGGCACGCCATGCTGCACGAGACGAGGCGCAGCGGGCCTGGGACGAGGCGGTGAAGCGGGGAGATACCGAAGAGGCCTACAAACAGGCCCGCTCCGCATCCCGGATCACCCATTCCGTCCTGGAGAGTTCACAGCGGCTGCTGTCTCTCCTGGGTATCCCCTGGCTGACAGCCCCGAGCGAGGGTGAAGCGCAGGCGGCCCACATGGCATGGTCAGGGGATGCCGACCACGTGGTCTCCCAGGATTACGATGCGCTCCTGTTCGGGGCGCCGGTTCTCGCCCGCAACCTGGCCCTCAGTGGCAAACGGCGTGTCCGCGGGAGAACGGTCGCGGTCTACCCGGAACGGCTCCGGCTCGCGGACATTCTTGCCGGCTTGGGGATCGATCGCCAGGAACTGGTCCAGATCGGTATCCTGGTGGGCACGGACTTCAACGAGGGCGTCCGGGGGGTGGGGCCGAAGAAAGCGCTGAAGATCGTCAGGGAAGGGGGTTTTTTCGAGACGATCGCCGAAAACCAGCCATCGTTCGACCCGGACCCCATCATACAGTTCTTCATGGATCCACCGGTTACCGATGACTACCGGATATCCTTCACCCCCCCGGATCGGGAGAAGACCCGGGAGATGCTCTGCGAAGAGTACGATTTCTCTGCTGACCGGGTGGACGCGGCGCTTGCCAGGATGGAGACCACCGCCGAACAGGAAACGCTCGATCGCTGGTTCTGATTGACGGGTCACGACACCCGCAACTCTTTTCACTCCATGGAGACAAGCACACCCCGGGACAGAGGGAGGATGGAATGGAAGACGACCTGTATACCGAAGCCGCGGATCTCCACCTGAAAAAACACGGGAAGCTGGAGACGCATTCCAAGTACCATGTCCACAACCGCCATGATCTGAGCCTGATCTACACTCCGGGAGTGGCCGAGATCTGCCGGCGCATCGCCCGGGACCCCACACTCGCCTATGCCTACTCCATGAAGGCGAACACGGTCGCCATCGCCACCGACGGATCCGCGGTCCTCGGGCTCGGCAATATCGGGCCGTATGCCGCCATCCCGGTCATGGAGGGGAAGGCGGTTCTTTTCAAAGAATTTGCCGGGATCGATGCCGTGCCCCTCTGTATCGACGCCCATGGCCACGAATTCATCGAGACAGTCCGGCGGATCGCCCCCGTCTTCGGGGGCATCAACCTGGAGGACATCGCTGCTCCCCGGTGTTTCGAGGTCGAAGAGGCCCTCCAGGATCTCGGGATCCCGGTGATGCACGACGACCAGCATGGAACCGCGGTGGTGGTGCTCGCCGCGGTGATCAATGCCTGCCGGGTGACCGGGCGGTCCCTGGAAGATGTGACCATCGTCGTCTCCGGTGCCGGGGCGGCGGGGACCGCCATCACCCGCCTGCTCAAATGTGTCGGCATGGACCGGGATCGGTGCACCATGGTGGGCGATGTGATCGTCTGTGACCGGAAGGGGATCCTGTACCGGGGCCGTCCTGATCTGTTGATGAATCCTCACAAGTACATCCTCGCCCACGAGACCAACCGCCAGAACCGCTCCGGGACCCTCGCCGATGGACTGGCAGGAGCAGATATCCTCATCGGTGTCTCCGCTCCCGGGCTGGTAACCCCGGAGATGGTCGAAACGATGAAACGGGCCCCGATCATCCTGGCCCTGGCCAATCCCGAACCGGAGATCCTCCCCGACGAGGCACGGAAGGGTGGGGCGGCGGTCGTGGGAACGGGACGGAGCGACTTTCCCAACCAGTGCAACAACGTCCTCGCCTTTCCGGGCATCTTCCGGGGGGCGCTCGACGCCCATGCCGCCCGGATCACGGATGGGATGAAGATCGCCGCCGCCCATGCCCTCGCCGACGCGGTCCACGCCCCCAACCGGGGCCGGATCCTCCCCTCTGTTCTCAACCGGGAGGTGGCGGGGAAGGTGGCTGCGGCGGTGCGGGATGCGGCCCTCCGGGACGGTGTCGGGCGGGAGATCTCCCCGGGACCCGGAGGGAGTTGCAGGCAGACCCCTCTCGGATGAACGCCCGCCTGTATGACCCCTCCCGGTGACGAAAACCACCGTTGTTCGCCGGCAACCTTATCAGGACGAATGGAATAGAGAGAACCACAGACGATCCAATCCGGATCAGGTGATCCCATGAAGATGTATCGATGCACCAAGTGCGGGTATATGTACAACCCGAATACCGGCGATGCCAAACAGAATATTGCCGCAGGAACGCCCTTCGACCAGCTGCCCGATGCGTGGCGCTGTCCCCGCTGCCGGGCGACGAAGGACAAGTTCGTCGAAGTCGAGGTGTGAACGACATGGACCGATACAAATGTTCCATCTGCGGACACGTATATGACCCCGCGAAGGGAGAACCGGAACAGAACATCGCGAGCGGGACGCCATTCACCGACCTTGCTGAGGACTGGCGATGTCCCGTCTGCATGGCCGCAAAGAGCCAGTTCAAACCCCTGGGGTGACATGGTATGCAACCCCGGGAAATCAGACCGGGCATCCATGCCGTGGGGGCAGTGGACTGGGATCGCCGTCTCTTTGACGAGCTGATCCCGCTTCCCGACGGCACCAGCTACAATGCCTACCTGGTCAGGGGGAGCGAGGCGACCGCCCTCATCGACACCGTCGACCCCACGAAGACGGAGGTGCTCTTCTCCAACCTGGAGCAGATCGATGCTCCGTCCATCGACTACGTGGTGGTCAACCATGCCGAGCAGGATCACTCGGGCTCGCTCCCCGCGGTCCTTGAGCGGTACCCCGGGGCGACGGTGGTCACCAATGAGAAGTGTGCCGAGCTGCTGGAAGCGCTCCTGCTCGTGCCCCGTGATCGAATGAAGATCATCGGTGACCGGGAGACTCTCCTCCTCGGTGACCGGACCCTGGAGTTCATCATCGCCCCCTGGGTCCACTGGCCCGAGACTCAGATGACCTACTGCCGTGAGGACCGCATCCTCTTCTCCTGCGACCTCTTCGGCTCACACTACGCCACCAGCGACCTTTTCCTCGCCGACGACTGTGATATCCGGGCCCCGGCCAAACGCTACTTTGCGGAGATCATGATGCCGTTTCGGTCCAGCGTGGTCCAGCACCTGGAGACGCTGGCGTCCTGCGACATCGACATCATCGCACCAAGCCACGGCCCGGTACATGACCGTCCGGGGGTGATCATGGATGCGTACCGGGACTGGACATCCGACCGGGTGGTGAACCGGGTACTGATCCCCTATGTCTCCATGCACGGCAGCACCCAGGTGATGGTCGAATACCTCACCTCCGCACTCGTCGCCCGGGGAATATCTGCCACTCCCTTCAACCTGACGGTCACCGAGCTGGGGGACCTGGCCATGGCCCTCGTGGATGCGGCCACCGTGGTTCTGGCCACCCCTACTGTTCTCTTCGGCCCCCATCCCACCATGATCCATGCCGCCTATGTCACCAACCTCATCCGCCCCAAGACCCGATGCGCTGCGGTCATCGGGTCGTATGGGTGGGGCGGGAAGACCGCCAGGGTGCTGGCCGGGATGCTCGATCGCCTGGATGCGACCCTCCTCGATCCCGTGCTGATCCGGGGGTATCCCACGGCCGGGGACTTCTCCTCACTGGATGGTCTGGCCGACGAAATACTTAAGAAGCATACCGAGTATGGACTGGTTGAACGGACGTGATGCAGATGACCGAAATCCTGCAGTTCTGGAGATGCGAGAAATGCGGCAACGTGGTGATGATCACCCATACTGGGGCGGACAAACTGGTCTGCTGCGGCCAGCCCATGACTCTCCTCCCCGAGCAGACCGATGAAACCGGCCTCGGCGAGAAGCATGTGCCGGTGATCGAGAAGACCGCGGACGGTATCAGGGTGAAGGTGGGAAGCGTCCCCCATCCCATGATGGATGAACACTACATCCAGTGGATATCGGTGAAAGACGGACGGAACTTCTATATCCATGCCCCCCGCCCCGGCGAAGCGCCGGAGGCGACATTTCCCATTGGAAACACCGACGTCAAGTCACTGATCTACTGCAACGTCCACGGTCTGTGGGCGAACAGGCACTGATCCCGGTGAATCAAGGAGTTGGCCGGCCCCGCCGGGGGACCGGTCTGCCGTCCTCTGTACCGGAGGGACCATGGAACCGGTGAATAATTTTATCCAGACCATCAGAAGCTCTCCCCGCATATTCGTCCTCGGGGTGGCCGGCGATTCCGGGACGGGGAAGACCACCTTCACCACCGCCATCCGGCAGATCTTCGGAGACGAGCTGGTCAGCACCATCACCCTCGACGATTACCACCTCTTCGACCGCACCGAGCGAGACCGCATGGGGATCACCCCGCTCCACCCGGAGGCGAACCGACTCGGGCAGCTGGAAGACGACCTCGCCCGCCTCAGGGCGGGCGAACCGATCAAAAAACCGGTGTATGACCATTCAACCGGGACCCTCAACCCCCCGGTGACGTTCTTTCCCACTAAGATCATCATTCTCGAAGGGCTGCATACACTCTATACCTCCCAGCTCCGCGAGCTCCTCGATTTCACCCTGTATGTGGATCCCGTCCCCGGGGTGAAGCATCACTGGAAGATCCTCCGGGACGTCCACCGGCGGGGCTATACTGTCGGGGAAGTGGAGGAGCAGATCAATGACCGGGAAGAGGACTATCACCGGTTCATCGAGCCGCAACGGCAATTCGCGGAGGCGGTCATCACCATCGACTGGTCGGTGTATGGCCGGGATCGATCGAAGGATCGGGATATCTATCGGGTCACCCTGGCGCAGGTCCCCCTCGAGCAGTCGGTGGGAGATGTGGAGCTTCCCATCGATCTCTTCACCATCCTCTCCCTCCATGACCGGGAGTTCCTCCTCGAATATAAAGTGGAGAGCCGGGACGGTGAGCAGATGTGCGCCCTCACGTTTGACGGCGAACTGAACGCCCGGGTGATCGAATCGCTGGAGAGAAACATCGAGGAACAGACCCGGGTCCACCCCATCACCCTGACCGAGGGGCGGGAGTACGTCACTGGCAGCCATATCGTCCAGCTCCTTCTCGCCTGGCGGGTGATCAACCGCCGAATCTTCCGGGAGGAGGGGCCCGGCGGATTCTGGTAAATCCGGGCGAAGTTAACACCAATATATTGAATATTGTTCTGCGCCCACAGTACCGGGAATGAAACAGATCGCCCTCTACGGGAAAGGCGGCATTGGAAAATCCACTACCTCCGCCAATGTCTCTGCCGCCCTTGCCGGGATGGAGCAGGATGTTCTCCAGATCGGATGCGATCCCAAGCATGACAGCACCCGGATGCTGATGCATGGGCGATGGATTCCCACGGTCCTCGACCTGGTGCGGGAGAGAAACGGCGAATCCATCGCCACCGACGAAGTGGTCTTCACCGGGTACCGCGGCGTCCGGTGCGTGGAGGCGGGTGGCCCGGAGCCGGGTGTGGGATGCGCCGGCAGGGGGATCATCGCCACATTCCAGCTCCTCGAGCGTCTCGGCGCGCTCGCCGGTGACGTGATCATCTACGATGTCCTGGGGGACGTGGTCTGCGGCGGGTTTGCCATGCCCATGCGGGAGGGGTATGCCCGGGAGGTGTACCTGGTCACCTCCGGCACCCTGATGTCGCTCTATGCGGCAAACAATATCTCCCGGGCCATCGCCCGGCTCTCAAAGAGTCCGAGGAGCGCCTGCCGCCTGGGAGGCGTGATCTGCAATGCATCGGGGATCGAGCAGGAGGCCGATCTGGTCGAAGCCTTCGCCCGGCGGATCAACTCCCGGCTGGTCTCCGCCATCCCCCGTGATCGGGTGGTGCAGCTGGCAGAGCTGAACCGGCAGACGGTCATCGAGTACGCTCCTGAATCCGCCCAGGCGGAGCGGTATCGGGAACTCGGATCCACCATCCTCCACAATGATCAGTTCACGATACCCACCCCCCTCGAGATGGATGAACTCGAAGAGCTTGGACTTGAATTCGCGTAGATACGGAGGCTGCACGCTTACCGGTGCCCTCTCCGTGACCACCCAGATCACTGATGCGGTCACCGTCATTCACGGACCCGCCGGATGCTCGCATCACAACACCTCCCTTCTCCATGCGGTCGGGCTGGAGCAGGGCGATTTCACCCTGCCCCGCATCGTCTCCAGCAATATGTCCGAGCAGGACATCATCTTCGGGGGAGAGGGCACACTGGAGCGGGCGATCGATACCGCCATGGAACAGGATCCGGGCGCAATCTGCGTCCTCACCTCCTGCGTCAGCGAAACCATCGGGGATGACGCGGCACTGGTCTGTTCCCGGGAGCGGGGGGTTCCGGTTGTCCATATCCCCACCGGGGGATTCCTGGGGGGGACGTTCGATTCCGGGCTGGTCCGGGCGCTCCAGGTGCTCGGCGCATCCACCACTTCCCGGTTTGCGATCGAGGGGACCGCCACGATCATCGGGGAGAAGAACCTCGAGTACGAGGTGGAGGAGCACTTCGCGGAGGTCTCCCGGATCCTCACGTCCATGGATATCGATATCCGGCTCCGGTTCATCCGGGAGATCGAGACCGCCGATCTGGCCCGGCTGGGCGAGGGGACCGTCAACATCCTCCGGGACCCCGCCCTCGCGCCGGTGGGAGAGGAGCTCCATCGCCGGTTCCAGACACCCTTCATCCCCGGATTCCCGGTGGGACGTTCGGGCACCCGCTCGTTCATCCGGGGGGTCGCCCGGTGGTGCGGGTGCGATCCCACCGACGCACTCCGGGAGGAGGAAGGGCGCTTCGAGGAGGTCATGGGCGAATTCGATGATCTGCGGGGGATGGCCGTCTGGCCGGAAGGTGGTGTTCGGGGAGAAGAACACCCGGCATCGGTCGCACTGCTCGACGAACTTGCAGACGACCTCTCCATCCGGATCGCCCCGGGAGGTGTGCCGGTGCCCTGTCCCATCCCCGCCCCGGTGGGCCCGGCGGGACTGCGGCGACTTCTGCACCGGTGGCGGCGGAGCGTGCATGCCTGAAACCCGCTCCTGCGAGTGTCCCCTCTGGCCCTGCGCAGCCGCCGGGGCGGCCGCCTGCCTGGCAGGCATGGAGGGGCTCACCGTCATCCTCCACGGGTCGAGCGGCTGCTACTACTACCCGGCGGCGCTCATCCCGGCACCCCTGCAGTGCACCTTCCTGGTGGAGGAGGAGATCATCATGGGGGCGGGAGACCGTCTTCGCGAGGTGATCGATGCCTGCGCCGATCACTCCCGGATGATCGCCGTGGTCACCACCTGTGTGCCGGCGGTCACCGGCGAGGATCTCCGCACCGGCATCGGTGACCGGGATGTGCTGGTGGTGGATGCCCCCGGCTTTGTGGGCGGCTTTGAAGAGGGGCACCGCCGGGCCATCCGGGCACTCGCCCCCGTCCCGGACACCGCTCGTCGCGCGGTCAACCTGGACGGCATCTCCATTGCCGATCCGCACTTCCGCGGCGATGTCCGTGAATCCCGCCGTCTGCTCGCCCTTGCCGGTATCCCGGCGGGCGCCGTGCTCTCGCGGGACCAGGTGGAATCCATCCGCCGGCCGGCTCGGTACACGGCCGTCGTCAGACCGGAACTCGCCAGCGGCACGGGTGAGGGGTGCGGGACCCTTCTCGGCCTTGGCGAGGTGGAGAGGACCATCTCGCGACTCGCAGACCGCTTCCCGGATGCAGATCCGGATCCGGTCTCACTCGCCTGCCGCGATGCAGAGGAGCGGCTGGTCAAGGCATCGGAGAAATACCTCCGTCGTTTTGACCCGCCGACCGTCGCGGTCATCGCCGGGGAGGGGACCGCCCGGTTCATCGCGAGGACGCTTTCATGGTTCTTCGATGCGGACATCTCCACGATCATCTCCCGGACACTCCTCACCCGACCCGCACCGGATACCATCTTCTCCATCGATGCCGGTGAGATCCGGGATCGTCTCGCCTCCGACCCACCTGATCTGGTGGTCGGATCGTCCTACGAGCGCGCCATGGCCCCGGGGGCGGCCTTCGTGGGGGTCACCATCCCCGCCCGGGACCGGGTGCGGCTCTCCGCCCGCCCCCTCGCCGGGATAGAGGGGACCCTCGCCCTCTGCGAGGATGCCGTCAATGCCTGCATCGATCGGGAGAAGGACCGCCGGCGATACAATTCCTCTTAACTGATGGAATGCGAAACCACTCCTGTATGATCATGCGACCGAGATCTCACCTGGCACTGCTCGCCCTCTTTGCGGTCGTCTCCGCCCTCCCTCTGGCCAGCGGGGCGGCCGTCTTCGATGAGGGGTACACCAACACCACCTTTCACAAGGGCACGTACACGGATCTCTTCGCGCTGGAAGAGACCGCGGACCACGGTCTCCTGGTCGGAGGACTTGCATACGGCGGCGGCACCACCAACGCCCTCCTGATGCGCCTCGATGCCGGCAGAAACGAGGTCTGGACCCGGTCTTTTGAGGGAGATTCGGTGGCCGACATCGCGCCCGCTCCCGGGGGTGACTGGTACACAGGAGTGTACACCGCCTCGTTCACCTACGCCAGTAGCGGAGGAATGGATGATCCCACCGGAAACGCGACCCTGATGCGCATCGATCCCGACGGATCGATCGTCTGGCAGACCCGGATCCCGGAGGCCCGTATTGCCGCCATCGAGCCGGGACCATCCGGAGATGCACTGGTGACCGGGTGGACCTGGGGAGCGGGAACGAACACCACCGCGTTCCTCTCCCGGTTCGACTCCAGCGGCAATGAAGTCTGGACCCGGACGCTGCGTTCCGGCGCCGCACATGACCTGGTGGTGGACGAGGACGGCGCCTGCACGATTGCCGGCGCACACTCCCCCCTGACCGGCGGAGAGACCGGCGGATGGGTGGTGGTGACCGATCCACAGGGAGAGATCGTCAGGCAGACGGGGTATTCCGACAGGTCGGCGTTCACCCTCGTCCCCCTTTCCGGCGGCGATATGCTGGTCGGGGGGAGCACCGCACCCTACCACTCCTTCATGGGTCGTGCCTGGGTGGCCCGGCAGGATGCCGCCGGATCGATCGAGTGGTCGACACTGCTCGGAGGAGTGGCGGTCTATGACGGCGTTGCCGTGGACGGCGAATATGTGTTTGTCGGAAAGTGGGGTGATTTCCCCCAGATGCAGATCCTCGACGAAGACGGGAATATCCTCGGCGAGACCATCTTCGAAGGTCTTGATGGCCGTCTGAACGTGGTAGAGGCCGACGGAGAGGGAGGGTTCACCGCTGCGGGGTGGTCCCGCGTGCTCGGACAGGTCGATGGCTGGCTGATGGACACCGGTGAGGCGGGCACTCCCATCCCCACCATCCCGCCGACCACCTCCCTCCCGACACAGACCAGTGCACCCACCACCCCCGCTTCGCCGGGATTCTCCCTTTGGGCCGCAGGTATCGCCGTCGCGGGTATCGCGCTCCTCCTGTGCAGGACCCGCTGACCCCATTCCTTTTTCAGGTCCATCCGCCCACCCCTGATCCGGTACTCATGGCCGCCCGCAGGACATTCCCCGATCATCCGTCGAAGGACTGTTTCATCCGTTCCTACCGGGACGCCGACTTTTCACCGGTCTGCCGTCTCGAGGCTGAGGAGCGGCCGGAGCCCTACACCCAGGCGGTGTTCATCCGGCAGGCGGGCGAACTCTTTTCCGGCACGTTCCTGGTCGCAGAGCAGGGGGACGAGGTGATCGGCTATACCATCGGGGGTCTTTCGGCCGGAGCCGGATGGATCCTTCGCCTGAAGGTCGACTCCGGCCTGCGGCAGAGAGGGATCGGGAGGGCACTCCTGGAAGCGCTGATCACCGCGCTCGAGGATGCCGGGGCCCGTGAGATTCTCCTCTCCGTCTCTCCGGCAAATAACCCGGCGATCTGTCTGTACGAGACATTCGGTTTCTCGCCCCGCGAGTTCCGGCCGGACTATTTCGGCCCCGGTGAGGATCGGATAATAATGCGCCGGATCCGGGCAGAACAGATATAACAGACCGGTGCACATTCCGATCATATGACCAGCATCACACCGGATCCCCGGTTTCGAACGTATTACTATGTCTGGCTCGCCATCATCATGGCCATCCTGCTCGTCCTCGTCGTCCTCCCGCTCGCCCTCTTCGCACCCTCTGCAGTGGCTGCGGGTGCGGGTGTGCTGTGGTGCGCGCTGGCGGCGTTTGTGGCCGTCTGGATATCCCTGTTCTACGACACCATCCACTACGAGCTCACCTCCACGGAGGTGACCTGGGAGCGGGGCGTCTGGTTCCGGCAGACCGGCATCGTCCCCTACAACCGGATCACCAACGTGGACATCATCCAGGGACCGCTGATGAGGATCTTTTCGATATCCGCCCTCCGGATACAGACCGCCGGATATTCTGCACAGGCCACCGCAGAGATCCGTCTCCAGGGAATCGAACAACCCGTGAAACTGCGCGACACCATCATGGGGTACGTCCGCGGTGGTCCGGCGGTATCGGCCGCCACCGGGGGAAGCGAAGAGATACCCGCGCGGGACACACTCCTCGAGGAGGTGCGGGCCATACGGGTTCTGCTCGAGATGATGGCCGGGAAAAAAGAGTGAGAGGATCTAGCGCGTACCCGCGATCCGGCGGGCGATCCACTCCCCCACATCGCTCGTGCCGAGCGCGCCGCCCATGTCCCGGGTCACCGCCCCGGCGAGGATCGCCTCCTCGATCCCGGAGAGCACCGCGGCTGCCGCCTCGTGTTCGCCCAGGTGATCGAGGAGCATCGAGCCCGCCCAGATGGTGGCCAGCGGGTTGGCCACGTTCCGGCCCGCGTACTTGGGTGCGGACCCGTGGATGGGCTCGAACATGGAGGTCCCCGTGGGGTTGATATTCGCCCCCGGGGCGAGCCCAAGGCCCCCCTGGATCATCGCCCCCAGATCGGTGATGATGTCGCCGAACATGTTCGGTGTCACCACCACATCGAACCACTCGGGGTTCTTGACGAACCACATGGTGACCGCGTCCACGTAGGAGAATTCGGTCTGCACCCCGGGGTACTCCTCGTGCACCCGGTCGACCGTGTCGCGCCAGAGCCCATAGACCTCGGTGAGGACGTTTGCCTTGTCCACGGAAGTGAGTTTATTGTTCCGCCGCGAGGCGAGGTCGAAGGCATACCGGATCACCCGCTCCGACCCGGCACGGCTGATCACGCCGATCTGGTAGGCGATCTCGTCGGCGTCGGTCTCCACGTCCAGGCCGAAGGTCACGGTATAGAGAGTGCGCAGCAGATCCATCTCGATCTGCTGCCGCCTTCCCGTCATTCGCGAGCCCAGTCCCACATAGAAGTCCTCGGTATTCTCCCGGACCACCACGAAATCGATCTCTTCGGGTCCCTTGGACGCGAGCGGGGTCTCGACCCCCCGCAACAGCCTGACCGGCCGGAGATTGACAAACTGGTCGAAATGGAACCGCAGGGCGAGGAGAATCCCCTGCTCCAGGATGCCCGGTCTGACCCGCTCGTCGCCGATCGCCCCGAAATAGATCGCCGGACAGTCGGCGAGCTCGATCAGCTCATCCTCGGTGATGAGGACGCCGGTGTCCAGGTAGCGCTCGGCTCCGATGTCGTACTCCCGCCAGTCGATGGCGAAGTCGAACCGCTCGCCGGCCGCATCGAGCACCCTCCTGCCCGCGTACACGATCTCCGGTCCGATGCCGTCTCCACCTATCACTGCGACCGGGTACATGTCTCCACCTCCTCCAGGTTCCGTCCATAGGCGACCAGCCCCCCGGCCCGCGCTATCTCCCGGAGGAATCCGGGGATCTCCTCGACAGGAAGGCGTCTCTCACCCACCAGCAGGTACCCCTCGTCGGCATGCATCTCGATGGGCATCCCTTCCTCGATCTGGTCCGCATCCGGGCAGATGACGGGGAGGACGCCGGTATTGATGGCGTTCCGATAAAAGATGCGGGCAAAGGATCGGGCGATGACCACCCGGACCCCCGCCCCCTTCAGGGCCAGGGGGGCATGCTCGCGGGACGATCCGCACCCGAAATTCCTGCCGGCCACGATCACGTCGCCCTCGCGCACCGCTTCCCGGAACTCGTCCCGGGTCCCCTCGAAGACATGCCGGGCGAGTTCCTCTGGATCATAGATGGTCAGGTACCGGCCGGGGATGATCTCGTCGGTGTTCACATCGTCTCCGAACGTCCATATCCTCATGATCACACCTCCCGGGGGTCGGTGATGACCCCGGTGATCGCGCTCGCGGCGGCAGTGGCAGGCGAGCTCAGGTAGACCTCCGCATCCGTGCTCCCCTGCCGTCCCCGGAAGTTCCGGTTGGAGGTGGCCAGGCAGACCTCGCCGGGGGCGAGGAGACCGAAGGCCCCGCCCATGCAGGGACCGCAGCAGGGGGCCTCCACCAGCGCTCCCGCCCTGACGAACCGCTCGATCACCCCGGCACGCAGGGCTTTCAGGTATTCGGTCCGGGAGGCGGGGATGACCAGCATCCGCACCCCGTCGGCCACCGGGTGGTCCCCGAGCACATCCGCCGCTTCGGCGAGATCCTCGTACCGGCCGTTGGTGCAGGACCCGATGAAGACCTGGTCGAGGGGGGTCCCCGCCACCTCGTCCACGTCCACCACCCGGTCCACATTGTGCGGGGTCGCCACCTGCGGGGCGAGATCGGAGATATCACGGGTATGTTCCGCGGCGTATTCGGCCCCTTCATCGCTCTCCAGTGAGAAGGGAGCGATATCGCGGCGTTCCCGGATATACCGCCAGGTCGTCTCGTCCGGGGGAACGATGCCTGCCTTCGCCCCCACCTCCACGGCCATGTTGGCCACGGTCATCCGCCCGGGCATGTCCATGGCTCCAAACGTCTCCCCGGTGAATTCCAGCGCCTGGTAGATCGCCCCGTCGGCACCGATGTCGCCTGCAATGGAGAGGATCAGGTCCTTGGGCCCGACCCGGTCTGCAAACGACCCGTTCACCTCCATCCGGATCGTCTCCGGCACCCGGAAGTACAGGGCGCCGAACTTGAGCACAAACGCCATGTCGGTGGACCCGATGCCGGTGGCGAACGCACCGAGCGCGCCGTAGGTGCAGGTATGGGAGTCGACGCCCACCACGATCTCCCCCGGCGCCACCCGCCCCATCTCCACGGCCACCTGGTGGCAGATACCTTCACGGAGATCGTAGTTGTGGATTCCCTGTTCACGGGCGAAGGCCCGCATATCACGTTGCATCTCCGCTGCCCGGATGGAGTCGGCCGGGATCTGGTGGTCGAAGAGCAGGATGATCCGGTCCGGATCATAGACCCGCTCTCCCCCCATCTCGACAAACGCCTCCACCGCCAGCGGCCCGGTGATGTCGTGCATCATGGCGGCATCCACGGGGGCCATCACCACCTCGCCCGCCGCCACCGGTCGCCGGCATGTCCGGGAGAAGATCTTCTCTGCCACCGTCGCGTCCATGGATATCCTGTACTTCTTGGACGTCAATGGGTATTGACCCTTGGGGACAGCCGGGTAGATTTTCGTGCATCTTATTATAACTCGGGAGGATGATCTACGGGAAATGGGCAGGGGTACCACTCCGGCGATGCAGCAGTTTTCGGACCTCAAGGAGCAGTACCCGGACGCCATCCTCTTCTTCCAGATGGGAGACTTCTTTGAGACGTTCGGCGACGACGCACAGACCGTCGCCCGCGAGCTGGATATCACCCTGACCTCCCGGGGCGCAGGGAAGGACGGCGCCCGCATTCCCCTTGCCGGTGTTCCCATCCATGCCGGTGACGCGTACATCGCCCGGCTGGTGGAGAAGGGATACCGGGTGGCGGTCTGCGAGCAGCTGGAGGACCCGAAGAAGACGAAGGGCGTGGTGAAGCGGGATGTGGTCCGGGTGGTGACCCCGGGGACGGTGATGGATGCGGGCATGCACACCTCTCCGGCGGCCCGGTACCTGGCCGCCCTCACTCCGCTCCGGGGGAAGGGGGACGGATTCGGGATGGCGTGCCTGGACTGCTCCACCGGTGAGTTCTTTGTCATGGAGACCGGGGCGGAGCGTGAGGATCTGGCCGGCGCCATCGCCCGCACCCGCCCCGCCGAGATCATCGTTCCCCCATCGGTGTCGGAGACGGTCCGGGCGATGCTGGAGGAGAGCGGTGCGGTGATCACCGTCCGTGACAAAAGCGCGTTCGACCCGGATGCGGGCCGGACCGCACTCACCGAACGGTTCGGGGTCGCCAGCCTCGCCGGGTTCGGGTGCGATGACATGGAGGGGGCAGTGGGTGCGGCCGGTGCCGTTCTCGCCTATGCGCAGGAGACCCAGCGTTCCGACCTCCCCCACATCAACGGAGTCACCACCCGTCACCCGGATACCTCCCTGGTCCTGGACGCAGTCACTCTCCGGAATCTGGAGATCGTGGAGGGGATCCGGGGCGGCCCCGGGGGGTCGCTCCTGGAGACGATCGACCGGACGCTCACTCCCATGGGGGCGCGGCTGCTTCGGGCCCGCCTGACCGCTCCGCTGGTCGATCCGGCGGCTATAGATGAGCGCCTCGATGCGGTGGAATGGTTCACACACCACACCGAGAGCCGGAGCGAGGTGCGCCACCACCTTGGCCACGCGGCCGACGTGGAGCGGATCGCCGGGCGGATCGCGCATGGAAACGCCACCCCCCGCGACCTGTCCGCGCTCCTGCGCACCCTGGACCTCCTCCCCGATCTCTTTGGAGCGCTTGCAGGCGATCTCCCCGACGAGATCGCCTCCGCAAGATCCGGCCTCGGGGATCACCGGTCGACCATTGAGCGGATCCGGGCCGCACTGGTCGATGATCCGCCCGTCACCGCCCGGGCCGGGGGGATGATCCGGGAGGGGTATTCCGACGATCTCGATCATCTCCGGGCACTCTCCACCTCTGCAAAGGACTGGATCGCTGAATTTCAGGAGAAGGAGCGGGAGAGAACCGGGATAAAATCCCTGAAGATCCGGTACAACCGGGTGTTTGGCTACTTTATCGAGGTCACCCGGCCCAACCTCCACCTGGTCCCCGAGGAGTATATCCGCAAGCAGACCACCGCCGGCGGGGAACGGTTCACCCTTCCGGTACTGGACGAGATGGAGAGTCGGATCTCACGGGCGACCGAGGAGGCCAGCGTCCTCGAGCAGGAGCTGTATCGGGATCTCATCCGGGATCTCTCCGGGGAGGTCCCGGACTTCAAAGCCACCGCGCATGCACTCGCCTCCCTCGATGTCTCCTCTGCCCTCGCAGAGGTGGCCGTGGTCCAGCAATACACCCGGCCGATCATCGATGGAGAACGACGCCTGCTCATCCGGGACGGGCGCCACCCGGTCGTGGAGGTGCACGGAGACGGCCGGTTCGTACCCAACGACACCGATCTCGACGCCTGCTCCACCCAGATCATGATCCTCACCGGGGCGAATATGGCAGGAAAGTCCACCTACATGCGCGCGGTGGCGCTCATCTGCATCATGGCCCAGACCGGGAGTTTTGTCCCCGCCCGCCACGCCACCGTGGGGGTGGTGGATCGGGTCTTCACCCGGGTGGGCGCGTTCGACGACCTGGCCCACGGCCAGAGCACCTTCATGGTGGAGATGCAGGAGCTCTCCAACATCCTCCGGCATGTGACCGACAGAAGCCTGGTGGTCCTCGACGAGATCGGCCGCGGGACCAGCACACTGGATGGAAGCAGTATCGCCCGCGCCGTTCTCGAAGATCTCCACGGAAAAAAGTCGTGCGGCCCGAGAACGCTCTTCGCCACCCATTTCCACGACCTGGTGGACATGGAGGACCGGCTCAGGCGGGTCGCGAACTTCCACTTCGCGGTCCGGGAGACGGGAGAGGACGTGGTATTCCTCCGCGCCCTCATCCCGGGGGCGACGGACCGCAGTTACGGGATCCACGTGGCACGGCTCGGCGGGGTGCCGGAGCGGGTGTGCGACCGGGCATACGAGATACTCAAAGAGCTGAGCGCCCGCACCCTCCCGTCCGGGGAGCGTGCCCCCACCTACACCCAGATGCTCCTGGTGGATCCCACAGATGGCGACCCCGCATCCGACCCGGTGAGGGAACGACTCCGGGAGATCGATCCAGACTCCCTCTCCCCCCGGGAGGCGCTCGATCTCCTCTATGAGCTGACCGCGAAGCTGGAGAAGAGAGGGGGATCACGGTGACTCCTTCCATCCGTGTCCTGGATCCCGCGACCGTGGGGCAGATCGCCGCCGGTGAGGTGGTCGACCGGCCCGCATCGGTGGTAAAGGAGCTCGTGGAGAACGCCGTGGATGCGGGATCCGCACGCATCACCGTGGAGATCGCCTCCCGGGGAAGGGAGATCTCGCTGATCCGGGTGACCGATGACGGATGCGGAATGACCGCAGAGGATGCGACCCTCGCGTTCCGGCGTCATGCCACCAGCAAGATCCGGGCCATCGACGACCTGGAGATGCTCTCCACCCTCGGGTTCCGGGGCGAGGCGCTCGCGAGCATTGGGGCGGTCGCCCGGGTGGAGCTGCTCACCCGCCCTCCACCCTCCACCGGGGGGGTGCGGATCCGGGTCCGGGGTGGAGAGATCGATCCGCCCGAGCCGGCGGGAGCGCCCCCCGGGACCAGCGTGGCGGTCACCGACCTCCTGTACAACATGCCCGCACGGAAGAAATTCCTCCGATCGGTACAGACCGAGACCAGCCACTGCATCGATGTCGTGGAGCGTGCCGCACTCTCGCACCCGGATATCTCCTGCGTGTGCATCCTGAACGGAGACGAGCGGTTCACCACTCCCGGTTCCGGGTCGCTTTTGGACGTGATCCGGGCCATCCACGGAAAGGGGGTGGCCGATGCCATGGTGCCGGTCAGGGCGGAAGAGCAGGAGGTCGCCGTCTCGGGATATATCTCCCGCCCCTCCCTCACCCGGTCACGGGGGACCGCCGTGACCATCTCCATCAACCACCGCCCAGTCACCTCTGCGTCCCTGGCAGGTGCGGTGCGGGAGGGATACGGAACACTCCTCCCCCGGGGGAGGCATCCGGTGGCATTCATCAATCTCTCGCTTGATCCACGCCGGGTGGATGCGAACGTCCACCCTACCAAGCGGGAGGTGCGGGTATCCGACGAGGCCGTGGTCATGGAGATCCTGGCACGAGCCGTGGGATCGGCGCTCCGGTCCCGGTCGGAGGTCCGATCCGCCGGAACCGGGGCCGGGCACCGCGCCCCGTCCCCGCCCGTTGCCCCACAGCCGCCGGGAGTCCGGGAGGCCCCGCACCGCCCCTTCCTGGCCACCGACCGGCAGCTCCGCCTGACCGAGGACGGAGATACCGGAGAAGAGAAAGACATCCTCCCCGACATGAACATACTGGGCCAGTTCGCAGACTCTTATATCGTGGCCCGGGACACCGACAGAGAGGCCCTGTATCTCATCGATCAGCACGCCGCCCACGAACGGGTGCTCTACGAGCAGGTGCAGGAGCGGGCAGGAGGGCGGGGGCGGTCCCAGGAGCTGATCGTTCCCGCCGTCATCCATCTCTCCCCCGCAGAACAGGCGGCGGTCACCGCCGCCCTCCCCCTGCTCGAGGAGGAGGGGTTCGTCCTCGAGCCGTTCGGGGGGCGATCATGGGTGGTCTCCGCGGTGCCGGTGGTGCTCGGGACGATGCAGGGCACGGAGGCGATCCGGGACGTCATCTCCAGGTTCATATCCGGGGAGCCCACCGAATATGAGGGCGACCGGGAGTACCTGGTCCGCCTCCTCTCCTGCCGCGGGGCGATAAAGGCGGAGACGCCCCTCTCCGGCGAACAGATGGAGCGCCTGCTCTCCCAGCTCCGGCGGTGCCGGGAGCCCCTCACCTGCCCGCACGGGCGGCCCACCGTGCTCGCCTTTCCGCGGTCACGGGTGGACGGATTCTTCCTGCGGACGTGAAGAAAAATTGAGTGCGGTACGGGGGAGCGATTCACCCGAACAGGTATGCATTCACCACGGAGACCGCATTCGCCTTTGACAGCTCATCGCCGAACAGGTAATCGTTCACCGCCTGCACGGCACCACTCTTCTCCACTTTCCCGGCGGCGTCCCGGTAGGCGTCGGTGATGTCGCTGTACACGGTGACGGCCGCCGTCCCGGAGATCCCGTCCTGCGCGACGGTGATGGTGGTGGTGCCGGCAGCGACGGCGGTGGCGGTGCCGCTCCCGCCGCTCCCGGTGACGGTGGCGACCGAGGTGTTGGAACTCGACCAGGTCGCGGTGGTGAGGGTGACGTCAGTTCCGGAGGCGTCTTTTCCCACGGCGGTCAGGGCGAGGTCTTCTCCGACCTGCATTTTTCTCACTGAGGGGGTCACCACGATGGAGGTGATATTCGCTTCCGAGGGAGTGAAGACCTGGATGCGGTTGTTTCCATTGTCTACCACGTAGACCGTCCCGTCCGCATCCACGGTGATGCCGTACGGTCCGTCGAACTCACCAGCTCCCACCCCTGCCGACCCCCAGGCGGTGATGAAGGCGCCGTCACCGGCGAACTTCTGGATACGGTTGTTGCTCCTGTCCGAGACGTAGACGTTACCGGCAGGACCCACCGCCACCGCATATGGATCAAACGCATCGCCAATTTCGACGCCACTCCCCCACATGGTGACGAAGGTGCCGGTGCTGGTGAATTTCTGGATGCGGTGGTTGCCCAGATCCGCCACATAGACGGTGCCGTCATCGTCGACATCGAGGCACCAGGGTTCAACAAACTCTCCCTCTCCGCTGCCTTCGGATCCCCACGCGGTGATGAAGGTCCCCTCGCCGGTGAATTTCTGGATCCGGTTGTTGCCGTAATCCACCACATAGACGTTCCCGGAACCGTCCACATCGATGCCACCCGGTCCCCAGAACTGGCCGTCACCGTGACCGACCGATCCCCAGGTGGTGATGAATGACCCCGTGCCGGTGAAGGTCTGTATGCGGTTGTTGTTCCCGTCGGAGACATAGACATCCCCGCTACCATCCGCCGCGATACCGCAGGGCGAGTCGAACTCCCCTGTCCCCGAGCCGTACGATCCCCAGGTGGTGATGAATGTCCCTGTCCCGGTGAAGGTCTGGATCCGGATGTTTCCCCCGTCCGCCACATGGACGTTGACGGCGTCATCCACCGCGACATCCCAGGGTTCATCGAACTGCCCGTCACCGGTGCCCTGGCTCCCCCACATGGTCAGGAATTCGTACTCGTCTGCCGACACCGACGGCACGACACAGGCGGCCACCACGATGACGAGCAGGAGGCTTGGCAGGTGTGGTCGAGTAATTCTCATGGATCATTCACCGATAATCGAATGCGGGACCCAAAAGTGATAATCCTATTCCCGGAGATCCCATCCCTGCGTGACGTTGACGCTCCCTCCCGGTGGCCACTCCCTCCGTTCCCCGTGGGGAGGGTGCGGGTGTATAGGATCGGCCTTCCAGCAACACCCCCGCCGCCCACTCACCGTCGATGGAGATCGCACCTCCCACCTGTGACATATCCGCCTGCCGGATACCCCGACGCAATCACGTCCCCAGGGATCCACTCCCGCTGCCCCCCCTTCGATCCGGGCACACCGCGATCAACAGCAATTTAAATCATCCCCGCAACACATATGAAAACCGGGAAAATGCGCCAACGAGGGCCAGATTCCTGCGGCCGGGAAGGGTGAGTGGATGATTTCAATCGGGCTCTTGGGATGCGGAAATGTGGGCCATATTCTCGCCAGACACGCGGACGGATTCAGAATCGTTGCGGTCCACGACCGTATCCCGGAACGGTCCCGGGAAATTGCGGACATCTGCGGGGCCACGGTCTCTGAGAATATCGATGCGTTTCTGGAGGAGCCCTTTGATCTCGTCGTGGAGGCGGCATCCGTGGGCGCGGTCACTGCACACTCCGAGCGGATCCTCCGCTCGAACCGGGATCTGGTGATCCTGAGCGTGGGTGCGTTTGCGGATCGGGCCTTCCATGACCGTATCAGCCGGGTCGCCCGGGAGTGCGGCAGAAAAGTCCATATCCCGAGCGGTGCAGTCGCCGGACTGGACAACCTGAAGATCGGGCAGATCGCCCGGATCGACCGCCTCCTCCTCAGGACCACCAAACCGCCGGGCTCCCTTGGTGCATCCGTCGATGACCGCCGCATGATATTCGAAGGGGCGGCGGAGGACTGCATCAAGCAATATCCCAAGAATATCAATGTCGCCGTGGCTCTCAGTCTCGCCGCCGGACAGGACGCCGAGGTGGAGCTGTGGGCGGACCCGGCCATCGATCGCAACGTGCACGAGGTCTTCGCGGAAGGCGAATTCGGAGAGATCTATATCCGGGTGCGAAATCTCCCCAGCCCGGAGAATCCCGCCACCAGTTACATGGCGGCCCTTTCCATCCTCACCCTGCTCAGGAACCTCGAGAATCCCATACGGGTGGGCACATGACCTCGCCAGGTCCGAAGACGCCGGTGCTGGAGGATCTGCTCCGTTTCCTCCAGGAGGACGCACCTTACGGAGATGTCACCTCCGGGGCGATCGTGCCGTCATCGGAGTGCCATGCGGATATCATCGCCCGGGAGAGTGGCATCATCGCCGGTCTCGAGGAGGCAGACCAGCTCTTCGGCCATTTTGGAGCCAGGATCAGGGATCGGGTCCGGGATGGCGAGAGGGTGGAGAGGGGATCGGTCCTCTGTGAGGTGTACGGGGATGCCCGGGCGATTCTGCTGGTGGAGCGGACCGCCCTCAACCTGATCGGCCGGATGTCGGGGATCGCCACCGCCACCCGGGCGGTGGTGGACGCGGTCGCCCGGATCACCCCCTCGGTTCGTATCGCCTCCACCCGGAAAACCGCCCCCGGTCTCCGGACACTGGACAAAAAGGCCGTGGCGCTCGGCGGAGGCGATACGCACCGGTTCGGCCTCTCCGACGGGATCCTCATCAAGGACAATCACCTGGCGCTCGTCTCCCTGGAGGAGGCGATGGCCCGGGCGGTGGAGTCCTCACGGTACCGCTGGATCGAGGTGGAGGTGGAGACGGTCGACCAGGCGCTCACCGCTGCCCGCCTGGGCGCAGATATCCTTCTCCTGGACAACATGAACCCCGCGGAGGTCAGGCACTGTGTGGACTCCCTCGCAAAAGCGGGACTCCGGGAACGCGTGGTGGAGGTCTCCGGGGGGATTACCGCCGCCAATGCCGCGGAGTATGCCGCTGCGGGGGTGGATGTGATCAGTATCGGTGCACTCACCCACAGTGTCCATGCCCTCGATGTCTCTCTCGAGGTGCGGCAGGGCATGAAACGGGTTGCCCTGTAGGTGGCGGATACGCCCTGCAGGGGCGGATGGAAACCCTTATTCGTGATGCGTGGGAGAAGGAGGCAGAGGCAGATATTATGGCGTCCCCTTCTGATCCCGGCTCGGAGAATGACGATCCCCCGGAAGAAATCCCCCGGGAGGAACGGATCTCTGGGCTGATCGCTCTCCTTGACTCACCGCACCTGGTCTACCGGTGGAAGGCGGCAGAGCGCCTCGGTGATATCCGGGCCACCGAAGCGGTTGAACCGCTCATTCACGCCCTCGAGGACGAATATGTCGATGTCTCCTGGCTGGCCGCCAGGTCGCTTGGGAAGATCGGGGATCTCCGGGCGGTGGAGCCGCTGATACGGTGTCTCGGGAGTGACAGCCAGTGGCTCCGCAAGGGTGCTGCGTGGGCCCTCGGCAAACTGGAGGATCCCCGGGCGGTGGAGCCCCTCATCCCGCTGGTCCAGGATCGAAAGAAGAAGGTGCGCCTGGATGCCATCTGGGCGCTGGGATCCATCGGAGATGAACGGGCGCAAAAAGCGCTCGAAGACGTTCTTGAGGACCCGGATGAGGACGTGCGGGAGACTGCCAGGCGGGCGCTTGCGAAGATCGGGCAGGGGGATGGAGACGAGGAAGAGGGCGAGTAGGGCCAGACGGTGATGACGGTGCGGGCGGGCGTTCTCATCTCCGTTCTCATCCTGGGTATGGCCTGTGGTGCGGCCGGCGCGATCCTGTTCTGGCCCGCGGAGGTGGATCGCGATCTCCTCTTCCAGGTCTCCACCATCGATTCGGTGATGGCCGGGTGCTACAACGGGACGATCACCATTCAGGAACTGCGATCCCACGGCGATACCGGGATTGGAACCACCCATGGCCTCGATGGAGAACTGATCGCCGAAGGTGGCAGGTTCTACCTGGCCCGGGCCAGCGGGGAGGTCATTCTCCTGAACGATACGGTGACCGTCCCATACGCCTCGGTCAGCTGGTTCGAACCCGACCTGGTGGTGACGGTGGATCGCCCCCTCACCGCGGCGGCATTCGATGCATTTTTCCGGGAACGTGTCCCCTCCGCGGATCAGTGGTACCTGATACGTGCTGAAGGGCGGTTTCGGACCATGTGCACCCGGAGCATTCCTCCCCAGCATCTCCCCTACCCTCCGCTCCCGGATGCCGCCGCCGAACAGAAAATCTTCTTTGACAATGGATCCCGCGGTGTGCTGGTGGGCGTCTGGTCGCCAAACGCTTCACGGGGCATTGCAGTGCCCGGATCGCACTTCCATTATCTCGATAAGGATCGCATGAGTGGCGGGCATGTGCTCGATTTCGTGATGGATGAGGGGAGAGTGGAGATCGACGCCACCCCCCGGCTCATCCTCCAGACCTCGGTGGAACCGGGCGGTGCCCGCCCCACACCGGCGCCGGGTGCGCTTGAGGCGGTGGAGGGCCCGCCTGGCTGACGGTCACGGCGAGCCCCCGCAATCTGACCGGATCGAATCCGACCGGCTTTGTCCCCCTCTCCGGGGAGATCGCCATCCGACCAGAAAAATTATAAAAGCAGCCGTGAGTAACCCTCCCCTATCTGCGGACGGAGTTTCGTGATGGCACGCCATGAGATAGAACGCATCAAGGACGCCGAAGCGGGCGCACTCCAGAGGATTGATGATGCACGGGAAGAGGCCAGAAGGCGTGTAGACCAGGCGCGCACAGAAGCGGAGGAGATCATCGCGAAGAAACGCCGGGAGGCGGCAGAAGAGGCGGCCCGCATCTGGGAGGAAGAAGAGAAGAAGGCACATTCAGACGCAGACCGATTGATACGGGAAGCGAATACCGCCAGAGAAAGCCTCCGGGTTCAGGCGGAAGACCGTATCCAGGAGGCAGTCCGTCTGATCATCAGAGAAGTGACCGGGGTCGATGATGCTCCTGCCGGCTGAGATGAAGCGGGCTCTCCTGGTGGTTCACCGGTCATACCTGCCCGCGTGCCTTTCTGCCCTGCACGAAACCGGGCTCATGGAGATCACCGATATACGGGAATCACCGGGTGAGTACCGGGAGCTCTTTCGTGCGGGTGAACGCACCGCCGACTATACCACCTGCACGGAGTACGCCATTCAGATCGACGCGGTGCTGGATGCCCTCCCCCCTGAGGAAGAGGGAGGTCTGCTGAGGAGTCTCCTCTTCCCCTCGCTGCAGCCACCGGAACGGGTTGATCGAAGACCCGGCCCGGTCCTTTTCGAGGAAGCGGATCGCCTGATCACCTCGTCTTCCCGCGCGATCGGACTCCGACGGGAGATCGGAGAGATCGATGAGAGACTGGCCCTGATCAACGAGTGGGTGGGGGTCATCCGGCTCTTCGAACCCCTGGACATCGACCTCGGCCATATCGGTGATTCCCCCTACCTCTCGGTGCGGGCGGTCCGGGTGGAGCCCGATCGTCTGGACTGGTTCATGGACCGCCTCCAGGGCATCACCGGCGAGCTGGTCGTCGATCAGGCCCGGGCGGATGAAGACTATCTGGTTCTCGTGGCCGTCACCCGGGACCACCGGGACGCTCTGCTGGACCTGGTCAGTGATTCCCGGTTTCGAATGATCGATACCGGAGATCTGTCCGGCCGCCCGGGGGATCTCATCGAGGCACTCTCCCGGGAAGCGGACGATCTCCGTGACAGACAGAAGAACATCCAAACCGAACTCTACGATCTGGCGGTAGCAAGGCGCCGTCCGCTGGCGGTCATGCGCGAGGAGATCAGGATCGCCCGTGAGCGGGAGGAGGTGCGGCGTGCCCTCGGTGAGACCCGGGAGACCGTGGCGATCGAGGGATGGGTGATCGCTGATGATTCGGATGATCTGGAGCAGGTTGCCGGAACGGCGGCAGAGGGCCATGTCATCTGCGACGTCTTTGATCCGGAGACCAACCCGGACGGAGTCCCGGTGGCCTACGACCACCCCCCGTGGCTCCGGCCGTTTGCGTTCCTCACCACCATGTTCTCCCGTCCCCGGTACGACGAGATCGATCCCACTCTCTTCATCGGCCCGACACTGGTCTTCTTCTTCGGGTTGATGCTTGGTGATGCGATCTACGGGGCGGTGATCATGATCGCCGCATTCATGCTGTACCGGGGAGCGGGACAGGCGAGCAGGACCATCGGCGATGCAAGCCTCGTTCTCCTGGCGGCGGGTGCGGCCACGGTCGTCTGGGGCGTCCTCCAGGGAGGATACTGTGGCGACCTCCTTCCGCGGTTCCTGGGCATCACTCCCCCCCTCGCCGTGATCAGCCCGCTCCAGGGCCCCATCGATTTCCTGGTGCTGGCCCTGGTCATCGGGCTGGTCCAGCTCAACCTGGGGCTGGTTCTCGCCGTGTTCCAGAACGTCCGGCGGGGGAGTATGCGGGAGATCTTCCACGGGCAGATCCCCTGGTTCATCCTCCAGCCCTCGGCAGCCATCCTGCTCGCCGGGTTCTTTGGATGGATGGTCCCGGATGCATCACTCTCGGTCATCGCCTACTCCGGCGCGATCATCGGTCTCGCCCTGCTCTTTGTCCGGGAGGGTCCGCTGGGATTCTTCAGTGTCACCGGGTACCTGGGAGACTGGCTCTCCTATGCACGCCTCCTGGCGCTGGCCCTGGCCACCGGGGGGATCGCCATGACCATCAACATCCTGGCCGTGATGGTGGCCGCGATCCATCCGCTGATGGTCATCGGTGCGGCGGTGGTCTGGATGGGGGGGCACCTCTTCAATTTCTCCCTCCAGTCTCTCGGGGCGTTCGTCCATTCGTTGAGGCTCCAGTACGTGGAGTTCTTCGGGCGGTTCTATACCGGGGGCGGACGGGCGTACACTCCCTTTGCGGCCTCCCGGGAGATCACCGTCCTCCGGGGTGATGAGTGATGCCGGTGGGAATGGGCAACGTGCTCGTGCTGGTGGGCGCGGGACTGGCCGTCGGGCTGTCCGCCATCGGGGCGGGCATCGGAGTGGGCATTGCAGGAGCGGCTGCCGCAGGGGTGACTGCGGTTCGCGAGGAGCGTTTTGGTATGGCGCTCGTCTTCCAGGCCCTGCCGCAGACGCAGGGTATCTATGGGCTTCTCACCGCGATCCTGCTGCTCATCGCCACGGGGATGCTCGGCGGAGCGGGGATCGAGGTCCCGCTTGCCATCGGCTTTGCGGCGGTGGGCTGCGGCCTCGCGGTGGGAATGGCGGGGCTCTCCGCCATCGGGCAGGGGATCGCGTCTGCAGCCGGTATTTCCGCCGCAGAAGTCGATACCTCCACCATCGGCCGGAGCATGGTCTTCTCGGTGCTTCCCGAGACGCAGGCGATCTACGGCCTTCTGGTGGCGATCCTGATCATGGCGTTCACCGGGATGTTCACCGGTGTCTTCGACGCGACCACGGCGGTGGGTCTTGCGGCGGTGGGCTGCGGCCTTGCGGTGGGCGTGGCGGGCCTCTCCGGTATCGGCCAGGGGATCGCGGCAAGCGGCGGGATCGGGGCCACCGCGGAGAAGGGCGAGATGTTCGGCCGTGGTCTGGTCTTCTCGGTGCTTCCCGAGACGCAGGCGATCTACGGCCTTCTGGTGGCGATCCTGATCATGGCGTTCACCGGGATGTTCACCGGTGTCTTCGACGCGACCACGGCGGTGGGTCTTGCGGCGGTGGGCTGCGGCCTTGCGGTGGGCGTGGCGGGCCTCTCCGGTATCGGCCAGGGGATCGCGGCAAGCGGCGGGATCGGGGCCACCGCGGAGAAGGGCGAGATGTTCGGCCGTGGTCTGGTCTTCTCGGTGCTTCCCGAGACGCAGGCGATCTACGGCCTTCTGGTGGCGATCCTGATCATGGCGTTTGCCGGGATGTTCACCGGGGCCTTCGATCTCACCGTGGCCATGGGGGTCTCCGCCATCGGGGCGGGCATCGCGGTGGGCGTGGCGGGCCTCTCCGGTATCGGCCAGGGGATCACTGCCGGAGCCGGCATCATGGCCACGTCCCGTCGATCGGAGATGATGGGACGGGCGCTGATCTTTGCGGTAATGTCAGAGACGTTTGCGATCTTCGGCCTGCTCGTCGCCATCCTGATCATGTTCGGCATCGGTCTCATCGGGGGATGATGGAGGTCTGATGATGGGGGTCGACCAGATTATCGCCCGGATCAGGATGGACGCAGAGAAACAGATCGAGACCATTCATCGCCATGCCGGGGAGGAAGTGGCCACCATCATCCGGAATGCAGAGAAGGAGGGTATGGAGGAATATACTCGCATCATGAAAGAGAAGCAGCGGGAAATCTCACAAATGACCGCCAGGATCCGCTCACAGGCCGCGCTGGAAGCCCAGCAGATGGTCAGGTCAGAGAAGGAGATGGCGATCAACGAAACCTTCTCCCGGGCACGGGAGCAGCTCGCGGGTTTTCGCGATCGAGAAGCCTACACACGATCCCTCGAGGAGATCCTTTCCCGCTCGGTGGATGCATTCGAGGCAGAAGAGATCACCGTCATCCCCGCTGAGGAAGACCGGGAGATTGTCGAATCTCTGGTGGCCGGGATGCGTGATGATGGGGTCCCCATCCGGGTGGGATCGGAATGCACCCTGACCCGCGGGGGGGTGATCCTGAAGTCACCGGGCGGGCGGATGGTGATCGATCAGACCTTCGAGGCCCGTATGAATCGCAAGAGGCAGGAACTCTTTCGGCGGATTGCCGGCATTCTGTTTGGAGAGGCGTGAATATGGACGACCTGGAGATGATCATTGCGGATATCGCGTCTCAGTTAGGATTATCCGAGGTCGTCCTGGTCGCAGCGGTGTTTCTGATCATCATTCTCCTGGTCATTCTGATCATCGTGTTCATGGGATATTTCACGCCGCTTTTGACCATTGCATCGTGTGCGGCACCCAATGCCCGGGTCCGGGCCATCGGGAACCCGATGGTCAGGTGCGATATTCTGCGGGAGATCGCCGAAAGCGGTTCTCTTCGGGATGCGGCTGAGAAATCCCGACAGTATTTTCCCTGGATCGATCCTGCCCGGGAATCAGCGGAAGCGCTTGAGCGTCAGCTGTGGGACAGGTATGTCCAGGAGATGCAGGATCTCCCTTCAACCGTGCCGGACGGGATCAAACCCTTCTTCAGGGCATGCAGCCTCCTGCATGAGACCAGGATGCTCATCGGGGCGTTACGCATGAAAGCGGGCGGGCGCCCCCCCGACGAGATCCGGGAGCGGGTGGAGCCACTGGTGGAGATCACCCCCCGCCTGGTGGACGCGATGGCAGAGGCAGCGGACGTGGAACAGCTGGTGCTGGAACTGGCCCACACGCCGTACGGGCCGGTACTGGCCGATGGGTTGATCGAATTCACTGAAGAAGGAGTCGTGGAGCCATTTGAACGCAGGCTCCATCGATTCGCCTTCGATCGCCTGGCGGCATCCCGCCTGTCCGTTGGGTCGTTCCACACCGCCGAGGTGAGCGCCTATGTCGATTGCGTCTCGTCCGTCCACAATCTCCGGACCGTGCTCCGGGGGATCGCGGACGGCCGGGAGAAGGAGGATATCCGGGCGGCGCTCCTCCCGCCGTCCCCGTCGCTCCCCGAACCTCTCCTCGGCCGGATGGTGGAGTCGTCCGGGGTTTTGATCATCGCGGACCTGGTGCGGGACACTCCCTTCGGGCCGGTGCTGGATGAAAGCCTCCAGGAGTATGCCGAAAGCGGCAGCCTTGTCTCCTGCGAACATGCCCTCGACGAGTATGTGCTGGAGATCGCATTCAACCTGGACGTGGTGTATTCGCACAGTGCCGGACCACTGATCCGGTACCTGGTGGCCCGGGAGTACGAGACCCGCAACCTCCGCGGTCTCTTCTGGGGCGTGGTGGCACAGTGTCCGGATCGGCTTTCAGGTGCCGTCTGTCGGGAGGACGCCACATGAAGGTCGCGGTGATCGGGGGGCCGGACATGGTCACCGGTTTTCGCCTGGTCGGCGTCTCCCCTGCAGAGGTGGCCGCAGACGGCGATGAAGCGCAGGCGATCTTCGAAGAGATCTGCCGGGACCCGGAGGTGGGGGTGGTGATCTGCGAGGACACGCTTGCCCCCCACGTCCGGGCGTCGTCCCGCGAGACCCGCCGGGAGGTCTACCCCCTGATTGTCGCGGTCCCCGGGAGTGGCGGGCCGGCGGTCTCCCGGGATCTGGTCCGGGAGAGGATCAGGCGGGCGGTCGGCATCGATATCGGAAAAAGCGAGGAAGGAGGAGATGCGCATGGCGGTGGATAACGGGGTCATCATTCAGGTGGCAGGGCCGGTGGTCAAGGCGAAAGGGATGACCGGTGCACGTATGTATGAGCTGGTCCGCGTCGGTGACCGGGAACTGATCGGCGAGATCATCGAGCTGGAAGAGGACGTGGCCACCATCCAGGTCTACGAGGAGACCACCGGTCTCACCCCGGGAAAGATGGTGAAGGGGACCGATATGCCGCTCTCCGTGGAACTGGCCCCCGGTCTCCTGGGGACCATCTACGACGGTATCCAGCGCCCGCTGGAACTGATACGGGAAGAGACCGGGGAATATATCGAGCGGGGAGCATTCGTCTGGCCCCTTTCGAGGGAGACCCGGTGGGCGTTCACCCCGGCGGTGGAGGCGGGAACCCCCGTCGGGCCCGGCGATCTCCTCGGAACCGTGCCGGAAACGGCACATCTGGTCCACCACATCATGGTTCCTCCCGGGGTGGAGGGGACCGTCACGGAGATCGCGGCCGAGGGGCGCTATACCATCGAAGAGGAGATCGCCAGGATACAGCGGGGCAAGGCGACGCACCCGGTATCGATGCTCCAGCGGTGGCCGGTGCGCCATGCCCGGCCGTTTCATGCACGGATGCAACCCGAGGTACCCCTGATCACCGGGCAGCGAACCCTCGATACCTTCTTCCCGCTCGCCAAGGGGGGAACCGATGCCATCCCCGGCCCGTTCGGGTCGGGAAAGACGGTCGTCCAGCAGACGCTCGCAAAATGGGCGGACGCGGACATCGTGGTCTATGTCGGGTGCGGTGAGCGGGGAAACGAGATGGCGGATGTGCTCCGGGAGTTTCCCGGGCTCACCGATCCCCACACCGGTGATCCCCTGATGAACCGGACGGTGCTGATCGCGAACACGAGCAACATGCCGGTGGCGGCGCGTGAGGCATCGATCTACACGGGGATCACCATCGCGGAGTATTACCGGGACATGGGGTATGACGTGGCGCTGATGGCGGACTCGACGTCGCGGTGGGGCGAGGCCCTCCGCGAAGTCTCCGGGAGGCTGGAGGAGATGCCCGGGGAGGAGGGATACCCCGCCTACCTTGCCTCCCGCCTCGCCGCCTTCTACGAACGCGCCGGACGCGTGGTCTGCTCGGGGGCCGACGGAAGGACGGGATCCATATCGGTCATCGGGGCCGTCTCGCCGCCGGGCGGCGACTTCTCCGAGCCCATCACCCAGAACACGCTGCGCATCGTCAAGGTATTCTGGGCGCTTGATGCGGAGCTGGCCAACAGGCGGCACTTCCCCGCGATCAACTGGCTCACCTCCTACTCGCTGTACATCCCGGCAGTCAGGAGCTGGTGGGAACGGGAGATCGGTGAGGGGTGGGACGCCATGCGTCGTGAGATGATGGCGGTCCTCCAGAAAGAGAGTGAACTGGAGGAGATGGTCCAGCTGGTGGGATCGGATGTCCTGCCGGAGGAGGATCGCCTGGTCCTCCTGATCGCGGATATGCTGAAGGAGGGTTTTCTGATACAGAACGCCTTCCACCCGGTGGACACCTACTGTCCTCCCCGGAAACAGTACCGCATGCTCCAGATCATCTCGCGGTTCCGGGAACGGGCCCGGACGGCGGTGCGATCCGGTGTTTCTCTGGACCGGATCTGGGCGCTTCCGGTCCGTCAGAGGCTTGCCCGCATGGGCACCGTGCCGGAAGATGAGTGGGAAGACCGGTTCAGCGCCATCGAGCAGGATATCGCGGATCAGTTCGATACGCTCACCGGAGGGAAGACGCCCGGTGGAGGTGCGTGAATGGTCGATGCAAGCGCGGAGTATGCCACCGTGCGCAGTGTCAGCGGCCCGCTGATCGTGGTGCAGGACGTGCAGGGCGCCGCCTACGGGGAGGTCGTGGAGGTGACCATGCCATCGGGCGAGAAGAAGATGGGCCAGGTGCTCGAATCGCGGCAGACCGTGGCGATCATCCAGGTCTTCGGGGGGACCCGGGACCTGGATACCGACGTCACCTCCGTGCGATTCACCGGCCACCCCCTCCGGCTGGGAGTCTCGGAGGATATGCTGGGACGGATGCTCGATGGGTCGGCACGCCCCATCGACGGCGGGGGTGCGATCATCCCCGAGGAAGTGCTCGACATACACGGCGCCCCCATCAATCCCACCGCCCGCACGTTCCCGCGTGATTTCATCGAAACGGGCATATCCGCCATCGACGGGATGAACACACTGGTCCGGGGGCAGAAACTGCCCATCTTCTCGGGGTCAGGACTGCCCCACAACCTGCTCGCCGCCCAGATCACCCGTCAGGCACGGGTGCCGGGGAGCGAGGAACCCATGGCGGTGATATTCGGAGCGATGGGAATTACGCACGAAGAGGCGGATTTCTTCATGCGGGATTTCCGGGACACCGGTGCGCTGGAGCGAACCCTCTTCTTCCTGAACCTCGCCGACGACCCGGTCATCGAACGATTCCTGACCCCGAGACTCGCCTGCACGGCGGCCGAGTACCTCGCATTCGAGAGGGGAATGCATGTCGTGGTGCTGCTGACCGATATGACCAACTACTGCGAGGCGCTCCGGGAGATCTCCTCCGCCCGGGAGGAGGTACCGGGACGGCGGGGGTACCCGGGATACCTGTACACCGATCTGGCGAGTATATACGAGCGTGCCGGGCGAATCACCGGAAAACCCGGGTCCATCACCCAGATCCCCATCCTGACCATGCCCGACGACGACATCACCCACCCGGTCCCCGACCTCACCGGGTACATCACCGAGGGACAGATCGTGCTCTCCCGCGATCTCCATCGACAGGGTATCTATCCGCCCATCGATGTGCTTCCCTGCCTCTCCCGGCTCATGCAGGGAGGAATCGGGCCAGAGAGAACGCGGGAAGACCATGGAGACGTCAATGACCAGCTCTACTCCGCCTATGCGGAAGGCCAGAAACTACGGAGCCTGGTGGCGGTGGTCGGGGAGGAAGCCCTCTCCGAAGCGGACCGGATGTACCTGAACTTCGCCGATGAGTTCGAGGAGAGATTCATTGCCCAGGGTCCGGAAATGAGGCGGACCATCGCTGAAACGCTCGACCTGGCCTGGGAGCTTCTCACCGTCCTCCCCGAATCGGAACTGAACCGCATCGATCCGGAGCTGGTGGAGCGGTACCATCCCGCCCACCGGGAGGAGAGCGGTGGCTGAAAAGACGCTTTCCGGCATCAAACCCACCCGGATGGAGCTTCTGAAACTCCGGCGCCGGGAGGCGCTGGCCCGGAAGGGGCACGATCTGCTGGAGGAAAAGCGGGATGCGATGGTTCTCGAGCTGTTCCGGCTCCTGGAGGAGTATCTGGATGCGCGGGATCGCATGGTAACGGCGATGGAGGAGGCATATGCACACCTTGCCCGGGCGCGGATGGCCGCCGGTGAACAGACTCTTCGGGAGATATCGTATGCGGCTCCCCCGATCCAGATGATCGAGGGGGGTACACGGCAGGTGATGGGGGTCCCCGTTCCCCGGATGGAGATCCCCACCCGGCTGCGGAGGGGGCCACGGGGGTACACCCCGGCAACGGCACCGGCAGAGGTGGACGAGGCGATGGACGCCTTCGACCGGGCGCTCCGGGAGATCCTCGTGTATGCGGAGATCGAGACGGCGATTGAGAGTCTGTCACACGCCACGGAGAGCACCAAACGCCGGGTGAACGCTCTCGAACACATCCAGATACCCCGTATACAGGCCACAGAACGACGGATAGAGGCACACATCCAGGAACTGGAACGGGAGGACTTTTTCCGGCGGAAACGAACCAAAAAAATACTCGAAGAAAGGGACCTGCGGGAGTCATCGCCCCGCTGACATCTGCACATGACCGATCCCTGGCTGGAAGCCCGTCTGAAAAACCCGGAATTCCGGGCCCGTCTCGGCGTCATCCTGCTCGCTGCACGCATCTGTGCCGCAGTGTCCATCATCATCGGGGTCGCGCTCTGGGTACTCGTGCTGGTGGGAGTACTCTCGTCCTGAATGGGCCGAGGACGGCCGCAAGGTATTTGAAGGGGAACCGCGAACCGCTGCCTACCCTGACGAGGAGATGAGAATGCCCGAGATCACCAGGGATGAACTGGGTCGACGCATCTTCGAGATGCAGGAGAAGAAAGCGGTATGGGATGCGGTGGAGAAGATACGGCGCAATCTGGGAGTAACGTGGACATCGTTCACTCAGTCGGATCACCAGCTCCTCTCCCACCTTCTCGGGCAGGTCTGGGTCTCCGTCTCCCGGGATGAATGGGACAGTATTGTCTTCTCCCGGATGCGCTCTGAAGATATCGAGGAGATCCTCGGTATAGGGAAGGCACTCGAAAACAGGGAGATAGGAGAGAGAAAAGCGGTGGACGACATCCACCGGATTCTTACGAAGCCCCGCTGATCGATCCCTCGCCCGCCTCTTCGCGGGCCTGCTGGCGCCTCTCCCGCTTCGTGGAGATGATCTTCTTCACTTTCTTGAGCCGGAAGAGGTCCTCACGTTCCCGCTCCTCGATGGTGATCTTGATATATTTCGCCTGTTTTCTGAGTTCCGGGATGACCACCTGGTCGAGGGCATTGACCCGCCGGCGGGTCATCTGGATCTCTCCCCCGAGGCGGCGAAGCGCCGTCTCTGTCTCCGCGAGCTGGATGATGAGATCGAGTTGCGTTTCGAACTGTTCGGCAGTCTCATCGATCCGTCCGCTGGTCCCGATGATGGAATAGCCGCGATCCATCATGCTGCGGGAGACCCGTCGTTTCTCGATGACGGGAACCGGGACCCCCATGATGTTTTTTCCCTGGATATCCAGGGTGATCCGCCGCCTGGTCGCGAATGACGCGGACTTGAGGGTGATCGGATCTTCCACCCCCATCGCCGCCATCAGGGAGAGGTGAGCGGCGTCGGCGATGCTCTCGAGTTCATGCCGTGACCGGGAGACATCGTGCATGATGGAGAAGAATTCGCGGATCAATGCATCCATCTTCTCTTTCAGGAGATCCCGTCCCTGTTCGGCGAGCGTGATCTGTTCCCGTTTCCTGATCAGCTCCATGCGGGTCGGTTTGACCTGCTCCATCGCTCACTCACTCTCCGCCGTGGGGAGGTATGCCTGGATGTGTTCCTCCCGGACCCGTTTCAGTTCCTCCACCGGCAGCATGCTGAACAGGTCCCACCCGATGGAGAGGGTGGTCTCGATGGGGCGGTTCTCGTCTCCCTGCGATATGAACCGCTTCTCGAACTCTTCGGCGAAGTCCAGGTACATCTTGTCTGTCTCGGAGAGGGCCTCTTCTCCCACGATGGAGACCAGTCTGCGCAGATCGCGGCCATAGGCATACGATGCATAGAGCTGGTCGGCGACTTCCCGGTGATCGTCCCGTGTCTTCTCCGGCCCGATCCCCAGATTCATCAGTCGCGAGAGGCAGGGGAGCACATCGATGGGCGGGCTGACTCCCCGGCGATAGAGATCGCGGGAGAGCACGATCTGTCCCTCGGTGATGTACCCGGTGAGGTCGGGGACCGGGTGGGTGATGTCGTCGTCGGGCATGGTCAGGATGGGGATCTGGGTGATGGACCCGGGTTTTCCGGTGATTCGCCCGGCACGCTCGTATATACTCGCCAGATCGGTGTACATGTATCCCGGGTACCCCCGCCGTCCCGGTACCTCCTCCCGGGCGGTGGAGATCTCCCGGAGCGCCTCGCAGTAGTTGGTCATATCGGTCAGGATGACCAGCACATGGAGATCATGGGTGTAGGCCAGGTACTCCGCGACCGAGAGTGCACACCGGGGTGTCGCGATCCGCTCGATGGTGGGGTCATCGGCGAGGTTCAGGAAGAAGACCACCCGCTCGAGCGCGCCGGTCCGTTCGAAGTCCTTCATGAAGAAAGAGGCCTCCTTGTAGGTGATCCCCATCGCGGCAAAGACAACCGCGAACCGCTCTCCCTCGCCCCGCACCCGGGACTGGCGGGCGATCTGGGCGGCGAGCTGGTTGGCCGGCAGGCCCGACCCCGAGAAGATGGGCAGTTTCTGGCCCCGGACCAGTGTGTTCAGGCAGTCGATGGCGGACATCCCCGTCTGGATGAAGTCCGCCGGTTTGTCCCGGGCATAGGGATTGATGGGGAGGCCGTCGATGTCCACCCGGTCCTCCGGGATGATCCTCGGCCCCCCGTCCCGGGGATTGCCGGTGCCGTCAAATATCCGACCGAGCATCTCCACGGAGACATCGATCTTTGCCGATTCCCCGGTGAACCGAACGCTGGTGGAGAGGTCATCGATGCCGCTGGTCCCCTCAAAGACCTGAACCACCGCCATGTCCCTCGATATATCCAGGACCTGCCCCCGCCTCTCGATCCCGTCCGGGGGAAATATCCGGACCATCTCACCGAAGGAGACCTTCGATATCCCTTCAACAAAGATCAGGGGACCGGAGACATAGGAGACCGTGCGAAAGTCCCGGGTGGTCAGCACCGGTTCGGTCATGCAGCCACCTCCAGTGCGGTGATATCCCGGTTCACCCGATCGGCGAGCTCTTTCACCCGGTCGATCTCTTCGAACTCCTTCATCCGGGCGATCTCGGTCTTGATGGGAAGATCCAGGATCTGCCTGAGGCTCACCCCGCGATCCATCGCCACCCGGACCGCATCATAGAGTGAGAGTATCACCCGCAACATCCAGTACTGCTTTTCGAGCGGGCAGAAGCTGTCCACCGGATCATAGGCGCTCTGCTGGAGATAGTCCTCGCGGAGCATCCGGGTCACCTCCAGTATCGCCTTCTCGTTCTCGGGGAGGGCATCAGGACCCACCAGCTGGACGATCTCCTGGAGCTCCACTTCTTTTTGAAGGAGGAGCATGGCCCGATCGCGGAGGGTTCTCCATTCCCCGGCGAAACGCTCGGTGTACCACTCCTCGACGCTGTCCAGGTACAATGAATAACTCTTGATCCAGTTGATCGCCGGGAAATGGCGGCGGTTGGCAAGGCTCGTGTCCAGGGCCCAGAACGTTCCTGCGATGCGCAGCGTGTTCTGGGTGATGGGCTCGGAGAAGTCACCGCCCGGCGGGGAGACCGCACCGACGATGGTCACCGATCCGAGGCGGTCCCCTGTGCCGGAACAGACCACGCGTCCGGCGCGTTCATAGAAGGCGGCGAGGCGGGAGGCGAGGTAGGCGGGGTACCCCTCCTCCCCGGGCATCTCCTCCAGCCTCCCGGAGACTTCGCGGAGAGCCTCGCCCCACCGCGACGTCGAGTCCGCCATCAGCGCCACGTCATACCCCATGTCCCGGTAATACTCCGCGATGGTGATCCCCGTGTAGATCGATGCCTCACGCGCCGCCACCGGCATGTTGCTCGTGTTCGCGATCAGCACCGTCCGCTCGATGAGGGGATAGTTGGTCCGCGGATCCACCAGCTCAGGGAACTCGGTGAGGACATCGGTCATTTCGTTGCCCCGCTCCCCGCAGCCGATGTACACCACGATCTGCGTGTCGGACCATTTTGCGAGCGTCTGTTCCGAGACGGTCTTTCCCGTTCCAAATCCGCCGGGAATCATCGCTGTTCCCCCCTTGGAGACGGGAAAGAGGGAATCGAATATCCGCTGGCCGGTCAGCAGCGGCACCTCGGGATCGAGTTTCTTTGCATACGGACGGTTCTTCCGAACCGGCCAGTGCTGGAGGAGTGAGATCTCTTTCCCGCCCTCCAGCACGCATACCGTCTCCTCGATCTGGAACTCTCCTGCCTCGATCGTCTCCACCGCACCGGTGATACCGGGAGGGACCATGATGCGGTGCTCCACATGGTACTCGGGGACCGTACCGAGGACGTCCCCCTCCCCCACCGCATCACCGGGCCCCACCAAAGGGGTAAACTCCCATCGTCGGTTCCGGTTCAGGCCGGGGACGGTGATGCCCCGTGATATGAAGTTCCCGCTCTCTTTCATCAGTTCGGGGAGCGGTCGCTGGATTCCGTCATAGATGGATCCGAGCAGTCCCGGGCCGAGCTCGACACTGAGCGGCCGGGCAGTGGATATGACCGGTTCTCCCACCTCGAGGCCGGTGGTCTCCTCGTAGACCTGGATGACTGCCTCATCATCATCGAGGCGGATCACCTCCCCGTTGAGGTTCTCGTGGCCCACTCTGACCACATCGTACATCCGGGATCCGCGCATCCTCTCCGCGATGACCACCGGCCCGGAGATCCGTGCAACACGTCCTTGCTCCATAGCCCTCAACTCACCACAATATTGTACCCGATCGCCCGCTGGAGCAGACGCTCCACATAGCTCCTCCGGTCCACATCCCGGGCAGGGGTGGGAATGGGGATGATGATCGGGCGGTAGGTATTCTCGATCTGCTCCAGCACCTTCCCGTCGATGGTGGCCATGAACTCCTCGTTCACTGCCACGATGCCGGTATCGTCCTGATAGACCAGCGATGAGATGATCTCATGAGCGGACTGGATATCCGCCGCTTCCCGCACTTCCACCCCTGCCAGTCGGAATCCCGGAGAGGTATCGGGATCGGTGACCACGATGAATCTATACATACACCAGCTCCTCCATCAGGTCCTCCCCGGCAAGCCCCGCCGTCTTGCATCGGGCGATGACCCGGATGTTCTTTGTCTCATTCAGTTTGGCCCAGATGTACCCGAACGGTATGGCCGCACTGAGGGGATCGCCCTTCAGCGCGTCGATGCCCTGGCGGGTCAGGTAATTATCCAGTTCCTTCTCGATGGTCGACAACGCAACCGGTCCTCCTTCGGCGACCAGATGCGAGAGGAACCGGTAGGGCGTCCGTTCAAGAGAGAAGATCGCATCATCGAGGCCTGATGCGTCCATCAGTGCGAGCAGATCCTCCACCAGAAGATAACGTCCGCCCCCGAGGAGGAGTTGCTCGGGCTCTTCCAGCGGGGGGCGTTCGCGCAGTATTTTCAGGACCGTCTTGAGATTGGTGATATCGATCTCGCAGGAGAGCACATCCCGGACGAGCCGGTATGCGTATCCCCGCCTGTTCACCGATGCGAGGGCATGTGTGAAATAGAATCGATCGAGCTCGTGTTCCAGAATCTTCAGATCCTTCTCCTCCAGGTATTCTCCGTACACCTGGCTGAGGGGGCGGGCATAGACCGATCCCCACATGGCCAGGAGATCGATCACCGCCCGGATGTCCTCCCGTCTGCTCATCTCCCGGAGGGTGACTTCATCCAGCTCCCCGGCGGGCATCAGGCATTCCTGGATCTCCTCGGTGGAGGAATGGATGTGCTTTCCCCGGAGTATGGTCTTGATATTGTGAATGTCCCAGCGATTCAGAAAGTGGGTGACGCACGGCTCAAAACGCTCGCCCCGTACTAGATCCAGGATCAACCGGCAGGTATGGGTGAGGTTGTGGCGCAGGGCCTCTTCAATGCACCGGATTCCGCTGAAATTCACGCTTGCCTGTTCGATATCCTTCTCGTAGGGCGTTTTTTCAAGTTCGGCAACGACGGCATCGAGATCGGGCTTTGCCATGAGGGCGGTGAAATCCTGGCGTAGGAACAACCTGCTCTTCATTCCCCGGATCCGTGCATTGACGTATTCGATCTCCATGTCACCCCTCGAACAGTGCAGAAAATACCTCCGTCTTCATGCTCTCCCGGGCCCGATCCAGCCGTGAATCGATGGTGTTTTCGAGTCTCACCCGACCGCCCCCCGTCTCCACGATCAATCCGCCGGTACACTGGATATCGGGAAGAATCTCACAGGAGAGCCCCATCCCGTCCGCCGCCTTCCTGCAGATCTCCTCGTCCGCGGGATCGACATGGATGACCAGATCCCGGTTCTCGAAAAAAGAGACTGCTTCATGGAGTAATGCCTGGAAGATTGCCGGATATTCTGGATGTTCGCGAATATCACGGAGGCGCTCTGTCGCCTCCTCGAAGGCACCCTCGTAGACCTCGTGGCGTGTCTGGGCGATGCGTGACGACACGTCCGCCCGTGCCTGGAAGAGGGTCTTTATCCGTTCGGTTTCAGCAAGCCGCTCAGCCTCGTGCAGGTGTCGCCTTCTGATCTCCCAGGCCCGGTTTTCGGCATCCTCACGCAGTGCACGTATCTCTGCATCGGTGCGCTCCCGGACCTCACGGATCTCCTCTTTTGAGGATCTCTCCACTTCCTGAAGCAGGCCGTCATATGGCATATGCCACCTCGCTCGATTCCGGATCTCCGGATCGGGGGAGAGCCCCCGTGATCCGAACAACTCCCGTCAGTCCACCATGAGGATGATCATCGCCGCTATGACGAACCCAAGGATGACCAGCGTCTCCGGGATGGCCTCCATCACGATCACAGTCCCGGTCAGTTCGGGTTTTTCAGCGATCGACCCCGCACCTGCTGCTCCGATCCGGGACTGCGCCCACGCTGTTCCAATCGCTCCAAGGCCGAAGGCCAGTGCCGCTCCGAATGCGATCTCAAATGACGCCATTCTGGGAACCCCAATACACATTATCAATCGTTATATTAATCTTACTATCTGGGCAGAAGAGCCGGGACCGATCAGGACGGTGATGGGTCGGATATCTGGATGGTACGAATGAAAACGGAAGAAAGGGGTGAAAAACCCCGGGATCACCAGGGTTTTTCCTTTTTGAATGGTTTGTAGAACCGGCCGCCTCCTTCGTAGAACTTTGAATAGCATTCCACGATATGGAGACGGATCGAGTGAAGCGACGGGCTGAACATGGCCAGAATGATATTCAGCGTGTGGAGAAGGGCGGCCACGATCACCCCAACCGCCACCACCTCGAAGGCGCCCCCCAGCGTGTTGGCCACCACCGCCAGGATCACCGATGCCATCCCGATCGCCATCAGGCGCGCATACGAGAGGATGTTTCCCACCGTGCCCATGATCTCCATCGGCCCCATGGCCCCGCCTCCATAGATGATCATGGGAAGAGAGATGATCACGAGAGCGGCGCCGGGGAGGAAGAGCACCTCGGGGATGAAGCGGGCGGCGCAGGTAACCACCATCAGGATGCCCAGGACGGCGAGGAGCATCCCCGTCTTCTCGATCACGTGCTTCTTCTGTTTCTTCCCGACTGCATTGATGATCCCGAGGATGAGGCCGGTGAATACGTGCACCACCCCGATCACGATGGCGAGAATCAGCATGGGAAGCATCGCCTCCACCCGGTTCCAGGTGATCCCGAAGACATGCATGGGATGGATCCATCCCAGCATCTCGCCGAAATCACCGAGGAACTCTCCGTACAGGAACCCGAAGAATATGGTGGGTATCGCGGAGATGATCATGATGGACATCAGGCTCTGGAGCCAGGGGTACTGCGGGAACCGCCGCTTCATGGCGAAGCCGAAGACCAGGATGACGATCCCGTACCCGATATCCCCCACCATCATTCCAAAGAAGATGGGGAAGAAGATGGCGAGAAGGGGAGTGGGATCGATCTCCGAGTAGCTGGGAGTCCCTGCCAGCTGCATCAGGAACTCGAAGGGCCGGACCATGCGCGGGTTGTCGTACAGGGTGGGGGCCTCGTCCTCTTCTTCCGGCGGGGGAGTCAGTTCGTGGACCACCACGCGGTCACCGAAACTCTCCTGCAGTGCACTGCTGGTCCTCTCCAGCGCCCGTTCAGGGATCCACCCCAGGATCATGAAGGTATAGCCGGTCCGTCCGAACTGGCTGAATGCGCGCGTCTCCCCGTATTTGTCTTCGAGAACCTCCTCGATGACCGCGAGCTCCTGGTACCAGTTCCAGGAGAGCGCGGCCATCTCCTGTTCGACATCGGAGAGTTCGCGCTGAAGTTCGTTCCTCTGCTCTCTGATCAGGTCCAGAACCTCGTGGAATGGTTTTCCGGTAAATTCGGCAGGGAGACGGACCTCATTGATGTTCTTGGAGTAGATGAACGAGTGCACCTGATCGGAGTATCGCTTGTTGAAGACGGTGATGGCCGCGATGGTATCCTCGTCGATATCCGCGGAGATCATCTCGTACTGGTTGCGGGTGATCCCCTCGAGCTCTTTTCGGATCAGGGAGAGGGCATTCTCGAACTCCTTCTGGATCAGCACCACGGTGACTTCGAATCCCTCGAGAACGGGGAGCTGCTCCTCGAGCGGCCGTATCTTCTCGATGGTCTTTTCGTACCGCTGCAGTGTGGTCAGGTGATACTCGATGTCGCCCTTTCGGGAGGACAGGGTCCGGGTCTTCTCTCCCAGTGTCTCGATGACCTGGTATGCGCGTGCCACGACATCCTCATGGCTCTTCCAGTACAGCTCCTGGTAGATCTCGTGCTGACGCCGTGGATCGGGTTCCACGACGGGCAGTGTCTGGATGATCCCCCCGATCCGGACCAGCAGGTTGAGTATCTCCTCGCCGGTCTCGTTCTCCCATTGCTGAATGGACACTTCATCGGGGGGAATCTTGCGGGTGACATCCTCGAGATGGAGAGTCCCCGTGGTGTACAGGACATCAACGACCGACTGAAAGTCATTGCGCGGTCCGACGACCAGCACTTTCCGCATCTTTTGAAGCATCGCTCCCTCCCGGTGCAACCTTGCGGACGATGAGGTCCGCCGCCCGGGGGATGTTGTCCATCCCCTCTTCCTTCACCCGCACGGCCGTGGCCTCGCCTTCGGCCTTCAGACGCTCCGCCTCGCGTGCGGTCCGTTCGCGTTCCTGTTCCATATGGGCGGATGCGGCCTCGATACCCTCCTCATGTGCCCGTTCGATGACATTCTGGGCTTCCACCTCCGCTTCTTTTCGCCGTGCCGTGGCATGGTCCCGCTCCGCGTTGAGCCGGGCATTCAATTCATCCTCCTTCTCTCGAATCTGACTGAGCAGGGATTTTTCTATTTCTTCTGGCATGTATATACCTCCATCAGAGGCCATGGCGGCGTTTCAGGAACGACGTTGGATGGGACCGGTCGTTCTCATCGCTGTTTGGTTCGCGCCTTCGTGATGTTGATGAGGAGGCACGGAGGATGCGCTCGTTACATCGTTCCATGGCGATCCTCTTCAACTCTGCAATCTGGACCATTTTCTGGTGATGGCTGACAGGAACCATTTTCATCCACGGGTATTCACGGGCCAATAGGTCCCTGTGATGATAAAACTATCCTATACCCTCTCCGGACGAACAGAGATCAGGGATACCCGATCTGAAAAATGAAACCTGAAAAGAGTGGGTGGGCGGGATGCACACATCCCTCAGACATCCCGCGGCTCAACCGGATTCGCGATGAGGTGGGAGGGGTGGTGCGGTCATTTTACCACGAGGAGGGGTACGTCAATCCTGCCTCCAATCTCTTCGAAAAGCCCCCCCATATTGCCCTTTCCTCTCTTGCCGTATGCTCCCATGACCACCAGTGAATACCCGCCATCCTGTGTCTCGGTGATGATCTCCTCGTCGGTGCGGCCCTCGACGATCCGGGATGTACAGGTGATGTCCTGCCTGATGAAATGCGTGGTGATGTTATGAACCTCGTCCTGGAGTTGTTTTTTCATATCTCTCCAGATCTGCTCCTCGTAGTTGGTGATCCGGTCACACATTCCGCTCTCCATGCAGAAGTTGAATGCAATGGATTTCGCCTCCACCCGGTCGAGCACCGAGAATACAACCACTTCCGCCTCCTTTTTCTTCGCAATAGCGGCCGCATGGAGCGCTGCCTTGTGACTCCACATCGATCCGTCGGTCAATACCAGTATCTTCATCCATTCACCTCTGCCTCAGTACATCAGGTACAGCATCCCCAGCCCCACCGCCACGGTCACCACCATGATCAGCATTCCTATCTTCAGGAAGTCGAAAAAGGTGATCCAGATATTCTCCCGCTCGGCGATCCCGATGACCACCACGTTTGCCGACGCAGCGATGGCGGTGCCGTTCCCTCCCAGACAGGCACCGAGGCTGAGCGCCCACCACAGCGGATAGGGATCGATGATCCCGCCCATGTCATGGATGAGCGGAATGAGGGCGGCGGTCAGCGGGATATTGTCGACAATCGCAGACGCGAACGCGGAGAACCAGGCGATGAAAAACATCGCCTCCCCGGTCTCGTCCACATGCGCGATCATGAAGGTGGCGATATCGGCGATAACTCCGGTCTCCACCAGGGCACCGACCACCACAAAGAGGCCGCCGAAGAAGAAAAGAGCGCCCCACTCCACTCGTTCGAAGATCATCTCCGGGGCCTCCCGTGTCCACAGCAGGATCAGAGACGCACCGATGAGGGCGACTTCCGCCGGTTCAAGGACCAGATCGGCGGGTACGAAGGGGAGGATCGGATGCAATATGGCCCCGATGCTGCTGTGGACAAAGAACAGTGCGATGACAAACAGGATGGTGGCCACCGACTTCCTGAAGAGGGCGATATCCTGTATGGCCGCCCGTTCATCGAGGGTATCCAGCGACTTCACGAGTGCCTCCTGTTCATGTGGCTCCACCCGGAGACTCCGGCCATATATCAGGTAGAAGATGAGGAGGACGATTCCCATGTCCACCAGGGCAATGGGACCCATATTGATCAGAAACTCGTTGAAGCTCAGGCCCGCGGATGAGGCGATCATGATGTTCGGGGGATCGCCGATGAGCGTTGCCATACCCCCCACATTGGAGGAGATGATCTCTGCGAGCAGGAACGGCACCGGATTGATATCCATGACCCGTGCGATGTAGAGGAGCATGGGAGTGAGCAGGAGCACAGTGGTGACATTGTCGAGAAATGCGCTTGCTACGGCGGTCACCAAGGAGAAGAGCAGCAGCACCCGGAGCGGATCACCTTTGGCCGCTTTGGCGGTGATGATGGCGATATATTCAAAAAGACCGCTGTTTCGGGCGGTGTTGATGATGAGCATCATCCCGAGGAGCAGAAAGATGGTCCCGAAATCCAGGTGTTCGAGAAGCGCGTCCCAAGGGACGATGCCCAGGAAGACCACCACCGCCGCCCCCGCCATCGCGGCCACCGCGCGATGGACGCGTTCATCGACGATGAGAATGTAGGTGATGACGAATACCAGGATAGCGATCAATTCGATCAGGATCATCGGGTCACCTAGTAGAGGAGGGCGGGTATGCCAGCTTCCTGGCAGATGATGCCCGTCAGGGGGTTGAGCTGGTTTCGATCTGTATGGACGCCGCCATAGCTGCGGGAGAGTGCCAGGAGGTCTGCACCTTCGGAGAGTTTACAGACATCGTCCGCCTTGTCGCCGATGAACAACCGGCTCTCCGCCGTGAGTCCTGCCGACGCGAGCCGGGTGGAGACCTGCTGGAGCATCGTCCGCCCATATTCCTCCTTGCTTTTGCAGAATTCAGCCGCGGCCTCCTCGTCCAGTGTCTCCGCGATGAGGGCGCGGGTCTGGGCGTCGATGATGTAGACGAGGGTCACTGTCGCATCGTACGCGGAGAGAACCTCGTAGTATTCATCGGGGATCGTCTGGACAAAGAAATCGAGGGGCATCAGGATGCGCCGAATATCGGGCACCACCATCTCCTCTTCGGAGGGAAGGAACTGGTTGTACTCGCGCATGACCGTCTGGTACCTGGATCCAACGACATCCCTGAACTTCCGCTGAATCAGGGAGGTATAATATCCCATTGAAATCAATTGTTAGTGTTCGAAAAAGAGCGGTAAATAGATTGTGATGGTGATACTCATCCGCAGCGCCGGGGTTATATTTTATTCGGTTCACTGCACACGCTGACTGCAATGCAGGTGCCCGCCATCGTCATTACCCCGGAACTGTATGCCTGGGTGATCGTCCCCACCTTCATATTCATCGCCCTGGTCGCCAACGTGAGTCTCGGGACTCTCCGGTATATCTTCATCGCCCGCGGGATGACCCGGATCGCGTCGGGTGTCGGATTCTTCGAGGTGCTCATCTTTCTCTTCGCCATCGCCGAGGTCCTGCAAAACCTGTACAACCCGCTCTCCTACATCGCCTATGGTGCCGGGTTTGCCTCCGGGACATACCTGGGCATGTGGCTTGAGAGACGCATGTCGCTTGGCATGGTCCTTGTCCGGGTGATCACTAGGCGGGACGCATCTGAACTGACCGGATACCTGCGATCGGGGAACTACGGGATCACCATCGCCGATGCCCAGGGATCACAGGGACAGGTGAAGATCCTCTTCTCCATCATCCAGCGTCAGCACCTGGACCGTTTCATCTCAGCCGTCCTGGAGGTCAACCCGGGCGCGTTCTACACCATCGAGGATGTCCGGGATGTACGGGCGGGGGTATTCCCCGCCCCCGCCGCCACACCCCTCCAGGCTGCTCGTGGCATGTTCGCCCGGCGGGGAGGAATGAGGTGATCGGCCTTTCGTCGGATCAGAGATCGCAGTGTCCGTCCATGTATTGACAAAAAAACACTCCTGTTCCCGGGATATGTTAAACCTGTCCGGGGATCCATATCGATCCAGCCATCATGCAGATTCCCATTGCACTGTCACCCGAGATCTATACGCTGGTCATCATCCCGCTGTTCATCTTCGCCGCCCGGGTCGCCGACGTCAGTCTGGGCACACTCCGGTTCATCTTCATCTCACGCGGGGTGACCGTTCTTGCGCCCCTGATCGGGTTTTTCGAGGTGATCATCTGGCTCCTGGCCATGGGGGAGATCATGAAGAATCTGTATAACCCGATCTCCTATCTCGCCTACGGGGGTGGTTTTGCCTTCGGGACCTTCGTGGGGATGTGGCTGGAGGAGTACATGTCGCTTGGCGTCGTGCTGGTGCGCGTGATCACCAAGCGGGATGCTACCGAACTGATCGGGTACCTGCGTTCACGGAACTACGGGATCACCATCACCGACGCGCAGGGGTCGCAGGGCAAAGTCAAGGTGGTCTTCTCCATCGTCAAGCGCCAGAACCTGAAAGAGGTGATCTCTCTCATCCAGGAAGTGACCCCCCAGGCATTCTATACCGTGGAGGATGTGAGAAATGTCAGCGCCGGAATCTTTCCGGGACCCGCACCCTCGCGGTTCCGGAATACCGTGGGGGTGTTTTCCCGGCGCAAAAAGACCAAATGAATTATTCCTGGCGTGCCCCGGCCCCGGAACGGATCCGGTCGAGTTCGGACCGGCACCCTTCACAGAGCTCGTTTGATTTCTGGTCCAGATCGTCCAGTGTCCGCGGAGGAAACATCACACACGTCGGCGTTGCGCAGTGGTCGAGGCCGAGGAGGTGTCCGATCTCGTGCGCTCCCTCGCGGGCCGTTCGGTTGACGAGATCGTCCCCGGAGGGGACCCTCCCGTAATACTGGTTGTGGAGACGATACGTAGAGACGATTGCCGTTCCACGTGAGGCGACCGCATATCCGAAGACGAAATCGTACCCCGGTACAAAGAGATCCCGGGAGATGACCAGCAGCTGGGGACATTCCACGTCGTATCGACGCCGGTGTGTGTCATGCAGGCGGTCGAGGATCGTCCGGGCGTCATACTGGTCCCGATCATGGCGGTATCCATTCAGTATGATGGGGCTTTCGGTGAGGTCGACGGTGCACTCCAGAATGTCGGCGATCCGGCGGCAGACCGGAAGTTCGATCCCCTCGCGGCTCTGACCATCCCAAAGGATTTGAATGCCCATCACCATACTCATCGGTGATGCGTTCATATAAGCGTATTGAACGCTGTATCGCCCGGTATCTGGCTTCCCGTTATCGGAAAGTGGCGGAAATCGGTATCGGGGCCAACATCGATGTGGCCGTGATGCTCCGATCCGCCGGTATCGATGTGATCGCGACCGATCGGTATCTCCCGCAGGGGACCGATCTCCCGATTCCGGTGGCGGTCGATGACATCTTCAATCCGTGCGATTCGCTCTACCGGGGCGCCGAGGCTCTCTATGCCATACGCCCGGGGCCGGAGATGGTCCCCCCCCTGATCGCCCTCGCCCGCCGGATCTCCGCCGATCTGCTGGTCTATCACCTGGGCGGAGAACTCCATGGAGATGGCGGGGAGGTCATCGACTGCGGGGTCATTCTCCACCGGTACCACCGGGCCGGTGATGCCTAGAACAGGGTCGATTGACCGGAGGATGTTTTATCCCGTTCTGGTTCGGCTTGTGGCGATTTTTTCTCAGATTTTTCCCGGGGCACTTCTTCCCGGGATCTCTCCCGGGTCACCCTCCGGACGATCGATGCCGCCCGTTTTCGGTCATGGAGAAAGAGGTTCAGTTCCTCGGGCTCGAGATCCCACTCCCGGACCGCGGTCTCCGGGTCTCTCTCCACCAGCAGGGTGAGGAGGGGGAGGTATACTTCCCGGAGCGGATGGAGGGGAATACGGAGGCGGGTGGAAAGCCTGCCGAAGAGAGATTTACGGACATTCCGTTGTTTTCTGCTCGATCCCATGCGCTTCCACCGGGGAGGGGGGCGGATACGCTGGTGTATACCCCGACCACCGGCGGCATCCGATATACCAAGGACCATCACGGCGTTCGCATACCGCCACAGAGTGTAGTACTGACGCCGGAACGTCCATCCGATGTACTCATCTGCGCGGGCGAGGGCCCGGTATTCCTTTTCCCTGGCGGGGGGCTCCTCCAGCGGATCCATGTTCGCTTCGATCCACTGGACCACGGCATCGGGCGTCTCGTCGACCGAGTACAGTATCTGCATCAGCTCGTCGGCCGGGGGGCTATCGAACAGGGCGGCGATGAGATCGAATATGGAACGGCGTCTGGTCTTTTCAGCCGGAACGACGACGTCAACGGTGATGGAATCCCGGCTGATGGATATGGCCTGGAGGGTGTTGATCGCCGCCCGGAGATCCCCCTGGGCATTCTCCGCCACCCGGCGCAGGGCGTCGGCGGTGTATTCGATCCCCTCCGATGCACAGATCTCCCGCAGACGGGGGACGATGGAGCGGGCCTGGATCGCCCTGAACTGCACCGTTTCACAGAGTGATTTGAGACCCTTCGGCATGTCGTACACGTCGTTGGCGATGAGGATGATGGGCTGGCGGGATCGCCTGATGATCTCGATCATCGCCCGCGCCCCACCCCGATCGGCGGTGCCGTGGATATTGTCCGCCTCGTCGAGGAGGATGAGCCGGCGTTTCGCACCCGACAGGCTCCCGCTGACGCTGCCCGCCCCGGCCACCCGCTCGATGACCTCCGCCGTCCGCTGGTCGGAGGCATTGAGTTCCACCACCTCCCACCCGCAATCGTTGGCGAGTGCATGGGCGCTGGACGTCTTGCCGGTTCCCGGTTTCCCGTACAGGATGAGCGGCGGATTCTCTAAGGACCAGTCCTTCGCCCACTCAAAGAGCTGTTTGACCGCAGGGCCGTTGTCTACGATATCGCCCAGGTGCCGCGGGCGGTACTTTTCAGCCCAGTCTTCGAACCGTGAAACCTGTTCGTCGCCGTTCATTCTGGTGACCTGCCCGGGAGAGGGTGACCGCAGTGACTGCATATCGTGTTCCCGATGGCTGTATGCGGGTTGCCCTCTGATGTCATATGTGTGTTGGACCGCCGGTTCCTATATACATCTGATTGGCGCCACCCCTCTAAAAGGCAGGTCAGAAAGCCAATCAAATACATTATCTCTGATAACACAGAATACCTTAAAACAAGGTAGCAGGTGATGATGTAAGCGTGGATCACAGGTGCTCTCCCAGCTCGGTCGCTCAGTCGATCCGGGGATATGCCGGGGTCACCAGGAAGCACATGATCGGGGATCTGGTCAGGTGGCTCGGTGTCAACTCACGGGAAATACTGGCAAATTTCGGCGAAGATGCGGCAGTTATTCGCAGAAACGACGATTCTCTCCTTCTGGCCACGGATGGCATCTGGAGTCTGCTGATGGAGGCGGATCCGTACTGGGCGGGATACTGCGCGGTCCTCGTCAACATCCACGACATTGCGGCCATGGGAGGGGTCCCGCTAGCGATGGTGGATGTCCTCTCCGTCTCGAACCGGGATATCTGCAAGGAGGTCGGAAAGGGCATGTCCACCGCCTCGGAGCAGTTCGGGGTCCCCATCGTGGGAGGACATCTCCACCCCGATACACCCTACAATGTGGTCGATGTGGCCATCCTCGGGATCGTCAGGTCGGATGATATCATATACAGCCATACGGCGCAGGAGGGGGACCAGATCGTGGTGGCCATCGATCTGGATGGCCGGGTGCATCCGTCCGTCTCCCTGAACTGGGATTCGGTCACCATGAAGACGTCGGACCAGGTGCAGGCCCAGATCGCCGTGATGCAGGAGCTCGGCCGTGAGCATCTGGTCACCGCCGGAAAGGATATCAGCAACCCGGGAGCCATCGGGACGCTGGGCATGCTTCTCGAGGTGAGCAGGAAGGGGGCGGATGTCAACCTCGATGCCCTCCCCCGCCCCGATCTGAAGAAACATGGACTTCAGTTCGAACAGTGGGTCCGGATGTATCCCGGGATGGGATTCGTGGTGACCTGTCGTGAGGAGAACACGGAGGAGGTCTGCAGGCGTTTCGGTGAGCGGGGGCTCACCGCCCAGGTGGTCGGGACGGTCACCGATTCGAGGAGCCTGGCGGTCACCTACCGGGATGAGACCACGGAGGTCTTTGACCTCGAGCACGACGGGGTCATGGGCCTCTGCTGACGGTACACGGAGGAGAACGATGGTCGTGGGAATCGGTGCGGGCACCCGCCCGGCCCCGGTGGCGGAGAGCCTCGCCGGCACCGGGGGATTCGTGGACACGATCTGCTACTGCCGGCCGGGTACGTTCCCCGGTGAGACCGATTTTCCCGTGGTGGAGTGCGACGATCCGTCCCGGGCACTGGTGACGGCCCTGATCGAGGGCACCATCGATGCCGCGGTCCGAGGATCGCTTCCTGCACACGAGACACTGTGGATTCTCAGGGAGATGACGGGCGTGGACCATCTCCTCCGCATCGCTCTCCTGGAGGCGCCGGACGGTTCCCGGTTTTTTTTTGCACCTGTGGGGGTCGACGAAGGATGGACGGTCTCTGAGAGACTGGAGCTCATCGAACGCGGTCTCGAATTCGCCCGTGCCTTCGGACTGCCGGAGAAAGCGGCAATCCTCTCCGGGGGCCGTCTCGACGATATTGGACGTCACCCGATGGTGGATCGGAGCCTGGCGGATGCGGAACTGGCGGCCACGCTCTCCGGCCAGGTGCATGTGGAGGTGCGAATCGAGGATGCCGTGGGCAGCTATGGGGTGATCATCGCTCCGGATGGCATCTGCGGCAATCTCATCTTCCGAACGCTGGTCCTGGTGGGAGGCGGCCAGGGCCATGGTGCGCCGGTGATCAATATCGATAAAATATTCGTGGATTCTTCGCGCGCTTCATCAGATTATATCAATGCCATTTTGCTTGCTGCATCACTTTCAGAATCCTAAATTCCAATGAATATTCGATATATTTGTTATCGGAGGAAGGAAATTGCTTCATACTGATCGGAGCGATGTCCGGGATATTTTGGGGGATGGGTGGTCATCCAGTCGTTTTCTTCTGCATATCTGGTCAATTTGTCGGAATTGACCCGAAATGTTTAAATATTAACTGAGATACTTTTTCTTGAGGTGGTATTTGATGGCAGATCTACCTATTGCCGCAGTTGTGCGTATTGCAAAGAAGAATGGTGCTGAGCGGGTAGGCAGTGATGCAGCTGCAGCCCTGGTGACCAAGGCTGAGATGTATATCGCGAAACTGACCAAGGAAGCGAGCCGTCTCGCTCAGCACGCGGGTAGAAAGACGATCAAGGAAGAAGACGTTGAGCTGGCGGCAAAGTCCGCCTGAACCGTATTTTTCTTTTCCGGCTATCCGCATCTCTTCTCCGAGATTGACCCTTTCGTACTGGAGACGCGTCTCTCTCCCGGAACGATGATCACCGCTTCCCGGAGAGCCACGGCGAACGCCTTGAAGATGGCCTCCGCGATGTGGTGGTCGTCGCGGCCCTGGAAGACGATGTGGCAGGTCAGTCCTGCGTTGATGCAGAGACTGTAGAAGAAGTGCTCGATGAGGGTCACGGGGATACCACCGACCGATGGGGCAGAAAACGCACCCTCCCACACGAGATAGCCGCGTCCGCTGCAGTCCAGGGCAACCTGCGCCCGTGCCTCGTCCATAGGCACGACCGGTGATGCGAATCTCCGTATGCCTGCCCCCTCGCCGATCGCCTCCCGGAGGGTGAGTCCCAGCGTGATCCCGATATCCTCCACCGTGTGGTGGGGGTCGATCTCCAGGTCACCCTGTGCACCGACCCGGAGGTCTGTCCGGCTGTGGGTGCAGAACGATGTGAGCATGTGGTCGAAAAACGCAATCCCTGTCTGTATGGATGACTCCCCGGTCCCGTCCAGTGCGATGGAGACCGCGATATCCGTCTCACCCGTGGTTCTGGTTCGTGAACTCCTCCTCATGCGACCACCTCGAGCGCCTCGGTGAGCCGGATGGCCCCCCGGTAGAGCGCGGAGCCGAGCACCACTCCTGCAGCACCGAGTGTGCTGAGCATGCGTATATCCTCGATGGAGGTAATACCTCCGGCCGCCACCACTGGAATGGAGACCTGATCCAGGAGCCGCTGGACCGGCAGGGGATCGATCCCCTGGCAGAGCCCCTCGCGTTCCACATTGGTGAAGAGCAGGGAGCCCGCTCCCAGGGATTCGAACCGGTGCGCCCAGTCCAGGTAGTCGCCTGCGGTGGCGGTCCATCCCTCGATGGCCACCTCCCCGGCGCGGGTATCGACGCCGACCATGATCGCGTCCCGGCCGCACTCCTCCGCCATCGCGCTCACCACCTCGGGCTGCCGGATGGCCGCGGTGCCCACGATGACCCGGGCGACGCCCTGGTCGAGCCATGAGCGGGCATCGTCAACCCCGCGGATCCCCCCGCCGAGCTGGACCCACACACCGGTCTCCCGGATCAGCTCCCGGATAACCTCTGCATTCTGCCGTGCCTCACCGAACGCACCATTGAGGTTGACGATGTGCAGGGAGCGGGCCCCTTCATCTATCCATCGCCGTGCACAGGTGAGGGGATCCCCGTACCCCTCCGCGGTCTCCCGGCGCCCCTGGGTGAGCTGGACGCACTGGCCATCGAGTACATCAACTGCAGGAAAGATGTCCATGATCTCAGGGAATGATCCGCTCGATGGGCATGACCAGGATGTCGCGGGCCCCCGCATGCTTCAGCTGGCTGATGAGCTGGTGGATCCGGTTCTCGGAGACCACCGCATGCACCGCGACCAGATCGTCATGGGAGGCGACATCCATCACGGTGGGTCCGGAGAGTCCCGGGAGAACGTCGATAACTCTTTCCAGGGCTCCGCGGTGGACATTCATCATCAGGTAGCACTGCCCGCGGGCCCGTATGACACTATCCAGGGCGAGGACGACCTCGTTGATCTTGCCCTCCTTGTCCTCCCGTGCCCGCCGGTTTGCGATCAGGACCGTGCTCGTGACCAGCACCTCCTCGACGATACGGAGCCGGTTGGTCTCCAGGGTGATCCCGGAACTGGTGAGGTCGCAGATGGCGTCGGCGACACCGAGCTCCGGAGCCGCCTCGCACGCACCGCCGAGCGGGACCACCGTCACCTCCACCCCTTTCTCACGGAAATAGGTGGCCGTGATGGAGGGAAACTCGGTGGCCACCTTCCGTCCGGCACAGTCGGCCGTGCTGGTGATGGGTGAATCCTGCGGGACGGCGAGCACCAGGCGGGCATGGCCGATTCCCAGATCAAGGATCTCGTCCACCCCGGCTGATCGCTCGGTGATCATGTCATGGCCGGTGATCCCCAGGTCCGCGGCCCCCATCTCCACGTATTCCGGGATATCGATCGGGCGCACAAGGAGGAACTCGATATGGGGGTCGGGTGTCTTCGCCCGGAGCTTCCGCTCACCCCAGTCCAGCAGATGGAGTCCACTCTTCTCGATCAGGTCCCTGATGGGGCCGGATATCCGTCCCTTGTTGGGGATGGCGATCCGCACCATCTCATCTTTGGGCGGGCTAGCACCGGTCATACTCGACAGACAGCTCCTCAGAACGTTTTGAGGTCGCCTGTAATCACCCGTTCGGTTATGCTGGGGATATCGTCCAGCCATCCATCCACCACCGATTCGACCTCCCGGGATATGGTTCCAAGCGGAATCTCCCCGGTGGGAAGGATCTGGGCGCTGGCCACCAGCGGGTGATCGATGGGATTTCCGATCTGGGAGAGCAGGCGGATATAGATCTCCTCGATCCCGTCGATCCGGGAGACGCAGTCATGGGCGATCTCGAAGGAAAGGAGGTTGTAGATCTTGCCGATGTGATTGATGGGATTCTTACCGGATGTGGCTTCCATGCTCATCGGCCGGTTCGGGGTGATGAGACCGTTGACGCGATTGCCCCGGCCGACCGAACCGTCGTCACCCATCTCTGCTGATGTACCGGTGACCGTCAGGAAGATGCTCAGGCTGTCCAGGTCGTCTGCGGTGTTCACCTCGGCGGTGACCCGCCGGCTCGTATACTGCTTGGCGAGCTCATGGATCTGATCGGCAAGGAGCTCCTTGATCTCGATGTACTCCTCGATCCCCGAACAGTACCGATCCACCATGGCCGCGGCGACCGTCAGCGTGATCGTATCCCCGTCCCGAAGCCCCATCACCTTGACATCGGTCCCGATAATGGGATATTTCTCCCGGAGGGTGTTGTCGATGTATGTGCTCACCTCGCGGACGATGGTCTCCGTCTCGGAGAAGGGAGCATGACTGACTCCAAACGATGTGTCGTTGGCACGGGGGACACAGCTGTCACCGCTCAACCGGAAGACATCGCGGAGATCCGTGGACCCCTCACCCATACGGCAGTCCACGATGACATCGCGCTCGAGATCCAGCATGCGGAGAGTATCCCTGAGGTACTGGCGGGCCGCACCCACGGCGATGGATTCGGTGGGTATGACGAGGCCATTGAACCGCTTGGTGGCCCGTCCGGTCAGAAGGATGTATATGGGGCGCAGTACCGTGCCCCCACCGAATGCCGGCGACGACTCGCCGGCGACCACCTCTCCCTGGTCGGTGTTGTGGTGGAGATATGCCCCGCACCCTTCCATGTATTCACTGCAGAGGGACCGGCTGATCGCCTCGGCGATCCCGTCGGCGAGACTGTCCGGGTGACCGATCCCCTTGCGTTCCACGAGTTCGATCTGTGTCTTTTCAATGGGTCTCTGCTCGAGCCCCTCAACCTTGATGTTTCTGATCATGGGATACCCTGGAATGTGTATTGGTACAGCGTATGATACCTGTTCATTTAACGGTTCTCACCCGTTCCTGACCATGATATCGGACCGGATGGACAGCCTGCTCATCCCGTCCCGGAAGACCCGGACAATCCCCCCGCTCTCCGAGACGGTGATCCCCACCACCGGAAATTCATCGGTGATCGCCGCGGTTGCCCGGTGCCGACCGCCGAGCCCTCCCGGCAGCCGGACCGATCGGGCGTTGACATCGAGATACCGCCCGGCGGAGAGGACCTGCCCGTTGCGGTCGATGAGGAAGACCCCATCGAGCTGGGCGAATTCCTTGACACTCTCCCAGTTGTCCCGGCTCTTGATGTCGCAGACATCCGGCGGGTGCCCCTGGAACGGGTTCAGGATCGCCTGGTGCGAGCGTGCAAAGATACCCTCCACATCACCCACCACAAACGCCGTTCCCACCGCTCTTCCTTCACGCCCCTCGAAGGCGATCTCCAGGGCGAGTGTCAGGATGGCATGCATCACGTCCCGGGGAACCAGATCTTCATAGTCCCGCAGGTTGATGAACGTCTTGCCCTCCTCGATATCGTAGATGATGATGGCATGGGGGAAGACACCGACGACTTTCCCTTTCTCGAGGGTCCGCTGGAGATACAGCTGGACCGCCGCATCCAGCATGTGCCGTTCCGAGACCTCCAGGATATCGTGGATGGTCAGGTCGCGGAGCACATCCAGCTGGAATTCCTGCACCCAGATGATGGGGATGGAGGATTCAATCTCCTGCGGGTCCGTGAAGGAGACGATGGCCCGCGCCCCGATACCGGCGGCCACTTCCATGCCGGCTTCCAGCATCCTCAGTTCCTGTGCGGCGTCGGTCATAGGAGCCCCCTCACCATCTCCGGGATCCGGGAGGGGCGGTCCGCCACCGGTACCTCCATCTCCATCAGGCGAGCGATCTTGGCGCGGGCATCGCCCTCCCCGCCCTCGATGATGGCGCCTGCGTGTCCCATCCGTTTCTCCGGGGGTGCGGTCACACCGGCGATGTAGGCCACCACCGGGAGGTCGGTGGATACCGCCCCTTCTTCTTCAAGGGTCCCGCCCACTTCGCCGATGATCACCACCGCGTCGGTCTCCGGGTCCTCTTCGAACTTCTCGAGCACGTCCACGAATGTCTGGCCGATGACCGGATCACCCCCGATACCCACCACCGTGCTCTGACCGAGGCCTGCCCGGGTGAGCTCGGCCACCACCTCATAGGTGAGTGTTCCGCTCCGGGAGATCACCCCCACCTTCCCCGATGAGAAGAGATGGGCGGGCATGATCCCCAACTTCACCTCGCCCGGTGAGATGAGTCCGGGACAGTTGGGCCCCACCACGGTGCACCCACAGAGACGGGCGTACTCGATCGCCTTCATGGTGTCATGCACCGGGATGTGCTCGGTGATCACCACCGCGAGGCGGCACCCGGCCTGGGCTGCCTCCATGATGGAGTCTCCGGCCGCAGGTCCGGGCACAAAGAGGACACTTGCATCCGCGTCGTGCTGCTCGCGGGCCTCCCTGACGCTGTCGTACACGGGCACGTCGTCCACCCGGGCGCCTCCCTTTCCGGGAGTGACTCCGGCCATCACGCCCACTCCACCCACGGAGCGGGCGTACTCGTTCATCAGACGGGTATGGAATGATCCCTGGCGTCCGGTCGCATTCTGGACGATGATCCCCAGGTTCCGGTCTCCGTAGATCATGACGCCTCCTCCACGGCAGCCTGCACGGCCTCTTCCATGGTGTCGAGCATGCGGTACCCGTGGCGGGAGAGGAGTTCTCTTCCCTCCTCCTCGTTGGTCCCGGCAAGACGGACGATAACGGCGGCATCGACACCGGCATCGATGATCCCCTGTGCCACTTCGTCGCACCGGGTGATGCCTCCCAGCAGGTTCACGAGGATCACCCGGACGCCCGGAACCCCGGCGACAAGGCGCACGGCATACATCACCCGTTCGCGTTCGGCGCCGCCCCCCACATCGAGGAAATTGGCCGGGGTGCCCTGGTGATGGACGATGAGGTCGAGGGTGGACATGGTGAGACCGGCGCCGTTGCCGATCACCCCGATGCTGCCGTCCAGTTCCACGAACGAGAACCCGTGCCGTTCCGCTTCCAGCTCGCGCGGTGAGAGATCCCGGTTGACCTCGATCCCCTGCCGGGCAAGCGCGTTGTCGTCGATGATCAGCTTGGCGTCCGCGGCAAACAGGCCGTTCGGGGTGGAGACCAGCGGGTTGATCTCGGCGAGTAGTGCGTCCCGGTTCCGGAATACCCGGTACAGGGCGTTGACGATATTTCCCGATCCCGTCGGGGCCCCCTGGAGCAGTTCCCGCAGCTGGAACGGCGGCACCGCGTCCAGGAGGGGGGAGACCGTGATCGACCGCACGGCCCTGCCTGCCTCTTCGATATCGACACCCCCCGCCTCTGCAAAGAGGATGACGGGCTGTTTTGCGGACCGGTCGATGGCCACGCTCAGGTAGAATTCCTGCTCAATGGGGAGCTCCTCTTCCACCAGCACCGAGTGGACGGGGACTCCTTTTATAGTGCGGGAGAAGAGGTCTTCGGCCACATCCGATGCGTTGTCCGCGTCAGCCTTCAGAATACCGCCCGCCTTCCCGCGTCCGCCCACATCGACCTGTGCCTTGAGAACGACCCGTCCTCCCAGCCGGTCTGCCGCGTCCCGGGCGGCGGACGGATCATCGATCAGGTGATGGGCCGGGATGGGGATGCCGCCCCCGGCAAAGATCTGTTTTGCCTCATATTCGAGGAGTTTCATGAGTCTGTCTCCAGTTCTTTTTCTGCAAGTGCAAACCCGTGCGACAGCGCCGTGAGGTTGAGATCTTCGGTCCCTTTCGGCACACTGTCGAGCACGGATTTCTGGATGGCCGTCCGGCTGACCACGCCCGTCGCCGCCACCAGCGCGCCGAGCATGATGATATTGGCCACGATGACCCGTCCGAGAGTCGCCTTGGCCTCACGGGTGGCGGGGATCTCGAAGCAGGTGCAGGCCGGGCGGGAGTGGACCAGCCCGGAGTCCACAAGCATCACAGCGTCGGATCCCGCCTCCACCCCGTACTTCTCGTACCCCTCCTGGGACATGATCACGTAGATATCCGGGCGGGAGACCTTGGGGTAGAGGATGGGTTCGTCGTCGATGATAACCGCGCTCATGGATGCCCCGCCCCGCGCCTCCGGCCCATACACCTGGGTCTGGATGGCGTGCGTGTCGTCGTAGAGTGCCGCCGCCCGTCCGAGGATGACCGCACTCAGGATGATCCCCTGTCCTCCGAACCCGGAGAACCGCACTTCATGTCTCATGGTCCGACCCCCATGGCGGGTTTCTTTCGACGGACGAACTCTCCCACCACGAAGAGATCGTCCGGGATCGGACGACCCTCCACCCGCATTCGTTCATATTTCTGCCGGAGGAGCGCGTGGGTCTTGAGATACTCGATCATGGAGGCCACGTCCCGAAGCTTGTTCCTTCGCCCGAAATTGGTGGGGCACTGGGTCATCGCCTCGATGAACGAGAATCCCGGGGTTTCGAGACCGGTGTGGATGGCCCGGGTCAGTTCCTTGACATGGTAGGACGTCCACCGGGCCACGTAGTTCGCCCCCGCCGCCACCGCGAGCTCGGCGAGATCGAAGACCGGTTCGGCCGATCCGTAGGGGGTGGTGGTGCTGATGGCCCCTTCGGGGGTGGTGGGGCTGCCCTGCCCCCCGGTCATACCGTAGATCTGGTTGTTCATGCAGACCACGGTCATGTCCACGTTCCGCCGGCAGGCATGTATGAAGTGGTTGCCCCCGATGGCGGCGAGATCCCCGTCTCCGGTGAAGACGACCACGTTGAGGTCCGGCCTGGCGAGCTTGACACCGGTGGCGAATGCCAGCGCCCGGCCGTGGGTGGTGTGGAGGGAATCGGTGGAGATGTAGCCGGGCGCCCGGGAGGAGCATCCGATCCCGGAGACAAAGACCGTCTCCCTGCGGTCCCACTCCATCGCATCCACCGCTTCCAGGGTGCAGTTGATGATGGTCCCGTTTCCGCACCCCGTGCAGAAGATGTGGGGGAGCCGGTCATCCCGCAACCATGGCCCGATGGTCACCGGTATCCCTCCGCGAGGGTATGCAGGTCGGCGGGGGTGTGCAGCTCGCCCCCGAGTTTCGGGACGGAGACCACGGGGCAGGCGGCATGGCGCTCCACCTCGCGGGCGATCTGGCCCATGTTCAGCTCGGGAACAAGGAAGACACGGGCGTTTTTGAACACGGCGAGGGCTTCTTCGGGGAATGGCCAGACCACCTTCAACCGGAGGTGTCCAAACTCCTGATGGTCCACGTCATGGAGGACCTGGTTCACGGTCCGTGCCGGCGGGCCATAAGAGATGAAGACCACGGGAGCATCAGGGTTGACCACCTCGTAGTCGGCGATCCGGTGACGGGCCGACTCCACCTTGCTGACCAGCCGCGTGACCAGTGCGGCATGCGTCTCCGGATCGGTGGCCTCCGGGTAGCCCCGCTCGTCATGGGTGAGTCCGGTGACATGGACCGCATACCCCTCACCGAAGGTGGGGAATCCCGGTATGTGCCCGTCTTCCCCGGCCCGGAAGGGAAGGGCTCCGTGGGGGAGCGGTGTGCGGGGTTCGATATCGACGGAGTCCGGGATGACGACCCGCTCCCGCATGTGACCGATGATCTCATCGGACATCACAAAGACCGGTACCCGGAACCGGTCCGCAAGGTTGAATGCCCGGGCGGTGAAGTCAAACATCTCCTGCACGCTTGCCGGGGAGAGGGCGATGATGCTGTAATCTCCGTGGGATCCAAAGCGGCACTGGAGCATGTCTCCCTGCGATGCCATGGTGGGCTGGCCCGTGCTCGGTCCCCCGCGCTGGATGTTCACGATGACGCAGGGCGTCTCCGTCATGACCGCGAACCCGATGTTCTCCATCATCAGCGAGAAGCCCGGGCCGCTGGTGGCGGTCATGGATCGCGCACCCCCCCAGGACGCCCCGATAACGGCCGCGATGCTCCCGAGTTCGTCTTCCATCTGGATGAAGGCCCCCCCGGCTTTGGGGAGTTTCCGGGCCATATGCTCGGCGACTTCGGTGGACGGGGTGATGGGGTACCCGCCAAAGAACCGGCATCCCGCGGCAAGCGCCCCTTCCGCGCAGGCTGTGTTGCCCTGCATGAAATCTGTCCTGCTCAAAATTCGATCACCACCCGGTGCGGCTCGTATGGTCTCTCTTCCCGCCAGTGGATCGCCTGATCGGGGCAGATCATCTGACACATGCCGCAGAGCCTGCGTCCGTACACGTGTTGCAGGCGGGAGTTGGGACACCGCTCGGGCCGATCAAACCCGGGCACCACCACGCCTTTCCGGTTGGGCTCGGATCCCTCCTGGAAGATCCGGTAGGGGCAGACCAGCACACACAGGTTGCACCCCTTGCACCGGCTCTCATCGATTGTCAGTATCATGGCCTTCCTCGAGTGTCCGGGAAGAGTGTGCGGAAGCGCGCATCTGAGTCCCCGGCGACGCGTGCGAAGAGATTCGATCCCCGGGCATCGATTCCCACCACCAGGGGGAGGTGATCGAGCTCGATCACCCAGACCGCTTCCGCCATCCCGAGATCCTCATGATATACGCCGCAGAGGGTCATATGTGATGCGGCCAGTGCCGCACACCCGCCGGTAAAGGCGAGATACACCCCCCGTCCGGAGAGCGCCGACGCCACCAGCTCCCCCATGCCGCCCTTGCCGACGAGCGCCCGCACCCCTGCATCGAGGAGAAAATCGGATATCTCGTTCATGCGTGCCGATGTGGTGGGCCCGGCGGCCACGATCCGGTCCCCCCGGATGAGTGGACCGCAGTGGTACACCGCCGCTCCCCGGGGATCGAAGGGGATTCCGTCATCCATCATCCGGAGGTGCGCCTCGTCCCGGGCGGTATACACCCTCCCGGAGAGGGTGACCAGGTCCCCGGCACACAGCTCCAGCACCTCGTCGCCAAGGGGCGTGGAGAGATTCACCGGGCCACCTCCACGGTCCGGGACGCCCGGCGGGAGGCCCAGCACTGGACATTCACGGCCACCGGGAGGGATGCGGTATGGCAGTCCTCCATGCAGACCTTCACGGCAAGTGCGGTGGTGTCTCCGCCAAGCCCCATCGGACCGATACCCAGTTCATTGACCGTATCAAAGAGCTCCTTCTCGAAGGGATCCATGGTGTCGATGGGACGGAGGAGCGCCTGCTTGGCGAGGGCGGGCGCCCGGTCGAAGCTCCCTCCGATACCAACACCGAGGATGACCGGCGGACAGGGGCGGCCACCGGCGAGAAGCATTGTTTCTGCAACAAAACGCCGGATCCCGGAACGCTCCGAGGGGAGGAGCATCGCGACCCGTGACACGTTTTCTGATCCGGCTCCCTTAGGAAGGACGGTGATGGTGAATTCCTGACCCTGCTGGATGTGAATGGCGGGCATGCCCCGGCCGGTGTTGTCTCCCCGGTTGGCACGGGTGCAGGGGTCCACCACGTTCGGCCGGAGGGGGACGGTACCGGTGGCCCGCCGCACGCCCTCCCGCACCGCCGCCTCCAGGTCGGGTGTGAGGGGAACGGTCGGGGGGAGGGAAAGGTACACGATCGGCACGCCCGTATCCTGGCAGACCGGCACCCGCTCGCGAGCGGCGATCCGGATGTTTTCACGGATGTTTTCCAGTTCCCGGCGGGCCACCGGTGAGGTTTCCTGCGCGGCGGCCCGCTCTATCGCATCCCGGACATCGGCAGGGAGGGTGGTCTCTGCCTCGGTCAGCGCGCATGCCGTGGCATCGGCGAGGGCATCGAAAAGAGCGCGATCGGCCGGGCTGGACATGATCTATGGTGAGAAAGGAAGATATAAAAAATTATAGAATCACAGACGGCAGTTCAGGGGGAGAAACGGGCAAAAAAGGAGAAAAATTCCCCGGTCTGGCCTTCCGTGACCGGAGGGTTTTACTTCTCCTCGATGACGACCCTGAAGGGGGACGGCAGCTTGTATCCGCCGCGGCGGACCGCCTGCTTGGCCCGCTCGACATACTGGGGGTTTGTATACGCGGTGAACACCTTCTGGTACGGCTGCACCCGGGCAGCGGTTCCCACCGCCTTGCCGAACGCATCACGCATCCCCTCAGAGACCCGGTCCGCACCAGCGCCAGTTGCCTGCTTGTTCTCTCGCAGGACATGGTGGGGATAGGTCCTGAGCTTGAGGCGGTAGTTGGCTCTCCCGATGTCCTTAAGGAGTTTCCGGTTGATGTTGATGCGGGCTGATTCGAGTGCGGTGTGCCGGATCTGGCACCCCTCGGTCACTTCGAGAGAGACTGCCACCGGGAAGTCCTGCCGGAGATTTCCCATGTCGAACTGGACGATCTTGCTTCCGGGAACACCGCCCATATATTTGCGCCGGGTGTATGCTTTTTTGGCGAGGCTCCGGTACATTTTTGCGGGTTTTCTGACCATTGCTCGTGACTCCTCGGGATTCTATGATGCTAATAAAAGTGGAAACCCGCAGCAATAAACCTTACTGCCCTCCGTCCCGCTCCTGTATCAGGGCAAGCACCCTCCGCCGGAGCTCGGCGAACTGCGGGCTGGTCCGTTCCCGTGGTCTATCGAACGGCACGTCCACGCATTCCCGGATCCGGCCCGGACGGGGAGTGAGGACGACGATCCGATCCCCGAGATAGACCGCCTCGTCCACACTGTGGGTGACGAACAGGACGGTCTTTCTGCTCTCTTCCCATATCCCCAAAAGCTCCTCCTGCATCCGGTTGCGCGTTTGTGCGTCCAGTGCGCCGAAGGGCTCATCCATCAGGAGGACGTCGGGGTCGGTGGCCAGCGCCCGGGCGATCGCCACCCGCTGGCGCATCCCGCCGGAGAGTTCGAAGGGGTAACTCTCCGCAAACTCCTCGAGTCCCACCAGCTGCAGGTAATCCCGGCCCCGTCGCCGCCGCTCCTCCGCTCCCATCCCCTGCATCTCCAGCCCGAAGGCCACGTTTGCACGGATGGTCCGCCAGGGGAAGAGGGAGTACTCCTGGAAGACCATCCCGATGTCCGGATGGGTGCCGGTGATCCGTTGCCCGTCCAAGAGCACGTCACCGGATGCGGCCGAATCGAGTCCCGCGACGATCCGGAGGATGGTGGTCTTCCCGCAGCCGGATGGACCCACGATACAGAGAAACTCCTTGTCGTGGACCGTGAGGGAGAGATCCTCAAGGGCGGTCAGGCGGCTGCCGTCCTCCCGCTTGAATTCCTGCGTGATGTTCTTCAGTGATACGACGGCCATGGATCAGCGCACCTCCCCGGTCTGCCAGCGCAGGAGCCGGGTATTCACGTACCGCCTGAAGAGCAGATCGAGCACGAGTCCGATGATGCCGAGGATGATCATGTACACCACCACATTGGGCATCTGGTGGAGGTTGTAGAATTCCCAGAGCATCTTGCCGAGGCCATGCTGGCTCGCCCCGAAGATCTCCGCCGCCACCAGGCACATCCATCCCACCCCTGACGCGATGCGGATTCCCGAGACGATAGAGGGGATGGAGGCGGGCAGCGCCACGTGCCGGATGAGGTCCCTGTTCCGGGAGCAGTCCAGCACCCGGGCCGCCTCCACGTAAATCCGGGGGACCGATGAGAATCCGGCGTAGGTGTTGATGAGGATGGGGAAGACGCACCCGATGAACACCACGAACCCGGCCGATTCGTGGGTGAGGCCGAACCAGACGATGGCAAACGGGATCCAGGCGAGCGGGGGGATGGGCCGGAGCAGCTCCACGATCGGGTTTGCGGCGGCATCCACCTTCGGAAACCATCCCATGGCCATCCCTACCGGGACTCCCACGGCGAGCGCCGCACCCATCCCCACGGCAAAGTGGAGGAGACTCACACCCAGGTCGAGGAGGATCTCGCCCGTTCCGGCGAGTTTGACCGCCGCTTGCACCACATCGATGAAACTGGGCAGGAGAAAGGCGTTTTTGACGATGAACATCGCCGCCAGCTGCCAGAGGATGATGGCGGCGCAGAGGCTGAGCAGCCCGTAGGCGGTCCGGGAAAAACTGGTGTGGCAGGTGTGTTCGATCTCCATTTCAGCTCCGAAGGCCCGGGGATTCTTCTCCTCCATTGTCGGTCTCCGGTCACATAAAAGATGATATCTGAACGAGTGTGCGTGATATCGCACACCCGTTCCCGGGGTCTCACTGCGCTGCGTCGGGGTACAGAGAGAGGTCGAAGATATCGTCCTCTGACAGGGGAGTCTCGATGTAACCGAGCTCGTGCTGGATCTCGGTGTACTCCATCACCGACGGCACGATGAGTGAGGGGTCGGTCACCCAGGCACCGTCCCATTCCGTCATGGATGTCCGCACCACGTCGTATTCATTGCCGGTCTTGGCCGCAAAGACGGTGGCCGCCTCGTCGAGGTTCTCCCGGGAGTACTCCGTGGCCCGGATATGGACTCCGATGATCGATTTCACGAGATCCGGGTTGTTCTGGATGAGGGTGTCGCTGACCACCAGCACGCAGCAGGCATGGTTGGGAGACATCTCTCCCGAATCGACCACGATCACCCCTGAGCCCCGCTCTTCCAGGATGGTCGGCGAGGGTTCGGGGAGGAGTGTCGCATCCAGCTTCCCTGCGGACATGGCGCTCATCGCATCGCCGGGCCCCATCGCCTTGATGGTCACGTCCGTGTCCGGATCGATGCCGTTCTCCTTCAGCCAGCTGCGAAGCAGGGTGTCCTGGATGGTTCCGGGCGGGAACGTGGCGATGGTCTTTCCTCTGAGATCCTCCGGCGAGGTATACGTGAGGTCGGGGGAGACCACCAGTCCCGATCCGTTGACATTGACGGAGGCCACGATCTTCGCCTCAAGGCCCTTGTCCAGGGCGGAGATCACCGGTGCCGCTCCCACATAGGCGGCATCCAGCTTGCCGGCCATCATCGCCTGCATCTCGGGTGCCCCGGTGGGGAACTCGAAATCGGAGATGGTCTCGACGCCATAGGGTGACAGATCCTCGCTCCACCACCCCTTCTCCTCGCCGACCATGTAGGCCACCTGGTGGGTACTGGGCTGGTATCCGAACCGGATATCGGAGGGTCCGGTCTGTTCGTCTCCGGTGCATCCTGCTCCCAGCACCAGGGCGATGGCGACGGCGCCGAGGAGGAAATAGATTACCTTCGGATTCATGCGTGGAAACCTCGTGGTTTGCTGGGAGCATGGGATGGAGCAATATATCAAGTTTTGTGTAATCCGGTACATACATTATCTTTATGTGACATATCGTTGAATATTGAAACACAAAAGTACACTATTTGCTCTGTACTGTGCACTCCTGACCGCAGCGGGTGTGTACAGATCGACGTATCAGGGCCCGGTCACTGCACAAATGTACATCGCAGCTCTCAGGGGCCCGCAGGGGTGAGGATAAGGGATGGCCAGGATAGAACCGATGGATCGGCTGCTCCGTGCAGCTCTCAATTCGAACGAGGAATTCGTCACCACGCTCCAGGAGATCCTGCGTGAGGATCTCCGGATCAGCGTCCGCGAGCTCTGTGAACGGTCGGGTGTGGCCCCGAGCACCATGTACAAGATAATGCAGGGAGCCCGTTCGCCGAACCTCACCACTCTCCGGGCGATCCTTCGCGCCGTCAGCGGGATGCAGCGGTGGGGGAGCGACCCGTTCATCGCTCTCATCGCCGCCCGCTATGTGCTCGAAGGGGTCGAGGGCAACTACATGGAGATCGAAGGGCGGACGGTGCTTGTGCGCGAGTACCCCGCCCACTCGGTGGAAGAGGCGTACATCGCCGCCCTCCGGGCCGAACGGGACGGGGCGTCCGCCATCGTCTGTGCACCCATCATCAGCAGCACCGTGGAGCAGATGGTCCGCATCCCGGTGACCACCATCATGCCGCGGGAGAGTATCCCGCGGGCGATCGGGGTGGCCGTGCGAAAGGCGTGGCATTAATTTCCGGGGGCGCGAAGGTACAGCGGGACGTGAGACTATGGGCAGGGAAGATCTCCGGCGCGGCAGACTGGATTCCGACCGCGACCCGGACGCGGACCGGTACCTCTCCTCCATGGAGGCGGATCGCCGCATCGCCGGTGCGGACATCCGGGTGGATATGGCCCACCTGGTCATGCTGGTGCAGCAGGGTATCCTCACATCCGAACCGGCCCGGGCGCTCATGGAGGTGATCCTGGAGTGGCACGAGCAGGGGATGCCTGATTCGGTCTTCGACGCATCTTTCGAGGATCTCTTCGCGGGAAAGGAGGCGGAGCTCATCCGCCGACTGGGACCGGAGATTGGCGGGCGCCTCCACGTGGGGCGATCCCGGAACGATGAGGTGGCCACCTGCATCAGGATGGCGCTTTGCACCCGCCTCCTGGATCTGATGGATGCACTCATCGAACTTCGCCGTGCACTGATCGATCGGGCCGCCTCTCACCAGTCGGCGGTCATGCCCGGGTTCACCCACCTGCAGCACGCCCAGCCCACCACCCTCGCCCACCACCTGGCCGCATATGAACAGGCCCTCTCCCGGGATTTCGACCGGATTCTGGGCGCATTTACCCGGACGGATGGCTGCCCGCTTGGATCCGCTGCCTTCGCGGGGACCGGGTATCCTGTCGACCGGGATCTGACCGCACGACTGCTCGGGTTCTCCACGGTGGTGGGAAACACCATGGACGCCGTCTCCTCCCGCGACTTTGCCCTGGAGGCGATGTCTGCCTGCAGCATCCTGATGGTCACGGTGAGCCGGTTCTGCGAGGAGCTGGTGATGTGGAGCTCGGGATTGGTCGGATTCGCCAGCCTCTCCGATGCTCACTCATCCACCAGTTCCATCATGCCCCAGAAGAAGAACCCGGACACCGCCGAGGTGATGCGGGCAAAGGCGGGAACTGTCTCGGGGGCGCTCTTCTCCGGGATGATGATCACCCGGGCGCTCCCCATGAGTTACAACCGCGACCTCCAGGAACTGACCCCCCATCTATGGCGGGCGGTGGAGGAGACCACGGCGAGTGTGTGTCTTCTCACCACGATGCTTGCGCAGGTCTCGTTCGATACTCACAGAATGGAGGATGAAGCAGGGGCGGGCGGGACCACCGCCACCGATGTCGCGGACATGCTGGTCCGGGAATGGGGTGTGCCGTTTCGATCGGCGCACGCGATGGTGGCGCGGGCGGTGCGTTCCGGGCGCCTCGATGCCCGGGGACTTCTGGAGGCGGCTGCAGCCCTCGGCGAGGAGGATATCTTCGCCGGCGTGGAGATTTCCGACGATCACATCACCCGGGCACTCGATCCGCGCACCTCGGTCGCCTCCCGGGAGACGCCGGGCGGCCCTGCGCCACGGGCGATGGGGGATCACCTCGCCGTCCGCACCGGAGTTCTCACCCGCGACCGGGATCGCCTGGGCGAGCTCCGCGACCGAATCGCCGATGCCGACCGGGAACTGAACGAACGTGCACGGAGGCTGATATCATCGTAGATACACTCACGACCGGTGACCGTGTGGTCTGCACTCACGGGGGGGCGGAGTATCCGGGAACCTACATTACGAGACGCGACGGGATCAACGTGATCAAGCTGGACAGCGGGTACAATATCGGGGTCCCTCCCGGATCCTGCCGGTACGTATCCACGCCGGTTCCCCCTGAACCCGTCCCCGCCGCCATCGCCCAGGATCCGGATCTCCCCCCGCTTGCCATCATCTCCACCGGTGGAACCATTGCGAGCCGGATCGACTACCGGACCGGTGCGGTGACCAGCCAGTTCAATGCGGAGGATATTCTGCGGGCCATTCCCGGCCTTGAAAAGATCGCCCGGTTCCAGTCACGCCAGCTCGCCACCATCCTCTCCGAGAACATGCACCCCGGTATCTGGCGTGAACTGGCCCGCGCCGTCCACCAGGAGATCGCAAACGGGGCAAAAGGAGTCATCGTTACCCACGGTACAGATACCATGGCCTACTCTGCTGCCGCCATCTCGTTCATGGTGGAGACTCCTGTCCCCATCGTCTTCGTGGGGTCTCAGCGGTCTGCGGACCGACCCAGCAGCGATAATGCGGTCAATGCCCTGTGCAGTGCCGCTGCAGCGATCTCGGATCTCGGGGAGGTGGCGGTGGTGATGCATGACACCACCAGCGATGATCGCTGCTCCGTCCACCGGGGGACACGGGTCAGGAAGATGCATACCTCCCGGCGCGACGCCTTCCAGAGCAGCGGCGTGCCCCCCATCGGCACGGTCGAGTACCCCTCTCTTGAGGTCCATCTCCGGGATTTCGCGGTGCGCAGAAAAAGCTCCAAACTCGCTCTCCACGACCGGATCGAGGACCGCTGCGCCCTGATCCAGTTTGTTCCCGGCATGGATCCGGCGGTGCTCGAGGCCTGCGCGGGTCTGCGGGGCGTGGTCATCGCCGGCACCGGTCTGGGCCATGTCTCCGGGTCCTGGATCCCGGCGATCACCGGGCTGGTGGAGGGTGGAACAGAAGTGGTGGTCACCACCCAGTGCCTCCACGGGAGGGTCTGCGACCGGGTCTACGATACCGGCCGGGATCTCCTGCGTGCCGGAGTGATCGAGGGAGAGGATCTGCTCCCGGAGACCGCCCTGGTGAAGCTGATGTGGGTGCTCGGCCAGGCCGATGACCCGGAGACGATCCGCTCCCTGATGCAGACGGACCTGCGGGGAGAGATCAACCGGAGGTCGGTCGATGGACGATAATGCCGTGGGCCTGAAGGCGGGGATCGAGATCCACCAGCAGCTGGACACCGCGGAGAAGCTCTTCTGTCACTGTCCCACGGTCATCCGGGAGAACGAAGAGCGTTCCCGGGAATATCACCGGTACCTCCGGGCGACGGAGAGCGAGCTTGGTGAGATCGACCGTGCGGCACAGGAAGAGATGATGCAGTCCCGCCGGTTCGAGTACTGGGCCTACGATACCACCTGTCTGGTGGAGGACGACGAGGAACCGCCCTCCCCGATCAACCCGGAGGCGCTGGAGACCGCGCTCGTCATCGCCCGGATGCTGGAGATGGTCCCGGTGGAGCAGGTCCATGTGATGCGCAAACTGGTCATCGACGGGTCCAACACCTCCGGGTTCCAGCGGACCGCGCTCCTCGCGCTCAACGGCCGGATTCCTGCCGGAGTCCGCATCGAAACGCTCTGCCTGGAGGAGGAGGCTGCACGTCGCGTGGAGGAAGGGGTCTTCTCCCTCGACCGGCTGGGGATCCCGCTGGTGGAGATCACCACCGCCCCGGACATGCACTCGCCCGAACAGGTGCAGGAGGTGGCCGCCTACCTGGGAATGCTGCTTCGCTCGACGGGGAAGGTGAAGAGAGGGCTGGGGACCATCCGGCAGGATATCAATATCTCCATCCGCGACGGGGCACGGGTGGAGATCAAGGGAGTCCAGGACCTGGATCTCATCCCGGAGGTGGTCAGGCGGGAGGTCACCCGGCAGCGCTCGCTCCTCCGGATCCGGGAGACATTACACTCCCGAAAGGCGGAGGTGGATCCGAAGATTTACGATGTGACCGAGCTCTTTTCGGGCACCGCATCGAAGATTCTCAGGAGAGCTCCGGCCGTCATCGCGGTCATCCTCCGCGGATTCGGCGGCCTGGTGGGAGAAGAGATACAGCCCGGTCGCCGGCTGGGTTCGGAACTTGCCGACCATGCCCGCAAATGTGGCCTGGGGGGTATCTTCCATACCGATGAGCTCCCCGCCTACGGGATCACCGGAGACGAGGTGACCGCCCTGCACCGCCACCTGGGAACCGGTATGGAGGACTGCATTGTGCTGCTCGCTGCCGACCGCGGGCAGGCGGAATGTGCCGCCCGACAGATCTGTGGCCGGGCAGCCGGAGTGTTTTGGGGGGTGCCGGAGGAGACCCGACGAATGCTCCCCGAGGGGAGTACCGCCTACATGCGCCCCCTTCCCGGGGCAGCCCGGATGTACCCGGAAACCGATGTATTCCCGGTATCCATCGATCCGGCCACATGGGAGGGCATATCGACACCCGAACTGCTCACGGATCGTGCACACCGATTTGCCGCAGAATGCCAGCTCGATCCTGCAATCGCCCGCCAGATTGCCTTCTCCCCGTATCTGGACGTCTTTGAAGACCTGGTGGCACAGGGAATCCGGCCGTCGCTGGTTGCGAGGACGCTTCTTGGCACGCTCCGGCAACTGGGGCGGGACGGGGTGCCCGTTGACCGGATCACCGAACCCGATATCCGGGATGTACTCACTGCAGTCCGGGACGGAATGGTGGCCAAGGAGGCGGTGGGTGATATCCTCCGGGACGTGGCCGGAGGAAGACCGGCTGCAGACGCGATCTTGTCCTGCACCGGTGCGGTGTCGGAGGGGGATCTCCACACCCGCGCACGCGAAGTGGTGGAGGAACGGGAGCAATTCGTCCGGGAACGGGGCATGGGGGCCCTCGGCCCTCTGATGGGTATCCTGATGAAGGAGTTTCGGGGACGAGTCGACGGCGGGGAGGTCAGTCGCATTCTAAAAGAAGAGATCAGGCGGTTTCTCCAGTCCTGATCGGGACGGGTCAAGGTTTATGTTGGTATCCGGTCAAATAAATATGGGAGTGTTATCATGGGAAAGACAGGAAGCACCACATGGGCACAGGTCAAGGGAGTGAAGGGACAGATCCGGCTGGTATCGAACCGATTCTCCAATATCAAGAAGCCCGGACCGAACCAGCGATACAAACAGTACTCCACGCTCAAAAAGATCGAGAAGACCGAGAGTCAGCGCCCGCAGTTCCGCGGACGACGGGGGCGCGGGAGAGGCAGCGGTGCCGATCCCCGCGTCCGGAAGCGGCTCCCGCGCTCCAAAAAATCCGCGATGGGCGTCAAGAAGAGGTAGACGTCCGGGATCTCATCCCGGTTTGAATACTGTCCCGGGGACGGCTGGCCGATTCCCGGACAGGGAGTCTTTTTATATCAACTGCCTGAGAGTACTCACCATGAACCTGCAGACGGCCATGAAGGCGTTTCAGTATGCGGAACGGGCCAAATCGGAACTGATGATCTCATCGCAGCTGAATATCGCGCTGACCGGATTTTCCGACCAGGAGAAAGCGGGTGGAAAGCGGATGCTCCTCCTGCTGATGGAAGCAGTGCGATCCGATCTCCAGATGGCCCGGACCGCCTCCGAAGAGGGTGGTTTCCAGCGGGCCGCGGAGATGCTCAGTCAGGCGATCGGCATGACCGAGAGTATGGAACTCGGCGCCGCGTCACAGAAGATAGGGGGCGCGGTTGCGGAAGTGACCACCATTGCCGCAAATGCGTGGGAAATTCTTGAATCTCATGAAATCCTCTGATTTCCAATCTTTTATCCGCAGCCGATCTTCTGTTAGAAGCTTCACCGCAGAACCGGTCACCGAGGATGAGCTCGGCTACATGCTCCGGTGTGCCAGCACCGCCCCGAGTGCAGGGAACCGGGAAGCATGGGATGTGGTGGCAGTCACCGAGGAGGACGTTCGGATCGCGCTCTCCGAGGCCGCGCTGGGGCAACCGCATGTCAGGGAGGCTCCGCTGGTCATGGTGGTCTGTGCGAACTATGTCCGCTCCATGTCCACTTACGGGGAGCGCGGGATCCTGTACGCGGTCCAGGACGCCACCATCGCCACCACCTACCTGATGCTCGCCGCCCACTCGCTCACCCTCCATACCTGCTGGACGGGGGCATTCGACGAGGAGGCGGTCCGCGAGACCCTCGCTCTCCCTCCCCATGTCCGCCCCGTTGCACTCCTGCCTGTGGGCCACGGGAGACCGTCCGGTGAACAGACCGGACGGATGCCGCCGGACGAACACCTCCACCGTGACATGTGGGAATCGGGATAACCATGCCGGATTACCTGGTCACCCTCGAATCGGCCTGGATTGTCCGGGATGTCAGCACTCTCGATGACGCGATCAGTGTGGCCATCAGCGAGGCCGGCAAGCGCCTCCGTCCAGGAGCCAGCTACGTCGACGTGGAGATCGGGATGCTCTCCTGCCCATACTGTGAGAACGAGTTGAATTCCGCGCTCGTCATTGCTGATACCGCCTTTGTGGGTCTTCTTCTTCAGATGAAGGTCTTCCGGGCGGAGACATCCGAACATGCGGAGCGCATCGCCAAGTCGGTCATCGGCCGGGCGGTACGGGATGTTCCCCTGAAGGTGCAGGAGGTGCAGGAACTGTGATCCATGTGGTGGGGCACACCGCCATCGATCACCTCATCCGGGTGCCCCGACTGCCCGCACCGAACCATTCCACCTACATCACCGGCCACCGCGTCTTCTTTGGCGGAGGCGCTGCGAACATCGCGGCGGGCATCGCCCGCCTCGGAGGGGCAGTCACGCTCCTCAGCGCGGTGGGGGGAGAGTTTCCGGGCGGCGACTATGATCGCTGGCTGGACCAGCTGGGGGTTGCAAAATCCTTCTACAGGGTCGACGATGCCCGCACACCCACCGCGTTCGTGATCACCGACGACTCCGGGGACCAGGTGACCTATTTTGAATGGGGCGCGTCCACCATCTTCCGGGACACCGAGCCCCCCGCCGGCCTCGATTTTGTCCATCTCGCGACCGCAGACCCGGTATTCAACGTGAAAATGGCAGAAAAAAGCCGGTTTTGTACGTTCGATCCCGGGCAGGATCTCATCCGGTATTCCGCCGGAGATCTCCAGGTCATCCTGGAGAATTGCGATATACTTTTCGCCAACCGCCACGAGGTCTCGGGAATGTGCGATATGCTCGGAATATCCGAGACCGGGCTGGTGGACATGGTCCCCGCGGCGGTATTCACCATGGATTCCAGGGGAAGCACGCTGCATGCCGACGGTACCGAGACCTTTGTCCCGGCGGTGCGGGTGGAGGCCGCGGATCCCACCGGGGCCGGGGATGCCTACCGTGCCGGTTTCCTCACCGCCCATACCCGTGGCGTGGATCTGGTCCGGTGCTGCCGGGTGGGAGCGGTCACCGCGTCGTTTACGGTGGAGCGGCCGGGAACCCAGACCAACCTCCCTGACTGGGCGACCATGCGCAAGCGGTATGCCGCGGCATTCCCTGGAGATACACCTCCGTAGGAGTGCGTTTCGCATGGCGGGGAAGATGGATAAGACACCGGACATGCGCCTCGCCGCCCTGGGGCGCTACATGTTCGTGGCCCCGTCCTGGCCGCAGTCCCTGACGATCATCGCGGTCCTGGCGCTGGTCATCGAAGCCGCCGGCCTCGCAAAGGGGGGGATCCCCCCGTTTTTCGGCATCCTGTGCGTCGCGCTTCCCGCCTTCGGTGCCGTCCTTCTCACCCGGCCATTCTCGCTCTCTGCGGGAACGTACATCACCTGGAACCGGTCTGCCCTGCTCGTGCTTGCCGCCACCGTGCTGGTGATCATCGGAACCCTCGTCCCGGTCTTCGTCCTCGGCCCCTCCATCCTGCCCCTGAGCTACGCCATCTCACTCGGCTTCATCTTTGCCGTCCGTATCCTGGTGCTGAGCGCCATCGCCTCGTACCAGTTCGGCCGTATCCTGCCGGCGGCGTTCGTCCAGAGCGGCATCGGGATCATCGGCGGGGCCATCCTCTTCCCGGTTACCTTCATCGTCATCTCCCTCCTCCAGCAGCTCTTCTTCGGGGTGGGTATGGTGGTGATCATCTGGCTGATCGAGCGCCCGCTGAAGCGGATGTTCCATATCAGCGTCCTGAACTTCCTCAACTCGTTCATCGCCCATAACACCGACGGTTCGAAGCGCATGGAGGACTTTTTCCGCGAGATCGGGGAGGCGGTGTTTGTCCCCCAGACCACGCTCTTCTTCCGCCGCCCCGATCTCCCGGACACTCTCCTGACGGTCCCGAACCTCCATCCGGGGCCGATGGGGGACGTGGGGGGAGGGAATATTCCCCGGGTCATCCACGATGCATTCGACGGGGAGGTGCTGATCCCCCACGGGTGCGCCACCCATGACCTGAACCTGGTCTCGGAATCGGAGATCGGCAAGGTGATCGATGCCATACGCTCCTCAAAAGAAGATCTCTCGTTCTCCGCGATGGCCACCCCGTCCGCCCGGGTACAGGTCGGATCGGTCCAGATCCTCTGCCAGCGGTTCTCCCGTTCACTCCTGATGATCAGCACGCGGGCACCGGAGGTGACCGAGGACGTGGAGCTGGCGCTCGGCATGGCCATCATGGCGGAGGGTCGTCCCCGGTATGATCACATCGCGTTCATCGACGCCCACAACTGCATCGGCGCCACCCTCCATCCGGTGACCATCTCCTCGCAGACTGGCACCGAGTATCTCTCCGCAGCACGGGAGGCGATGGATGTCTGCCGCCGGTTGCCGCTCTCAGAGATGAAGGTGGGAGTCTCGCATGTAGCTGTTCCGTTCTCCCGGAAGGAAGGGTTCGGGGACCTGGGGATCCAGGCACTGGTGGTGGAGGTGGATGGCCAGCGGACCGCCTACGTGGTCTTCGACGGGAATAACATGGCGGATGGGGTCCGCGACGACCTCCGGGAGCAGCTGAGCACCCTGGTCGACGAGGTGGAGGTGATGACCACCGACACGCACGTGGTCAACACCATCACCAGCATGAACCCGGTGGGAGGAGCCGTTCCCCCGGAAGATATCGCGCCCTATGCCACACAGGCGGTCAGGGAGGCGCTTGCAGATCTGGGCCCGGCCCGGGCGGCCGGCGCCACCGCCTGCTGCCGGGGGGTGGTGGTCTTCGGATCACAGCGGGTCGCCCAGCTCGCCAGCAGCGTCAATGCGATGCTCGCGTATATCGCGCCGATGAGCCTGGCCATCCTCCTGTTCGCATTCATCCTCTCCCTGCTCGCCTACGTGGCCCTTGTGTGAGCACCGCCGGGGTCCGCAACCTGCGACAGAAGTATTATTCCCGCGGGAGAATGATCAGAGGGGGAGCACCTGCCTCTCCGGCAGGGTGCTCCATCCGGGCGAGGGTTGCCGAGCCAGGTCAAAGGCGAGCGGCTTAAGACCGCTTCCCGCAGGGGTTCAAGGGTTCGAATCCCTTCCCTCGCACTTCGAGAGACACCATCGATACGGTGACAATTCTGGCACCTTCACGCGCCCCGGTCTGTGCCGTGCCTCTGTGATGGGATCGGTGAATCGCAGTCTGCCATCACAATGCTGTCGGGCTCGACCGTTTGCCGTGAATCAGGGGGTGGTGGAGAGCCTTCTCACCGTCACACGTGGGACGGCTGTGTACCCTCCGGGGTGCTCACCGCCTCTTCTATCCTCCGGCCCTGGCGCTGGACGGTATGGGCCTCGGGGCACATCGCCATATACATATCCTCTTCCCGGGAGAGCACGGCTGTGACGGTTTTCATACTCCCTCCTGCACAGCGTTGCACCACCACTCAGATTACAGCACGCGGGGAGCGCGATGACCCTACTCGCCGATCACACCGGGTTGCCGACCTCGTGGAAAAAGCACATGAACTGTGAATTTGTCCAGGATAGTGTTCAATACAACCGGCGTGAACCACACCATTAATGTGTCATCTGCAAAACAATACTACGATTCATATGAGTGATCAGGCTGTGCATGGACCTCATAAGTCGAAATGGATCACCATCTCAATTGATGAATATGAATCCATGCAGCGCACCATTGACGTCCTTTCGGATCAGGACCTGATGATCCAGCTGGGGGAGGGGAGGAGAAAGAACGCCCCGACGAGGGATTTTGAGGATCTTGCCGGAGAATTGGGAATTTAGAAGTCGTCTTTGTGTTTGATGGCTTCGATAATCACCTCTTTTCTCTCGATGTCAATGGTATAGAGAATCCTGAATTTCCGTTCAAAATAAAGCTCCCACAATCCATGAAGAGACCCTCTCAATGGCTTTCCATGAATGTCAGGGTTATCGGACAATTTTCTGATTTTTTGGGCGAATCGTCTCTGGATCTCCTTATTGCAGCCCTTCAGCCTGTCCTCTGCGGGCTTCCTGATGACGATCCGATATCCCATTCGCATGTAGCATAGATCGCAAGAGAAAATAAACCTGCAATCACCCGCGACCGGCACCCCCGCCTGCACACTGGCGGTGTGGAGACGTCACTTTCCCTCATCCGCCCGTCTCATACCGCCGGTTTTTTCCGATATCCTTCTTCAGAGATACCTGAAAAACTCATCGCGATCGACTTTCGCACGCTTCGTGATGCCGCGAAGCGTTCTGACCCTGAGTTCATCGGCATCGGGAAAACAGTGCCGATCTTTCCACCAGGTGTCATTTTTGGGGGACGCACAAGAGTTCCCGATTGACCAGGTACCACGAATCCACAATGGTTTGAGGGTATCGTCGTCACCGTCACACCTGGGACGGCTGGAAACCCGGCCACCGCAAACGTGGTGATGATCGGTCGTTGGCCATCATCTACCGTAAAACCCTTCCCGGTCCGGTTCCCGTGGCCTCCCTTCGGGGAATCTGTGAACTCCGTTCATTCCTGCGGGTGGATGATCACCTTCAGACTGCCGTCCCGGTGCCGGGCGGTCAGTTGAAAACCGTCCACCGTCTCCCGCAGGGGGAAGACATGGGTGATCATATCGTCCACATTGATCCGGTGGTGCTGGATCCATGCCAGGGCAGTGGTGAGGTCATGGAAATCTGCAGCGTAGGAATGGGTGATGGTCACTTCTTTTTGCCACAGGTCCCAGAGGTTGATCCCGGATTCGATGTCGGGGTTCGTGGGGGCAAAGAACAGGATCGTTCCCCCGGGCCCGACCGCCTCAAGCGACTGTTTCACACAGACGGGAACCGGTGCGGTCATGATCACGGTGTCTGCACCCCGGCCGTCGTTCAACTCCCTGAACCTCTCCGGAACATCTTCGGTGGCGGGGATGGTCGCATCGGCACCGAATCTGCGGGCGGCCTCGCGACGTTCCGGACTCGGGTTGGAGACCGCGATGAATCCCGCACCATTCAAACGGGCGGCCTGGATGTGCAGCAGTCCGGTGATACCGGCGCCAAGGATCAGGACTGACCGGCCATCACCGGTGGGAGCCATCCGTTGTCCCCGCACCACGCAGCCGAGGGGTTCGACGAAAGTTCCCGCGTCAAAAGAGACCGACTCGGGGAGGCGCAGCATCCCCCGGTCCACGTTGATCCCGGGCAACACCACATATTCTGCAAACGCCCCGCAGGCATGTTTGAATTTGGTGGTGTGCAGGGTGTCGCATGCGGTTGTATGTCCGCGTATACACGCGTGACACGTGTTGCACGGGACATGGTGGGTCACCACCACCCGATCGCCCACCGTCCATTGAGGGTCCACACCGGATCCGACCTCTGAAATGATTCCCGTGCATTCATGTCCGAATGCACCGATACCTCCCGGTCGTCCCGCCCGCCTGATCCGGTACCATTCCATGACGTCCGATCCGCACACCCCGCACGCCATGATCCTGACTCTGACCTCATCCGGTCCGACTGAGAGATCGTCGACGTCTTCTATGCGGATATCGCTGTTCGAATAATAGACTGCTGCCTTCATTCTGTTCCCCGTGGTGTGTCAATAATGGGTGGTGGGAAAAATCAGTCGAGTTTGGATGCATCCGGCAGACATGCATCATAGATATCCATGGCTTCCTGTACGGTATGATCCTCATGGACAATTGCGCGGATCGCTTTGATCATGCCGATCGGGTTGGTATCCTGGAAGATATTCCGTCCGAAATCGACCCCCGCGGCACCCGCCTGGACCGAGTCGTAGGCCATCTGGAGCGCGTCGGGGGGACTCGAATACTTGCCTCCCGCAACCACCACCGCAGTGGGAGCCACCCAGTCCACCAGTTTGGAAAATTCCTCACAATAGTAGGTCTTGATAATCCGGGCCCCGGCATCCTGGCAGATACGGGAAGCAAGCGCCAGGTAGCGCAGATCCCGGGCCATGTTCTTGCCCACCGCGGTGACCGCCAGAACGGGGATTCCGTACTCCTCGGCCTGGTTGATCATGTCGGTGAGGTTGAGGATGGTCTGCTGCTGGTTGGCAGAGCCGATGAACACACTGACCGCGACCCCCGCGGCATCCATCCGGATGGCCTCCCTGATGGTGACCGTGAGCTTTTCATCGCTCAAATCTTCATTCAGGACGCTGTTTCCCCCGGTCACGCGCAGCATGATGGGTTTTGAACCGGCATCTTCGGGTGCGATATTGCTGCGCACCGCCCCGCGGGTCGTCATCAGGCAGTCGCAATGGGGGAGGAGCGTTTTTATTGTCGCACTCATGTTCCGAAGCCCCGTGGTCGGTCCCTGGAAATAGGGATGGTCAACCGCGAGCATCACGACACGGTTATCTTTCGGGTTGATGATCCGGTTCATCCGGCTCTGGATTCCAACATCAGGATAGAGATGCATCATGGAGGACACCACACGAGGATACATTACTCATCGACTGAAAAAAACGTTCGGATTGGTATCATTCCGGCCTGATGATCAGGTAGCCCTTCTCGATCAACCAGCGATGGAATTCGTGGGTGGTGTGCAGACAGCTGGATACACAGATTGCCCTGATCTCTTCATATTCAGGAGATCCTTTCACTTCTTTGTCCAGGAGCGACTGGATGGGACAGTTCACATCATGGCAGTATTCCCGGCGGGGATACTCGATGTACCCCTCGATCGACTGCATAATTGGGTTTTCGAAGGGGAGGGAAAATAGTTACCGATGGCCACCCCCCCTCCCGGTGGAGCCCCCCGGGAAATCTTCCGCAGGGGTAGACGCAGGCCTCGTGAATGGTGCCGCCATCGCCTCCATCGTCCCGGATCGGATATGACGACGGCTCCCCGGAAGCCACGAGGGGTTATTTGAGCGTTTCCCTATGCACGAAGGCCTGTGAATCAGGGAGTCTCCACCGGTTCGGGCGGGATCGGGGGCGGACGGATACCCTCCTTTTTCATCTCCGCCCATGCCCGGCGGGTCACATCGGAGGCGAACACGAACTCGGACCGGTGGTCATTGACGTACGCCTTCGCCCGGATACGGACGTAGAAGGGAAAATTCCTGACCAGAAGGGTGTAGGGTCGCTTTGGCGTGATGTAGATATACTTTGACGTGACCACCGCCTCCCGCAGAATGCGCAGGGCGAGATCCGCGTCAGAGGCCGGATCGATATGGATATCGATGACCACCATCATCTCCGTGTCTCCCGCATTCCCGCTGGAGACGGCCTCCTGGAAGATGGTGTAATTGGGGATGGAGACCCGGGCATCATCCGGGGTGATGATCCGGGTGGCACGGAGGCCGATGTCGGACACCTCTCCGTACTGCTCCTTCACCGCGATCTTGTCCCCGATCTGGTAGGGGCGCTCGAAGGTGACCACCAGCCCCCCGATGATATCGGCGAGGATATCCTTGAGACCAAAACCGACCGCCGCCCCGAAGAGGCCGAAGAACGCGATCAGTTCCGGGATGGACGGCTGGAGGACCTGCTGGAGTGCGAAGTACAGCGCGGCCAGGTAGATGATCAGCTTCAGCAGCGGGATCACCATGGTGACGGTGAACCGGTACTGCCCTGCCTTCTCCGAAATCTTTCGCAACAACCAGCTCAGTATCTTGACCGCCAGCCAGGCGGCGACGATGATATAGATGAGCGTGAGAATGGTGCCGGGATCGATCTCCCTGATGGGAAGGCTGGTCACGTTCATGCCCAGTGGGTTCGTCATCTACCACACCATCCGGATTCGGTTGAGGTAATGCTGGACACAGTGGAGCGCTTCCGGGGCGATGGAGTACTCTCCGTCCGTGGATTCGATCAGTCCGCATTTCTCGAGCCGGTGGACCGATCGCACCACCGGCGTATCGGTACCCACCATGTCACCCAGTTCATCGATATCCAGGGTATCCATGGTGAGGAGGATACCCAGCAGAAAAGCATCGTCGGTGGAAATGTCGACGGAACAGACCAATGGCGGTATACGGCTCACATGGAGGGTGGATTCGTCCAGGCTCTCCTGCCAGACCCGCATCGCAACCCCGAAGTTGCCCTGTGCCAGGGTGGTGATCTTCGAAAAGACCGCGTCTTCGATCTCCTCCTGTGATCGCTCCCGCGGTTCGGTCTGCTGGAGAACCGGCCAGGGTATCGAAAGCGTCCGATCCGTGCCCGGGAGGGAAATCAGCTTCGGCGCGGTGGTGAGCATCGACCCCTCTGATTCGGCCTGTTGCGCCGGGACATCGTCGACGTAGGTGACCGGGCCGGACTGGCTGGAGAGGATGAGGGCCTTGATGGTGTTTTTATCGAGGGACGGAAGCGGGATGACGTCGGAGAAGTGGTCGCCGATATTCATGACCGCGTCAAGATAGGACCAGGCATGCCGGTTCCATACGGTCACAAAGAGGCGCTCCGTCGTGGAGAGGTGATCGAGGAACGATTCAAGGGCAGCAAATCCGCCGATCCGCCGTCTGAACAGGTACTGGCATCGTTCCACCAGCACCAGGTCATGGAGGTCGAGGATGCCCGAGAGAAAGTCCAGACCATCGGCCAGGGAGTGGAGCGGGTGATGCGATAACCTGAGTGAGTACCGGCTCAGGATCTCGTTCACCAGCATGTGCTGGCCGGCAAAGGGATCTGCGATGATGGCGATATGGGTGGCCCCGTTGTCCGGGAACGCGTCGATGGCCCTCGAGATACGCTCCAGCTCATCCTGGAATGGCAAAGGAGGTGATGCGGGAGCTCCACCATCATCGGGCATGGTAGAGAATAGGGATCACCCGCATTTGAGGATTGCGGCCGGAGCGCCGGTGAGCGTGGGGCATCACTGAGTGGGGAGAACAGAAAACCCGGTCTCCCCTGTCGGTTCTTCCCACTGGACGGCCACATCCCTGACCCGCGCTGCCGGTGGACCGTGGCGGCAGAAGGCGATCACTCCCTCCACCCCCTCCGGGGCCCCCTCACTTACCGCTTCCACCCGCCCGTCGGCGAGGTTTCGCACCCATCCAGACACCCCCCGTTGTATGGCCTCTCCCTGCACGGCATTCCGGAAGCAGACTCCCTGCACGCGGCCCGAGATCCAGACATGCGCCCGCACCACCATATGATATCCTGAAAGGGAGATTCTCCCCGCATGCCGGATAGTTCTTTTCCCGCCGGGTGCACCCGTTGAATTGTGAGGGGGAACGGTCCCTGAATGCACCCCCGCGGGGCAACGACCCGAAGTAATAATCAGGAATCCGGTGGATCTCATATGTAACGGGTCAGTACCATGATGGTCGACGATAGTGTGGAGAAGTGTCATGGCGGTGGGGTACAGTGACGGGGGACTATCTTCTGGTGGCGCACAACTACGCTCTCCCCGAGGTGCAGGATGCGGCGGATTTCGTGGGTGACTCGCTCGAGCTCGCCCGTCGGGTGATCGATGTCGACCACGATGTAATCGTCTTTGCCGGGGTCGATTTCATGGCGGAGACGGCCGCCATCCTCAACCCGGACAAGACGGTCATTCACCCGGATCCCTGTTCCCAGTGCGCGATGGCCGCCCGTATCACCGCCGAAGACGTGCTGAACGCACAGGACGAGCACCCGGGTGCTGCGGTGGTCTCGTATGTCAATACGCCGGGCGCGGTGAAGGCGGTCTCGGACATCACCTGCACGTCGGCCAACGCGGTGGAGGTGGTACAATCGCTGGAAGAAGACGAGGTGATATTCACCCCCGACCAGAACCTGGCGGCGTATGTGGCCGGTCGGACAGGAAAACACATTATCCCCGTCCCTGCGCTCGGGTGCTGCCCCCTGCACCACGCCCTCTCTCCCGAACAGATCGAGGCGCGGCTCCGGGAATACCCCGGTGCAGAGGTGATCGTCCACCCCGAGACACCGCCCGATGTCCAGGCGATCGCACACTTCATCGGGTCCACCTCCCAGATGATCCGGCGGGTGCGGGAGAGCGATGCCCGCACATTCATCGTGGGAACCGAGGTGGGCCTCATCCACCGGATGGAGCAGGAGGCACCGGACAGGTCCTATATCCCGGCCTCCGATTTCCTGGTCTGCCCGGACATGAAGATGATCACGCTCCCCAAGATACGGCGGGCGGTGGAGAGCGGCGGGCCGGTGGTGACGGTGGATCCGGATGTTCGTCGGGGGGCACGTCGCGCCGTCGAACGGATGCTTGCAGTGTAGAGGCGATCTAAAAAATAATTATTTCCGTCTCCGGCTCTGCCGGATGCTTTCCCGGCACCGCGCACCCTTCCGTTCGGGATCCATGGCATACATCTCGATCCCGGGTATCACCACCCGGACCACCGGGATTCCGATCTCGGGACGGGTGAGATCGACGGCAACCACCATATCCAGGCCTCTCTTTTGGAGTGCGTCCATCATCACCCTGATATCCGCATGGAAATCGTCGGTATCACAGGACGTAATCTCGGAGAAGGGAATCTCCTCTTCGAACTCGAACCAGTGACTGTTGATCCGCTTGGTCCGCTCATAGCCCATCCGCCGACGGAGCTGGGCAACCTGGGTGTCTTCCCGTGCACCATGGATCTGGGTGAGTCGGCTCTGGGCCACCTCGGTGAGCGCACGGGAAAGCGCCACCCGGGCGGATGTGTGGGTGCCCATGCCCAGGGTGAGGAGAGCCGCATCTCTGGTCTGCGTATCATCGGCGACCGCCGCGATGGTGGGAATGCCGATGTCGCTGGTGAGATCTCGGAGGATGATCTCGATGCCCGCATCGGTAAACCGTGAGAGCATCTCTGCTTCCGGGCCGCTATCGATGCCGGTGATCCGGGGACCCATGTCGCGGCTCGCCTCGGCAAGCGACCAGGCGTCCCGTTCGATCAGTTCCGCGAGGGCATGGAAAACCGCCTCCTCCAGGGTGTTTCCAGAGGCAAGGCCGTTTGTGTGTGTCCGAAAGAGGGGGTGAAATCCCGGAGGGATGGGATGGTGCACCTCGTGGGCGCAGACCAGCAGAGTATCCTCCGTTTGAAGATCCGTCCCTTCCACCCAGGGGAGTGGGTGGCCCATGTATGTCGTTCCCTCCGGCAGGATATGGTCCGCGGGATCGATCGCCCGGGAGATCACCTCCTCGAACGTGGCTACCACCGGGCGACGGTCCAGGATCTCTGCGGAATATCTCTCGATCCCTTCCATAAGTGCAGAGACATGGGCGTCAGCGGGCGTCGCTCCTTTCCCGCTGTGGACGCTCACCGCTCCGGTGGAGGCAGACGGACGGACGGCGGAGAAGACCGGGATACCGATCCGGTCCAGCCCGGTGATCTCGGTGATCCTGGTGATGCCGGCGGATTCCTGACCGGCCCCGGCACGCTCCAGTGTCTCTTCCGGTGGGCATACCCGCTGCGTCCCCCCGTAGTAGTGCTTCTTGCATGGTCCCAGGTGCATGAATCTCTCCGTCCCAGATGGCATACCGTTTGTGACTGCTCCTCAATATGTCCATCGACGGTCAGGCGAGTGCCGCCACCACCGCTCCCACTCCGCCGATGATGCAGCCGATGATGGTCAGAGGAAGGGTGAAGCCCCTGAACACATCGCGCATACCGGCACCGGTGGCCCGTTTTACCAGCCAGAAATAGGGGTCACTGAACGCAGGGAAGACGCAGGTCCCGCCTGCAATCACCAGGAGGACCCCCGCTGGATCGAGACCGGCAAGCACACCCGTTTCTGCCATGACGGCCGCGGCGATGGATGCACTCACCACCCGGGATCCGACCGCCGCCTGAATGACGGCGGTGAGCACCAACGGAAAGAAGAGGACGGGAATGAATGCGGTGATCCCGGACGATACCTGGGCGGGGAAGGCACTCGCCGCTATCACGCCGCCGAATGCTCCCGCACCCGCGAGATCGAATATGATCACTCCCGCCCGGCGGGATCCCCGTCGAAGGCCGTTGTACCGGGCGGTTCCGGGGACGACGAGGATGGCGGCGACACACCCTGCCAGGAGGGCGATGGAGACATTGGAGAGGAACTCAAGCCCGGGAACTGCAAGCCCGGTGGCGATGCACAGGAAGATGACCGCGAACGGGATCCATGCCCTGGGGCTCCCCTCCTGCGCTCTGCTCTCTCGCGTCCCTCCGGGAACCCACCGGGACGCGACCATGATCGTTCCCGCGAGGAGGACGAGGGCGAACGGGATTGAGATGACATCAAATGACCAGGGATCGTCTGCCAGCATACCCGTCAGACTGATGACCGTATAGGTGACCGGAGCAGGATAGATCAGGACAAAGGATACGACGCTTGCCACGGCAGTCAGAAAAAGAAGATTCTGTCGCTGTAACCCCCCGGTATTCCGGGATACGATCGGTGCGGCGAGAATGAAAGCGGTGATGCAGCACATCATGGGGATGGAGAGGACAAACCCGGTCACTCCCGCAGTCGCCGCGGGCCATCTCACCATCCGGCGAAGATCCGCGATGATCCGATCGAGATGGCCCGCCTCCTGGAGCAGAGCAGCGATACATGCTCCACAGAAGATGACGATCGCGAGCACCGCAAATATCGTGCCCGCACCGCGGGTGGCCGCAGAGATGATCTCCTCCCCCGCCATCCCGGCAAGGATTCCATAGAGAATACCCGCACCCACAAGGGCCAGAAAAGGTGGAATCCGCCATCTCCACGTCATCAGCGCGATGGAGAGCAGGGCGATGAGAAACGCGGCGAGGGTATGCATGCACGTATATCGCGCGGGATGGAACAAGAGAGTTCCGGCGTTTGGTCAGCGGGGCTCTCTCGAACTGATGACCACCATATTTCAAATACTCCATGCACAGAGGTTACATGCATGTCGTGGTTGGTGACCGTGCGGGTCATCGCGCCGGATATCGGGAGAATTCTCTTTTTCATCGGGTGCATCTCGCTCTCCCCCCTCGTTGTCGCCCTGCTGTTCGGCGAATATGAGATGATCCTGCCGTTCATCACGGCACCAGCCCTCTACATCGCCCTCGGGAGTGCGCTGATGCGTGTCTCTTCACCCGCCCGGGAGGCCCGGCTCAGCGTCGCTCTGGCCGGTGTCGCTTTCATCTGGTTTGTATCGGCGGGTATCGGAGCGCTCCCGTTCGTGTTCGGCGCAGGGATGCCGCTGACCGATGGTGTCTTCGAGGCGATGTCGGGGTGGACATCAACCGGCCTTTCCCTCATCCCCGATCTCTCCCGGGTGCCACACACGCTGCTCTTCTGGCGGAGTCTTACCCAGTGGATGGGGGGGATCGGCATCGTCGCCTTCACCATCGCCATGGCCAACCGGTCCGGACTTCTCCAGCGGGGTCTCTATCGCTCAGAAGCGCGAAGCGAGGCGCTCATGCCGAGTGTCGTCTCCACCGCCACGCTCATGTGGAAGATCTACCTGGTGCTCACCATCGCGGGGGTTTTCATCATTCTGCTGACCGGTGTCCCTCTGTGGGACGCGGTAAACCTCAGTATGACCGCGATCGCCACCGGTGGGTTCACCATTCACCCGGGTGGCATCGGATTCTACGACAACCTCTCACTGGAAATTGCCCTGATCCCCCTGATGATCGCCGGAGCACTCCCCTTCAAGATCTATTTCCTGATGCGGCAGAAAAAGACGCTCGGCTTCTTCGGTGATCATCAGGCACACCTGCTCCTGGCGTTCATCGCCGTCGGATCGGTAGTGGTGGCCATGGATCTCATCACCCGACAGTACCTCGAACTCCCGTCCGCCTGCCGGCAGGCCGTCTTCATGATCACCAGCGCCTCCACGTGCACCGGTTTCCAGAACACCGACCTCCTCCCCTGGAGCAGCGCCGTCCTCCTCCTGATGGTGGGTCTGATGTTCGCAGGAGGCTCTTCCGGGAGCACCGCAGGCGGAATCAAATTGTTCCGCCTGATCCTGGGCTTTGAAGCGCTTGCCTGGTGGTTCCGGCGGATATTTGTGAGCTCGCGGGCGATCGTTCCGTTCCGGCATGAAGGAGAGACCATTCCCCGGAACATCGCAGAGATCGAGGTCTCCAAGAACATGCTCATCGTCATCCTCTTTACCCTGGTCATGTTCGTGGGGAGTTTCATCATCTTCCACCTGGAGGTGATACCTCCGTTTGAAGACACCGATGTCTTCTTCGATGTGGTGTCGGCGCTCTGCAACGTGGGTCTGAGCACGGGATTCGTCTCACCGGCGATGGAGCCGGCTACCAAGTGGGTCTTCATCCTGGTGATGTGGGCCGGACGTCTGGAAGTACTCCCGGTCATCGCCCTGGTCCTCGGTCTCATCCGCGGATTCGACTGACCATGAGTCAGTCGGTATCCATCGGGATGGTGGTGGAGGGATCGAGAAGCACCCGGTCGCCGCACCCCGGAAACGCGAGTGCGGCCAGTCCACCGATGACGCCGTTGCCGCCATGGAGCCGTGCTCCACAGGCCCCGGCGACCGCTTCGGCACGGTCCCGGTCCACACCACCGGCCCGGACCGCCGCTCCAAACTCCCGCAGCAGGGGGGGGATGAGGAATCCGCACCGGACGGCGATCCCCCACTCGGGGGAGAGGGCTTCTCCGGAGACGAACCGGAGCGCGGCATCCTCGACCCGCTCAAGCATCGGCCGGGGAACGGCGATCTCTATAAAACTGCATGAATTCCCGGCGGTCCGGGGACGGTGATGGGGATCGAGCATCACCACCCGGTGAGTGATGGGCATCACGCCCTCCAGGTTGATCAGGTGCTGGAGGAGGGCGAGTGAGACCGCAAACGTGGCCCCGCCCTCCGCACTGTCGGTATCGTCCACCCCGATAGCGCAGTGGGCGAGATCGTGGGTGTGTACCTCCCCCTCCACCACGTCTCCCCGCCGGACGACCCGGACATCACAGACACCATCCGCCTGTCCCATCATGTCGGTCAGGGAGTATGCGGGGCCCCCGATACACCGGATCCGCTGGACGATATGATCCCCCTCCCGCCAGACCCTGCTGACCCCGACCGCGGAAGCGGGATAGAGGCCGATGGATATCTCGCCGCCACCGAGGCGGGTGCGTTCCCGAAGCAGCGTTCCGTCCCGCTGCACCGACGTCACCGCACCGCCAGCCAGGTGATGGTGATGGACACAGAATGCGGCGCATCCGGCACTCATGCACTCGTGATAGATCTCCACCTCGTCCTGGTCGGTGGTGGTGAAGATCCGCCTGCAGGTCGAGGAGGGCACGGCGCTGAGTGTCATGTACCGGGCCGCCTTCCGCCCCCGGGCCTCCCCCTTCTGGACGATGCACCCCTCCTCGGTCAGGCGGTTGATCCAGTCCTGGGCGGTGCTGCGCGGGACGTCGGCGGCACGGGCGATATCGATGGTGGTAAACGAACCCTTTTCAAGCGTGAATTCACGCATCAATCGCAGAAAATGCCTGCGACGCTCAATGACGCTTGACATATTGGCGCTGGATGGCGATGAGGTCGCCGATGATCGCGCTGGCGGTCTCCCGGGATCCCGCACCGCTTCCCACCAGGGTGATCATCCCGGCCAGATCGCAGTCGATGAGTATCGCATTCAGGGTCCCGTCCACCACCAGGGGATGGTTCCTGGGGAGGATCCGGGGAGAGACCCGGACGATACCCTCATCCGGGCTGATCTCCCCGATCAGACGGATGGTGCCTTCATGGAAGGCTGCAAGTTCGATCGAGTCGGGGGTGAGGGCGGAGATACCCGTGATATCAACGTCCTTCAGGGTGGTATCCAGCCCCCACACGGCATTGGCGAGGATCACCAGTTTGATGGCGGCATCGATACCCTCCACGTCATAGGTGGGATCCGCCTCGGCATACCCCATCTCCCGGGCCTCGAGCAGGGCCTGGTCATAGGTCAGGCCTTCATCCTCCATCCGGGTGAGGATGTAGTTGCAGGTCCCGTTCAATACCCCGTAGACACACCGGATATCGTTTCCGGCAAGACCCTCCTTCAGCGTATGGATGATGGGTATGGCGCCGCAGACCGTTGCCTCGTACCGGAGCTCGACCTCCTGCTGTTTTGCGATCTCCCGCAGCCCGGGCAGGTGGAGGGAGATCGGTCCCTTGTTTGAGGTGACCACGTGGCACCCGCGCTCCAGGGCGGTACGGATGAAACCCGTGGCCGGTTCCCCGGTGGTGGCGTCGGTCGGGGTCACCTCCACCAGGACGTCGCAGGGGGCGTCCTTGATCACCGATTCAGGAGAAAGGGAGGGATCTCCGCAGAGACCCGTTTCCATCTTCTTCTGGAGCACCGTCTCCACGTCCAGCCCCGCTCCATCGATCACTGCGCTTCGCGAGTCTGCGATGGCGGTGACCGTGATGCCGAGCGGCTTCTCTGCCAGCGCTCGTGCAACACCCTGTCCGACCGCTCCGAACCCGACGATAGCCACCCTCATGGCGACTCCTCCAGCGGTTCGATCAGCACCAGGTTCTTCTCTTCCGTCACCGCCTTGAGGATGGCGAGCGCCCGATCCAAGTTCTCCTGGCTCGGTGCACGGATGGTCAGACGGGCGGAGGACGGTTTGGCGATGGCGGGCATCACCAGAGAGAGCTCCGTCACCTCGGCCAGCCCCGATCGATCGATCTGGTCCACGGTATCACCGAGATCGGTATGGACGATGTGACCGATCAGGATGATGTGGTGCGTGAAAAGGAGGTGCTCCTCTCCCATCCGGACCACCTTGACATCCTGCTGGGTGAGGCGCTCAAGCAGATCATCGAGGAGATCCCGGGGGATGTCGATGACCACCTGGACATCGATGACATCGAGGTCCAAAGCCTGGTCCCGCTGGTGAATGACGGCGATGATATTCGCCCCCACATCCGATATGGGGGTGAGCGCAGCGACCAGCTGTCCGGGCCGGTCCTGCATCTCGAGTTTCATGGAGACTCTCACGAAGGCACCACCAGGAGATCAGTTGACCGGCGTGGAAGATAAGTGTTGTAGAGATGGCCCGGGAAGGGGGGTGGTACACGACCCCTTCACTCGTCAGCCTACACCGATCCCGGTGCTCCGGTGACCACCGGGAGGGCGGCGGCGATCTCCGGGAGGAGTTCGGCGGGGAACCCCATCACCATCTCACCATCGGCGATCCCGGAAAACTTCCTCGATCCGTCGCACCCGAGCGAGTAGTTCGCTCTCCCGGTGGTGTAGGGGAGCGCTGTCGCATCGGCACAGACGGACTGGATTCCCGCCATGGACGATTCGATCCGGCCACCGAGGCGGTACAGACCCGCCTGAGCCAGTTTCAGCATTGCCCGCGGTTCGGTCACGATCAGCACCACGTGGGGATCGAATGGTGTCTTCTCCAGCGGTGCATACAGGGTGGCATAGGTATCTCCCTGTTCCACATGCGGAACCCGCTGTATGGTCCTCCGGCAGGCCGCCCAGCTGTTGAATTTTCCCAGCTTGTAATAGAATTCACCGGACTGGAGCGACGGGGTGAGCTCACGCAGACCGAGCGCCCAGGCGCCGCCCATGCACTGGTGTTTGTCGACCGTGGCATAGAATATCGCACCCCCCTTGCGGGCCCGGTTCACCATGAAGCAGTGCCGGGCCGCCTCCTCTGCGGGGGGGACACCATCCGGAATATCGTCCTCGGACTTTGCCAGCTTGATGGCGACAGGAGATCCCTCCAGGTCGAGCAGGCTCGACAGCGTCCGTGCAATCGCTGCATAATCGATGTTGTCTCGAATTACATCCGTCATACGCATCGCGTCCCGTGTACTGGCAAGGTTGTGTGAAGATTATATATAACTGTCTTTCCCGACAGATCGTTATTACAATCGCCGCAACTTGTGGTCCACCCGTTCAAAAAAGTTCTTTCCGAGATCGACAAAGTAGGCAGGCTCTTCGGCCTTGCGAATCTGTATCCGGGACGATTTCTTGATCCGGCAGGTCTTCTGTCCGTCAAGGACGATATTTGCAGGCTTATCGCTCTCAAGGGCGATCTCCACGGTCCGAGCGGTATCCACGAGATGGGGGCGGGAAGAGAGCATGTAGGGAGCGAGCGGGACCAGTAAGAACCCCTCGATCCGGGGATCAACGATCGGCCCCCCGGCGCTCATGGCATACGCCGTCGATCCCGTGGGTGTGCTGACCAGCAGGCCGTCTGCACGGAACCGCTCGGTCACCGATCCGTCGATGGAGATGGCGAACCTGAGCATCTTGGACGGCTGGCTGGTGAAGATCAGCGCCTCGTTGAGAGCCGAACCGAGGGGGTCGCCGTCCATGACCAGACTGATCCTCATACGGGTCTCGATTCCGAACTGTTCAGGAACGGTAAAAAATGAAAGCGCCTCCTCCGGTTCGCAGGCAGTGAGAAATCCGACCTCTCCCCAGTTGATCCCCAGGAGGGGGACCTGCCGGCTGAGTTGCTGGACCGTCCGGAGGACAGAACCGTCGCCCCCGACGACCACGGCTACGTCGGGGCAGACGTCCTCCGGCGACACCCCCTCCTGCCCCAGTTTTCGGGCGGTGCTCTCCTCGAACCAGATGGTGTGTCCCCGGGCCATCAGGGTGTCGGCGAATGAACCGGTGAACTGGAGGGCGCCATGATCATCGATCCGTGAGACCAGGAGCACCTTCACAGCAGCGCCCCCTCCCGGAGATATTCGACAACCTTCCCGTGCACCATGCCGTTTGTTGCCACCAGTGACTTCCCCATGGTCACTGTACGGGGGAACCGGAAAGCGGTTCCCTCGAGATCGGTGACCTGTCCGCCTGCTTCCCTGGCGATGAGCACGCCCGCCACTGCATCGATCACCCGAAGCGTCCCCCGAACATCGATGAATCCGTCCAGCCGCCCGCTCGCAACATAACAAAGCTCGAGTGCCGATGCCCCCAGCAGGCGGAACCGGCGTATCTTCCGACCCAGGTGGATGACGGTGGCGGGGTCGAACTTCCGCCCATAGATGCTCATGGCGCACTCTTCCAGGAGAGATACCCCGGAGGTGCGGATGGGATCATCGTCACACCGGGCACCCTGCCCCTCTCGGGCGGTGAAGGTCTCGCCGGTGGCAAGGTTCCTGACGTAGCCCTCACGTATGGTATCGTTCTCAGAAAACGCCAGTGAAATCGCATAGAACGGAATGCCGGTGATCGCATTGAAGGTCCCGTCGACCGGATCGAGGAAGATGGTGTCGTCCCCGTCTCCGAGGCGCACCTCGCCGATTTCTTCACTGATGAGAACTCCGCCGAACTCCTCTTCCCTGAATACCCGGAGGCAGGCATCCTCTGCGACCTGATCGATTCGCTTGGTGGGCGTGCCGTCCGCTCCCATGGCGAGGTTCTCTCCTCCGGCGCGTGTTCCCACCAGCGGCCGGACCGCGTCCTGCACGGCGTCAGCGGCGGTTTCAAAGAGTGACAGATAATCCATGGCACGTGCATCCGGATAAATCGTGGCTCCGCTGTATTTATGTGGTGCCCTATAGATAAAATATGACAGAGTGGAACAATGAAAGAACAGACAGAAGTTGGCAAGCTCAAAGAAGGGCGGTATGTGGTGATCGATGAAGAGCCCTGCCGCATTCTCTCCATATCCACATCCAAACCGGGCAAGCACGGGGCGGCAAAATCGCGCATCGATGCAGTCGGGATTTTTGACGGGATGAAACGATCCATCGTCCAGCCGGTCTCGGCAAAGACATACGTCCCCATCGTGGAGCGAAAGAGCGCTCAGGTGATCTCCATTGCCGGAAACGTGGTCCAGCTGATGGATGTGAAGGACTTCGAGATGTTCGAGATCAACGCCACCGATGACCAGATGGCGAAGATGGAGCCGGGTAAAGAGATCACCTATATCGAGTCGATGGGGAAACGAAAACTGGATTTCTGACCGATCCCGGTAATGGATTATAGTCATTCCTTTTCTCCTGCACGGTTTGCCGATGCCGGTTCCACCGGCATGGCCCCGGAAACCCTCATCTTCGGAGTTCCCTTCGATGGGACCACCACCTTCCGTCCGGGTGCCCGCTTCGGACCGGGAGCGATCCGGGCGATGTCTTACAACTTCGAATCCTATCTGCCCGATTTCGGGCTGGATCTTGATGGGATTCCGTTTTCCGATCTCGGCGATATCGAGCCCTCCTCCGTCCCGGAGCTGGTGGTGGAGGAGGTACGCGACACTGCGATGAGCATTGCCGGGGAGGGCGCGGTCCCGGTGATGCTGGGGGGTGAGCATTCCATCACCACGGGGGCGGTGGAGGCCTGCCGCCCGGACTGCGTGGTCATCTGTGATGCCCACCTAGATCTGCGCGATGAGATGGGGGGCACCCGTCACAGTCATGCCTGCACCACCCGGCGCATCGCCGATCTGGGTGTGGAGACGATCATCCATATCGGTGCCCGGAGCGGCACTCGCGACCAGTTCGGGTATGCCGACGACCATCTCTGCTGGTACTCATCGGACACGGTCGCGCGCCGGGGCATCCATGCCGTGCTCGATGAGATCACTTTGCTCCTCCGGGACCGCCGGGTCTACCTCTCCATCGATGCCGATGCGATCGATTGCTGCCTCACTCCCGGGGTGGGAAACCCGGAACCGTTCGGACTCACCCCCGGGGATGTCCGGGAGGTCTGTTCTGCCTGCGCGCCCTTCGTGGCGGGTATGGATTACGTGGAAGTCTGCCCGATCGATTCCGGCCAGACCGCGGCGGTGGCGGCAGCGATCATCCGCACATTCCTCGCCGCCCGCCACGCATCGCTCCATGGAGACGGCATGCAGAACACACCAGAATAGAGAATCTCTTACAACCCTTCGGGGCCTTCCACCGGGATCCGGATGGTGATGGTGTAGCTCCGGATACTCCGCGTGTCGATGACCAGGTAATACTGGCGGTATCCCTCGTAGATGGTATGGGTGGATTCGTAGGCCTCTCCCTCGATGAAGTCGTGGCCGTAGAGCCCGATATGGCCGTGGTTCACCGCGCGGTTGGGGTCGCCGGCATCGATGATGTCGAGGTCGAAGGCGGCAAACACCTGGTTGTATGGTGAGATGGTGAGATCGACCTCCCAGTAGGGCGCGGGAACAGAGAAGATCGCGGATGTCCCGCTTCCGGACGCGGAGATGGTGGCGAATGTCGCCATGGTCACGTTTCCGGGGGGAATGTCTGCGGGCGGCTCCTGGATGGGCGTGCCCGACGTGGTGAAGTTGATCTGGTAGGTGCCGGGATCAACGAAATCGAGTTCCTGTGCGGTGCCTGACCAGGTGGGGCGCGGGGTGAGGGTGGGTTTCTCTGTCTGTGCCGACGCGTCCCCTCCGTCCGTGGCGTGCGGAGTCGGCGTTGCGGTGGAGTGCCCCTCTGGAGGGAACCAGATCTCGGTCTCCTCCCCTGTGAGGGCAGGCCGTGCCAGAAGGGCGACGAGCAACACAATAACCACCGCACCCATGAGCGCAACGATGTCCCTGGACTGCATGCGACGTTTCCTGACTGTCGATGGCGACACCCTCTGCCGGTGTGCCGCCCGCAATTGTGATCGTTGTATTCGATCTATTAATACATTGTCGTCATCGAATATCGTCTCTGTACCCTTCATATTTATCACAGATACCAAATTTATTCTCGAATCCACTACAAACCACAAATTGCAATATTTGACAATCGATATCTATTTATACTATTGATTATAATATAGCGGCTGAACACTTCCGGCGTGCGGGGTCGGTCCACCCGGGTCGGTTCCGTAATGCACAGATGGAGGTTGTGTGAATGAAATGTCTGAACAGAAATGAAAGGGCGTTCACCGGTCTGGAGGCCGCGATTGTGCTGATTGCATTCGTGGTCGTTGCCGCGGTGTTCAGCTACGTGGTGCTCGGTGCCGGGTTCTTCACGACACAGAAGAGCCAGGAGACCGTGCACACCGGCGTGGAGCAGGCGAGCTCCAATATCGAAGTCGCCGGGGCGGTCCTTGCAAAGGGAGGCTCGGGCGGTAAGCTCGCCAATGTAACCTTCTACTTGCAGACCGCCGCCGGAGGGGCACCCGTGAACGTGCAGAATATCACCTACACGGTCTCCACCGCTTCGACGGCGCCCCGGGTAGTACAGTACTCTGATCTGAGCGATGGAAACAATGCCTCTTCATGGGCAAAGCAGGAAGACAGTGACTACCTCCTCGAGAAGTTCGAGATGTACAAGGTGACCATCGACGTCGCCCCTGATGATATCGTCGCCAACGAGGAATTCACCATTGACATCGTGCCGCCGAAAGGCGCGGCGCTCCCCATCGTACGGACCGCTCCGGCTGAGATCACTGAAGGCAGTGTCTACGAGGTGTGGTGATAACGATGACATTCATGAAGAATGAGAAGGCCTTCACCGGTCTGGAAGCGGCGATCGTGCTGATCGCGTTCGTGGTCGTTGCCGCGGTGTTCAGCTACGTGGTGCTCGGCGCCGGGTTCTTCACCACCCAGCAGAGCCAGGAGACGGTGCACACCGGCGTGGAGCAGGCGAGCTCCAGCGTGGAGCTGATGGGCAACGTGTATGCGAACACGACCGACACCAGCGGTGCGGTGCAGTGTATCCGGTTCACCCTTGGAAACACCGCCGGCGGATCCTCGATGGACATCAGCAAGGCGGTCCTGACCTACACCAGCGGTGCGACCAGCTCGGATCTGACATATGACTCCGGTAATTTCAACGGGGAGGCATACCCCGCCGACGGATACTGGACCGTGTACCAGGTGCTCAACAAGCAGACCGACGAGACAACCGCCGATACGCTGATCGAGCCCGGTGAGAAGTTCGTGGTCGTTGCCGCAGTCAATGATGAAAACCTGGTTGCGAACACTGCATTCACCCTCGAGCTCAAGCCCGCGGTGGGCGCCGTCCTCCGGATTGGGCGCACCATCCCCGGATCGCTTGACTCGACGATGATCCTCTACTAAAACCCTTTTTCGAACGACAGGAGCGGGACACCCATGGTCGACCAGTCAGAAGTGGACAAGATCCTTGCGGGAGGGGGCGGTGACGAGCCGGATGCGCGGCTCGAGAACCTCGAGCAGGAAGTGGACCTGATCAAGAACTCGATCAAGCGGCTGCTCATCGATCTCCGTGAGCGGATCAATGAGCAGGACAACCCGTTTGTCATCAGCACCATGGGTGAGAGCCCGCTCAAAAACACCCCTCCCCCTGAACAGAAAGAACCGGAGCCGGTGGACCAGGAGCCGGAGAACACCGGTGAAACCATACCGGCGTCGATGGTCACCGAACCAGAACCCGATATTCCGCCGAGAGGCACAGTGGAAGGAAACCCTTCCGGTCCGGCAGGATTATCGGGAGATCGGAATACCGGTCACCACCCGGGATGGGGCTCGTTCGACCAGGAACCGGAGTGGAACGGACCCTCCCTGGAGGAGATCTCGCGGGCCCTCCACCAGCAGCAGACAGAGGCACCATCTCCCCGGGCCCGGGAGAAGCTCCGGCTCCAGAAGGTGCACCAGCTCTTTGAGTGGACGACCCGCGCGGTGAAACACTACGGCATCGATCGACTGGAGATGATGCTCGACTCCTACCGGGCGCTCGGGTACATCAGCGAGGACGACACCACCCAGGTGAAGGAGATCGCGCGGCTGATGCCGGCATCGCTTGGAGAACAGCACGAGATCGGGTCGGATGAATTCGTCAAGGAACTCTACAATCTCAACCGCATCCTGGACCCGCTGGACACCTCCCTCGACCGGGACATGATCGAGGTGATGATGCTCCAGCAGGGGACCCGGGGATCCCGGATCGGCGATGATGATGGTCGTGCCGAGCACGACGCGGATGCCGGAGAAGCATGGACACGCATGATGGACAGGATCTGATGAATGTCGGCCGAGACTTTCACCACGGCGATGTTTCTCATCTCTGCGGTGATCGCAGCGGGAGTGCTCATCAATGCGGTCTTCCCTGTTATCACCACCATGACGGGCACCGTCGCATCCTCGTCCCATCAGGCAGATACACGCATCAGAACCGATCTCCGGATCATCAACTCGTATGCCTCGGCCCCCGATGCCACCATCTGGATCAAGAACGTGGGCTCCAGCCATATCCAGGCTGCGGACCTGAACGGATCCGACGTGTTCATCGGACGCGACGGGGATTTTGAGCGGGTCACCAAAGTCTCCGGAACCCCTTCTTCCGGAGAATGGACCTATACCATTCTTGATGATGCCAATGACGTCTGGGACCCGAAAGAGACCATGGAGATCTCCCTTGCATCGACCAAGGTGCCGGCCAGTGGCGAATGGACCTACTTCCAGATCGTGCTTCCAAACGGCGTGGCCAGATCCACCGAGTTCACCGCGGGGGGCTGACATATGGGACTCGGGTCGATCGTTGCCAGCGGACTTGTCGTCCTTCTCATGCTCGTCGCCGTGTACGCCCTGGTGGGGGTCACCCTGACCACGGCGGAGGTGGTGGCCACCGCCCAGGCGGAACAAACGGTGCACCACGAGACGCGGATGCATACCGGCATCACCGTCCTCGATGCCGCCCGGGTGAATGCCACCTCCACGGTCTACGTGGAGGTGGAGAATACCGGGAGCGAACCCGTCACCGGCAATTTCAGCTACATGGAGGTCTTTCTCCTGCAGGGAAACGAAATCAGCGGCTATGAGACGGTGCGGTACCCGTACGGGACCAGCGGCTATGCATGGAGCATCGTGGAGATCGCCCCCGACATCGTCCATCCCGGGATGCTGGATCCCGACGAGGTGCTCAATCTCTCGGTGCACTATGACTCCTCCCGGGGCAGTCCTGCCTGGATGAAGGTCACCACCCCCAACGGGGTGAGCGGTTCGACGTATCTGGAGGATCCATGACATCCAGAGCAACCACACCCGGAGACGCTGACCTTCCCGACGATGTCTACGACACCGATCCACAGATCATCTCCACCGGCAACAGCGAGCTCGACAAGAAGATCGCCGACGGCCTGCCACTCGCCACCCTGACCCTCATCGAGGGGGCCAACGACACTGGAAAGAGCGTTCTCACCCAGCAGATCATCTGGGGGACCCTGAAACAGAGCCTCAACGCGGACCTCTTCACCACGGAGAACACCACCCGCAGCTTCATCAACCAGATGGAGGCCATGAACCTGGACATCTCGGACTACTTCGCCTGGGGGTACCTGCGTGTCTTTCCCATGCATGTCAGCGGGTTCGAGTGGTCGGACGAGACAATGAGGGACACCCTCCAGCGGATGATCGATCACATCAGCAGAAGCAGGGCGGACCTGATCGTCATCGACTCGCTCACCCTCTTCACCGAGTACTCCTCGCAGGACATGGTCCTCAATTTCTTCACCAACTGCAAGAACCTGGTGGACCGGGGCAAGACGATCCTGATCACCCTCCACACCTATGCCTTCCAGGAGGACTCGCTCGTCCGGATCCGTTCCATCTGTGACGGTCACCTCTTCCTCAAGAAGGCGATCGTGGGGGGCAAGTACGTCATGATGCTCGAGGTGAACAAGGTCCGGGGTGCCCGCAAGACCACGGGGAACATCATCAGTTTCGAGGTGCATCCCGGTTACGGCATGAAGATCATCCCGGTGACCATGGCGAAGGTATGAGGTGGGAAGATGAGTGAGGTCCAGGCAGCTATCACATTGCCCTTTGACACGGAACTCCCCGAGGGATGGGAGAATCTGGCCCGCGCCCCCGAGTCGAGCGGCCTGTTCCGAATGCTCCCCTCGGTTGCCCGGGGCCATGTCCTCCAGAACCCGCACCTGCTCGAGTATCTCCACCTCCTCCCGGTCAACACGACCGGGATTCCCCACTTCGTCACCGAACTCACCAAAGACCTGCGGGACCTTGAAAATCCCAACATCATCTACCCGGTCAATGATACCACCTTCGTCCATATCTATCCGGATCCCGAGGATGTCCGCCATTACTACATCCCCATCGAACCCTCCTTCATACACAGCGCACAGAACCTGATGCCGGCGGTGGAAGAGGCGATCATCGACCTGCTCGACACGCTCCCCGAGGAACCGAAGTCCCGGGATGAGCGCGCCGAAATACTCCACAAACTGCTCGCAGAGGTCACGTATATCAACAAAGGGAAGTCATCTGAGCCGGTTGTCACGGGGGAGGCGAAACCCGACCTGAAGACCCGCTTCACGTCATTCCTGAGCCAGGACGTGGGCGGCGGGAAGAAAAACCGCATCAGTGTTCCCCGGACCATCGGGGGGAAGATCATCGTCTCGCCCCAGGAGTACCGGGCGCTTGATTACCTGCTCATCAGGGACAAAGTGGACATGGGGATCCTGGTCCCCTTCCTCTCGGACCCCAATATCGAGGATATCTCCTGCGACGGGGTCGGACCGATCTTCATCGAGCACAAGGTGTTCAAATCGCTGAAAGCGGCGGTCGGGTTCACCACCAGCGAGGATCTCGATGAATACGTCATCAAGATGGCCGAGCGGATGAAGTCCCCCCTCACCTACCGCAACCCGGTGGTCGACTCCACGCTCCCGGACGGATCCCGCATCAACATCGTGTACGGCACCGAGATCAGCAAGCACGGGAGCAACTTCACCATCCGGAAATTCGCCGGGGAGCCCCTGAGCATCTTCAAGGTCATCGAGTCGAACACCTGCGACTACATGATGGCCGCCTATCTCTGGATCTGCCTGGAGTTCGGTATGTCGCTGTTTGTCAGCGGTGAGACGGCGAGCGGAAAGACCACGACCCTCAATGCCCTGACTACCTTCCTCCCGCCGGAGAACAAGATCGTGACCATCGAGGACACCCCGGAGTTGCAGGTACCCCATGGGAACTGGATCCGGGAGGTGGCCAAAGGGAAGGGAAAGGGCGAGGGTGACGGCGCGGACGTGACCATGTTCGACCTCCTCAAGGCGGCGCTCCGGCAGCGGCCGAACCAGATCCTGGTGGGCGAGATCCGGGGGATCGAGGGGAGCGTGGCGTTCGGCGCCATGCAGACCGGCCACCCGGTGATGAGCACGTTTCACGCCGCTTCAGTGGAGAAACTGATCCAGCGGCTCACCGGCGATCCCATCCTCGTCCCCCGGACCTACCTCGATAACCTCAACCTGGTGATCATCCAGTCCGCGGTGAAACGCCCCGGCGGCGGGACGGTCCGCCGCATGATGAGCATCAACGAGATGGTGGGATACGATCCCGAGTCCGAGGGATTTTCGTTCATGTCGGCGTTCACCTGGGACCCGACCACCGATACCTTTGTCTTCAACGGGAAAGGCAGCAGTTATCTCCTGGAGAACAAGGTCTGCACCATGCTTGGGATCCCGGAAAGCAAACGCGGAGAGATCTACGACGAGGTCTACAAGCGTGCCAAGATCCTGGAGAGACTCCACTCGTCCGGGTATGTCCGGTTCTGGGACCTCTTCGACATGATCACCAAGATCCGCCGCCAGGGTCTCCTGGACATCGAGGTGGAGTGATGTTCGAATCGGTGACGGACCGGGTGCGGGCGGCAAACCACGGGGAGATCCCGTTCGAAGGGTTCTTCCGCGTCCTGCGGTCCCTCTTCGACCGGGTGGTGGATTCGAAGAAGATGGGATCCGATCTCCTCTTCATGATGACCTACATGTCCGCCATCACCACCGCCAATGTCACCCGCCCGGAGATCTTCGCGTATACGTCCGAGCGCAGGGAATACAAGGCGACCAAACCGATCGCAAGGGCACAGAACCTGGTGAAGAACTGGCAGTACCGGTACTCGGACGCCCTGCGCATCGTCGCCGAGAATGTGCGAAACACCATGCTCCACAGCATGCTCAACCGGTATGCGAACGCCATCGATTCCGGAGTTCCGGACGATGACTTCCTGGGAACCGAGCTCCACACCATCCGCAACGTGTACCGGAACACGTTCGAACAGGGAGCGGAGCTCCTGAAGAAATGGGGGGATGCCTATATCGCCATGCTCCTCTCCGGGTCCCTTGTTGCCGTGATCATGATGATATCCATCGCCATCTATGCACCGGATGGGATCGAGTCCTCCCTCCAGCTCTCCTACATGATCATCATCGGCATCTCCGCGTTCGGGATCGGCATCATGTACCAGGCCGTCCCCGACGATCCCAAGACCCACGGATATACAAATATCATGTCACGGGAGCAGGGGATGATCCGCCGGATGGAGCGGATCGTCGTCCCCGTGACCCTCGGCGGGGTTCTTCTGCTCTGGCTGCTCGGGATAAATGCCGGTGTGGTCTTCCTGTTCTTCGGGTTCATGCTCCTTCCCCTGGGTATCCTTGCATATATCGATGATGAGTCGATCAAGGGACGCGACGAGGACTTCTCCTCGTTCATCCGGAGCCTGGGCTCGATCATGGGGGGGAAGGGGATCACCACCACCGATGCCCTCCGGGAGGTGGACACCCGTTCCCTGCCCCGCCTGACACCGTTCATCAAATCGGTTCACAGCAAGCTCAATCTGGGTCTGAACGAGCGCTGGTCATGGGAGAAATTCGTGGGGGAGACCGGCAGTTACCTGATCGCCAAGTATCTCCACATCTTCCGCGACAGCATCGCGCTCGGCGGGGATGCCGACAAGGTCGGAAAGATCGTGGGCAATTCCATGCACGAGCAGGTCCTGCTTCGAAACAAACGGGATATGCTGGTCAAGGGATTCTTGGTCCTCCTCATCCCCATGCACGCGGCAATGACCGGGATATTCGTCTTCCTGTTTGAGGTTCTGATGACCATGTCCGCGGCAGTCACCGAGGTGATGGAGGGGTTCAGCAACACGCAGGAAGCCCTGAGCGGATCGGGCAGTGGTGTCGGCGCCAGCGCGCTTTCGGGTATGAATCTCTTCGTTGATTTCCCGGAAGCACAGATGACCGCATATGTGGTGAATATCCTCATCCTGCTCACCGTTGCGAACGTGGTTGCGGGCAAGGTGGTGGCCGGCGGGGACCGCTCCATGTACTACTTCCTGGCGAGTGTCCTCTCCGTCATCTCCGGGATGGTGCTGATCATCGCTCCCATGGTGGTGAGCATCTTCTTCACCATCCCCACACTTGCCGGAGGTGGGGCGTGATGGATGAAAAGTACCGGCGCCCTGTCGTCGCAATCGCCTCCACCGCCGTCGGGCTGCTGGTGATTCTGATGAACCAGCCCCTGGTGATGGTGGTCGCAGCGACCCTTGCCACCGGGATCATCGCCATGCTGGTCACCGGAGGCATCCGGATCCAGCTGCGAAAGGGCGGGTCACCATCCCCGGAGGAAGAGAAGGCCGGGGGTGGAAAACAGGAGAAGAGCCGGAAAGAGAAGAAAAAGGAGAAAAAGGCCAGGAAAGCCGCGAAAGAGGGCGAAAAGGAGAAGAAATCACCCGGAATATTCTCGAGGATACGGAAGAAGTCTGCCGAAAGTCCGGCCGAAGAGCAGGATCCCGGTACCGGGGCGGCGGACGAGGGCCATCGGTCGGTCCTCGGGTATCTCGCGTCGTTTGGGGCCGCCATGAGATCACTGGGCAGGACGGGGATCCGCTCCCGCAGTGCCGGGGGGGCCGGGGAGATCGACCGGACCCTGGATCGGGTGATCGCCGATGTGGATGACCAGGACACAAACACGCATCCGCCGAATCCGGAGGATGGGGCGAAAGAAGATGCTGATCCGGACGATCCGCTCGCCGAGCTCGATGATATATCGTTCGATCACCTGGACTCCGATCAGGAGATCATCGAGTACCCGATCCCCGGCGGAGGCACGGACGCTTCACCGTCCGAAGAGATGGTTCCGGCATCCGAGGTCTCCAAAATATTGAAGGAGGCATCCAGGACGGCCCATATCATACGGGATCCGGCCGGAAAAGACACTGCCGTTTCCGATATCCTGGCCGCGTATGCCGACGACCTCAAAGAAGACGGCGAGCTGCCCGACATGGGCATCCCGGAAGCATCACCCGATGATCTCACGCTCGACTCGCTCGACGACATCGATGAGGACGAGGAGATCGTGATCGAGGGTGACGGGAGCACGGAGCCTGATCCGATGGCCGGCGAGGCCGCCGTCGCGGAGCTGGCATACGAAGAATATGAGGACGAATCCGATCCCGGGTCAGATGAAGATGCCGGTGACGACACCAGGAACCTGGTCTCTTTTGCAACCGGCGAAACAGAAGACTCGATGATCTCACTGCTGAAAGAGGAGGTCGGGGTCAAAAAGAAAAAGGTTGACACCAGTCTCGTCCGGGAACTGAAAGGAACCCGGATCAGGGCGAAGGAACTGGAAACAGAACTGGAAGAGATGCTTGGACAGATGAGCCACGGAGGTGCGTAGACGATGAAACAGATTCCCGCGAAGATGGAGCTCGGTGATGACTGGGCCGCCACCAAGGTGGCCATCGACGAGGACCGGATGGTCATCCGTGAACCGGTCCAGATCGACCTGCCCTTCACCGGGGTCGTGGATCTGGAGCAGCACGCCAACACGCTGACCATCACCCCGGACGGGGACCTCGGGCCCCCCGTCAGGATCGCCACGGTGGAGAAGGCCCTGCAGGTTGTGAAACGCCTGATACTGGCGAAATGCTCGGCGTATCGTCTCAATGCGTACTTCATCTCCCCGGCGATCCGCGGAGGGGTACTGGTCACCAACCCGGTCTGGGAGAAAGGGGCCATCGCGGTCCTGAAAACCGGTATCTGGCTGTACGGCCCCAACATCCAGGTCTGCATCCCCATCGAGGAGGTGGCCGACATCGAGCTGACCACCCGTGAAATCCAGGATCGTGAGCTGAAGGTGGTCAAGATCGACCACCTGGAGGAGAACGAGGTGGTGGGCACGCTGGTGCTCTGTCCCACCTCCACGCTCGAGATTCTGTACAATTTCCTGAACGAGGCCATCGGGGATGGTGATTCCGGGCCGGGCCAGGTCGGCGAGATGGGTGAACAGGTGGCGATGCTGGTGTATTCCGGGTTGGACTCCCACGGGATCGAACAGATGCTCAACCTGTCCCATACCCAGCTGGACCAGGTGTTCGACCATCTGCTGGACCAGGGTCTCGCCGAAGTGGTCATGACCAGGCGCGAGCTGCAGCTGACCCCCCGGGGTGTACGGCTGATATCCTCGTCGGTGAAAAAAACGTGAGCCATGATGAGCCTGAATGAAAACGAAAGAAAATGAGGTGGAATTGAGTATGAGCAACATTCTGATAGTTGATGACGCCATGTTCATGCGAACACTCCTGAAGAATATCCTCTTCTCAGGAGGGTACACCATCGCCGGAGAAGCGGCAGATGGAACGGAAGCGGTTGAAAAATACCGGGAATTGTCCCCGGACCTGGTCACGATGGACGTGGTGATGCCCAACATGAACGGCATCGAGGCGCTGAAGTCCATCCGCGAGCACGATACCAGGGCAAAGATCATCATGTGCACCGCGGTGGGCCAGGAACAGATGGTCAAACTCGCCATCAAGAACGGGGCCCGTGGATACATCGTCAAACCGTTCCAGGCACCGAAGGTGCTGGAAGAGGTCGGCAACGTGCTGGGTGCGTGACGTATGATCCGGGTGCTGATAGTCGATGACTCACTCTTTGTTCGGACGGTGGTCAAGGACATGCTCCTGGAAGACCCGTCCATCGAAATAGTGGGCACCGCAGCGGACGGCATCGAGGCGCTCAGAAAGGTCGAAGATCAGCAGCCGGACGTGGTGACACTCGATGTCCACATGCCCCGAATGAACGGCCTGGAGACGATCAGGCGCCTGAAGGAACTCAGGGAGTGCCCGAAGATCCTCATGCTGAGCACGCTCACCCGTGAAGGTGCGCGACTCACCGAGCAGGCCATCCATCTGGGAGCGGACGATTTCATGCTCAAACCCCGGGAACTCCCGCAGGTCGGGACCATCGGGCAGGAACTGGTGGGCCGCGTCAGGAACCTGGTGACTCTGAAGCCCGTCGACCAGACCAAAAAGAGGGATCCGGATGAGCCCGCCGAATGCCTGGTCGCCATCGGATCATCCGCGGGCGGGCCGCAGATGCTCGATCAGATCTGTGCAAAACTGGATCCGTCCATTCCCGCTTCATTCCTGATCACCCAGCATCTGCCGCAGGGCTTCTCTGCGTCTCTCGCAAAGAGGCTGGACCGCATCTCTCCGCTGCCGGTCATGGAGACGGAATCCGGGCTGGTGCTCAGGAGGGGATCGATCGCGGTCTCCTGCGCAGGGTACCATACCATCGTCAGCCGGATGGTGAATTCCGCCAGGCGCCGCTCGGGGAAGGTGGTCCATTCCCTGGAACCGCCGGTTCACTCGGTGAGACCCGCGGTGGACAGGATGTTCTCGTCCGCGGCCCATGTCTATGGTTCGAACTGCCTCGCAGTCATCCTGAGCGGCATGGGCAATGATGGAGGCGAAGGCGCAGTTTCCGTCAAAGAGGGAGGCGGTCGAACAATCGTCTGCCGTGAGGAGGACTGCCTGGTGTACGGCATGCCCCGGTCGGCGATCACCCGGGGGGTGGTCGATGCCGTGGTCCCCCTGGACATGATGGCGGGTACCATTCGAAGAAACGTACAGCGGATGGAGGTGTGATGATGGACGATACCGGGGAGTACCGGGAACTGTTCGTGGCGGAATCGCGGGAGATTCACCAGGATCTGGTGTCGGGGATCCTCGAGCTGGAAGACGGCAGAGCGGAGGATGTTATCGATGAGATCTTCCGGGGGGCCCACACCATCAAGGGTATGGCGGGCTCGATGGGGTTTGCCCATCTGGAACGGCTCTGCCACGCGATGGAGGACGTCTTCGACCGGATCAGGAACCGGGAGATGTCCGTCACCCCGGCCCTTGTGGACACGCTCCTCTCATGTGCCGATACCATCGAGAGGATGATCGATTCGATCGAGGAGGGCGGTGATGATGCTGCCGCGGCCCGTGAAGAGCATCTGGACGCGCTCCGTGCGTTTCTCACCGGGGACGAGGAGGCCGATGCGACCAGCGACGCGGAGTCCCCCCCGGAGGAGCCGGCGCCGTCTCCGGAAGATGTCGGCGGCCCCCGGTACCGGGTGGAGGTCACCTTCTCTTCCGGGTGCGAGATGCGCGATCTGCGGGCGATGATCGCCATCGAGAACCTGAATGACCTCGGGAGGGTGGTCGCCTCTACGCCCTCCATGGAGGATCTCGATGCGGGAACATGCCCGGAAACAGTCACATTCATCGTGTCCAGTGAAGCGGGGGCCGATGCCCTCCGTGCCGCCGTGCAGGGAACAGACATCGACGCGGTACGGGTGGAGGAGGAGCCTGAGAAAGAGCACCCACTCTCATCACCCGATTCAGGAGAACCTGCGGAGAAGAAACGGGAGATCAAGAGCATCCGGGTGGATCTCGACCGTCTGGACCGGATGATGAATCTGGTGGAGGATCTGGTCATCAACCGGGGGCGTCTGGGCCAGATCGCCCAGAAACACAACATACGTGAGTTCGACGAGGCGCTCGGCATGGTGGGCCGGGCGGTTTACAACCTGCAGAACCTGATGATGGAGATCCGCATGATCCCGCTCACCCATATCTTCAACCGCCTCCCCCGGGTGGTCCGGGACACCGCCCATCACGACGGAAAGGAGGTCTCCTTCACCATGGAGGGCGGGGATACCGAGATGGATCGGAGCGTCATGGACGGGCTGTATGATCCGCTCCTCCATATCATCAGGAACGCGGTCAACCACGGGATCGAGATGCCGGAGGTCCGGGAAGCGAACGGAAAACCTCGCGCCGGGAACCTCCAGCTGAGAGCACTCCGTGACTCAGACAATGTCATCATCGAGGTGATCGACGACGGTGCCGGCATCGATGCCGACCGGGTACGGGCCAAGGCGGTCTCGCGAGGCATCCTCAGCGAGGAGGAGGCGGACCAGGCGACCCGGGACGAGCTGTTCAACCTGATCTTCGAGCCCGGGTTCAGCACCGCCGAGACGATCAGCGACATCAGCGGCCGCGGTGTCGGGCTGGACGTGGTGAAATCCACCATCGAATCGCTCAACGGGTCGGTGCGGGTCGAATCCACTCCCGGTGAGGGTTCACGGTTCGTCCTGGTGCTGCCCCCCACCATGGCCATCGTAGAGGTGATCATGGTCCGTATCAACCGGCGGCGTTGCGCCATCCCCATCGGAAACGTGGTGGAGGTGGCGGCGGTGGAGAATCACGATATTCACCAGATCGCCGGAACCGAGGTGATCCAGCTCCGCGAGGAGGTATTGCCCTTCCATCGCCTCGACGAGATGTTCGGCACCCGGGAGTGGAGCGCACAGGTGGTGGTCCTCCACTCCACCTCGGCGAAGTACTGCCTCATGGTCGACGGTGTCGAGGGTCAGCAGGAAGTGGTGGTCAAACCCCTCGGATCGATCTTCGGGAAGTGCCCGGGGATCAATGGCGTCACCATTCCCGACGACGGGGACGTGGTGCCGGTCCTGGACATAAACACAATGGTGTAGATGGTTATCATGGATTTGAATGAATTTCAGTCGGATGCCCTGCAGGAACTGGGGAACATCGGGGCAGCCCACGCAGCAAACACGCTCTCCCAGATGCTGATGTGTTCGGTGGAGATGCGGGTTCCCCAGGTACAGATACTCGATCTCACAGAGCTCTCCCGGGTCCTGGGCGAGGATGTCGGGGCCATGGTGGTCTTCCAGATCGAGGGCGAACTCGAACATGGCGGTTTCGTGGTGGTCTACTTCCCCCTCAAGTCGATGATCAAGCTGACCAACCGGATGCTCGGGCTCACCGGGACCGACCGCGATCTCGATGAGATGGACGAAAGCGCACTGGTGGAAGTGGGAAACATCATGGTCTCCTCGTTCCTGGATGCCACCGCCCAGCTGCTGGGCACGGTCATGCTCCCGTCACCCCCGGCAGTCTCCGTGGATATGGCGCTTGCGTCCTTCGAGGTGCTGGTATCCCAGGTGGCCATGGATGTCAACGAGGTGGTGATCTTCCAGACCGAACTCTCCACCAGCGAAGCATCTGTGGACGGGACCATCTTCATGCTCCCGGAGACGGCGCTTCTCGCGAAGGTTCTTGGAATGCTCGAATGCATGGCGTGTGCATGACCATGGTGACGGCGATTGGATGCAGCAGGAGTGACCATGCGTACAGCGACCAGGCCGAGATCATCGCCATCGGAGAGTACCGGGTTGGCACGATGCCGATGGCCACCATGGGCCTGGGATCCTGCATTGCACTCATCATCCATGACCGGCGCGAACATCAGGGGGGAATGGCCCATGCCATGCTGCCCGAGAGCAGACCACCGGCGGACCGGCCGGGCAAGTTCGTGGATACTGCCCTCCAGGTCCTGGTCGGGGATCTCGAGGCGATGGGGTCGAGCAAACGGAGAATGGAAGCCCGAGTGGTCGGCGGGGCACGGATGTTTGAGTCCTCGACCATGCTCAACATCGGGGAGCGCAACGTGCAGGCGGTCAGGGCGCTCCTGAAGGAGAGGGGCATCCCCCTCACTGTCTGCGAGGTCGGAGGCAGAAAAGGCCGCTCGGTGATATACACCCCGGAGAACGGCGGCGCCATCAGGATACGGACATCGGACGGGCCATGGCAGGATTTCTAAAGTCCGGACTCTTCTTTTTCATCATAGTATGTGCAATCAGCACGGTCTCCGCAACGATCCAGGTCATCCCTCCCGCAAGCGACGCGATCTCCTCCGATCGTATCAAGGACATTGCCTGGAGTCCGGATGGACAGGTGGTGTTTGCCACCGACAACGGTCTCTCTGTGTATGATGGCGCCACCGGAAAATGGCGCATCCTCCATCCCGATTACGGGGCGGCGGATGATACGGGACTGATGGACGATTTCGTTCGAGCAGTCGCGTATGATGCACAGGATCGTCTCTGGGTGGGGTTTGGCTCAGGCCTCCAGATCGTGAACGAGGGGATCGAAGGCGACAACTGGTCGGTCATCCGTGACCAGCACCTGCTCAAGAGCCTGATCATCAATGATCTCCAGCCTCGCGGGGGGGAGATGTGGGTGGCGACGGGCGGGTCGGGGCTCCATCGCCGGGTGAACGGGACCTGGACCTGGTTCGGGCCCCGGTCGGAGACGGGACCCCATGCCCACCAGATAACCGGAATGGCGGTCGATCCGCGCTCGGGAACCCTGGTGGTGATATCAGAGAAGGAGGGGGTCTGGTACCTGGACGAGGGAACCGACCGGTTTGATCCGGTCATCGTCAGGGAGACGCCGCTTGCCGGTGCCACCGGCATCGTCGCGGATCCGGGTGGCGGGGTCCTTCTCCATACCGCTCAGGACGTGTATCACCGGGCACCGAATGGCACCGTCTCGCACCTCCTGGCCGCACGGGATCTCGATCGGCACGTGACCTGCATCGAGGACCTGGCGGTGACCGGCACCGGGCTCGTCCTGATGGCCACCGATCGGGGACTCTTCGGCTGGAGGGACGGCGCCATCACCCTCCACCTCACCCGCTCCGATGGAATCGGATCGCTTGTGGTGCGGTTCCTGGCCGTCGACGGGTCCGGCCGCCTCTGGTACACGGTCCCCGGGGCGGCGGGGATGATCCCGGAGATCGGTTCCTTCGAGGATCCGCCCCTCACCCGGGTCCCCGGTGACGAAGCCATCGACGAACAGCCGACGCAGTTCATTCCACCGACCCCGAGACAGATGCCCCATCCTCCGGACAAGAGCGATACGCCATGGAGCGAGGCGGTGATGGACACACTCCACCGGATAGTGTCTCTGTTGATGACGCCCGCCGGGGAGATCGTGCCCCTCCCCTTCTTGGGCGGGGCCGGGTGAGGTTCAGTCGTCCTTTGAAACCCCGGCATAGTAGTACTCGCCGAGGCTCCGCTGTTCCCGATCCAAAAACGATCCCGGGCTGTTGATTCGGGGACGCCCGCTTTTATCGCGGCGGAACGTGACGCCGAGCTGGTGCAGAAACCGGTTCATTCCGTCATGCATGGGGAACGGGCCATATGCATCACCATGGACTCCGGGTTCCCCATCGAAGACCAGCAGGCGGTCGCTGATCATATCGATCAGGTAGATGTCATGGTCGATGACCATGATCCCCGATTCCCGGCCTTCCGCGTGTTTTCGGATCATCCGGGTGGCCTGCACCCGCTGTTCCACGTCCAGGTGTGCGCTGGGCTCGTCCAGGATATACAGATCGGCGTCCCGGGAGAGGCAGACCGCGATGGCGACCCGCTGGAGTTCTCCCCCGGAGAGCGTGTCCACCGGTGCATGGAGTATCGGGCCGAGGGACAGGGGCTCGACCACCTCGTGCTGGTAGTATGACGTATCGAACCGCGAGGTGACTCCCCGGAGGACACCCTCGACCATGTCCCCCCCGGTTGCCTGGAGGTACTGGGGTTTGTAGGAGATACGCAGGGTCAAGTCCAGCTCACCCGTGTCAGGTTCGATCACCCCGGCCAGCAGCTTTGCAAAAGTCGATTTCCCAATGCCGTTCGCACCCACCACGCCGATGACTTCACCATGCTGGATCTCGCCTCCGCTGGTCGAAAGGGAGAACCGGTCGTAGGACTTGGAGAGCGGGGGGATGGTCAGCATGGTCTTCCTGACCACGTCGACATCGTGGCTGCGGGTATCGAACCGCACCGGATGGGACCGGAACCGGACGTTCTCTTCCGGCAGATACCCATCCAGGTACTGGTTGATCCCCACCCGGACACCCTTGGGCATGGTCATTATGCCGAACACGGCCGGTTTGCCGTAGGCGATGTGGATGGTGTCTGCCAGGAGGTCAAGGATGGCGAGATCGTGCTCCACGATGACCACCGGTCGCATGGTGGCCAGTTCACGGATCTGCTCCGCCGCCGCCATGCGCTGGTAGATGTCCAGGTAGGGAGTGATCTCGTCCAGGAAATAGAAATCCGCGTCCCGGGCAAGACACGCGGCGATGGCGACCCGCTGAAGTTCACCTCCGGAGAGCTGGCCGATGGGACGGTCGAGGAGGGGTCGGAGTCCGAGCCTGTCGACATATCCTGCCAGTGCGCCCCTCTCGTCGGTGGTGGAGAGGAGCTCGCTCACCGATCCCCGGAAGACCGTTGGAATGCCGTCGACGTACTGGGGCTTGACGGCAGGCGCCACCCGTCCCGCGGAGACCCGTTGCAGATACTCGAAGAGTTCGGTGCCCGAGAACCGGTCCAGGATCTCCCGCCACGCGGGCTCTCCATCGACTCGTCCCAGGTTGGGGACCATCTCTCCGGCGAGGATGCGGATGGCGGTACTCTTTCCCGTCCCGTTCGCCCCCAGAATGCCGGTGACTTTCCCCTCCACCGGTATCGGCATCCCGAACAGGACAAAACCGTTCTCGCCGTACCGGTGGGTGGGGTCATCACGCTCTTCGGGGAGGTTGACGATATCGATGGCTTCGAAGGGGCACTTTTTCACACAGATGCCGCACCCCACGCAGAGTTCCTCGGATATGTGTGCCCGCCCGTCCTCGCCGATGACGACCGTCTCGTCTCCTGTCCGGACGCGGGGGCAGTATATGATACACTCCTGGGCACATTTCCGCGGGTGGCACCGATCCTTGAAAACAACTGCAATGCGCATGGTCATCCACAAAAAAAATCAGAGGGTGGCGGAGGTGAGGAGTATCGTCCAGCTGATGAACCAGAGGGCGAATGTCATGAACCCCTGGTAGAACCAGTCCTTGGTTTTTAAAGTCGAGATGTCGGTGCCCACCAGGAGGAACACGTGCTTCTGGAAGACAATCCCGGCGGCGAGGAAGAGAAATCCAAACGCGGCGTTCGGCTGGGCGGCGGTGACCGGATCGACCTCTCCGCACACCAGAAACGAGAGCACCCCGGTGAGGATCCCCATGCCGCTTGCGACCAGCGTGCGCTGTATCCGCTCGCGATGTTCCTGCTTTTTGTTGGGTTCTGGCCCCTTCTCCAGAACGGGCTTTTCTTCCTCCCCGGCCGGTTCTTTACTCATCTGTGACACCACGAATGTACTTATGGGACGCGGCTTCATATGTATCTTGGTATCACTCCATGGCGATAGAGCAGGGAATGGGCGGAATTGACGTCCGGGCGATGACAGCGGAACTGGCCGATGAGCTTCCGCTATGGGTGGGCAAGGTCTATCAGTACGGCCCGAAGACGATGGGAATCCGGCTGAGCGGGGAGGGCAGGCCCCGGCGCCATCTCCTGGTGGAGGCGGGCCGCCGGGCTCACCTGGTCGACGATCTCCCCGAGGCTCCCGCCACCCCCACATCGTTTGCCATGTACCTGCGCAAGCATCTTGCCGGGGGGCGGGTGCTCGGGGTGTTCCAGCACGGTCTGGAGAGGATATTCTGGGTGGACATCGGCAAGAGCGACGGAGTCCACCATCTTCTCTTCGAGCTCTTCGGTGAAGGAAACGTGGTGATGTGCTCCGCCGACTGGGTGATCGAAAAACCGCTCTGGCATCACCGGTACCGGGATCGCGACGTGGTCCCCGGTGCGGAGTACCGGTTCTTCGGGGGATCCGCCCCCGTGCCGGACCGGGAGGCCATCGCAGACGTGCTGGACACCTCCGACCGCGATCTGGTCAGGACCCTGGCCGTCTCCCTGATGATCGGAGGACAGTACGCCGAGGAAGTCTGCCGGATGGCGGGAATCGACCGTCACATGCCTGCCCGTGAGGCGGATAGCGGCGCGGTCCACGAAGCACTCGTCCGGCTGGTCTGGCTCGCGGAGACACGGCCCGAACCGGTGATCACCGGTTCGGGATGCCTGCCCTACCTCCCTCCGGGAGCAGACGTACTCGAACGATTCTCGTCGTTCAATGATGCGCTGGCCTCCTATTTTGGACCAGGCGAAGCGACCGGGACATCGCTGGCGGCATCCACCGCGCCGCGGACCCCTGAACTCAGCCGCGAGGAGTTTATCCGGAAACAGCAGGAAGAAGCGGTGCATCGGTTCGACGATGAGATCAGGCGGCTTGAATCGACGGTCGAGACCATCTATGAACATTACCCGCTCATCGACAATATCATCCGCACCCTCTCAGAGGCGCAGAAGAACCGATCCTGGGAGGAGATCCGGCACATCCTGAAGGAGAGCGATCATCCGGCGGCGGAGGTGATCACCGCCGTCCATCCCGCAGAGCGGGCGGTGGATGTGGACCTGGGCAGGCCGATCAAAATCCGGGTGGACGAGTCGGTGGAGGTCAATGCGGGCCGGTACTATGATCGCATCAAGAAGCTGAAGAAGAAGAAGGAAGGAGCACGGGAGGCGATGAAACGCCCCCTCGTCAGGCAATCGGAAAAGCCACGGCGAAAACCGTCCGGCAGACCCCGGTGGTACCACCGGTTCAGGTGGTTTTTCACCACGGACGGTGTCCTGGTGGTGGGGGGGCGAGACGCAGACCAGAACGAAGAGCTGGTGAAGCGCTACATGGAGGGCGGCGACACCTTCGTGCACGCCGATGTGCATGGAGCGGCGGTGGTGATCGTGAAGGGGGAGACAGAACACCTCGGGGAGGCGGCCGTCTTTGCCGCGTCCTATTCGAACGCCTGGAAAAGCGGCCACCTGACGGCGGATGTGTATGCCGCGGCCCCCTCACAGGTGAGCAAGACCCCGCCGTCCGGGGAATATATATCCAAGGGGGCATTCGTGGTCCGCGGTGAGCGGCGGTACTTCCGGGACGTCCCCCTCGGCATCGCCATCGGGGTGCGGCTGGAACCGTCGCCGGCGGTGATCGGCGCCCCTCCCGGGGTGGTGGAGAACCGGTGCGGGGTCAGCGTCATCCTGCAACCAGGAACCTTCGAGCCCCACGACATCGCCCGGAAGGTGGTGCGCACGCTCCAGAAGAAACTCGGTGAACAGCGGTCCCGCCACCTCAAGAACATCCTGAACACCGAGTCGGTGGTCCGGTTCATGCCGCCCGGGGGATCCGACATGGTGGGGGAGCATGAAGGTTGAATACGGGCCACTGAAACGATCATATGGCGAGATCCGGTTCTTCCCGGAGACACTGGACGACCTCTGGCACCTCTCCCACCTCATCCATGCCGGCGACCTGGTCTTTGCCGATACGTTCCGCAGCGGCGACCAGGCGACCGACAAGATCCGGCCGGAGAAACAGGAAAAGAAACCCGTCCGGCTGGGAGTCCGGGTGGAGAAGGTATTCTTCCATCCGAGCGCCGCCCGTCTCCGCGTGACCGGCATCATCGAGAGCGGGATCGACATCAGCTCGCACCATACCTTCAACCTGGAACCGGGTCGGGAGATCTCCGTCATCAGCCGGTGGCGACCGACCGATTGCGAACGGATCGATCGGGCGGTTCGGCTCTCCGAACATGGTATGGTCTCCATTCTGACCATCGAGGAGGGGGAGGCAGAGCTCTACCGGCTCCGGCAATTTGGGCCGGAATGGGTCACCACGCTGACTGCAGGCACCGCCAAGGGCTCGGAACAGGGTCATCGCGAGGCCCTCTTCGAACGGACACTGGCGCTCGTGGCAGAGGGTGACCAGATGATCGTGGTGGCGGGGCCCGGTTTTGTCAAGGACGAGTTCATCGCGTACGTCCGCCGGCACGATCCCGCCTGTTTCGAGCGGATCGTCTCCGCGGAAACCCGCCGCATCGGGCGGGGGGCGGTACAGGAGGTCATCGGCCAGGGCGTGGCCGAGCGCCTGCTCGGAGATGCGCAGCTCGCCCGGGAGGTCCGGGCGATGGACGAGGTCCTGTCCCGGATCGCCACCGGGGGGGCGGTGGCATATGGGCAGGACGAGGTGGAGAGGGCGGTGGATCTGGGTGCGGTGGAGCAGATACTGGTCACCGACCGGTTGATCCGTGACCCGGACCTGGCTGCCACCATCGAGCGTGCGGAGCTCATGAACGCGCGTGTTATCGTTCTGTCTTCGGCATTCGATCCCGGAGAACAGCTGGACGCACTTGGCGGGATCGCCGCCCTGCTCCGGTTCCGGATCGGGTGATGCGGGAGGGCTTCATTCCCGGGAGGCGCCATCCCGGGCGGCCACGGCACGCTGGTGAGCGAACCGGAGCGGTTCGGGCATACGGCATCCCCTGCAGGAATGGAGCACGATGGACACCGCGTCCGCGAGATCCGTGCAGTAGCCGGTCGAGACACAGACCGGCCGCACACCGGGACGGGTGCGGACGGCCGCCCCCACCACCGCACCATCCTGCCAGATGGAGGCGGCCGCACCCCGCCCCCTCCCGGGTTCGGAGGAAGTGCCCGAAAGAAGCCTGCCGGCCACCCCCACCGAGGGGATGTTCAGGCGCAGACCCATGTGGCTGGCCAGGCCGAACCGCCGCGGGTGGGCCACGCCGTGGCCATGAAAGAGCATCACGTCGGGTCGGGCAGAGAGGCCGGCACAGGCCTTCAGGATGGCCGGCCCCTCCCGGAATGCAAAGAAGCCCGGGACATAGGGGATGGCGGTGCGGGTGATCGCACTCGATTCATCGATGATCTCCCCGCGTACCGGATGCCATACCACCACCGCACCAAAGACCCGATCTCCGCTGTATGCCGCATCCGCCCCGGCAACCGTGCAGAACGGCGGATGGGAGCAGGGGCCTGCCGCAAGTCGGGAGTCACGGAGGCGCTGCTGGACCCGAACGGCATGCGCCGTCCATTCCCGCGAGACAGCGCTCTGTGCTTCGTTTGTGCCGCTGTCCATCACTCAGGGGCTGGTTGAGGGGAGAGAAAAAAGGGCGTGAAAGAATTATTCCTCGGTGGATGATTCGTCTTCCGGCTCTGGCGGCTCTTCCCCGGAGACGGCCTCTCCACTCTCTGTCTCGGTCACCTCTCCTGCCGGTGCAGGCCGCCTGAACGTCTCCCTGAAGACGACCTCATCGATGCCCTCGATATACTCGAAGATCTCGTGGACGACCCTGCTTCGCCAGAGCAGCCATCGCCGGTCGAAGACGATCCCGGGAGGAAGGAGGAGCTCGGCAGTCCCGTCACTGATGGTGACGTCCACGTCATTCCGGCCGGTATACAGGCGAATCAGCCCCTGGATCTGCTCGGCCGGGTCCTCCACCACTCCATCGATGGTGAAAGTGTAGTGGAGCGTCTCGCCGGCAAGCGGCGGGTTGAAGTCCACCTTCGCCCGGCGGCCGATCACCCCGACCACCACTCCTTCACGCTCGTCGGTTTTCACCCGCATGCCGGGTTTGGGCTTGTCCTTGAACCGGGTGATGGAGATCGACTCGATGAGGTCTTCGTCCCGCTCACCGAACCCCTTCTCGGGGGGGACCTCCACCTCGCCCTCTTCGCCTTTTTCACGGCCCACGAGGGCCTCATCGAGGCCGGGGATCACGTGACCGCTTCCCACCCGGATCACGATGGGACCGTAGTGTGCCTCCGGGTTGTGGATGTCTTCGTCCCGGGCCGTCTCCTCGTCGGTGGTGTCAAAGACGGTATCGTCAAATCTCCCGGTATATCTGAGCAGGATGAAATCGCCCTCTCGTATGGTCATCACATTCACCTTGACTATATAACGTGCAGGTGCAGATAGATAAATGGGATCCTGCCATGCGCGAGGTGGAAGGAAAATACCGGGTACGGGATCTGGAATCGGTGCGCACCCGACTCGTCAGACTCGGTGCGGAACCGCTCACCTCCGGGGCCGAGGTTGACATCTATTTTCAGGCGCCTCACCGTGATTTTGCCGCCACCGACGAGGCACTCCGCCTGCGGCAGTCGGGCGCCGGGTGTGAGCTCACCTACAAGGGGCCCCGGGCGCCGGCAGGAGGGGTGAAGGCGCGGGAGGAGATCACGCTTTCCGTGGATACGAAGGAAGCCTGCATCGCCATCCTGTCCCGTATCGGGTTCGTTCCCGCGGCAGAGGTCCGCAAACACCGCGATACCTACCGATTGTCCGGGGCGACCGTTACCCTCGATCAGGTGGATGGACTGGGGAGTTTTGTGGAGATCGAAGTGATCTCATCCGACACCGGGCATGCGGGAGAGGTCATCGAGGGGGTTCGCAGGAACCTGGAGATCGAGGGCGATCACATTCTCCCGTCCTACCTGGAACTCATCCTGGAGACACGGTGAGCAGCTCGACGTCGATCTCTCCGGGTTCGTTTCCGAAGGTGATGAGTGCACAGTCCCCGTCCGAGGCCACACCCGGGTTGACCACGGTGACTCCCTCTACCTCGGCGACTCCCCGCTGTTCGTGGATGTGGGCACAGCAGATCAGATCGAACCGGGAGAGCACCCGGCGAAGGGCGGTGCTTCCCACCCGGGCCTCACCGACTGCATCGAGCGTCTCTGCCGGTGGGGCATGGCAGACCAGGACCTGGTGGGTATTTCGCTCCACTCCCGCGCATGCCTCTTCGATCAGGCGGGCGATCTCCTCCTCGGAGAGCTCGAAGGGGGTGTTGAAGGGGGTGGGGTTGGACCCCCCGATGCCGGTGAGGGTGATGGATCCGATCCGCCGCGATACACCGTGGAGGGAGACGGCACTCGACTCCTCCACGGCGTCGAGCACGTCACGGGGATCACAGTTGCCCGGGATCGCGAAGCAGGGGGAGTCGATGGAGGAGAGTACCTCCGCCGCATCGTCCGCGGGCCCGAAATCAGTGATATCGCCGGCGATGATGACGATGTCCGGATTGAGGGCAAGAAAGGAATCCATGTACTCATAGACTCCATGGAGATCGGCAAGGAGCAGTGCGGTGGTCATGTACCAGAATCTGGATCCTGTCTACAAAATTTTATCTCCGGCGGTATCAGGGACCCACTGACCAGACCCCGCTGGGCGAGACGGCCGATGACACGCTCCACCTCGGGGATCACCAGCCCGGGAGAGGCATCCTTCAGCGGTGTCCCGGGCAGGGGGAAGAACCGGTGGATATGTGCATGTCCGTTCCTCACCGTCTCCCGGACCAGCCCCAGGGTCTCCTGCTGGTCCTCTGCCGTCTCGAACGGGAACCCGAGGATGAAGTCCACCACCGGGGTGAGCCCGAACTCCCGGCATCCGTCGAGGGCGGAGCGCACATCCTCCACGGTGTGACCCCGCCGGAGCCGGGAGAGGATCCGATCGCTCCCGGACTGGGCGCCGAAGTGGAGGCGGGTGCCGGCGGTGTAGCGGCAGATCACCTCCATGCTCTCCCGGGTGATATGCTCGGGACGCACCTCGCCGGGAAACGTGCCGAAGAAGATCCTCCCTTCCAGCGACGAGAGAAGGCGTTCCACCCGGTCGAGGCGGATGGTCCGGCCGTCCGAGCCATAGGCCAGTGCATCGGGGGTGACGAACCGGATATCCCGGTAGGCGGAGGCGGCCGCCCGGATCGTTTCGATGGAGCGGTGGCGCATCCATCCTCCGAAGAGCCGCGGTGTCTGGCAGTATGCGCACCGGTGGGGGCACCCCCGGGTAATCTCGATCATACCGCGGACGGAGGTAAACGGCGGGTAGGCGTCCAGTATCACCGACCGGCCGGCCGGGATGAACCCCTCGCGGGTGGCCACCCCCGGGATCGGCCCCGCCCCCCCGTCCTCGATATGGGCGAGGAGACGGGGGAGGGTCTCTTCGCCCTCCCCCACCACCACGAAATCGGCATATTCGGCAACATCCTGCCAGCAGGCGGATGGATGCGGCCCTCCGGCGATGGTGAGGCAGTCCGCCTCCGCCATCTCCTCCCGCAGCCGGGGGGCAGTGATGGAGGTGAGACTGTATACGGTGACCTCCGGGGAGGGGCAGGATGTCTCCTCCATGGCGTACCCCTCCCGCTCGCAGGCGGCATACAGCGCAGCATAGGAGTTTTTCGCCTGTTTCAGGCTCCGCCAGAACACCCGCATCAGGGTTTCGACCCGTTGTCGCAGATCAGCACACCTTCGGTTCCGTCGACGGTCACCACGGTCCCCTCCGGCAGGCGGGCGAGATCGATGTCGGGACGGTCGATGAGCGGGATGTGTGCCATGATCGCGCCCGTCGCGATGATCGGTTCGGCCTCACCGGCGATCATTCCCGCCGGGGCGACGCCGTTTTGTCTGAGTGCATAGATCACATAGGAGCCGACCGTCGATCCCTTCCCGTGAGGAAAGGCGAGGACGGATCCCGCTACCGTGCGCCCCTTCAGGGGGTGTCCCTCCTCGACGATCTCCCCGGATTCCGGGTCAACCCCGCCCAGGAAAGAAATGGGCTCAGGGCTACGCAGAAGGGGGCCTGTGCCCCGTCCCCGGGCGATACCCCGTGCCTGGATGCGTCTGCCGGATACCATACCAAATAAGTGGTGCCGCGACAGACTATATAATACAATGACCGAGACAGCCATCAACAACGGCGGCCAGGAGAGCGATCTCACGGATCTCCAGATACAGGACCTCAAGGCGAAGGTACTGGACCTGAAGACCAAGAACGAGACGCTCAACAAAGAGGTCAATCAGCTGAAGCGTGAGAATAACCAGCTGAAGCGCCTCCCCCTGTTCGTCGCGGTGGTGATTGATGTGCTGGAGAGCGGGGAGGTGTATCTCCGCCAGCAGGGAAACAACCAGGAGTACATCACTCAGGTGAACGAGACCCTCCGCAAAGAGCTGCGGCCCGGCACCAAGGTCGCGGTCAACAACGCGCTCTCCGTGGTCCGGGTGGTGGGGACCACCTTCGACACCCGGGTCCGGGTGATGGAACTCGATGAAGCGCCTGCAGTGACGTTTGAGCAGGTGGGCGGGCTGCACGATGAGATCGAAGAGGTGCGGGAGGCCGTGGAGTACCCCCTCACCCGGCCGGAACTGTACCGCCGGGTGGGAGTCGAACCCCCGAAGGGGATCCTGCTCCATGGACCACCGGGCACGGGAAAGACACTCATCGCCAAGGCAGTGGCCCACAACGCACAGGCCCGGTTCATCAGGATGTCCGGGAGCGAACTCGTGCACAAATTCATCGGCGAGGGGGCGCAGCTGGTCCGGGAACTCTTCGATCTGGCCCGGAGTCATGCGCCGGCGATCGTGTTCATCGACGAGATCGACGCCATCGGGAGCATGCGGACCCATGACGGGACATCGGGCAGTGCCGAGGTCCAGCGGACCCTGATGCAGCTTTTGGCGGAGATGGACGGGTTTGAGAACCGCGGCAATGTGCGAATCATGGCCGCGACCAACCGGGTGGATATGCTCGATCCGGCGCTGCTCCGTCCCGGCCGGTTCGACCGGATCATCGAGATCCCGCTCCCCGATGAGGGTGCCCGCCGCGAGATACTCACCATCCACACCGCCGGTATGAGCCTGGAGGGGGTGCGGCCCGAGGAGATCGTCGGTCTGACCGAGGGAGCCACCGGAGCGGATCTGGAGGCGGTCTGCCGGGAGGCCGGGATGATGGCGGTCCGTCGCGGATCGTATACGGTCGGGCAGGCCGACTTCCTGGCCGCCGTGGCCAAGGTGATGCGGGACTCAACCCTCACCGATACCCGCATGTATGTCTGATCCCGTCATCCCGGGGCCGGATCAGGGAGATGATCGCGGATCGTCTCCCATGCCCTGATCTTTTCCTTTCGAGAGTACCGGGCGTTTGCCGGGCTGGTGGAGGGGAGCCGGATCCGGCGGAGGTCCCGGGAAAGATCCTGGCTGCGCACGACTCGCGCCATCTGTCGTGCGGCCATCCCTCCATTGAGAGCGAGGGTGTCGACCGCAGGGTACCGGGAAAGAAAACCGCGGAAATCGTTCAGGACGACATCTTCTATTGCGGAATCGCTGCTCCCCTCTCTCCTGCACGAATGGATGACGTCCCAGAGACCCACCCCGCGCTCCAGGAGGCCCATCAGGCGGTCGGGATAGGGGGCGTCCGCGTGTACCCCCAGGATCGCCTCCATGACCGGCCAGAAATCGTTCCGGGGATGGGCATAGTATTTCCGTTCGGCAAGCGACCATTCGCCGGGAAATGATCCCAGGATGACCAGCACGCATCCCTCATCGATCACCGGCGCAAGACCGGTCTCCATCTCTCCCGGGGGGGCCATGATCAGATGATGGAGTACCGGCCGATGCCGGTGGAAAGGAACCCCTCCGTCTCATGCCAGCCCCTCACCGGGCCCGTGAGCTGGAGGGACTGCCGGTCCCGGTACTCGTTTCCGGACCAGCCGAGAATGAACCAGCTGTTGCTGCCGGTCACCTCCACGGAAAAATCCACGGATGCATTCGATGGAGCCTCGTACCAGGCATAGATATATCCGCTGTATTCCCGGCATTCCATGTCGGTACCGGCCGGTGCGGGCATAGGGCAGGGCACCTCCACCACCCCTGACCGGGGCCGCAGCAGGACCTCAGGGCTTCTGGTCTCTATGGCTCCATCGGTCACCACACGGATGGTGACGGTCCAGGGAACGATGATCTCCCCTTCCTCACCATGAGCAGGGGTTTTGTTCTCCGGGTGCACGGGCACCGGGGCGGGTTGGCGATTCGGCGGGAGGGCGCGTGCAGTGAAGGTGAGCATGGCGAAATCGCGGTCGCCGATGAGACCCCAGGTACCATTCGGGAAGTCTTCGCTCATGGTGCCCATCGCTTTCACCACGGGGGACGTACCGTCTGGGCCGGTTGGAAGCGGGATGAAGAAAGTGACATTGGAGAGCACGGTCGGGGTCTCGAGCGAGACCCGGTACTGGTATGCGTGTGTCAGCGAGTGTGAATACCGGGTCTGAACGAACCAGGAGACCCCGATGGCCCCGCCGCCCAGAATGCACAGGATCAGCAGGATGGTGATCACCTCCCTCAGGGCCCCATCCTGCATGACTGCTCTCATCAGGACACCGGTTTGATGGCTCCGGCATATAAATGTATGAGTGCGGTGATACAGTACGGATTGCATCCCTGTCTCGAATGACAGCGACTGAAAAACGCCTGATCGGTGCAACACGTTCCCTTCTCAGGGGATCTGGAGTGTCGCCTGACGCATGAACGTCCTATTCATTGCAAAAGAGGGAGTCGATCTCCATGCCACCCTCCTCCATTCGGAGACCAGCAGGCACGTCCTGCGCTTCTACCGGCCGAAGCGCGTGTCCGGTGGGGTGCTGATCGAGGCGGGATCGCTGGGGAGTGCGCTGTCCATCGCCTCGGAGCTGCGGTGGTATGCCCGGCGATACATGGACCGGGTGCTCTTCGGGATGGGCGGGGGTACCTGGGCCAGCTGGAGCCTTGTCCGGGAGCTGTACGACCGGGATGTGCCGTTCTCCCGGACATGGCCCCACCGGTGCCGGTGCCGGATCCCGCAGGATCTCCTGGACCAGATCGCTGCGGAGGAAGTGGAGATCGATGCGGGGGGTGAGGTGGATCTCCTGGTCTGGTGTACCGAAGAAGAAGCCGCCGCCGGGATGTCTATGCAAACATCTCGCCGAGGTGAGACGGTCTGAGATTGTGGTGACCGAAATCGGTCCCTATCTTCTCCACCGCACTGAGGAAGTCCTCCTGCCGGATCGATTCATGGTCCGCCCGGATGGCGAACATCCCTGCCTCCATGCAGATCGCCCGGAGATCCGCGCCGTTCTTCTCCTCGGTGAGCGTTGCTATCGTTGCCAGATCCACGTCAGGATGGAGGTTCATCTCCCGCGTGTGGATCTTCAGAATTCCCAGGCGCCCCTCGATGTCGGGGAGCGGGATCTCGATGATCCGGTCGAAGCGGCCGGGACGGAGCAGCGCCCGGTCCAGTATATCGATACGGTTGGTGGCTCCCACGATCTTGACATCCCCCCGCCGGTCGAACCCGTCCATCCCGGCCAACAGCTGCATCAGCGTTCGCTGCACCTCGCGGTCTCCCGACGTGGATGAGTCGGATCGGGACGTGCCGATCGCATCGATCTCGTCGATGAAGACGATCGCCGGTGACTGCTGCCGGGCCAGCTCGAAGAGTTCCCGGACCAGTCTCGCCCCCTCGCCGATGTACTTCTGGACCAGCTCCGACCCCACCACCCGAAGGAACGTGGCATTGGTCTGGTGGGCGACCGCCCGTGCGAGCAGCGTCTTTCCCGTCCCGGGCGGACCGTGGAGGAGGATGCCCTTCGGGGGTTCGATCCCCACCCGCCGGAAGACCTCGGGGCGGGTCAGCGGAAGCTCGACCGCTTCCTGTACCTCGGCGATCTGGGCACTGAGACCGCCGATATCTTCGTAAGTTTCTGCCGGGGCCTCAATGACCTCCATACCGTACACCTGGGCATCGTAGCTCGAGGGGAGCACCTCCACGATGGCAAGCGACTGCTGATTGAGCGTGACCTGGACCCCCGGCTTGATCTGTTCACGATCCACGAGCTGGGGGGTCCGCACCAGGAACCGGGGACCCGCACTGCTGCGGACAATGGCGCGATTCTCTTCCAGCACATCGGTGATGGTTCCGATGATGAGGGGCGGGGTTCTGAGCCGCTCGAGCTCGCTTTTCAGCTTGCGAACCTCGCGTTCATACCGGATCTTCTGGGTCTCCGCATACCGCTTTTCGGCCTCCATCTGTCGGGCCTGTTCGCGAAGCTCAGCATTGCGTCCCTCCAGGTATTTTATTTTATCGAGAATATATTGAGATATCTCGTCGCCTTCGCCTGAATCGCTTGAAAATCGGGATATTTCTCCCATTGGTCCCTCAATAAATATATAGGGAAAGGCGACTATAAAGATGTTTGCGAGTTTCATGCAATGCGAAATGTGTGGACAGGAGATTCGGGGATCGTATCGTACCATCCATATCGAAGGAGCGGAACTCCGCGTCTGTCAGCGGTGTGCCCGCTACGGAACAGAAGTCGGCCCAAAGCAGCAGACGTCTGCCGCCGCCCGGCCGGGTGGCCGATCCCCGGCCCCGACCCCGCCCCGGAGACGAAAGCGTGACGTATTCGATCTGATGGAGGGCGAAATCGCCGAAGACTGCGGTGAACGTGTTCATGCCGCCCGAAAAGCACAGGGAATGACCGCACGCGAGCTTGCGGACTCGATCAAGGAGAAGGAACTGCTCATTCGCAAGATCGAAAAGGGAAAACTCATTCCGGAGGACGATGTACGGAAGAAGCTCGAAAAGGTGCTTTGCATCTCTCTCCTGGAGGAAGGCCCGGGGGCGGAGTCATCCGGGGGCGGTGAATCGATGACCACCACCTTCGGGGATCTCATCAAGATCCGGCGGCCCCGGTGAGGTCCGCATCCGGGCGAAGGTTTATCCCTTTGCCCACACCATCACTAAGTAATGCGTGGTGAATGTTTTTTCGCCAGGGATGGTTTTTACCGGTACGAGCGAATGCTCACCGCACCGCGCAGGCCCGAGTGATCTGTATATCGACCGTTCTTCACAGGTTCTTCGAAGAGCGGGCGGTTTCGATTATTTTAGCCATTTCTGACCCCCCGACTGCAGAGACCATCTGTATGTCGGGCGGGCGTGGAGTTCTGATACATATGAGAGGAAAGGATATTCGTCTGGAACGAATCTTGGACCGCAATACCGGCAGGACCATCATCGTTCCCATGGATCACGGGGCCACCAGCGGGCCGATCCCCGGACTCATCGACATGGGGCGGACCATCGATCAGGTGGCGGAAGGAGGAGCGAACGCGGTGGTGGGTCATCTCGGCCTCGCCCTGCACGGCCATCGCCGGCATGGACGGGACGTCGGGCTGATCCTCCACCTCTCGGCGAGCACCAGTATCGCCCCCGATCCCAACGACAAAGTGATCGTCAACAACATCCAGAACGCCCTGAAGATGGGGGCGGACGGGGTCTCGATGCACATCAACGTGGGCGCCGATTCGGAGGCACGGATGCTCGCCGATCTCGGAAGGATCGCTGTGGAATGCATGGAATGGGGGATGCCTCTCCTGGCCATGATGTACCCCCGGGGCCGGAAGATCACCGATGAACACAACACCGAGCATGTCGGCATCGCCGCCCGGGTGGCGGCGGAGCTCGGGGCCGACCTGGTCAAGACCGTGTACACCGGGGATCCGGATTCGTTCCGGGAGGTGACCGCTGGCTGCATGGTGCCGGTGGTGGTCGCTGGAGGGTCCCGGACGAGCGATCGGGAGACGATGGAGCTGATCGAGGGTGCCATGGCCGGCGGAGCGGCGGGCATCTCCATCGGACGGAATGCGTTCCAGCACGACGATCCGCGGGCGTTTGTCCGGGCGGCCGCCATGATCGTCCACGAGGGGCGGACTGCCGCGGAGGCGATGGAGGTGCTCGCACAATGATCGGCACGACCATACGCCTGGAACGGATCATGGACCGGAACACGGGCAGATCCGTCATCATCCCCATGGATCACGGGTTCACCCTCGGCCAGATCCCCGGACTGCGCGATATGCGCTGGATCATCAATGAGGTGAGCGAGGGCGGGGCGAACGCCATCGTCCAGCACAAGGGGATGGTGACTAGGGGACACCGCCAGAAAGGGCGGGACATCGGGTTGATCGTCCACCTCTCCGCGGGCACCTCCCTGAACCCGGACCCGAACGACAAAGTCCTGATCTGCACGGTGGAGGAGGCAGTGTCGCTCGGCGCCGACGGGGTGTCCATCCACATCAACCTGGGGGCGCCCCATGAATCACAGATGGTGGAATCCGCCGGAGCGGTGGTTCGCGACTGCCACCGGTGGGGGATGCCGCTCCTCGTCATGATCTACCCCCGGGGAGACGGAATCGATCCCCGGTCACCGGATTCCATCGGACACTGCGTCCGGGTGGCCGAGGAGCTCGGCGCTGATCTGATCAAGACCAGCTACACCGGCGATACGGAGTCGTTCGGTCGCATCGTCGATGCCTGCTCGGTACCGGTGCTCATCGCCGGAGGGGAGAAAGGGGGTGACCACGACACGCTCACCGCCATCCAGGGAGCCATCGATGCCGGGGCGGCCGGGGTCTGTGTCGGGCGCAATGCATTCCAGCACGATAATCCCCGGGCGTTTATCATGGCGATCTGCCGGGTGGTCCACGATGGTCTCACCGCGGACGAAGCGCTGGAGGAGATGTCGTGAAGGAGTTCTGGGTGCAGGTCGTCCCCTGGCGAACGGAACTGGCCACCACCGCCCTCGAGGCGGGGGCGGACGCACTGGTGGTGGAGGACGCCGAACAGGCCCGGGCGCTCGGCCGGATCCGGACCGTGGCACCGAACGGCGACCTGGTCCCGGGGGTCGATGTCCATGACCTGGAGATACGGGGAAAAGAAGACGAGGAACGCGCTGCCGAACTGGGGATGACGGGTTATGTGATCGTCCGTCCCACCGACTGGACGGTCATCCCCCTCGAGAACCTGGTGGCCCGATCCGACCGTATCATGGTCGCGGTGGGCGACACCGATGAGGCCCGTCTCGCCCTCGGGGTTCTCGAGCGCGGTGCCGCCGGGGTGGTGCTCGCGACCGATGATCCGTGCCTCGTCCGGGAGGTGGCCAGGGAGATCCATGGCGATGAGGAGACCCTCCCGCTGGTCCCGTTCACCGTGACCTCGGTCAGACCGGTGGGTATGGGGGACCGGGTCTGCGTGGACACCTGCTCGCTCCTTGGAGACGGGGAGGGGATGCTGGTTGGAAACAGTTCCTCAGCGTTTCTCCTGGTCCATGCAGAGACCCTGGACAACCCCTACGTGGCGGCGCGGCCGTTCCGGGTGAATGCGGGAGCGGTCCATGCATACGCCCTGATGCCCGGGGGAAAGACCGCCTACCTCTCGGAGGTGGGTGCCGGCGATCACGTCTCCATCGTGGACGGGACCGGGTCGACCACCCGTGTGGCGGTGGGACGGGTGAAGGTCGAGCGCCGCCCCCTTCTCCTGGTGGAGGCGACCACGGAGAACGGCGTCCATGCTGGACTTGTTCTCCAGAACGCAGAGACCGTCCGCCTGGTGACAGAGGGGGGTGGGGCGGTCTCCGTGGCGGGGCTTGCCCCGGGCGATCGCATACTGGGACATACCACCGCAGGCGGGCGACACTTCGGCATGGCCGTGGAAGAGACCATCGTTGAGCGGTGAAAACGCCATGGACGTTGGCATAATCGGTGGCCATGGAGGAATGGGTTCCCTGTTTGCGGGTGTGTTCGAGCGTGCCGGCCACCGGGTCACCAGCACCGGGAGATCCACCCGGGCCCTCAACCGGGAGCTGGCATCGTCCTGTGACATCGTCATGGTCTCGGTCCCCATCCGGGAGACCGTGGCGGTCATCCGGGATATCGCCCCCGACATGGGGCCGGACCAGATTCTCTGTGATCTCACGTCCCTCAAGGAGGAGCCGGTGAAAGCGATGTGCGAGTCCGATGCGGTGGTGGTGGGACTGCACCCCATGTTCGGCCCCACCATCCCCTCTCTGCGGGGACAGACCATCGTTGCCACCCCCGCACGATGCGACCCGCAGACGGAGGAGGAATTCCTGGACATCTTCAGGCGGGAGGGAGCGAATATCACCATCACCACCCCCGCCGGGCATGACCGGATGATGGCTGTCATCCAGGGACTGATCCATACCGTGACTCTCTGCCTGGCAGAGACGATCCGGCACAGCGGCATCCCGGTGGAGGAGACGCTCACCTTCACCAGTCCCATTTACCGGATTCAGCTGTCCCTGATCGGACGGCTCCTCTCCCAGGATCCGACCCTGTATGCCGATCTCATCACCGGGAATCCTCACACTCCCGGGGTGCTCGCGACCTTCGGGAAGGTCGCCGCGGAGATCGGCTCCCTGGTGGAGCGGGAGGATGCGGATGCGTTTGTCCGGAAACTCGCCACCAACAGGAAAATTTATGGAGATTTCGTGGATGAGGCGGCACGGGAGACCGATCTCCTGATCGATGCCATGGTGAGACGATGACCCTGTTTGCACTCGGGCCCGAAGGGACGCACAGCCATGATCTGGCGCTCCGCGTCTTTGACGGGGATCTGATCCTTCTGCCCACCATCCCGGCGGTCTGCCGGGCGGTGGCCACTGGTGAAGGGGCGGGAGTGGTTCCGATCGAAAACAGCGAGACAGGGGGGGTCGGACAGACCCTCCGGTGCCTCCATGAACTGCTCATTCACATCACCGCCGAGGCGTACATGCCCATTCGCCACCACCTTGCTTCTTTCTGCCACGAAACCGACATCCAAACCGTCTATGCCCACCCCCAGGCCCATGCCCAGTGCAGCCGGTTCGTGGATCGGCTCGGTGTGGAGGTGATCCACACGAGCAGCACGGCGGCGAGTGCGCGATCGATGGAATCGGTGCCGGGAGCCGCCGCCATCCTCTCCACCCGGGCGGCGTCCGTGAACGGGATCCCCCTCATCCACCAGGACATCCAGAACCGGAACGACAACATAACCCGGTTTGTCCGGATCGAGAACGCTCCCCCGACCGATCCCTCGCCGGTCAAGTGCAGCGTGATCATCGATCCGAAGACCGATCGCACCGGCCTGCTCTGTGATCTGCTGGGGGTATTCGCCCGGCACGACATCAACCTGACCCGGATCGAGTCACTCCCCTCGCGGAGGGGGATGGGAAGCTACCTTTTCTTCCTCGATGCCACCTACTCACCCGCCATGCCGGATGCCCTCGACGAGCTCCGCACCATGACCGATCTGCGGGAACTGGGCTGTTACCCGCGGCTGGAGGTGGTGTGAGTGGACATCGCCCTGCAGCGGCGCCGGGACGTGGAGATCGCCATCACCGCCCCGTCCTCCAAGAGCTACACTCACCGGGCGCTCATTGCGGCAGCCTTCGCCGCAGGTGAATCCCGCGTCGTCGCCCCGCTTCGATCCGGCGATACGGAGATGACCTGTCGGGCCCTCTCCCGGCTGGGTGTCCCCATTGAATGCACAGGTGACCACTGGCACGTGGAGGGAGGGGGCGGGTCACTGCCCGGTCCGGGCGCCGCGAGGGTGGATGTGGAAGGATCCGGCACCACCGCCCGGTTTATCACTGCTGCGGGACTCCGCGCTCCACGCCCATTCGTGCTGACCGGGAACCGCCGGATGCAGGAACGTCCCATCGGGCCGCTGGTGGACGCGCTGAACGCCATCGGGGGCCGGATACGGTACTTAGGGAGCCCCGGATGCCTGCCCGTTCGCGTAGAGGGGGGGTTTGAGGGAGGAAACCTCCGGATGTCCGGGGAGGTGAGCAGCCAGTTCATCTCCGCGGTTCTGCTCCCCGCTCCCTGCACCGTCGGGGGGCTCACCCTCTCCCTGGAGGGCATGCCGGTCTCCTCCTCCTACATTGACTGCACCCTCGATGTCATGGAGCAGTTCGGTGCGGTGTGCAGGCGCACCGACCACCATCACTACTCCGTCCATCCCGGTGGATACCGGGGGCGGCGCTACCGGGTGGAGGGCGATTACTCATCGGCCGCGTATTTCTTTGCCATCGCTGCGGTCTGCGGCGGACGGTGCACCGTCCTGAACCTGCGTCCCGACTCCCCACAGGGTGATCGGGTGGTGCTGACCGCGCTCGAGGAGATGGGCTGTACCGTGACGTCCCTCGCGGACGGGTGGCGGGTGGAGTCCACCGGGGAGCTCGACGGAGTGAGACTGGATATGCGGGCCGCCCCGGACGCGGTCCAGACTCTCGCGGTGGTGGCGGCATGTGCCCGATCCCCCACCGTACTCACCGGGACCGGCCATCTCCGGTACAAGGAATCGGACCGGATCCACCAGACCGTGGAGGTACTCGGCCTCCTCGGTGCCCGGGTGGAAACAGGAGACGATCAGTTGACCATCCATCCGGCCCCCCTCCGGCCGGCGGTGATCGATCCGGCCGACGACCACCGGGTGGCGATGAGCGCGGCGGTGGCCGGACTGGGAATCGGGGGCGTGACCATCCGGCACGCCGAATGTGTCTCCAAGTCGTATCCCGCCTTCTGGGAGGTCTGCAGGGAGGCGGGACTGATATGAAGGTCATCCTCACCGGGTACCGGGGAACCGGGAAGACAGTGGTGGGCCGGATCCTCTCCCGCCATCTCGATCTCCCCTTCCATGATACCGATACCCTCATCGAGGAAGAAGCAGCCGCGTCCATCCCGGAGATCTTTGCTCAGGAAGGAGAAGCCGGATTTCGTGCCCGCGAACGCCGGGTCATTGCCGGGCTCCACGACGCGGACGGCGTCATCAGTGTCGGTGGCGGTGCGGTCATGGACCCGGAGAACGTCTCCCACCTGCGGGCACATGCGACCGTCTTTCTCCTGACCGCCGATGCAGATACCATCGGGGCCCGGATATCGGGCAGTGACCGTCCCTCGCTCACCGGACTTCCTCCCGCCGAAGAGATCCGCCGGCTGCTGGCGAAGCGAAAAGAGGCATATCTGGCGGCAGCGGATTTCTGTCTGGACACGTCCTTGGCTCCCCCCGGTGAGGTGGCGGAGAGTATCCAGGAGATCCTGGAGCATGGATGCCCCGACAGTAACGCCCGGGCCCGTTCATTTCCGCTGATAGAGCGGATGCCGCTTCCGGCCGGAGATTTCGATCGGATACACCGTCTCCTTCATGGCGGCAGGGAGGGACGCACCCGCATCTGCGCCATCGTCGGGGATCCCTGTCTCCACAGCAGGAGCCCGGCGATCCACACTGCTCTCTTCTGGCGGTTCCAGCTCCCGTTCTATTACACCGCATTTCAATGGAGCGATCCCGGTATACTGGTCGATCTCATGCGCAGATTCGATATACGTGGATTTTCGGTCACCATCCCTCACAAACAGGCGATCATCCCGTTCCTGGACGAGGTCAGCGCGGATGCGTCCCGGATCGGCGCGGTCAATACAGTGGTGCAGTGCGGGGGACGGTGCTGGGGGGAGAATACCGACTGGATCGGTGTCCGGGCGCCGGTTGCCCATCTCCGGGGCGCACGCGCCCTCATCCTCGGAGCAGGAGGGGCGGCAGCCGCTGCAGCGCATGCACTATGTGATCTGGAGATGGATGTAACCATCATGAACAGGACACGTGGACGCGCGCAGGTGATGGCGGAGCGGTTCGGATGCCGCATCCTGCCCTGGGGCTCAATGGACGGGATATATGACCTGGTGGTCAATGCCACCCCCCTGGGGATGGGCGGGGACGGCATCCCTCTCTCCCCGGAGGTCCTCGTTCCGGAGACGACCGTCTTCGACCTGGTGTACACCCCACCCGACACTCCCCTGATCAGGGCGGCCCGGGAACACGGGTGCGCCACCATCACCGGGACCGAGCTGTTCATCCATCAGGCGGCCGCCCAGTTCCGGCTCTTCACCGGGATCGAGGTCGATGCGGAGTCCGTCCGGGGGGTGATGCCGTGAATACCTTCGGCCGGTACTTCCGGTGCACCACCTTCGGGGAGAGCCACGGCCCCGCGGTGGGTGTGGTGGTGGACGGGTGCCCGCCGCAGGTGCCGGTCACGGAATCGGACATCCAGCCGTACCTCGACCGCCGCCGTCCCGGTACCGGCCCGCTGGTCTCGGCCCGCCGGGAGCCCGACACGGTCTCTCTCATCTCCGGTGTGTGTGAAGGGCACACCACCGGGGCGCCGATCGCAATGATAGTCTCCAACCGGGACGCACAGAGCGCGGCATACGACGATCTCGCCCGTGTGTTCCGGCCCGGCCATGCCGATTACAGCTGGGAGAAGAAGTTCGGCATCCGGGATCACCGGGGAGGCGGCAGAACCTCGGGCCGGGAGACGGTGGGGCGGGTGGCGGCGGGAGCCCTCGCCATGACCTGCCTGCATGAGCGGGGCATCTCCATTACCAGCCGCATCCTGGAGATCCATGGCGAGACCGATCCCGGGCGGTTCGATGAGGAGATCCGGCGCGCCCGGGAGGCGGGCGACTCGGTGGGCGGAGTCCTGGAAGTGATCGCCACCGGATGTCCGCCCGGTCTCGGAGACCCGGTCTTCGGCAAGCTGGACGCGGTGCTCGCCGGAGGGATGATGGGAATCGGCGGTGTGAAGGGGGTGGAGATCGGAAGCGGTTTCGGTGCCGCCCGGATGATGGGGAGCCAGCACAACGATCCCATCTCCGGGGAGGGATTCCTCTCCAACCATGCCGGCGGCATCCTCGGAGGGATCAGCACCGGCCAGGAGATCGTGGTCCGGTGTGCGGTCAAACCGACATCCTCGATCGCGCTCCCCCAGCAGACCATCGATGAGGACGGCTGTGAGACGACCATCACGGTCACCGGCAGGCATGACCCCTGCCTGGTCCCCCGCGTCGCACCCGTGGCGGAGGCGATGTGCGCCCTGGTTCTGATGGACGCGGTCCTTTCTCAGGCCGCGATCACCCGGTGGAGATCGGTGCCGGATTGATCCGCTACTGCAGCAGGCCCACCAGCCGGCGAAACTCCTCCACGGAGTACTGGCCTGCCGAGGTGGACCGGCCCACGTGGCAGTACACGAGATCCGATCCAAAAAGGGGGAGCACACCCCTCACCCATCGCCACGAGGTGCCCATGACCCCGGTGATGATGGGGGGCGGGGACTCGAGGGTGAAACGAAGCAGGGCGATGACATCCCGGTGGTGTGCCGGTGTCACCACGATCTTGGGGATATCTCCGAATCGCCGGAGCTCACCGGCGAGCCCCTCCAGTTCACCGACGGCGGGCATCTCGGGGAGGTGGCAGGACGCGATGATCTTTTGGCCCGCCCCTGCCATCGCCGGCGCATGCCCACTGAACCGCCGTTCAATATCGATATACTCTGCACAGGGCAGGAAGAAAGCGACGGTCTCCCGCCACAGATCCGGGTCTCCCGCGAAGCGCCCCCCCTCTTCCACGCTTCGGAGCGTGAGGATCCGGGGACATCGGGCTTTCTGCATTGCGTCCCGGATCGCGCCGGTCTCCTCCTCCATCAGGTCGAGCCGGAATTCGATGAGGTCCGGTGCAGCCGATACCGCTTCTTCAATATCCGCCGGGTCAGAGAGAGAGGCGACGATGCGCATACCTGTGGAGCTATTGGAGGAACAAATTATAAGGGTTCCCGGTACCTCCCGCGGACCACGATATCCACACCATTTTATTCCACCGGGTCCCATCCCTCGTCATACACCGGCATGGATCCGGTGGATGGAGATCATCCCATGACCTCTCCCCTGATACTGATCAACCTGAAGGCGTATCGTGAAGGAACCGGGCGGGGCGCCCATGACATCGCCGCCGCTGCTCAGATAGTCGGCCGGGAGAGCGGTGCCGTCATCGGCGTCGCTCCACAGTTCATGGACATCCATCCCCTGAGTGTACACTATTCTATTCCAGTATATGCCCAGCACGTCGATGGTGTCGAACCAGGATCCCATACAGGCCATGTCCTCGCCGGGGCGGTCAGAGAGGCGGGAGCGACGGGCACGCTGATCAACCATTCTGAACGTCGGCTGACGCTTGCCGACGTGGATGCCGCCGTCCAGACCGCCCGGAAAGCGAATCTCACCACCGTGGTCTGCACCAACAATGTGGCGACCAGTGCGGCCGCCGCTGCGCTCGGACCAAACTATGTGGCGGTGGAACCACCGGAACTGATCGGATCCGGGGTCTCCGTCTCCCGGGCGGATCCGGACATCATCACCGATTCGGTGGAGGCGGTCCGGAACGTCTCTTCCTCGGTCCGGGTGCTGACGGGGGCCGGAATCAGCACGGGAGAGTGCGTGCGGATCGCACTCGACCTGGGAACCGAAGGCGTTCTCCTCGCCTCCGGGGTGGTGAAGGCGGACGATCCGGTGGAGGCACTCCGCGATCTCGTCTCCCGGCTCTGACCTACAGGAGCAGGTGGAGGAGGTCATGCTTGGTGATGACCCCCTTCACCTCGCCGCATTCCAGGACCACCACTGCGTGATGCTGGTGGAGAAGGGCGACCACGGAATCGAGCGGTGTGTGCGGGGGGACCGTCGGGAAACCGGCTTCCATGTATTCTTTCACCCGGATCTCCCTTTTTTTCCCCACGTCCCCCCTCTCCATGACGTCGATGATCGCGGTCTCGGAGATGCACCCCACCGGCATACCCTCCTCGATGACCGGGATCTGGGAGACCTCCCGGTCCTCCATGATGGAGATCGCCTTTCCCAGGGGGTCATCGGGCCGGACGCTCCAGACCGGTGCATGCATGACATCGGCGGCGGTGATGCAGGATCTCTCCGCGGTGGCGAGCACGTCAAGGATCTTTGAGAGAGTGCTGACCCGTGGATCCACGCTCCCCGCCTCGATTCGGGCGATCATTGACTGGCTCAGCCCTGCCCGGCGGGCCACTTCCGTCTGTCGGAGACCGAGCATTTCGCGCTTCGTCCGTATCTCCTCGGGAGTGGGGATGCGCATGATATGAGTTGCAGGAATATGTATTATGTTAATTTCGATCTGATGTATTGACCCCGGTCATCAGACCCGGTCGGCGACAAAGAACCCCCACTGGAGTGCACCGTTCGCTGCATCTTCCACGCAGGCATCAAGATCGGACTGGAACGCGGCAAGAACGGACCCGGGGATCGCCTGCGCCAGGACGCCATGACGGGCCCGGAACTCCTCCCTCACCCGCGAGAAATGGGTGGCAAGATCGACGGAGTGGTCGGTGACCTCCCCGACCTGGAACCCGATCTCCCTGAGAAGCGTGTGATAGTACCAAAACGTCCCCATCTGGGTGATATTGAAGCGGGACAGGATCTCGTCCCGCTTTCGATCATCGACACCATCAGGTCCGATGAGGATATCGCAAAAGAGGAGTTTCCCTCCATTCCGAAGCATCCGATGGGCATTCCAAAGCACCCTTCTTTTATCCGGGCTGTAGAGCAGTGCATCCTGGCTGACGATGATATCGAAGGCTCCATCACGGTAGGGGGGATTGGTGAACGTCCCCACCTGGTGGTCCACCCGATCATCGAGTCCCTCCTCCCGGTTCCGGGCTGTTGCCTCTTCGATCTCCCGCCTGCTCAGGTCGAGACCGCACACACGGCATCCGAACCGCCGGGCCAGATGCCGGCAGAGCCCCCCGTACCCGCATCCCAGGTCAAGGATTGCCATTCCGGGGACTGCAGGTATTCTGGAGGCGATATACCGGTTGGTCTCGGTTCCTGCAGTGCGGATGTCGTCCGAATCATCATAGATCCCGATATGGGAGGTGTCGCCTCCCCACACCGTCCGGTCGACGACATCGACATCTCCATCCCAGTATGTTGCGGTCAGTGATTCCACCGCACGGATGTCGTCATGGATCGACATGATCATGCACCACACTATCAGGACTGGATTGTGTACCGCTCATCAACGATAAATTGTGTGAAGTTAAATTCCTGCCAGAATCGCTCAGAAACGTGAATAATAGTAATAATGAAATTCTTTTGAACACAGACAGGATGATGCCGTCACGATTCATTCCCCCTGTGTTTCGTGCGGGCGGCTTTCAAAACCATGCCCGCCAGTGATGCGATCGGGGGGAATTCCGGTGCAGGTGCGGCCAGGTCGCAGAATATCCCGAAACATCTCCCGATTTGCCGAAAACCGGCCCTCGATCCAGGGACGGACGGAACCTTAATCGGCACCACCCTCCAAAACAATGCGCAGGATGACTGGCCTCCCCCTCAGTCCCGGGGAAGAAGAGATCTCCCGGGCCGGTGACATCTATGTCAAAAAATTCAGGTTCACTGCCTACCTGACCACGAAGCGGATCATCCTGGCGGATGCGTCCACCGTTCCCCAGCCCCCCCGCTCGATCCCGCTCACCACCATCACCACGGCATCGCCGTGCCGGGATACGGTCTCGGGGGACCCCTGCATTTCGCTTTCCATCCAGTCGGAGACGGGGGATTTGAAGCAGATGCGCCTGATCTTCACCGAGCTCGGCTCCCGGAAACGGGCCACTGAACGGGACGAGTGGATCCAGCATCTCCACCGGATGATCGGGCCCGCCACCCCGGAACCGGCGGGATGGCCGGCACCCCCGCCCCCTCCACCACCCCCGTCCCCCGATCCCCTGGCTCCGGGCGGCGCGGCACCCGGGATGCCGGGGTCTGCCTGCCCCGGGTGCGGGGCGGCCATCCCCGGGGACTCTGCGTTCTGTCCCTTCTGCGGAACACCCGCCGGCGGCCGGGCACCCGCTCCGGAAAGACGACCCCCCCCGACACCTGCGGGCCGCCCCCTGGATGTGAGCGACCTCTCCTATGTTTACGGCAGGAATCAGGAAGGAGGAGAATCGGCGGAACGGGAGATCGACAGGCGCTCCCTCGTCATGGGGGTCTGTCTCGGATTCCTCGCTTTCTTCCTCCTCGCATGGGTCTTTGGATCGGTGGCCGGGGTGGGGATGTTTGTCGATATCGTCACCCCGGATCCCGTCGATGTGGTCAAACAGGGACAGGACATGATCCTGACGTATCACCCCGGGGAAGAGGTGATCACCTCCCTGACGGTATACGTGGTCAAGGAGGAAGGGGGCGTGGTATCAAAGACGATCCAGCCCGTTGAGGCCAATGAGGCCTATACCATGGAGAAGTTCCTCTCCAACACGACCGATTTCGTTGCGGTAACGGGGGCGGTGGAAGGGGATGGAACGCGTCTCCTGCTCAAACGATGGCTGTAGCGCATGGGAATGATCACGAAAAAAACTGCCTGAACTGATGCGGAGTGGGAGGAGTAAGCCCCCTTCTGTTCATGGCGGCATTCGGCTGAGCGCCGTACCTGGGCGGGCACCGGACTGCCGTATCGCCCTGTTTCGGCTTGCACCCGCAGGGATTCGCCGTTCCACCGGTCCCTGCCGATACGCTCAGCGGGTTAACTCGCGCACGGACGTGCGCTTCTCGCCCCGTGGGGCTCGGCCGCATTCATCGCTGTCGGCAGGACGTGTCGTTTCTGTGCCATTGCCGTGACTCTCGCCACCCGTGCATCTCTGCACGGCTGCGTGTCCGGTCGGTGGGGGGACTTTCCTCAGCGGCGCGTGCGCGCCACCGTCGGCCGCCCTCTCCCTCTCCATATTATATATCTCCCTCTCACAATATAATTTGATGGATATGCTCGATACAAAAGAAGGAGAATATGCGGTCCGCCTGGCCCGGCAGGCAATAGAGAGGGCAACTGGAGGTGAACCCGAGACGCTCCCTCCTGCCCCGGAGAGTTTCCGGGAGAAGAGTGGGGTGTTTGTCACTCTGACAGAGGCGGGCGAGCTGCGGGGGTGCATCGGGATCCCCTACCCGGTCAAACCGCTTTGCGACGCAATCCCGGAGGCGGCGGTATCCGCGGCCACCGGGGACCCCCGGTTCCCCCCGGTGGGGCGGGGAGAGCTCTTTCGCATACGGGTGGAGGTGACGGTTCTCACCGTTCCTGAGCCACTCACCTGTCCACCGGCGGAACGCCCCCGCCATCTCACCCCCGGCAGGCACGGCCTCATCGTCTCCGGTCCCATGGGGTCGGGCCTCCTCCTCCCGCAGGTGGCCGAGGAATATGGATGGGATGCGCGCGAATTCCTGGATCATACCTGCATGAAGGCCGGCATGCGACCCGGCTGCTGGAAGGACAGGGAGGTGGAGGTCTCCATCTTCGAGGGACAGATCTTCGGTGAGGCAGAGGAGACTGCATGACTCCTGCCCTCGAGGTGGTCCACACGGACGTAATGGGGCGCCGCGGACGGTTGCATGTGGCCAATAAGAGCATCCAGACCCCCGCCCTCCTCCCGGTGGTCAACCCGCATCTCCCCCTGCTCACCCCGCGGGAGATGGCCGGGATGGGGTGTGAGGCGATCATCACCAACGCCTACATCTTCATGAGAAGCAGTGAATATTCGGCCATCGCTCGTGAACGCGGGCTCCACGAAGTGCTCGATTTTCCCGGGCTGATCATGACCGACTCCGGGTCATTCCAGCTCTCCGTCTACGGGGAGGTGGAGGTGACCAACCGGGAGACGCTCTCTTTCCAGCAGGAGATCGGAAGCGACATCATGGTTCCGCTGGACGTTCCCACCGCACCCGACGCTCCCCGCCGCCGGGCCGAGTCCGATCTCGCCCTGACCATGGATCGCCTGCGGGAAGCGCGGGAGATCTTCGGCCCCGATGCACCGGTGGCCGGACCGGTCCAGGGGGCCGGGTTCTTTGATCTGAGGGAATCCGCCGCCCGGGGCGTCCGTGATCTCGGATTCTCCTTCTGCCCCATCGGTGCGGTGGTGCCCCTGATGGAGTCCTACCGGTACCGGGAACTGGTGGAGGTGGTGCTCGCCGCCAAGAGAGGTCTCTCACCGTCCGCCTGCGTCCATCTCTTCGGGGCGGGCCATCCCATGATGTTTGCGCTGGCGGTGGCCATGGGGTGCGATCTCTTCGACTCCGCCGCGTATGCGCTGTATGCGCGGGAAGGCAGGTATCTGACCATCTCCGGAACCCGGAAGATCGAGGAGCTCCATGAACTCCCCTGTTCATGCGAGGTCTGCCGGAGCCACACCGCAGAGGAGCTCCGGTCGGCGGAGGACCGCGACCGCCTCCTGGCCCGCCACAATCTTCACGTCTCCATCGCCGAGATCGCCACCATCCGGCAGGCGATTCACGACAAAACACTCTGGGAGCTGGTCGATTCCCGATGCCGTTCACACCCCCTGCTCCTGGACGGCTACCGCGCCCTGCTCTCCCGTGCGGAAGAACTGGAACTCTCTGATCCGGTTTCGAAACGGCGATTTTTCTACCAGGGACAGGAGAGCTGCCGACGGACAGAGGTGGTGCGGTTCCAGTCACTCCTCGGTCGATTGGATGCGGGCACCCGCGTCCTGATCGCATTCGACGGGCGGGCTGATGCGCCCGGATACGATACGGTTCTCTCCTTCAAACCTCCCTTTGGTCCGTTTCCGCCCGCGCTCTCCCAGACATTCCCGGTGGGGCAGTGCGAGATCCCTGAATGGGACGAGGAGATGGTGCGGGCGGGCTGTGCGGGGATCCGGGCTTTCGCCCGTGCTCACCCGGATGCGTGTATCAGGGTCTCCTGCGGGCCCGACTGGTCGGCGGTGGTACGCCAGGAGATCCCGCACATCGAGGTGGACGGATGAGCGGGCCGTCCACCGGGGATATCTTCGAGGTCACCGCCCGGGACGCCCTTGCCCGCACCGGCCGGTACACGCGGAGCGGCGAGACCGTGGCGACTCCGGCTATCATCGACCCGGCAGTATACTTTCCCGATCTCTTCTGCCGTCCTGTTTCAAACGTCCCGCTCTCTTCCTCCGGGGATTTTGCCGACCGGTACCTGGTCACCGGTACCGATCAGCCGGTGGCGGTGCATCCGGCGGTCGCTCCGGGAGCAGAATCAGGTGACTGTGCCATGCCTGGCTGCTGGCACACCGCCCTCGACCACCCGGAGGCGTATCTCCGGTGGCTGCTCACCCTGAAGCGGGAGATCGCCCCTGATGTCGCCTGGTATGCGCCCTGGACCGCCCTTCCGGCCAACCTCTGCCTCCTGGTATACTCCGGGTTCGACCTCTTTGATACCGGAGCCGTCGATCTCCGGTCTGCCCAGCGGATCTTCTGCACGACCGACGGCGAATTCGATGCCGGGATGATGGATGAAGGGGTGTGCGGGTGCGAGGGGTGCCAGGCCGGTGATCTCCGTCTGCACAACCGGCTGGTTCTTGCCATGGAGGCCGCATCACTGCGGCAGGCGGTTCGGGCCGGTGCGATCCGGGAACGCATCGAGGCCCGGTGCCGGAGCGATCCATCGCAGGTGGCCATCCTCCGCCTCCTCGACCGCTACCCGGATCTCCCGGAGCGCAGTCTGCCCGTGGCGCGAAACTCTCCGTTCCGGGCAACCAGCGCAGAGTCGATCACCCGGCCCGAGGTCAGGAGGTTTGCCCGGCGGGTGGCGGAGCGGTTCGATCCCACCCGAACCGACGTCACCGTCCTCCTCCCCTGTTCGGCAAGAAAACCCTATTCACGGTCACGGAGCCACCATGCCCTCATTGCGGCGATCGATCACCGTGCCCAGGAGGTGATCGTCACCTCGCCGCTGGGGCCGGTTCCCCGTGAACTGGAGGCGGTCTATCCCGCCGCTCACTATGACGTTCCGGTGACCGGACACTGGGACCGGGAGGAGCAGGCGATTCTCGCCGCCGATCTTGCCCGGTACCTGGAGATGCACGGGGGCGGGCGGGTGATCGCCCACCTGGACGGCGGCGCGCGTGAGGTGGCGATCAGGGCGGCCGAATCGGCCGGGGTCGAGCTCGAGCATACCTGCAGGGATCGGCCGACCACCCCGACATCGCTCCAGGCCCTGAGCGAGGCACTGGCGGGGGTGCCCCGGAAACGCCACAATATCATCGGGGGGGTGGTCTCCTGGCAGTTTGGTGCGCACATCCGGACCGATGACCTCCAGATCCGCGGACGGGGTTTGCAGAAGAAGGTGGTCCGGAACAGGGCGCAGCTGTTCAGCATCGATCCGGACACGGGACTCCTGCGGCCCACCCTCGAAGGATGGCGGGAGATCCCGGGATACCGGGTCACCATCGACGACTTTGTCCCCCATGGCGATGTGCTCGCACCGGGGGTGGTGGATGCGGATCCATCGATCCGGCCCGGTGACGAAGTACTGGTGACCGGTCCCTCGGCGCGGGCCACCGGGCGGGCGATGATGGGAGCCGACGAGATGATTCGCTCGCAACGCGGCGTGGCGGTACGCGTGCGCAAGACGGTGCGCCGCTGACCGCTCTCCATCAATTTTGCATACAGTAAAGGCGCACAACCGCCAACACGTAGGATACATCGGATTCCTGACCCCGGGAGGCGAACGAGTGTACAGGATAGAGTATACAGCAGAACTGGCGGAACACATCCACGAGTGCTGGATCCAGGCTCCCCACGTGGCAAAAAACGCCCGCGCGGGACAGTTTCTGGTCCTGCGCATCGATGAAACAGGTGAACGAATTCCTCTCACCATCTCGGCGGTCGAGGGCGATCTGGTCAGGATCATCTTCATGGCGGTGGGAAAGACCACCCACCAGCTGGCCGGGCTCCGGGCGGGAGATGCCGTGAGCGACGTGCTCGGCCCCCTGGGCAAACCCACCGAGGTGCGTCAGTGGGGGACGTGTGCCGTCATCGGCGGGGGGGCGGGAATCGCCTGCACCCCCATCATCGCCCGTGCGCTCCGTGCGGCGGGCAACCGGGTGGAGGGGATCATCGGGTCCCGCACGAGTGATCTGCTGATCCTGGAGGAGGAGATGCGGGAGGCCTGTGATGCGCTGACCGTCTGCACCGACGACGGGAGCCGGGGATACCACGGTTTCCCTGCCGATATCCTCAAAGAGATGGTGGAGCAGAACCGGGTCGACGCGGTCTGGATCATCGGCCCGGCGATCATGATGAAGGTCACCGCCGGAGTGACCCGTGCCGCCGGTATCCCCACTTTCGTCAGCCTCAACCCCATCATGGTGGACGGGACCGGGATGTGCGGATCCTGCCGCGTGACCGTGGGGGGGGAGACCCGGTTTGCCTGCGTCGACGGCCCCGAATTCGATGCGCACCAGGTGGACTTCGCCGAGCTGATGCAGCGCCAGCGCATGTACCTGGATCAGGAACGGGTGGCCCTGGATCGCTACCACGAGCACCAGTGCCGGTGCGGGGAGGGTCCGGACAGATGACCGATCGGCCGGTGGACGAACGGATCCGGGACTTCGGAGAGGTTGAGCGGACGTTCACTCCGGACGAAGCGGTGGCGGAGGCCGCCCGGTGCCTCCAGTGCAAGAAACCCCTCTGCGTGGATGGCTGCCCGGTGGGAATCGATATCCCCGGTTTTGTCGCGCTGATCGCCGAAGGGTCGTTTGCCGCAGCGGCCGCCCTCATCCGGGACGACAATATGCTCCCCGCCATCTGCGGGCGGGTCTGCCCGCAGGAGACCCAGTGCGAGGGGGTCTGCTTGCTCGGCAAGAAGGATACGCCGGTTCGCATCGGCGCCCTGGAGCGATTCGCGGCCGACTGGGAACGGGAGCACGGGGATGGGATCCGGCCGGCCCCGGCCCAATCCACGGGGAAGCACGTGGCGGTGGTCGGGTCCGGGCCCGCCGGAATGACCGCAGCGGCCGCCCTCGCACGACGCGGGCACGCCGTGACCATCTTCGAGTCGCTCCACCGGCCCGGGGGAGTACTCACCTACGGCATCCCCTCCTTCCGGCTCCCCAAGGATGTGGTTCAGGCAGAGATCGAGGACATCATCGCACTCGGAGTCGACATCCGGCTCAACCATCTCGGCGGCCGGTCGGTCACCATCGATGAGCTGCTCTCCTTTGACGCGGTCTTTCTCGCCACCGGTGCAGGTCTTCCCTATTTCATGGGAATCGAGGGCGAAAACCTGAACGGAGTGTACTCCGCCAACGAATTCCTGACCCGCGTCAACCTAATGCATGCCGACCGGTTCCCGGAGTTCGACACGCCGGTCCGCCACCCCGCCCGGGTCGCGGTGATCGGCGGGGGCAACGTGGCCATGGATGCCGCCCGGGTGGCCCGCCGGCTGGGAGCGCGGGTCTCCCTGATATACCGGCGCCGGGAGGAGGATATGCCGGCCCGCCGGGTGGAGATCATCCATGCCCGGGAAGAGGGGATCGAGTTTTATACCTGCGCCACCCCCGTCCGCATCCTCGGCGAGGAGGAAGTGACCGGGGTGGAATGTGTCCGAATGGATCTCTGCGAGGTCGATGAGAGCGGGCGGCCGCGCCCGGAGCCGATCCCCGGAAGCGAATTCGTGCTGGACGTGGATGTCTGCATCCAGGCCATCGGGCAGGGCCCGAATCCCCTTCTGGTCTCCATGATGCCCGATCTCGAGCTGGGCCGGAAGGGCAACGTCCGGGTCGATGACGGAGGCCGCACCTCGATCCCGCGTGTCTTTGCCGGGGGTGATGCGGCGACCGGCGCTGCCACCGTCATCTGGGCCATGGGCTCTGCAAAACAGGCGGCCCAGGCCATCCACGAGTACCTGACCGGTGGATAAACCGGAGAGGATCTCTCCTCTCCTACTCGCGGACGTCTGTGGTTATCCCGGTATTGTCCACCCGGGATACGAGCGCAATTTCCAGTCCTGCCTGTTTGAGGATCTCCGAGACTGCATTCTCGTCCTGCCGCGTGATGACTGCAATGGACGGGCCCACCGAACTCATGGCCACGCATTCGAGGCCCGCGTCCCGGAGGAGCGCCATGTACCGGTAGATACCGAACCCGTGGTGCTCCACCTCGGCCCGCTTCGATCCCCGGAACTCGATCTCCCAGACGATCTCCCCGATACGCTTCACATCACCGTGGCAGAGGGCCGGGATCAGGTCCATCATGATCATGTACGCCTTCAGTTCCCGGTCCCGGTAGTCCAGGTTCCGGGCCCTGTTCATCAACAGGGAGAACTCCTCCTCGCCTGCTGAGGAGATGTCGGTGGGAGGGATGACGATGAAGACGTTGGCGTCTTCTGCGAAGGGATGGTGGAAGACCAGACTGAGCTCGTCCCCGGTGATCGCCATGCCCCCGTAGCTGGCGGCGGCCGGTCCCACCCCGGTCTCGAAACCATGGACCACCCGGCCGTCGGCCGTCTCTTCGACGTAGTTTGCACCGATGAGCAGCCGGATCTCCTCGGTCGAGAGCGGACTGCCCACCGCCCGGTTCATCGCGTGGGCGGTGGCCAGGTAGATCGATCCCGTGGATCCCAGGCCGACATGCTGGTGCTGGTGGTCACGCGCCTTGATATGGAATCCCCCGGTGTATCCCACGGTGGCCCGGAACGCCTCGGCGAGATTGACGAGGATCGGTTCCCGGTCATAGTCGATGGTGACATCTTTCGGCGTGCATCGCACCTCCGCCGTGCAGTACACCTGGAGGGCGAATCCAAATCCGCCTCCGCCGGGGCGCCGCGGTGAGAAACGGTTCATGTCCAGCACCGAGATGTGGATGCGTGCCGGTGCCCGGGCGATGGCGGTTCCCGTGATGGGGGCCAGTGCATAGTCCCCTTCAAACCCACAGGTGGCGATCGCCTCGCCCGGTTCGAACGGCTCAAACTCGTACTCAACCAGGTCGAGATCGCCTCCGCGGATCATCATCTTCGGCATAGCGTGGTAATGGTTGACACACTCCACGAAAACATCTCCGATTGACTCCGGGCCATCGCCGGCAGCAGGTCTTCGCCGGGAGAAGTGATCACAAAAAATGAGCGGAATTCAGCTACAGATCAGCGATATTCCCGTCCGGTGTACTGGTATTTATCCGAGTTCCCTCCCGACCGGACGATGGCGAGCCATTCGTACAGTGAGCGGAGCGTGCCGAACTGCTGGTACCGCCGCATGGAGAAGCCGACGCGCAGGCGGAGGTCGAACCGGACCTCGCCGAGTTCCTTCATGCGAAGCGCGATCTCCAGGTCGTCTCCCGCGTCGAGATGGCGGTACATGCCCGCGCGAAAGAACGCCTCGCGGTCGAAGGCGGTATTGCATCCGAGCGTGTAATAGAACATGTGGGTGTGGTACCCCATCCATGCGAATGTGTTGGCGAACCAGAGGGAGAGCCGGTTTTTGACCCCCGGCTCGATGGGGTAGACCGATCCGTAGAGCTGCACCGGCGGATCCTGGTCGAAGTGCTGCCGGATCCGGGCGAGCCAGTCCGGGGGGAGCACGCAATCGGCATCGGTGGTGGCGATCACCTCGCCGGTGGAGGCCCGGGCGCCGTCGTTCCGGGCACCGCCCACCTTCGGCGTGCTCTGGATGAAGACCTGATCGGCGAGCATGGAGGCGATCTCCCGTGTACGATCGGTTGATCCTCCGTCCACCACGATCACCTCGTACTCCTCCCGCTCGAGAGACTGCCGCTCGAGCGATTCGAGGCAGCGCTGGATGTGCGCTTCCTCCTGGTAGGCGGGTATCACCACGGATATCATGATTCGATCAGCTCCCGGTACAGGTCGATATGCCGGTCCGCCACCCGGGAGATGTCGTAGGGCCTTGTTTTCTCCCGGGCCTGCTTCCTGAATTCCCCTATGAGTGATTCATTGTCGATGGCGTCTGATGCCTCTCCAATGGTTGAAAAATACATGATGTCATCCGAAAATATCGACTGGAATTCGTCGATATCCCGGGCGATGACCGGCAACCCGCAGGAGAGCGCCTCGAGAATGACGAGTCCGAACGTCTCTGCATACGAGGGCATGAAGAAGATGTCCGCTCCGCAGTACGCCTCGGCGATGTCCGGGACGATGCCGGTGAAGATGACATGTGAATGGCACCGGTCGCGCATGTCCCTGATCTGGAAGTAATCCTTGGAGAGCATGCCGTAGGGATACCCCCCCACCCACACCCAGATGAGATCCGGGCGCTGGTGCGCGAGCTCCAGGAAGTCATAGATCCCTTTCCGGGGGGTCTGCTGGGCAACGGTGAGGATGACCGTCGCATCTTCATCGATTCCGTATCGTTCGCGAAAAGTCCGCCTTTTTTCAGAATCCGGGCGGAAATATTCCCGGTCGATGCCGTTGGGTATGAGCGTGACCGGATGGTCGGGGATCATGCTCTGCACCTCCTGGTGACAGGGCTCGGAGATGGTGACGATATGATCGAACTTCCGGTAAATCCGCGGGTAGTGGCGATTGATCGCCCGGTAAAACGCAACGTTCCCCTCATTGATGCGGGGGGTGGAGTGGGCGGTCAGGACCGTCTTTCCATCCGTGAAGCGCCGGTGGGTGAGGGCGAGAGGCCCGAAGGTGTGGTAATGGGTGATGTCCACATGGTCCCGGTACGAATTCTGCAGGACCTCCACTCCGTTTGCGCTGTGTAACTCCCGGTAGAGCGATTTTGCAGCTGTGGCGCAGCCGATATAGCGAAAGAACAGGAAATCCTCCACGAAAATATTGACTTTCATGACCGGCCCTCCACACAGGTCATGGCCGACCGGATGACACCGTCCATGTTCAGGTATTCAAACTGTGCGAACCGCCCCACCAGATCGATCCCCTGGCGGCGGCAGTATTCACGGACGATGGCGATGTTGGCCAGATACTCATGGTCATAGACGACGTAGGCGAACGGTTGACGATCGATCCGTGAGAAGACCACATCCGATCGATCCCTGATGAGGCCGATCCCCTCCAGGTCATCGATGACCCGATCCATGATGCCGGCATCGTCCATCTGGTCGACAGGATCCCCGGCATTGCAGGTGATCTCGGCGAGTATCGATGCATGGCCGGGCGGGGTCACCCCGGTACTGTAGTTGGACGGGAAGGAGATGCGGTTGCAGAGGACGTCCTCCTGGGGGACGTATACCCAGGAATACGGGGGGACGGTGCCCCGGATGCCGATGCACGCACAGATCAGCGAGTTGTACCGGAGAGCGGCACATGCCCGTGAGACCCCGGCAGGCACATCCTCCAGGCACCGCAGGAGATGCTGGAGGGGGATGGTGGAGACCACGCGCCGGGCCCGTATCTCCTCGTTGCCGCTGGAGATGATCCATCCATCGTGGTCCTTCCACAGGGATCGGACCTCGAATCCTGTCCGTATCGCGTCCCTGACCGGTTCGGCGATCCCCCGGACCAGGGAGGCGATCCCTCCCCGGATCGGATAGGTGAACCGGGACTGGTGGGTGTACCCTTCCGTCTCGATCCCCACCGCCGATCGGATGATATCCTCCACCGGCGGGCGGGGCACGCGCCCCTCCATCCAGTGTGCGGACATCTCTTCCGGGGGGCACTTCCATATCTTTCTGTTGTAGGGGATCAGGTAGGATTCGGCAATCCCCCTCCCGAAGGTGGCGTACATCCAGTCCCGGAAGTTGTTCGGTTCCTGGAGGCGGTCGCATTCGGCATCGATGAGAGTCTTCACGAATTCATTCAGGCAGAAGAACCGGTCTTCGGGAGGGAGGTCCGCAAGCCCGTTTTCGAAGGGATACTTGACAAAACGGTCCCTGTACAGGATCCTGGTATTCCGGATCCGCTGATCCTGGTTCTCCCCGAGGGCGTCCTGCATGAAACGCAGTACGTCTGTGTCCCTGGAGAAGATGATGTGGGATCCTCCCCGATCGAAGGTAAAGCCATCGCTTTCAAAGGAACGGCAGAGACCACCGATCTCCGGCTCTCTCTCAAGGACGGTAATATCGGTTCCCTGTTGACGGAGAAGGCGGGCGGCGGTCACCCCGGCAAGCCCCCCACCGAGTATTGCACAATCCACGGTGACAGGTTGTTCTCCCTGTATTATATGACTGTTCGTCGGTTTGGCGAAAAGCCCCCTCCAATGACGGGTGAGGGCGTGAAAAAAGGGGGATTGCGGGGTTTGAATCGCATGACTGCCGGGTCACTTCTCCTGGATGAACCAGCCGGTGAGTGTTCTGTCAAGTACCTCTGTGCTGTTCGGGGCGGTGGCGAGGCTGACTGCGATCATCAGAATCGCAGAGACGACGAGCGCATAGAAGCTGAAATGCAGCGGGAGCCTGTCGACGAACTGGTACCAGTACCCGAAGACTCCGGCCGCCACCAGTCCACCGGCCATGCTGGCGATGGCGCCCGACCTTGTGGCGCCTCTCCAGTAGAGTCCGGCCAGGAGGGGCACCGCGAAAGTGGCAAGCATCACCCCGATGCCCATCCAGATGAGCCAGGCGAGCATCTCGGGGGGGTTGATGGCGAGAAGCAGAGTCCCCCCGGCGGCGACGATGACCGCGATCCTGCTGACCATCAGCACCTCCCTGTCCGATGCGCCGGGCTTGAGGAGGTTGTGGTAGATGTCCCACCCGAACATACTGCCGATGGTGAGCATCAGGCGGTCGGTGGTGGACATGACCGCCGCCAGCACAATGACGGCCAGGATCCCCCACACGAAGACGTTTGGCGAAGCGAATTCGATGGCGGAGACGAATATGAAATCCTGGGCATTGGACATCTCCGGGAGGGCGAATTTTCCCTCCTCGACCATCACCCGCCCGGCGAACCCGGCGAACTTCACCAGGAACATGACCACTGCGTAGATGCAGAAGGCGATCAGGGGCGACCAGCGGAAGAACCGTTTTTCCCTGGTGGCAAGGACGTTGTTGATGACATGCGGGGCACAGGCAAGACCGATTATCAGGAGCAGTCCAAAGGATACCAGGAACTCCGGAGTGAACGCGGGGGCGCCGGAGGGGAGCCAGGGCTGGACCATGGTGGGGTTGATGCCGGCGAGGACCTCGTTGATGTGGCTCAGCCCACCTGCCTCCATGATGACCAGGGGCGCCATGATCAGCACGCCCAGGATGAGTATCCCGCCCTGGAAGAGGGTGGTCCAGGAGACCGCGTACAGCCCGCCGATGGTGGTGTACAGGGCGATGACCACCCCGGCGATGACCAGCGCCTGCCAGTGCGGGATACCGAAGAGCCAGACCAGGATGATGCTGATCGCGGTGTACTGGCCGACAAGGTAGATGAGGGAGACGGCGATGCCTGCCATCGCAGAAAGACCCCGCAGAGTCCCCGGGCTTTCAAATCGCTGTGCGAAATAGTCCTGGATGGTCAGATAGTCCTCGCGAGTGCCGACCTCGTTCAGCTTGACGCCGAAGACGATGAGGGCGAAGGATGCGGAGAGCGGAACGAAGAGCTGTTCCCAGATGGTGGGCCATCCCGCCGCGTACCCGAGACCGGCGACCCCCAGGAGCGTCATCCCGCTGCAGATGGAGGCCACCACCAGGATGGTGAAGACCCAGAATCCCAGTGACCGTCCGGCGATGATGTAGTCCTCCGTGTTCTGGATCTTCCGGGAGGCCCAGGTCCCGATGGCGATCATGGCCAGGAAGTAGATGACCACGATCGCCGCGGTGGGCAGGTTCGGGATCATGCCTCCTCCCTGAAGTGTATACCCCACAGCGCAAGCACGACAATAATGATGACGATCGCGGTTCCCACCGCGATGACCGTGATGTCCGGCAGACCGAATAGCATAGCGTGTTATATGTTAACATGCCTCATATTAACACAGTCGGTTTGAAGCCGCTCCCCCTCCCCAATCGTGCATTCGACCCGCCTGGCGAATAGAAAAAAATTATTCGGGCCGGACGGTCTTCGATCCCCGCAGAATCGCGATCTTGCCGGTCCGGATCAGCTCCTTGATGCCGTACTGGCGGAGCAGTTTTTCGAGGGCCTCGATCTTCTCGGCATCGCCGGTCACTTCCAGGATGAGGGTACGGGACCCGACGTCTACGATCTGGGCCCGGAATATCTCGGCGATCTGGATGATCTCCGCGCGGCTGCTCCCCGGTTCTGCGTGGATTTTGAAGAGCGCCAGTTCACGCTCCACCTTTTCCCGGTGGGTGATGTCGGAGACCTTGACCACGTCCACCAGCTTGTGGAGCTGCTTTTTCACCTGCTCGATCTGTGGATCGTCGCCCACCGCGACAATGGTGATCCTGCTCAGCCCCGGGAGTTCGCAGGTTCCCACCGCCAGGCTCTCGATATTGAATCCCCGGCGGGCGAACATACCGGCGACCCGGTTGAGGACACCGGCCCTGTTCTCCACCAGGATACTCAGCGTGTGCGATGTCATGGCCTGTGCACCCCGATCATCTCGTTGATGGCCGCTCCGGCAGGCACCATGGGGAAGACGTTCTCCTCCCGCTCGATGCGGAAGTCGACCACGAACGGCCCGTCCGTTTCGAGTGCCGCCGACAGCGCCTCGTCCACCTCTCCCGGGTCCTCCACCCGCATACCGTCCACCCCATAGGCACCGGCGATCTTCACGAAATCCACCGGTGAGAGTTCCGTGTGGGAATACCGGCGGTCAAAGAAGAGTTCCTGCCATTGCCGGACCATCCCCAGGAAGAGGTTGTTGAGGATGAGCACCTTGACGGGAATATCGTGCTGGACCACCGTGGCCAGTTCCTGTATGTTCATCTGGAACGACCCGTCTCCGGCGATGTCGATGACCGGGAGATCGGGACGGGCGAAGGAAGCGCCGATCGCCGCGGGGAACCCGAATCCCATGGTTCCCAGGCCCCCGGAGGTGATCCATGTCCGCGGATGGCGGAAACAGAAGTACTGGGCGGTCCACATCTGGTTCTGGCCCACTTCGCTGGTCACCACCGCTTCGCCGTCCAGGCGCTCGGAGAGCCGGGAGATGATCAGCTGCGGGTGGAGCGCATCGTCGGAGGGGTGCGTGAGGGGGTGCTTCTCCTTCCACCGCCCGATCCGGTCGATCCAGTTCGGGTACCCGCCCCCCTTCGCCATGCGCTGGATCATCGCCTCCAGGACGACCCGGGAGTCCCCCACGATGGGGATGTCCACCGCCTTGTTCTTCCCGATCTCGGCGGGGTCGATGTCGATATGGATGACGCGGGCCCCGGGAGCGAACGTCTCCAGCCGCCCGGTCACCCGGTCGTCGAACCGGGCCCCGATGGCGATGAGGAGATCGCACTCGGTGACCGCGTAGTTGGCATACTCGGTCCCGTGCATCCCGAGCATCCCCAGGTTGAGGGGATGGTCGCAGGGGAGCGCCCCGAGCCCCATCAGGGTGGTGGTGACCGGGATCATCAGCCGCTCGGCGAACTCCCGGAGGGGTCCCGCCGCATCGGAGGAGATGATCCCCCCGCCTGCATAGATGATCGGCCGGCTGGCCTCCTCGATGAGCCTGAGCGCCCGCTCGATCTGGCGGGGGTGGCCCTGGTAGGTGGGCTGGTACCCCCGCAGCTGGACCGTTTCGGGGATGGGCGGCTCATCGGTGACCTCGGTGGTGCTCACGTCCTTGGGCAGGTCGATGAGCACCGGGCCTCTCCGGCCGGTGCCGGCGATATAGAACGCCTCCCGCACCGTCTGGCGAAGGTCCCGGGCGTCCTTGACCAGGTAGTTGTGCTTGGTGATGGGGGTGGTGATCCCGGTGATGTCCGACTCCTGGAAGGCGTCGTTTCCCAGGAGGTCGGTGGGGACCTGGCCGGTGAGGGCCACGATGGGGGTCGAGTCCATGTAGGCGGTGGCGATACCGGTGACCAGGTTGCAGGCCCCGGGCCCCGATGTGGCGAGGCATACCCCTACCCGGCCGCTTGCACGCGCGTACCCGTCGGCCGCGTGCGCCGCTGCCTGTTCATGCCGCACCAGAATATGCTGCAGGGGCGAGTCATAGAGCTCATCGTAGATGGGGAGGACCACCCCTCCGGGGTACCCGAAGATCGTATCCACCCCCTCCCTCTGCAGTGCTTCAACCAGGATCCGTGCACCGGATGTCATACCATTCTCCTCTTTTCTCCGTGGAGCAGCCGGTTCATACCAGAGAGGACGGCCTCCACGCTTGCAGTAATGATGTCGGTTCGTGTGCCTTTCGACGATAGTATCTTGCCGTCCTTACTTAATGTTACCGTCACGTCGACCAGAGCGTCGGTTCCTCCCGTAATGGCGTCCACGTGATACTCTTCCAGTCTGATGGCGGCCACGTCCTCGACCGATCGCCGCAATGCCTCGATCGCGGCATCCACCGGGCCGGTACCGGTGGAGGCGGCGGTGATCTCGGACCCATGGACCAGGATGGTCACCGAGGCGGTGGGAATGGTATTGCTGCCGCTGACGATGGTGTACTGGCGCAGTTCGATGGCCGGCTGATAGTCCTGGTCCATGACCACGTCGGCGATGGCCATCACGTCGGCATCGGTGATCCGTTTCCCCTCGTCTCCCAGCTCCTTGATCCGACGGATGATCTCCTCCATCTGCGGTGGCTGTGGATCGTAGCCCATCTCCCGGAGGGCAGCCTCCACGGCAGTACTGCCCGAGTGTTTCCCGAGCATGATCCGTCGTCGCCTCCCCACCTGTTCGGGATCGATCGGTTCATAGGTGGTGGCATCACGGAGGATGCCGTGGGCATGGATCCCCGATTCGTGGGTGAACGACATGGCCCCCACGATCGGTTTGTTGGTGGCGAGGGGCACGTCGGTCTCCCGGGAGATCATGGTGGCGAGCGGATAGAGCCGCCGTGTATCGATCCCGGTGGGATGGTGGTACAGCACCTCCAGTGCCATCACCACTTCCTCGAGGGCCGCATTTCCTGCCCGTTCTCCCAGACCGCTCACGGTGACGTGGGCACAGGACGCCCCCGCCTTCAGGCCCGCAAGGGTGTTGGCGAGAGCGAAGCCCAGGTCGTCATGGCAGTGGATGGAGATCGGGGCGAGGCAGAGCGGGGGGATGATATCTGCGGTCCTTTCAGGGGTCAGGAGCCCCACCGTATCGCAGAAACAGAGGCGATCGGCGCCGTGCTCCACCCCCTCCGCGAAGATCTCCTGCAGGAACAACTGGTCTGCACGGGACGCGTCTTCCCCGGAGAGCTCGACTATCAATCCGCGATCCTTCGCGTACTCCACACCCCTCCGGGCCATCTCCCGGATCTGCTCCCTGGTCTTGCGCATCTTGCGCTCGATATGGAGGTCGGAGACCGGAATGACCAGGTGGACCGAGTCGGCGCCGGCATCCGCGGCATAGTCGATGTCGGTCTGGAGTGCCCGCACATAGGTGCAGCACTCGGCACTGAGGCCGGCGTCTGCAACCATCCGGATCGCTTCACGCTCCCCGGCGGATGCGGCAGCAGAACCCACCTCCACGACATCGACGCCGACATCGGAGAGGGCGGTGGCGATCTTCAGCTTCTGTACAGGGGTCAGCGAGACGCCGGGAGTCTGTTCCCCGTCCCGCAGGGTGGTGTCAAAAAAGCGAACCCGTTCAGTGAATAAAACGATCTGTCATGGAATAGTCCACCACACATACAAATCCGCTCAGGAACCCATAAATGCTTCTCTTCTCCGCCATCCGCCGGCAGGATCCATCGGGACCGGGGTGTGTACCGTCAGAAAGCCTGCGCTCCCTTCTCCACCACAGGAAAAAGGGGATATTTCATGCCGCTGCGCCGTCATCGTAGAGCAGGGCGATGTACCGGGCGGTGAAGATGGCGATCGGTGCGGAGAAGATCAGGGAGAGCACGACCCCCAGGAAGGGGATGACCGCCAGCACGAAGGAGACCACGCCCACCACCACGTACAGGATGATCAGGGCGAGGATGTAGCTGCCCCACCCGATGGAGTCGATGGTGGCGAGGATCCCGGAGAAGTTGAACGCCTCGCCGAACTTCTCCGTGCGGGCGAACCTGACCATCCCGATGATGGCGATGAGCCCGATGAGGATGGCCAGGATGAAGATGACCAGGAACCCGATGACCAGCATCCCGGGCCCGCCGACGTTCATCGCCGGGTTCCCGGAGATGAAGAAGAGGGCCGACCCCCCCACGGTGAATATCGCCACGATGATGATGGGGATGGCGTAGATGATGGAGATGACCAGGTACAGGATCCCGTCGACGAAGAGCTTCCACCAGTTCTGCAGTTCGGGGGCGGGTTTCGTGCCCCGGAGCACCTCCAGGATGTACCCGTACAGGAGGGGGAAGATGATGGTGCAGACCACCAGGAGCGCCCACCGCCCCCACCTGCCCCACAAGGCCTCTTTCGTATATTCAAAGGATTCAGAGAGCATTGCTTCGTAATTCATGGATGTCACATCCTGTCTATCAGGATAGAGATCATGTGGTGAGGAGATAGTTCTTTCTCATGGGAAGGGACCTCCCCCGGGCAAAAAAGTGGATACTGGAGCCGTTCAGGCGCTGTCGTACAGGGTGACCAGGTAGCGGGCGGCGAATATCGCGATCGGCACCAGCAGGAAGAGGTAGATGATCCAGCCGATGATCGGGATGATCATGAAGAGTCCGGCGATGAAGGTCATGATCACCATCACGATCCACAGGATGATCAGGGCGACGATGTAGTGGCCCCATCCGATCTATCTTCTTGATGTGTCCTGCGATCTCTCCGAAGCTGAACGCCTCTGCGATACTGTCCATCTTTGCGAATCGCACCACGCCGGTGAGCATGAAGATCTCCACGATGATGGCGACGATGATCACCACGAGGAGGCCGAGGCCCATGCCCATGAGGCCGGCCATGGCCACCGTGGGGTCTCCCATAATCGATCCGGAGATCATCTGCATCAGTCCGGGCCCCATGGCCAGGACGGCGACGATGATCACCGGTATCATGTAGATGATGGAGACGATGTTCACCCGCCATCCGTCCACGAAGAGTTTCTTCCACTGATCAACGTCCGGGGCGGGATCGGCTCCCTGCCAGATACGGAAGATGTATCCGTTGAACAGAGGGACGATGAAGAAGGTGATCGACTGGATGATCATCGTTACGAAGAGGATCACCCATCGACTCCATTCACCCCACACGCTCTTCTTTGCATAGTCAAACGACTGCGAGAGCAGTTCACCAAAGGTCATGTACTGTCACCTCACCGGTTTATGTGCAACTGCCCTGTCTTCCTATTTATAGATATCGAGATGCTTCTCGGTGTATCACCGTTTTTTCACAGAGGGTGGTTCCTGGATCCCCTCCACGTCATTCCATCCCTGAACGTTCCTGAAGCGGGAGGCACATGCTGGTCATGTGTGGAAAAGTGTCCCCGACCCGCTCGGGGGGGATTTCCGGAGGCGACCAGAAATGAGAATGCGAGAGAGAGTCATCCCTCGCCATCCACACCCGGGGTGGTTGTGTGCCGTCACTCAGTGGCGGAAGTGGCGGACACCGGTGAAGACCATCGCCATGCCCAGACGATCGGCTGCCTCGATGACTTCCTGGTCCCGTATGGATCCCCCTGGCTGGATGAGGGCGGTGGCCCCTGCCCGGGCCGCCTCTTCGAGGGTGTCGGGGAAGGGGAGAAAGGCGTCCGATGCCACCGCCGATCCCTCGAGGGAGGATCGTGCACGGGAGATGGCCAGCCGGGCGGCGTCCACCCGGCTCATCTGCCCCGCCCCGATGCCCAGCGCCCGGGTGGCGGAGGCAAAGACGATGGCGTTGCTCCTGGTGTGGGCACAGACCTTCATCGCCATCTCCATGGCCTGCAGTTCCCGGGGGGTCGGATCACGCTCGCTCACCACCTCCCACTTCTCCTGCACCTGCGGCGTGCGCTGGACCAGAAACCCGCCGTCGATGCTCCTCACCTCATCGGCGGGGACGGGGTCCGGGAGCACCAGCACGCGCATGTTCTCCTTCTTCGCCATGGTGGAGAGTGCCCCGGCGGTGTATGAGGGGGCGATGACCACCTCCACGAAGGTCCGGCAGATCTCCTCCGCGAGATCCTCATCCACCTCCCGGTTGATCGCCACGATGGACCCGTAGGCGGAGATCGGATCCACGTCCCGGGCGTCGATGTAGGTGGCGAGGGGTTCTGTGCCGGTGGCCACCCCGCAGGGGTTGTTGTGCTTGACCACCACAGAGGCGCACCCGGTGAACTCACGGAGCAGCCGGACCGCGGCATCGGTGTCCAGGAAATTGTTGTAGGACATCTCTTTTCCCTGGAGCGGCATCGTCCCGGCGATACCGGCCGTGCCATAGATCGCTCCCTGCTGGTGAGGATTCTCCCCGTAGCGAAGCGTCCGGCCCCCGGACATCTGGACGGTGTACACGGCCGGGAATTCGCCCCCGATGGCGTGTAGGTGGTTGCTGATCGCGGCATCGTACGCGGCGGTCCGTGCGAACGCCTTCCCGGCCAGTGCGAGTCGAGCGTCCTCGGAGAAACCACCTGTTGCACACGCCTCCATGACTGCCGGGTAGTCTGCCGGGTCGACCACCACCGCCACATCGCGGTAGTTCTTGGCCGCGGCGCGGATCATCGCCGGTCCGCCAATGTCGATATATTCCATCAGATCCGGAAGGGGAAGATCCCCGGAGGCCATCCTCTCGAAGGGGTAGAGCGAACACACCACCAGATCGATGGGAACGATCCCCCGCTCCTCCATCTCCGCATCATCCACCCCCCGCCGGCCGAGGATGCCCCCGTGGATCCGGGGATGGAGGGTCTTCACCCGGCCGCCCATCATCTCCGGAGCACCGGTGAACGCACTCACCTCCACGTACGCGATCCCGGCATCGGCAAGCGCCCTGCCGGTACCGCCCGACGAGAGAATGGTCATGCCCGCACCGGTGAGTGAACGGGCGAGGTCGATGATCCCGGTCTTGTCCCAGACTGAAAGAAGCGCATATCCCATGCCTGAAGAATGGATCCCCGACCTCTTCATACCTGCCGATCGGGAGGGTGGTCGACGGTGCGTGATGGGAGGCGGGCGACCCCCGTGTCCATTATCAGCGGGCCGGTTCCATGGTACGGCGTGCAGGAACTCCCTCTGAAGAACCGTCTCCACTGGTGTCCCCACTGCAACGTGCCCCTCCTGGGGAAGTCGTGTGCATGCAGGAGAGCCGGAGAGACGATCCGATGCCATCCCCCTTTCGAGGTGCGCCCGGCCCTTCGCCACGACCGGGAGGTCATTGCCGGTCTCCTCCGGGATCGGTTCGGTGTGGAGCAGGTCCCCCGCATCCTCCTCCTGTGCAAATCCGGCGGCCTCGATCGGGTGGACCGGGTCATCGCCGCCGGACGGGAGATCGGGCATCTCCGCTTCGATCCGGTCTCCCGCACATACCAGCTCGATCCGTCGCTCGATGCGCTCTCTGTGATCCTGCCGTCCGTCTCCCGGGGGATCGTGGACATCCCCTCCACCGGCGGCCATGTTGTGGGAAAACGAATCCCGGTGGAGACCGACCTGTGTCCCGGACCGGTGATCGTGCGCCACGGTGACCGGTGGGGTGTCGGGCAGCTCCGCGAGGGTGCCGTCCGGGTGAAGGAGCTCGGCCATATCACGCCCCGGGAGATCCCCGATCCCTCCTATCAGGACGCGGTCGCCTGCAATCACCGTCATCTCAAGAACATGGAGCGCCATGCCGTCCGGATGGTCCGGCGGTACATGCGTGACGGCCGGAGGATGAACGTGGCGGTCAGCGGGGGGAAAGACAGCACCGCGGTGCGGGAGATCGCCCGCCGGGCAGGGGTCACCGAATCATATTTCGTGGACACCGGGATGGAATTCCCGGAGACGCTTGCCCATATCGACGAGTGCGGTGTGGACACGATCCTCTCCGGGAGGGATTTCTGGCGGCTGTTCGAACGACGCGGTGCGCCGGCGAAGGATGACCGGTGGTGCTGCGAGGATCTGAAGATCGCTCCCATCCGCGAATGGATCGGCCGTACCGGGAGCTGCCGGACGGTGCAGGGGATCCGCTGGTACGAATCCTTTTCACGGTCACGCATCCCGGAATCGATGAACAACCCGCTGGTCCCCGGACAGGAGACCATCCATCCCATACGGAACTGGAGGGCACTGGAGGTCTTCTTCTATCTCTGGTGGCGGAGGTTGCCCTACAACCCGCTCTACGAGATGGGTTTCGAGCGGGTGGGGTGCTGGATGTGTCCGGCCATGCTGGAGGCCGAGTTTGATATCGTGAGGGAGATACATCCCCACCGTGCCCAACGGTGGGTGGATGCCCTTGTTGCGCGGGGATCGATGCCTGAGGCATACTACCGGGCCGGATTGTGGCGGTGGCGCCGCCATCCACCCAAGGCGCAGGAGTGTGCTCGTTTTCTTGGTCTCCATCTCCCTAACGGAAAGTAAGTGACGCCGGATTCATCACAAGGAGGATTATTTTTGGAAAATAACCCTTCATTGGGGGTCGATTCGGGTTCGACTCCAACAAAATATATATAGAACTATAATCCAATGAATATTGAACAACCCTTCCTCATGCAGGTATTTGTATGGATGATGAAAGACAGGAGCAGGAATCGGTCTCCACGCAGGAGGCACATGACGTCGACACGCCCGAAGATCCTGCCTCGCAGCTTCGTGCCCTCCAGGAATCATACGACGACCTCCATGACCGGTATCTCCGTCTCGCTGCAGATTTTGAGAACTACAAGAGACGGAGCACGAAAGAGATGGATGAAGTGCGGCGATACGCCATCGAACGTCTTGCCTCCGATCTCCTGGACGTCGTCGACAACCTGGAGCGTGCAAAACAGGCGGACGAGGGTTCCCTCAAAGAGGGGCTCCATCAGATCCACAAGCTCCTCGAGCAGATCCTGAACAGGCATTCGATCACTCCGATCGAGGCACACCAGAGACCGTTCGATCCCTCGTGCCAGGAAGCCATCGCCTGCATCCCCTCCAATGAAGAGGAAGGGGTTGTCATCGAAGAGGCGATCCGCGGCTATCGTCTGGGCGACCGGGTGCTGCGGTGTGCAAAGGTTGTGGTCTCGAAAGGACGCGATACACAGGAGGATTAGACAATTATGGCATCAGACAAAGTTCTTGGAATTGACCTGGGGACGACCAACTCATGCATGGCGATCATGGAGGGGGGCAAGGCGACCGTCATTCCCAACGCGGAAGGTGGCAGGACCACTCCCTCCGTGGTGGCTTTCAGCAAGGACGGTGAACGCCTGGTTGGAAGCGTCGCCAAGAGACAGGCGATTACCAACCCCAAGCGGACCATCCGGTCGATCAAGCGACGGATGGGGACCAGCGAGACGATATCCATCGACGACTCTGAATACACTCCCCAGGAGATATCGGCGATGATCCTGCAGAAGCTGAAGATGGATGCCGAGTCGTACCTGGGGGAGAAGATCACCCGGGCGGTCATCACCGTTCCGGCATACTTCAACGACGCCCAGCGGCAGGCCACCAAAGATGCCGGCAAGATCGCCGGTCTCGAAGTGCTGCGGATCATCAACGAACCGACCGCGAGCACGCTTGCCTACGGCATCGACAAGGAAGGCGAGGCGAACGTTCTGGTGTACGATCTGGGCGGCGGAACCTTCGATGTCTCCATCCTCTCGCTCGGCGACGGTGTCTTCGAGGTCAAGGCCACCGCCGGGGACAACCATCTGGGCGGGGACGACTTCGACGAGCGGATCATCGACCATCTGGTGGATGAATTCAGGAAGATTGAGCAGATCGATCTCCGAAAAGACCACATGGCCATGCAGCGCCTCCGCGATGCGGCTGAAAACGCGAAGATGGAACTCTCATCCGCCCAGAAGACCAATATCAACCTCCCCTACATCACCACCGACGCGAGCGGTCCGAAGTTCCTGGACATCGACATCACCCGCGCCCAGTTCGAGAAGATGGTGGGCGACCTGGTGGAGCGGACCATCGGTCCGCTCAAGCAGGCCCTCTCCGACGCCGGGCTGAGCCCCGGGGATATCGACCATGTCCTTCTGGTGGGCGGATCGACCCGGATCCCGCTCGTCCAGCAGCAGGTGTCCCGGGTGATGGGGCAGGAACCCTACAAGGGGATCAACCCCGACGAAGTGGTGGCCCTTGGCGCCGCCATCCAGGCAGGCGTGCTCACCGGGGAGACCAAGGACGTCCTCCTGCTGGACGTCACCCCGCTGACGCTGGGGATCGAGACCCTCGGTGGCATCGCCACCCCCCTCATCGAGCGGAACACGACCATCCCCACCAAGAAGAGCCAGATCTTCAGCACCGCCGCAGACAACCAGACCGCGGTGGAGATCCACGTGGTCCAGGGGGAGCGGAAACTGGCCCGGGACAATCACTCACTGGGCAAGTTCCAGCTGGCCAACATCCCCCCCGCACCCCGCGGCGTCCCCCAGATCGAGGTGACCTTCGACATCGATGCCAACGGGATCGTGAACGTCTCGGCCAAGGACCTGGGCACGGCCAACGAGCAGTCGATCACCATCAAGGGAACCACCAACCTCACCGATGAGGAGATCTCCCGGATGGTTGATGAATCGAAGCAGCACGAGGAGGAGGACCGCCGGCGGGTGGAGGACATCCAGGCCCGCAACGAGGCCGATACTCTCATCTATACCGCGGAAAAGCTCCTCAAGGACAACGAAGCGACCATCGACGCCGACGACAAATCCCGGGTGGAGGAGGGTGTCGCATCCCTGCGCAGCGCGCTCGAGGGCGAGGACCTCGAGGCGATCAAGAGCGCCCACGAGTCCCTCCAGGAGGTGGTCTTCGCCGTGACCACCAAGATCTACCAGCAGGCCCAGGAGGCACAGGCCGCCGCGGGCGAGGCCGAATCGGCGTCTGCCTCCGGCGATGATGACACGGTGGTCGATGCCGACTACGAGGTCAAAGATTCGTGAGCAGCATGGGCTCGGAGAAGGACTACTACGAGATCCTGGGGGTCCCCCGGACCGCCAGTGAAAAGGAGATCAAGAAGGCCTACCGCACGCTCGCCCGCAAGTACCATCCCGACGTCTGCAAGGAGCCGGACGCCGAGGAACGGTTCAAGGAGGTGAACGAGGCCTACAGTGTCCTCTCCGACACCCAGAAACGTGCCCAGTACGACCGGTTCGGCCACCAGGCCTACACCGAGTCCTCCCGCGGTTCGTATGCCGGTGGCGGCTACGGGGGTTTCAACGCAGATTTCTCCGGGTTCGGCGATATATTCGAGACCTTCTTCGGTGGCGGGTTCGGGGGGCAGCAGCGGCGCGGGCCCCAGCGGGGCGCAGACCTGCTGATGAAGATCCAGATCTCGCTCCAGGAGGCGGTCTTCGGGACGGATCGGGAGGTGGATCTGAACCATTCCGAGGCCTGCCCGGAGTGCGATGGGACCGGGAGCAGCACCAGGAAACTGAAAACCTGCGCTGCCTGCGGGGGAACCGGCCAGAGGCGCCAGATGGCCCAGTCGCTCTTTGGACAGGTGGTCCGCATGACCACCTGTTCGGACTGCGGGGGTCGGGGCAAGGTGCCCGAAGAGCGGTGCAGGGCCTGCAACGGTACCGGACGTACCCGGGTCAAGCGGACGATCACCATCCATGTGCCGCCCGGCATCGATTCAGGGATGCGCCTGCGGATGGATGGGTACGGGGAGGCGGGCGATTACGGGGCGCCGAACGGCGATCTCTTCGTGGAAGTGTCCGTTCTCCCGCATGACCGGTTCACCCGCCACGGCGATGACCTGGAGACCGCGGCGATGCTGACCCCGGCACAGGCAGTGCTCGGGTGCACGGTGGAGGTGGAGACGATCGACGGACGGACAGTCGATCTCCATGTCCCGGCGGGCACCCAGCACGGGACCGCCCTGAAGATTCCCGGCGAGGGTGTGCGGCGACGGGGACGACCCGGCAACCTGCTGGTCCGGACGAAGGTGGTTGTTCCCCGCCACCCATCCGAGCAGGAGCGTGAGCTGTACCGCCAGCTCCTGGAGTCGGAGGCCGGTCCCGAAGCAGGGAAAAAGAGTTTTTTTCAGGACGTGAAAGAGATGTTTGCCGGCACATCCCGGTGATCATGCGCGAGGGGAGTGGTGCCGGTGAAACTCCTCTGTGAACTCTCCGGGGAGCACCCCTCCCTCCCCGTCGCCGAACTCGAATGCGTGGGATCGGTGGTGGAGAGCCGGCGGCAGGTGGCGGTGATCGAATGCTCCCGCCCGGACCGGGCGACCCGCCTCGCCCTCACCCGGACGGTGGCGGAGTGTCTCGGAACATGCGATCCCGACATCGGTTCGATCACGACGCTCCTCTCGGACCTCGCGCTTGCCACTGATCGCCCGTTCTGCGCCCGTGTCCGCAAGATTCATGGAACAGAAGTCGGCGAATCGCAGATGGAGCTGGAGCGCCTCCTCGGCTCGATGATCGCCGGACCGGTCTCTCTTTCGGCCCCGGCAGTGGAGTTTCGGCTGGTCGCAAGCGAGGATCGCTGCTACCTGGGTCGGGTCCTGTACTCCAATACCCGGAACGCATTCGACGCCAGAAACCCGATGAGGCGTCCGTTCTTCCACCCCGGAGTCATGATGCCGGCCATGGCCCGGGCAATGGTCAACCTGACCCTGGTCCGGGAGGACGAGCGCATCTGCGATCCCTTCTGCGGTACCGGGGGCCTCCTCCTGGAGGCATGGTGCATCGGGGCACGTGCCGTGGGCAGCGATTTCGATCCGGCGATGCTCTCCGGCAGCCGGGAGAATCTCCCCCGGGAGGCTGAACTCATGCTGGCGGATGCCACGCACCTTCCGCTCACGGACCGTTCAGTCGATGCGGTGGCCACCGATCTCCCCTACGGCCAGTCAGTGCGGATCCACGGGACCAGTACCGACGGACTCTACTCCGGAGCGTTGCAGGAGATTGCACGAACGCTCTCCCCGGGCAGGAGGGCGGTGGTGGTCTCCCATCGCGATATACGCCATATCGCGGAGGAATGGTTCGATCTGCTCCAGTTCCATGAACAGCGGGTGCACCGGAGCCTGACACGGCGCATCATGGTGCTGGTGCCGGCGGCAGGACCAGATAGGTAAATATATATATGTCTCCAATATACAGACATAATTTATTGGCCAGGTGGTGAGTATGTCGACAGCGCGCCGGATTAAGGAAACGTACACGGAAAATCAGCGTAAGATTATCACCTATCTGAAATCCGGTCTAGATCGGGGGAAAACCTACTTCAAATCGAAATATATCGCCAAGGATCTCGGCCTGACGCCCAAAGAAGTGGGCACCAATCTCGCGATTCTCTCCGAGATCTGCGAGGATCTGGAGATATCTCGGTGGAGTTATTCAAACTCCACCACCTGGCGGGTCACCTTCCGGGTACCATCATTATAATACTCCGGGGCCACTGGTGTGTATGGAACGGATCGCTGAGTTCACCGCACCGATCGAATTTGTGGCCAGTATCAACGAATACAAGGATTGTCTGATGGCCCAGGACAACACCCAGAATGATCCCCGTGTTCTCTGGTTCAACATCGATGTCCCCAAGGGGCATGGGCTGGCCCCCGGAGACCAGGTCAGGGTTATCGTGGAGCGGGTGTGACACCGCCCGTGCAGGTATCCCCGGTCTCCACGGCGATGGAGAACCGATCCACGTTGCGGGTTCCGACCACCAGATAGGTCTCTGCCCCCTGCACCTGGATGTTTTTGTACAGGTGGCCCGCTCCAAGGAGTTCGCCCGCATCCATGATCGCTCCGGTGCGGGCATCCACGAGCATCATTCGAAATTGTGCCTTCCCGGGTTCTATTTCGGCAGTGACCGTGCAGTTCAACCGCCAGACCGGACAGTGCACGATGAAGATCTCGGACACCCCGCCCCGCTCCTCATCCAGGCGGGCGATCGTCCTCGTCCCTCCTTTCCAGGCGGGGCTCTCAGAACCCCCGTAGGTGCTGAGGTTGTCGGGCAGCCGGTAACAGGGGTACGAGAAGAAATCATCGACGTAATCGATGCGAAAGACTCCTGTCGCAGGTGCGGTCGTGACGGGCGGGGTGACCGGAACCCCGGGGGGAACCTCCGTGGGTTCGGGGTCCCCGCTCTCCGGAGCGGTCAGGGCGGGATACGCCACTGCCAGTATCAGCACGATGCCAAGACCGACCACCAGGCTCAGAAGATCTCCTCTGTCCACACCATACTCTGGATCGAGAGGATGTAAAAGGGTTTATCTCCTCAGCACCACCGCGGTGAGCAACCATTTTATGCGTATCCTTTCACAGGTACTCCCATCGATATGGACATTCTGAATCTCCGCACCTGGATCATATTTTACCTGATATCATTTGTGGTTCTCCTGTGGGCGCTGTTTCTTACCACACGCGGAGTTCTTCTCTGGATGGGACTGATGCTCGTCATCGTGGTGGTGGGGATCAATGCCGTCGTGCTGGCCAACGAGTTACGGGGATATGTGGCCCGACGGCATCGACTGGAAGAGCTGACCACGTCGTCTGACCGTGATGTCGATGCCAGGGGCCGGCAATGAGAGGGCGGCCCCGCTGGTATTGTCCGACGAACGAGCGAACACGAATGCTTTTTACCATCCACCGCCAGAATTCCAGCATGGTCCGCAGGATCCGGGCATGGGGTTTCGCAGTGGTGATGGCCGCATCTCTCTGTGCGATCTCTGGCTGCATCGGCAGTCCTATAGCCGAAACGACGTATGAGAACGACACCCTGTACCTTGAGATCCAGAACAGCAACGCGCCGACTGATGCGATCCTGCAGGTGACCATCTGGAGGCTTGACGGTCTCTCCCAGATCCGGACAGCCCGGGAAGTGACCTCCGTCCACCTGTCGAAGGGGCCCACTACTGTCTCGATGGATACACCCCTCCCTCCCGGTCAGTATCGCGCCTTCATCCAGCTCTTCCATGGCAGCGAACGTCTGGGTGGAGTGATCTGGGAGTTTGAGGTACCATGAAGGAGGAATGGATGGCCGCGGCCGCGGGTGAGCGGCCTGCCGACCGGGTCTTTTCTCATGCAACCATCTTCAATCCCTTCGACCGCAGCTGGGAGGAGGCGGACATCGCGGTCTGTGACGGCGTGGTGGTAGGGATCGGTTCCTATCGCGGATGGGTGGAGATCGATCTCCGCGGGGCGGAGGTCGTCCCCGGGTTGATCGATGCGCATGTCCATATCGAGAGTTCACTCCTCACACCCTGCGAGTTCGGCCGGGTGGTGCTCCCCCGGGGGACCACCACGGTGGTCGCTGACCCCCACGAGATCGCCAATGTGGCGGGGATAGCGGGGATCGATTTCATCCTCGGCGAGGCCCGCCACACCCCGCTCGATATCCTGGTGATGGTCCCCTCCTGTGTCCCGGCCACGCCCCACGATACCGGCGGTGCACTGCTCTCCGCAGATGACATCGCCCCCCTCCGTGAACGGGAGGGGGTGATCGGTCTGGGGGAGATGATGAACGTCCCCGGTGTCCTCGGCGGTGACCCGGAGGTGTGGAAGAAACTCTCTCTCTTTTCGCTGGTGGACGGTCATGCGCCGGGACTGTCCGGTCCGGCACTCAATGCGTACCTGCTCGCCGGGATCGACAGCGATCACGAGTGTACCGAGCTGGAAGAGGCCCGCGAGAAACTCCGCCGGGGGATGTTCATCATGATCCGCGAGGGGTCGACCGAGAGAAACCTCGCCACTCTCGCCCCCCTCCTTGAGACCGATGGTGCACACCGGTGCTGCTTTGCCACCGATGACCGCCATGCCGATCTGCTGGTGGATGACGGGCATATCGATGACTGCATTCGAAAAGTGATCGAGGCCGGGGCAGAACGGGAGGCGGCGCTGTGTGCGGCCACACTCTCGGCAGCAGACCGGTTTGGCCTCCGGGATCGGGGAGCTCTTGCTCCGGGCCGTATTGCCGATTTCTGTGTGCTCGATGATTCACCGATCTTTTCCGTGAACCGAACCTACAAGCGAGGTTCGCATGTGGGTGATCTGGCCTTCCACCAGGCCAGCTGCGAGTCCCCGCCGTTTCTCTGTCACATACCGGATCCCTCCGATCTGGCCATCACCGGGAGCGGAACCGCCCGGGTCATCGGGCTGATTCCCGACCAGATTATGACCATGGATCTCCGGTACGAGGTGGAGGGAGCTGACCTCCCCGACTCCTCCCGGGATCTCCTCACCGCGGTGGTCTGCGACCGGTACCGGGGTGAGGGCTCTGGCCTGGGGCTCGTCCATGGATTCAGCATACGGGAGGGAGCCATCGCGGCAAGTGTCTCTCATGACTCGCACAATGTGGTCGCCGTGGGGGCCGATCCAGACGACCTGTCCACGGCGATCCGCGAGGTGGTCCGGCATGGCGGCGGCATGGCGGCGGTGCGCGGTGGAGAGAAGACATTCCTCCCCCTCTCATGCGGGGGGCTGATGTCTCCGGGCACGGCCGCCGAGGTGCGGTCACGGCTCGCCGATCTCCACACCGCCACCCGATCGATGGGGGCAGTGGACCAGCCCTTCATGTACCTCTCTTTCCTCGCGCTCACCGTCATCCCCGCGCTTCGCCTGACTGAACGGGGACTCTTCGACGTGGAGGCGTTCTCTCCGGTACCTCTCTTCGTCGAGTGACCGGTTCAGGAGCACCCGGCGATCGCCATGGCGGCGACAAGGATCCCCAGGATGACGGGCTGGTGGACGAAGTAGATGGGAAGCGAATACTGCCCCAGGAAGACGAGTCCCTTCCACCGGGAGCCATCCGGGGCAGGGATGCCCGGTCTCCGCTTTCCGCCGGGATAGCAGACGGTGCCGGCGGCATACCCCGCGAGCACCAGCCCGAACCAGGGCAGCAGGGGGTAGTAATCCAGCGTGGTCCATCCGGCCGGATGGATACCGGACCACAGGAGCCACCATGGACCGTTCAGGGGGGCAATAAGCCATCCGAGGACGATCACCGCTCCTGCGATCAGCAGGTTATACCGCCCGAACCTGAAAAACAGCGGGGCGATGATGATGGAGAGACCGATACAGTGGAGGATGCCGAAGAGGATCGTTCCCTGGGGGATGATGAGCGCCGTGGTGGCGGTGATCACGAGCCCGTAGGCGAAGATGCGAACCCCCCGGCGGGTAAACTTCCCGTAATCCGGCTTTCCAGCCCCTAACGTGTTTCTGGCGGCGCTGAGAGAGAGCGACACGCCGACCAGGAACAGGAAGAGCCCGCCGGTGGACCAGGCGAGCATGCGCCATGGCCCGGATCCCACCTCGAGCGGCACGATCCCCAGGAACCGGAGATCGAAGGCGGTATGGAAGATCACCATCATGATCAGCGCAATCCCCCGGAGCATATCCACCTCCGCGTACCGGCGGGGGTCGATCGATGGACGGGGGAGCGCGGCTAGAAGACCTTCCTGATGAGACGGGATCCGCACTCCGGGCACACCTCCTGCTCCTCGATGGCGGCCACCTCCCCGGCGGTGGGTTCGTTGTAGATCCGCGAATATCCGCACCCTGATTCGCATTCCACCATCCAGAACAGACCGCATATCCTTCCCATGGTCCTCTCCTGTCCATGATCTCGGTCGTCACACCTGTTAATGGGTTCCAGGGGGGGCGGTTCTATGAGTGATCCCCGCCGACATGTGTGCAGGGATGCAGATACCATGGAGGGCCGGCACGTGAGGAGAGACGGAAATAAACCCGGTGGGTGGTGGCCCGGGGCACGTCTCTTCGCCAGGGCGGTGACCTGATCATGGACGATCGCCGGTATATGCAGGAAGCTTTGAGAATGGCGCATGCAGGGATAGGTGCAGGCAATTCTCCCTTTGGGGCATGCGTGGCCGGCGACGGACGGATCATCTCCTGCCGGCACAACGAAGTCCTGGAGACAACCGATATCACGGCCCACGCGGAGATCCTCGCGCTCAGGGATGCTTGCACGGCACGCGGGACCATCGATCTCTCGGGATGTACCCTGTACTCCACCGCGGAACCCTGTCCCATGTGTTTTGCCGCGGCTCACTGGGCCCGGATCGCGCGCATCGTATACGCCGTCCCCATGGATGCGGTGTGGGAGGCGGGTTTCAGGGAGATACCCTTTTTTGCACAGGAGTTTCTGGATCTGCCGGGAGTCGATATGGAGGTGACCGGCGGGATCTGCTCTGAAGAGGGATACCGGTTGCTGGAGATATGGCGGTCCCGCCCGGATCGACAGGTATACTGAGGAGGGGATCGCCTACCGGTCGATGTGGAGATCCCTCAACCGGCGACAGAGCGCCAGGTCTTCCCGCAATTCCCGGACCGCATCACGGTCCGTGATCACCAGTTTCCGTTCGCCGGTATCTTCGGATTTTCCGCCGTACTCAGAGAAGATGATGGTGCCGTTGACGGTGATCACGCCAAAGACCGCCGAGAGCATGACGAGAAGCCGGACAAGCTGGTCGGGACCGCATTCGCGGTCGGTGACCTGCCAGGGCCGGTCCAGGAGAAAATATTCGACTCCCTCTGCCCGGCAGAGATCGGCCATGTAGGTATCGGCGGTCAGGAGGACGGGCAGGCCGTATTTTTCCTCTTCAAAGCCACGGAGACTCCTGACGATGATCCGATCGTTCTTCCTGCTGTCCTGGCCGGTATCCGCGGGGGGAGCGATCTCCATCGCTCTGTCCCGGACGGCGATGTATTCGGGGATCGCCATATATGCGGCCTTCCGGGACTTTTTCCGGCGCTTGTTGGAAAACTCCGCGATGATGTCCCGGTGACGGGGAAGGATCTCCTGCAACCGCTCAATCATCCTGCCGCTGTATTTGGTGTTGAGGATCTGGGTGATCTCGTCATGCACGGTCCGTGTAATGATCACCTGCGAGAGATCCAGCAGTCCGCTCTGGGTGAGGAACCCATGGTAGAGGACATTGGTGTCCACCCCGAAGTAGACCTGCTTGGTCAGGTTTTCGTACGAAGAGAGGACCTCCCGGAAGTCGTCCAGGTTCTCGTACCAGAGCACCCCGGATGCGAGGAGGGCATCCACCAGGTCGGAATATCCCGGCATCTCCCGGGCCAGATCGTCGCACTCCCCCTGGAGGCGGTCGAGAGTCTCCATCGATGTGGGAAAGGTGAGCAGATAGGAATCGTCGCTGACCTCGGCCCGGCAGAGCTCGCAGCCATAGAGCGGATACGTGATCACCAGTGGTGCGGGGAGCCGGTTGACCAGGATATGGAGTTCATCGGCCTGAACCAGGCAACCACCGGTCATGCGATTGCCTCCGTGGTGATATCCACCATCCGCTGCCGGAGCCGCGGGATCATCATGTAGGGCCGGTTCGCATGGGGATAATCGGCAAGCGAGAGATAGAAGATGTGATCGAGACTGATTCCGGCCGACACCAGGGCGATGAGGGCGGCCGCGGCAAGTGCCTTGCGTGCAGGAGTGATATCCAGCGCTCGCATCTCACCGGCATGGGCGGTGGCGATCTGCCTGACCGTCCGTGCCGTCCCCGGGATGTCGCCGTCGTGGATGAAATCGCATCGGATACCGGACGAACCGCCGTGGCGTTTTGATATGAGGCGGCACCCCTCCTGGATGGCGGGGGTGCGGTGTCGCTGCGACTCCTCGGCGATGATGATGGTTTCATCAGGAATGTAGCCGCACTCCCGGTGGGCGGCGTCATATGCGTTGAGGAGCGCCCATCCCGAACGCCCGCAGATGGTGATGTACAGCCGGGAGGTCATGGTACGGGTTCTGTATCGCTCCTCTTCTGCAATACCGTTGCGGTGGCGGTCCGGCTCCTTCGCATCAGAGCAACCCGCGCGCCTTCAGGCTCAGGTGGCTCTGCCTGGTGACGATGAGATGATCGAGGACCCGGATACCGAGCAGATCGCCCGCCTCCACCAGCTGCCGGGTGATCTCCAGGTCCTGGCTGCTCGGTTCCGGGTTCCCGGAGGGATGGTTGTGGGCGAGCACCACGGAGGTGGCACGCTCGGCGATGGCGTCGGCGAAGACTTCCCGGGGATGGACCGGGCTGAAGTTCACCAGGCCCACGGTGATCACCCGTGGTTCGATAATCTCGCCCGCACCGTTGAGGGTGATGCACATGAAGTATTCCTGTTTCTTGGTCCGGATCCCTTCGAGTATGGGGAGCACGTCTTCGGGGGAGGTCACGGTCTGCCGGGTTCCCACCAGGTGCCGCCGCCCGAGTTCGAATGCGGCCAGCAGCTGGCACGAACGGGCGTCTCCCATCCCCGAAATCGCCTGCAGATCATCGTAGGTGAGCGCCGAGGGATTGCCGCCGTTCGATCGCAGGACATCGGTGGCGATCTGGAGAACGTCCCGTCCTTTTGTCCCCCCGCCGATGATGGCTGCGATCAGCTCGGTGTCGGAGAGGGCCTGGGCCCCCAGGCGGGCGATCTTCTCCCGGGGCCGGTCGATGGGGGGTATGGTCCGAAATGGTGGCATTGATCACTTCCAGAGGTTGATGCAGGAGTCTATGCACTCATCCCACATCAGCCTGATCAGGAACCGGGCGGGGAGGGGTTGAAATAATGCCGGTGCACACATGTGAACAGGGCGGGCAGAAGCGCCCCCTCCCGGGATACAGGTGGTCAGGAATGGATCGAGGTATGAAGCGGCTGTATGAGGATCGGGAACGGCGGCAGGAACTCCATTTCGATGTACTCGTCCGCCAGCTGCAAAACGAGGCCATCCCCTATCGGATCAGGGCGGCAGAAGCCCTCGGCCGTACCCGGGATCCCCGTGCGGTCGAACCGCTCATTTCCGTTCTCTCTGAAGAAGAGGAGGAGGTCCGGTTCGTGGTCATCCGGGTGCTGGGACAGCTCGGGGATCCCCGGGCCACCACCCCCCTCATCGAGTGCCTCCGCGATGACGATCACTGGACTCGCCGGGGAGCAGCCTGGTCACTCGGGGAGATCGGGGATCCGCAGGCAGTCCGGCCCCTCATCGATGCACTGGGTGACCCGAAAGATCCGGTCAGAATGGAAGCGGTCGCGGCGCTTGGAAAGATCGGGTCGCAGAATGCAGCCCCGGCAGTCCGTGCGGTCTGTGAAGGGGATCCGGCACCCGATGTCCGGACTGCAGCGAGAACCGCCTTCAGGCAGATCCAGAGCCGGCAATCCGGCGGCATGTGAGTGTGGTGGTGTGTTTCGATCAGTTCTTCTTCCCACAGACCTCTCGCCGTACTCGATGGCGACGGTCAGATCTCTTTCTTATGTGGGGGGGGTCGGCGATGTGTACCTGCTCCATGCCCGCGACCCCGCTCTCCAGGAGAAGGGCGGATGGATCTCCAATCTCCTTCGTGAACACCGGATCGCCGAGGAACAGGAAGATTTCGAAGAGGAAGTGCAGGCGCTCATCGATGCGGGTCTCCGGGTTCATCCCGAGGTGACCACCGCTCCCGATGGTGATGCGGCCGGGTCGATCGTGCAGGCGGCGGATGCGGCGGATGTGGATCTGGTGATGATGGGTGCACGGGGGTACGGTTTCCTGGTGACCCGGTTCCTGGGATCGGTCTCATCAGAGGTCCTGCGCCGGGTGAACCGGAGTGTGCTGATCATGCATTTTCCGCACGGGAGAGAGGGGGTGGAGCCCCTGTCTTCGAGTATCTTTTCCCGTGTCTGCATCCCGACGGATTTCTCAAAACCGACAGAGGCGCTCATCGCCCAGGCGGGTGGAACGGGACGGATCGGATCGGCGATCCTGGTCCATGTGGTGAAAGAGAATCACCCGAAGGACCTGGAAGATCGAAGGGATCAGCTCGATGAACTGGCAGAGATACTCCAAAAACAGGGGGTTTGCACTGAAACCCGGATGGAGCACGGCGATCCCACGGATGTGATTCTCCAGGTGGCGCGGGAGGAGGATGTGAACCTGATCCTGATGCCCCGGTGCGGGGAGAAGGATTATACGACCAACATCCCCCTCGGCTCGGTCACCGCAGATGTGGCCCGACACGCAGATCGCCCCGTGCTCGTCCATATACCGGTCTATTACATGGTCATCGACATCCGCGCGCTCACCCCGGATGAATATCCGCTGGCCGAAAAGCTCTGGGAGCATTACCATCAGCAGACCGTGGACCCCGGGCGCGATCGGGTGTTCGGGGTCTTCGTGGAAGACCGGCTGACCTCGGTCGCCCGATGCCGGCGACACCCGGACGGACTGGAGGTGGATGCGGTCTACACACCCGAGCGGTACCGGGGGAAGGGGCATGCCCGACGGGCGGTGGCGGCGCTGGTGGAGGAGTGCGGAGACGAGCCGCTGTTCATGCACTCCACGCTCGAGCTGGTTGACTTCTACGGATCGTTCGGGTTTTACCCCATTCCCGAAGATGAACTCCCCCCACGCATCAGGGATCGGTTCCGTTTTGCCCTCGGCGACATGGAGGCCATGGAGGTCCAGCCCATGCGCCGTGATCCTGGCCGGGAGTGAGGCGCGCCCTCACTCCTCGGGGCGGCGGACCACCAGTACCGGTCGCCGTGCGTGCCGGATGATGTTTTCCGAGACCGATCCAAGCAGCATCTGGTTGATGTTGCTCTTCCCGTGCGATCCAACCACCAAAACGGAGACCTCCTCCGCATCGGCGATCCGCAGGATCTCCTGGTGGGGGATCCCCTCGAGGATGTGGGTGGTGGTTTCCATGCCGTTTTCCCTGATCGCGGTCTCTATATCGCTCATCTCTCGTTCGGCATGTTCACGCATCCGCACGGCGATGTTGCTTTCGAACACGGCGGGGTCTTCCCCCACCCCGGCGGACCGTTCGATGACCGCGATATCCCGGGTATCGATCACATGGACCAGGATCACTCTCCGGCACCCCGCTTCCCTGAGCCGGAGGACATAGGAGAGTGCACCGGAGGAGACATCCGAAAAATCGGTGGCAAACAGCACTTTTTCAAAGAGCATCCAACTCACCAATACATCCATCACCCGATGCCATGATGAACCTTCCCCGTGGTGTGCCGCCCCGGTGCGGGGGGCAAAGAACCATCAGCTCCGGTGCAGGAGATCTGCCATGGCTCCGGTGCCGGATGAGTCGGTCCTCCGCCGGTGGCTGCAGCTGGAGATCGGCCGGATCAATGAGGGGATGGTCACCGAGCGAAAGCGGCTGTCGGTGCTCCTTCGGGAGGAGTCCCCCCGGACGATCACCCGAAATAATGAGGTATACCGCTTCGATCCCGGGGTCGTCCGGGTTCTCGGCGACGCGCTTCCCCGCGAGCTCCACGCCAGGTTCCGTCTTCCGATCCAGTTCCGCCAGCAGATCGATGTCCCGGACAGCTGGTACCTCGAGGATGAGGTGGCGGTCCGGGTATTCCAGATCATGGGTGACCTGAGTCCGATGCGGCGGATGCACGACAATCGCCTGTGGGTCTCCCGCCCCATCGCCGCCTCCATCATCCGGAAATACCCGACCGCCGTGCAGGTGGTGGTGGGATAGGCCGGGGGAATGGTGCATCGCAGGAACCGGGCATGCCCCTTCGCTGAAAGAGGGAGGGGAAGACCGGTCCGGAAAATGGCCAGTGGTGCGGTCATCTGTCGTATCTGTACAACCCCGAATCAGCAGCGGAGAGGGGAAAGGCACAGCACCAGTATCAGGAGCGCGAGAATGAGAATGAGGACAAAAAGGTAGATACTGGTTTTTTGCATTGGGAGCAGAATGAATCGCTCAGCGTTTAATGTTTACGATATGCACTCCCTGCGTCAATTTCATTCGTTGAATGCAGGGAATGGGTGAATAATCTCTATCGATTGAGTCGCTGTATTCCTCAGTAGTGGGATTCAACAGGCACACCCCGGGGAGATTGCCGGCGATCACGCGGTCGCAGTCTGCCATCCGCTGCGATCGATGCGATCTTCAGGACGCCGATCTCTTCTTCGTCGGAGTTTTTCCGAACAGACGGCGATGCCCGGGGGGCTGAGCAAATACTTCAGCAGGTCCGTGGGGAGGATATCATTGCCGTCCCTGCCGAGGGCGGCGGGCGGCGTCCCACGACATATGTCCTGTGCGCGACTGCCCGCCATCATCGGGGAGGATCGGTTGTGAGTACTCCCGGAGCGAGAGCGGCGTGTGCAGGTATCAAAACCCCGATCCGCTATCCACAAACGACTGTGTGTATACCAGAGTATCCGCAAACCGTGCGACACCTGCGGGGGAGACCGATCGTCGTGCGGCGGTGGCGGCAGGAGCACGGACGCGGACGAGGCGTCCAGCATCGAACATGGTGGGGGAGGCTGATCACCTGTGGGGTGGTGGCTCATGGACTGTGAAGGGCCATGAACCCGAATCACCGGGGCTGATTCATCCACTTCCGGGAAAAAACGATGCGTGGGACCGGATTCGAACCGGCGAACCCCTGCGGGACCGGGCCCTAAACCCGGCGCCTTTGACCTGGCTTGGCAACCCACGCCTGCACTATTGGATCTGTGCCCGCCGGGTATATGGTTGTCTGCTCCCTTCCCCAGACAGGTTCATCTGGCAGTTGCGCGAAGGTGATGCATGGATGGGGAACCCGACTATAATGCACTGTGGGCGGCAGTGATCGAGGCGCGTTGGGCGGCAAAAAGCAAAGAGGAAGAGGATTCCCGGGAGATGTGGGACGCCCGGGCGGCGGCCTATGACCATGAGGCCGCCGCCGAGGGGGTCGCGGAGGAGTCGATGATCGAGGTGCTCCCCGGCGAGACGGTCCTCGACATCGGGGCCGGGACCGGTCGGCTGTCGATCCCCCTGGCGCGACGGGCGTGGTCGATCACCGCCCTCGATGGATCGTCCGGGATGCTCGCCCGGCTCGATGAGAAGATGAAGGACGCGGGACTGGCGAACTATCAGTGCATCCGGTCCCGGTGGGAAGATGTCGAGGTGGGTCGTGACGTGATGGTCCATGACGTGGTGGTGGATGCATGGGCCCTCGGGTTCGTGGATCTCCGCTCGCAGCTGGAGAAGATGGATGCCGCCGCCCGTCGCGCGGTCTATCTCTTCTGGCATGCGGGTGAATGGCGTGATCGGCAGGAGCTCGAGCTCTGGGAGGCGGTGTTTGGGCACGAAGCCACTCTTCCCTACCCCGATTACCTCTGGGTGATCCACATCCTCCATGAGATGGGGATCTATGCGGATGTGGCCATATTTTCAAAAGAGATCGAGAGGCGGTTCTCATCTCCGCGTGACGCAGCCGATAACTGGAAAATCTTCCATGACCCTCCGGGAGAGAAGGCGGATCTCGTGGAGGATCATTTCCGGCGGATCCTGGTGCCGGACGGGAACGGGTATGTGCTCCGGCGAAAGCGCAGAATGGCGATGATCCGCTGGGAGGCCGGTCACTGACCTCATACAGCCTCGTGCCGTGGCGCCCGCTCATCAAGGAGTATCCGGTAGCACGCCACCAGGAGCGCGAGGAGGAGGGGGCCCACCACGAACCCCACGAGCCCCATCACCGCAAGACCGCCAAAAAAAACCGATCCACATCAGGGCCGGATGGATCGAGGCCCGCCTGCCCATCATCACCGGGCGGAACCAGAGGTCGGGGAACGCGCAGACCACCGGGTATCCCACGCCCACGAGGAGGGCAACTCCCCGGAGATCACCCTGAGACAGGGCGATGAGGACGAGTGCGACCATGAGAAGCGTCGGCCCGATGAGGGGAATGAGCTGGAAGACGGCGGCGATGAAGGCGAAGAAGAGGACATGCCCGTACCCGAGCACCCAGAAAAAGGGAACGGCGAGGACGAAGGTGAGGGCCGCAGTGCCGACATGGACCACGTACAGGGCGTACATGGTGTCGGAAGTCACCGAGAAGAACTGCCGGAGTGCCGGCACGGTGGTCCCCGGGACCATGCCCATGCAGGTCGTCGCCGCCCGCTCCCCCCCGACGATAAAGAGATAGAGGGAGATGAAGAATATCACCACCTCGAGGGTGAGGAGGGGTGCCCGGCCCAGCAGGGCGTCGGCGGATCGGGAGACACTCTCCACGGAGCTCTTTGACCAGCCGCGGAGCAGATCGGCAGTCAGTATACCTTCGGAATCGGTGCCCTGTCCTGCAAGCCAGGCCTGTACCTGGTCGATGAGCCCGGTGATGTATTCCTGGTGCTGGAGGAGGATCATCCCCGCTCCGGCAGCGGTGCCCGCGAGGACGAGGAAGACGGTGAGGGTCAGGGCGGCAGCGGAGATCCCTGCCGGCACCCGGTTCTGCAGTCGCCGGTGCACCGGCACCAGCACGATTCCAAGAGAGAGGGCCAGGATGATGGTATCGAGCAGGTGCCGGAAGGCCAGGACGGCGACCACGGCGGTGGCGGCAACGATGACCAGGGTCCATCGGGCATCCGGTCCCCTCCACACCATGGAGAGCAGGTGTGCCGAACCGGTATTTAATAGCCATGGATGGCTTCTGAAGGGGCCTGGAGGTTGATGCTGGCCATATTGAGATGGAAATCGATTGAAACGATACAAACATTTATTGAATTGCTGTCAACTACACTCTGTAGGTTCGGAGCTCTCTGCCCATGCTGGATGAGATTGCACGCATCCTGGCGGCGTCCGCCATATGCTGGATCCTCTTCGTCGCCGTCGACGTCCTCTTCCGCCTGCCCCGGGAGGGGGGAGTGAGCGGTGCCGTGGCCATCGCCGGGGAGATAGAGGGTGGTGGGGGTTCATATCACGGCGGAAGCATGATGGGCAACATCGTCTGCTCCCCTGATGCGTCCGCAGGAACCCTCCTGGCGTCCTGCGGTGTCTTCATTGCGGGCATTCCCGGAGGGCTCGCCGCTGCGGCCATGATCTTTGTCGGCAACCGGATCTGCCATGATCCCGGCTATGCCGGGACCACCGGCGCGGTGCTCGCCACGTTCATTGTGGCCGGTCTTGGCACCGTCGGTTTTGCACCGTCCGATTTCATCGCCGGGATGGTCATCGCCATTCTGACCATACAGGGGCTCTCCCATCCCGCGGCGAGCCGGGTGCTCGGACGGCTGTGGAGGTGGCGAGCCTGATCGCCCCGTATGTCTGTCTCGGGATCGCCCTCCTCATGGCCATCCGGGTGGTGGCGGAACGGAGGACCATGCGAAAACTCCCCTATCTCAATGCCTTCTCGTTCGGGATTGCCGGGGCGATCGCACTCGTTCTCCCCCACCCCCTGACCATCGCGGCCGCGGCCGCCTATTTCGTGGGATCGACGCTTGAATCGAACGCCATCGCGAGCACCTGGGCACAGAGGAGGAAGCAGTGATGGATGTGATGACCCTTGCCCTTGCGGCCGTCGCTCTCCTCGGAACCGGCGCTGTGGCGGTCTCCCGTTCTCCCTTCGACAAGGTGATCGGGCTCGGCCTGCTCGCCGGAGGTGTGATACCCTTCGTGGTCATGCAGGGATATCTCGACGTGGCCATCGCCGTCGCCCTCATCGCTCCGGTCACCTCCCTCTTCCTGCTCATGGTCATCGGGAGGGAGAACCGGTGAACGTGCTCCTCCCCCTGGGGCTGGTGATCCTGGTCGCGGGCGCGGTGGCCGCATCGTTTCCCCGGCCGAAGACGCCCCTGATTCGGCTGATCAATATCGAGATCGCCGCCTGGGGCCTGCTCTTGATTCTGCTCACCTACGCCGAGGCGCTGGCGCTGCTGACCTTCGTGGCGGTGACTGCCATCTCCACCTTCGTGCTGGTCCGGATATTGGAGCGGAGTGATGCGGTATGATCATCCAGCGGATATCCCGCATCCTCTCCGATTTCACCTACCTGGCCCCCCTCTTCGCCGCCGCATGCCTGGTCATCTCCCTGCTGGGCATCGCCTCCCTGCCGCTCGACTACCACCAGGACCAGCTCTATCCCAAGACCCTGAACCCGGAGAGTCCGCTCGATCCCTATGACCGGGGCGGCACCCCGTTTGGCACCACCACCGTGGTGGCCCAGTACCCCGGGAATTCGCCGACGCTCGGGTTCGTCACCGCCTACCTCACCCCGGTCTCCCAGACCATGGCTGCGATCACCCTCCACACCGGGACCACCATCGTCTCCCATCCGGGAGGGATCATCGACGAGATCCTGTACAACACCCGGGGGCTCGATACCGTGGCGGAGACGAGCATCCTCCTGTCTGCGTTTGCCATCGCCTCGTACCTGTTCAGGAGGGTGAGGTGAGATGTCCTGGGAGTACTCCATCGCGCTTGGAGCGGCATTTGCGGCCGCGGCATTCGCCTTCTACTCGCTCGTGCGGGAGACCGACGACCTCCACCGGCTGGTCATCACCGATCTCGTGGAGGTGATCGCGCTTGCCATCATCGCGCTGGTGGGCACCGATCTGGCCGAGGCCCTCATCCTCCCCGGACTGGTGGTGGGCATCTCGGAATTGATGGCGCTTTCAGAGATCTATCGGGCCAAGGAATCGCTCCCCCCGCCACGCGACGTGCTCCGCATCGAGGTGATGGACAGCGCTCCTGCAATTCTTGGAGGTGTGCTCGTCATATATGGCATTCTCCTCGCCGGGTTTGCCGGTGGCGCCGTCGCCGGGGTGGGGATCATCTTCTACTTCATGTGTCGCGGCCACCGGGAGCGGTTCCTGATGCTGGAAGCGGCGAGCAGCTGTGCATGGGCCCTGTGGATTGCAGCGTTCTTCATCTTCATGGTCCTTCCCGGGTACTGGTTCTTTGGAGTGATGGCGGCAGGAACCGCCATCCTGCTCAAGGTGATCACCAAGATGTCGCTGGTGGGGACGATGCGGGGTGGTGCCGATGGGTGATGGCACCGTGTTCATTCCCCAGGGCGCGGCGGAGATGGTCCGTATCGGAGGAGACCATCTGTACATTCTGGAATTCGGTGATATCGTCGATTACTTCACGCCCTACACCGCCACCCTGTTTGTCCTGGCCCTGGTGTTCACGGTCCTCGCGATCCTGAGCCGCCCGGAGCGTCAGCTCGATATCGTGTTTGGAACCGACGCCTTTGGGGCAAAGGTCATCACTGTCGATGAACTCCGGTTCCGCCGATTCATGTCCATCGCCTGCGGACTGGCCTCCATGGCGGCGATGGTGAGCGGGGATATCTTCAACTTCACCCTGTTCACTTCCATGGTGGGGATCACCAACGTGGGGATCGTGGCGGCGGTGAGGAACCGGCATGTCCAGAACGCGGCATTCGAGTACGGGATCGTCGCCATGGTGGCCACCCTCCCCCTATTCGGGGGAGCGGCGGTCATCCTGGCCACCACCGGCACCCTGAGCATCTGGGCGCTAGCCTCCGGTGTCGCAGCGGTGCCCGTCATCGCCAAGGCGATGCTGGCGCTCGGGGTGGTGGGAGAAGGTATGGCGCCCTTCTATGCCGCCAAGGCGGAGATGTTCAGGGCACCGGGCGCACCGTATGTGATCATGTGCTCGCTCTCCTCACTGCTAATCTTCCTGCGGGTTATCGAGATCCTGGTCACCATCTGAGGTATCGCATGTATCGAACACTGATCCGTATCGGATTCGGGCTATCAGCGGTCGTCCTGGTAGCCGCGGGAATCGCCTGGTCCGCCGGTCTCCTGGACCAGTCCCTGGCCATGGCCGCCGGTGTGGTTGCGTTCCCGGTATTCATCGTCTGTCTCGGCCTGTGGTGGCGGGCGTCCGCCGGAGACGAGGATCTTCCATTCATCGGGTTCTGAACATGATCTGGTATCTCCCGTTTGCAACCATCTTCGGTCTCCTCCTCCTGGGCATCCACCGGAAGGTCATCGCCCGCATCCAGACCCGCCCCGGGCCCCCGGTGTGGCAGGAGATACTCCATACCCTGAAGTTTTCCTTCAAGAGCACCTGGGTCCCGAAGACCGCTTCGCAGGCGCTGTTTATCGGTGTCGTGCTGGTGGCCATCGCCATCTGGAGCGCCGCGCTCTTCGTCCTCCTCACCGGGGCGAGTGTGATGATCCTCTTTGGAATCTACATGCTCCACAAGATCGTAGAGCACGGGTTCGGGCTCTCCTCGGGTTCCCCCTACGGCAAGTTCGGCGGTGTCCGATCGGTGATCTCCGCCGCATCAGAGATCCCCCTCTTCGTGACCGTGGCGGCGATCGCCGTCTTCACCGGCTCCCTCCAGATCGCGGACATCACCGCCTACCAGGCGGTCCACGGCCCCCTGCTGTTCATCGTCCCCCCGGCCGCAGCGGCCATGTTGCTGGTGATCATATCCAAGATGCCCTGGGGTCCCTTTTCCATCGTGGAGAGCAAGGAACTGGTGAGCGGGTACAAGACCGAACATTTCGGTGTCTGGCGGGCGGGGCTCGAGGTCTGCAACGGGATCAAGACCTACGTCCTGCTGGCCGCCTTCATCCTCCTGTTCATCGGGGCGGTTCCATTCTGGATGATGCTCATTCTCATGCTCGTCCTGCTGGTCGTCCTCTCGTTTATCTGTGCGGTCTCGCCCATGCTCTCGCCGTTTGACAGCGTGACGGTACAGAGCATCGCCACCGCCCTGATGCTCGGGTACATCATCATCCTGGGGGTGTGGATATGATCCGTGAATGCGTGATAGCGGGGACCCTCGTGTACCTGGTCATTGCCGCCGTCCAGGCAGGGTGGGTCCGAGCGGTCACCGCGGAGAGCGCCGCGGTGGCGGTGGTCTGTCTCGTGCTGATGATCGTTTTTTCGCGGCGCGAAGAATCCCACGTCCTGCATATCGGGGAAGCGGTGGCGCTCATCGCCGCCGTCGGTCTGATCATCGTCTACGGCGTCACCGGGGGTGGTGCCTGATGGAGGAGCGGTTCCTGTACGAGCGTGATCTCACTACCATGAAATATACCATCCTCACCAGCACCCGGCATGACCGGGCGGTGCGGCAGCTGGCGGAGCGGTTCGGCGTCCGGGTCCAGGCGATGCGCCGGATCCTGATCGACCGCCTGGACATGTCCACCCTCGAGAACCTGCCCGTCCTGCTGGAGGCGGAGACGGAGTCGGACGACCCGGTTGATCGTGCGCTCGGCAGAACACGGTTCACCCGGTACATCCCCCTGATTCCCGGGGAGGAGATGGAGCGGATCATGGAGACGGTCCGCTCACGCATCGGGGAGGGTCTTGATTTCGAGACCGCGGTAGCGACGGGCCGGGATATGGCCAGAGAGGTGCTCACCGGATGAGTGCGTTACAGCGATTCAAAAATTTCGTGCGATCAAAGTCGATCCATGTCGCCTTCGTCGACACGGGATCATGCAACGGCTGCGACATCGAGGTGCTCGCCTGCCTTGCACCGCGATACGACATCGAACAGTACGGCATCTATGTTCACAACAACCCGCGGGAGGCGGACATCCTCCTGGTCATGGGGGCGGTCACCCCCCAGTGGCAGGACAAGCTCCTCGCCCTCTGGGAGAAGATCCCGGACCCGAAGGTGGCCATCGCCATCGGCAACTGCCCGATATCCGGGTGCGTCTTCAACCGGGCCGACAACCTGATCGACGCCCCCGCCTCCCGGTACATCCCCATCGCCGCCGAGGTGCCGGGGTGTCCGCCGCGGCCCACCGAGATCCTCTCCGTCATCCTCGCTCTGGCCCCGGTGGTCTTTCGCGATTACGAGGAGAAGCAGCCATGAAAAAGACCGTCGACGTCTCCATCCCGGTGGGGCCGGTCCACCCCTGCTGGAAGGAACCCGTCCGCATCAAGTGCGAGACCGCCGGGGAGCGGGTGCTCGCCACGGAGGTGGAGCTCGGGTTCATGAAGAAGGGGATCGAGCGGATCATGCGCGGCCGTCCCTGGCAGGAGGTGATGTTCCTGGCCGAACGGGTCTGCGGGATCTGCTCGGTCATCCACAACATGGTCTTCATCGAGGCGATGGAGAAGATCAGCGGGATCGATCTCCCTCCCCGGGCCGCCCGGTTGCGGGTGATCAACAACGAGCTTGACCGCATACAGAGCCACCTGCTCGCCAATTTCTCGTACTGCTACACCATCGAACACGAGACGCTCGGGATGTGGATGCTCAATACCCGGGAAACCGTGATGGATCAGCTCGAACTGCTCACCGGCGCCCGGATCAACTGCGCCTACATGATCCCGGGCGGGGTCCGGTTCGACCTGCAGGAAGGAGCAGAACCCGCCCTCCGGGCCGCTCTCGATCAGGTGGAGGAGGAGACGAACCGGTACATGCGCATATTCGAGAAAGGCCCCCTGATCGCTCTCAGGAGCAGGGACATTGCGGTTTTTCCCCGAAAAGAGGCGCTCATCGCCGGTGTGGTGGGGCCCACCGCCCGGGCGAGCGGGATCCCGGAGTCGGATTGCCGGGTCCATCACCCCACCTATCAGGATCTCGGGTTCAAACCCATCTTCAGGACGGAAGGGGACAATTTCGCCCGCATTATGGTCCGTTTTGAAGAGATCATCCAGAGTATCAACCTGATCCGGCGATGCCTGGACGATCTCCCCGCCGGCAGGATACGCGGCGGCGGTATCGTCACCGCGGGGGCCACCACCCACTCCGGCGAGGCGCCGCGGGGCGAACTTGTTTATTTCATCGAGACCGACGCGGAGGGGCGGGTGGTCGATATCGCCATCCGGACACCGTCAATCGCGAATATCGAGGCGTGCACGCACTTCATGATGAAACAGGTGGCATCGCTTGCGGATGTGACCTCCACTTTCATCAGCGCCGATCCGTGCATTGCCTGCAACGAGAGGTGACATCCGGTGGCTGCATCATTCCTCTGGTATCTCGCTGAATTCTGCCGGGCGAAGTGGCTGAAGTCGTTCTTCGCCGCCCGCACCGCACCGCTGGCGACACCGTCCCATTTCCGGGATTACCCCCTCCTCACCGATAACGAGTGCACGCACTGCCTGGCGTGCATGATGATCTGCCCGGCACCCGGGGCCATCGAGGTGATGCACCGGACCGGCGAGTGGAAACCGCTGATCCACCGCGGCCACTGCATCCGGTGTGGCCTCTGCGTGGAGGCCTGCCCGGAGGATATCCTCACCAGCGGCCGGATACTCGAGGTGAACCGACACGACAATACGTCCTTTGCCGCATTGTTCCAGATCGATGTCAATCACGAGCGGTGCCTGCGCTGCAGCAACTGCGCAGTGGCCTGCCCGGTGAACAAGGAAGAGGATCCCACCCTGGGGTGGACCGGAACCGGGGAGAGCACCGAGGTGATCATGAGGGTCATGGATGGTGAACTGGCGGTCATCAACGAGGACAAGTGCACCGGATGCAAGACCTGTGAGCAGGCCTGCCCCAACAATGCGATCAGGGTCGCCCGCATCCTTGAAGGTCTCCAGGAGGAGGATGTGTTCATCACCACGCTCCCGTCCCCGATGTTCCACTCCCGGCGCAGGAAGTCGGACTCCACGGAGGGATCACCATGAGATGCCTGATGAATACCGGCCGGACGATCCCGCAGGGGAGCTGCGTGGAGCACAAGTACCATCCGGGCTACCAGCGGGAGGTCTCCGGGTGCCGGATCCACCCGGTGGATATGATGGAGCTCGGGATCGAGGAGGGCGACCATGTCCGCCTGACCACCGGAGTCGGATCGGTGGTGATGCATGCGATACCGGATGAGCGCCTGACCCGGGGGGAGATCTATGTCGCCTATGGACCGTATGCGAACCATATCATCGGGGAGACCACCACCTCCACCGGGATGCCGGACCTGAAATCCACACAGGTGGAGATGGAACCGACCGATGATCCCATCCTGTCTGTCAGAGACCTGATGAAAGAGCTCGGGGGGTGCGCGTATGAAGGTGAATGACGTCATCTGTCCCTTCTGCGGGTGCCTCTGTGACGATCTGAGCGTGACGGTGGAGGACAACAGGATCACTGCCGTGGACAACGGGTGCACTCTCGCCGAGCACAAGATGAAACAGGTGCACCGGCTCAAACAGCCCATCCGGCGCACCGGGGATCGGTGGGAGACGACTAGCCTTGACGAGGCGGTGGAGTACACCGTGGAGATGCTCTCCAACGCCGATCGGCCGCTCATCTATGGATGGAGCGGGACGCAGGGTGAAGCGCAGTGCATCGGCGTCCATATGGCGGAGCTGATCCGGGGCACCATCGACAACACCTCCACCCTCTGCCACGGCCCCTCCATCATGGCCATCCAGGAGGTGGGACACCCGGGCTGCACCCTCGGGGTGGTCAAGAACCGGGCCGATCTGATCATCTACTGGGGGTCGAACCCGCTGGAGGCGCATCCCCGGCACATGAGCCGGTACACCACCTACGCCGACGGATTCTTCCTGGAAAATGCATTCCGGAACCGGAAGGTGATCGTGGTCGATATCCGGGAGACCGAATCTTCCGCTGTCGCCGACGAGTTCGTGCGGATTAAACCGGGCGGGGATTACGCCGTTCTCTCTGCTCTCCGTGCGCTGGTGCGGGGGAAGGGAGACATGATCCCCGACACCGTGGCGGGCGTGCCGCGCTCACAGCTGGTGCGGGTCGCGGCGATGTGCAGGAAGGCGCGGTTCGGGGCGGTGTACTTCGGCCTGGGTATCACCATGACGCGCGGGAAGTACAAGAACGTGCGAAACGCCATCGAGCTGGTGGATGAGCTCAACCGCCACACCAAGTTCATCATCAGCCCCATGAGGGGGCACTGGAATGTCTATGGGGCCAACGAGGTCTTCACCTGGATGGGCGGGTACCCGTTCGCACTGGATTTCTCCCGGGGAGTGGCGTTCTACAACCCGGGCGAGACATCGGCCGTTGATATCCTCGCCCGGGGCGAATGTGATGCCTGCCTGGTGGTGGCCAGCGATCCGGCTGCTCACTTTCCCCGCAGGTGTGCCGAGCACCTGGCGAAGATCCCGGTGGTGCAGATCGATCCCCTGCCCAACGCCACCACCGCATTTGCCGATGTCCAGATCCCGGTGGCCATCACCGGGATCGATGCCGAGGGGACCGCCTACCGGATGGATGGTGTCCCGCTCCGGGTACAGAAGATCCTGGACTCGGAGTTTCCCACCGACACTGACGTGATGCAACGGATATACAGCCGGATGCAGGAGAAGATGGGTCAATGAGCGAAATGCTCGTCAAAAACGCCTTCGTTATCGATCCCATCAGCGGGATCTGGGGTGAGACCATGGACATCCCCATCCGTGACGGTCAGATCGTGGAGGGAGTGGGGGACGGTGCCGAGGTGATCGATGCAGGGGGCATGCTCACGATGCCCGGCGGGATCGACTCCCACACCCATATCTGCGGGACCAAGGTGAACTTCGGACGGTACATGAGCCCCGAGGATATGCGTGCCGGACGGACACCCCGGCGGGATCACATGCATGCCGTCTCCGGTTACAGCGTTCCCACCACCTACGGGAACAGCTACCGGTACTCCACCATGGGATACACCTGCCTCCTGGAGGGTGCCATGGCGCCCCTGGAAGCGCGCCACACCCACGAGGAGTTCTCTCACACCCCGCTTCAGGATACAATGGCCAACACGCTCTTCGACGGGAACTGGCCCATCATGGAGGCGATCGCGGACGGTGACCAGGAGCGGGTGGCCGCCATCATGGCCTGGTTTCTGTCGGCGGCCAAGGGATTCGGAGTCAAGCTGACCAACCCGGGCGGGACCGAGGCATGGGGATTCGGCAAGAACGTGACCTGCATCCAGGATGAAGTCCCCCATTTCAATGTCTCCCCCGCCGAGATCATCACCGCCATGATCCGGGGCACGGAGACGCTCAACCTCCCCCATTCCGTCCATGTTCACTGCAACAACCTGGGCATGCCCGGCAACTACTCCTGCACCCTGGATACCCTCAACCTGGTGCCCGATCTGAACGAGAAGCGCCAGACACTCTATGTCACCCACGTCCAGTTTCACGCATATGGCGGGTCGGGATGGAAGGACTTCTCCTCGAAGACCGAGGAGATCGCGCGACTGGTCAACCAGCGCCCCCAGATCGCCATCGACATGGGACAGGTGCTCTTTGGAAAGACCACCACCATGACCGCCGACGGACCCATGGAGTTCAATCTCTATCGTCTCCACCACAACAAGTGGAGCAACCATGATGTGGAGCTGGAGACGGGATCCGGGATCATCCCGGTGCTGTACCGCCGCAAAAACTTGGTCAACTCGGTGATGTGGGCGATCGGACTGGAACTGGCGCTCCTGGTCGATGATCCCTGGCGGTGCTGCCTCACCACCGACAATCCCAACGGTGCGCCGTTCGTCCGGTACCCGGAGATCATCGCGCTGTTGATGAGCAAACGCTACCGGGAATCGGAATTCCAGACCATCCACCACAATACCGAACACCGGGTACCCCTCCGGGCGATCGATCGGGAGCTCACCTGGGAGGAGATCGCGGTGATGACCCGGGCGGCGCAGGCACGGGCGCTTGGCCTGGTGGAGTTTGGAAAAGGCCACCTCGGGATCGGTGCCAGTGCCGATATCGCCATCTATCCGATCCGGGTGGGCGAGGTGGATCCGGAGCGGAACCCGGAGACGATCACCCGGGCCTTTTCCCAGACGGCATGGACCATCAAGCGGGGCCGGGTGGTGGCCCGCGACGGAGTCTGCGTGGTGGACGGCACCAACGCCATCATCTGGGTTGATCCGCAACTGCCCGATGATCGCCGGATGGACACGGATCCCGACTTCACCCGCCTGTTCAACCGGTACTACACCGTCCGAATGAGCAACTACCCGGTGGAAGATGCCTATCTCCACCGCCATTTCCGGATCGAAACGGAGGCAGACCTGTGAGAGTGACACTGACCGTCAAACCGCGCACACGCCCCACCATCCCCATCGAAGCTGAATCCATCGTCCCCGCCAGTTTCCTGGACGGCACGGATCTTTCTGTATGGAAGGGGAACAAGGAGCTCCTCCTCAGGGATCTCTGCGAGATCGAGGTCACCGGGGAGGCGGAGTCCGCGGCGGATGTCGAGATTGTCCTCCGCGGTGAGACCGGCCGGATCAAGCGGGTCGGTGAGTACATGGCCGCCGGACGGATCACCATCGAGGGAGATATCGGCATGCACTGCGGGAACTTCATGAGCGGCGGCATCATCGAGATCGGCGGGAATGCCGACGGCTGGCTCGGGCGGGAGATGACAGGAGGCACCGTCATCTGCCACGGGAATGCTGCCGACTACTGTGCATCCGGGTACCGGGGAGAGAAGCGGGGTGTCCGCGGCGGCACGCTGGAAGTGTTTGGGGACGTGGGTGCGTTCTGCGCGGAGGCGCTCGACGGAGGCAGGATCCTCATCCACGGGAATGCCGGGGATCTGGCGGGGGTGGATATGCGGTCCGGTGAGATGGTCATCCACGGGGACTGCTGGCGTCCCTGTGCGAACATGACCGGTGGTTCTGTGACAGTGCTCGGGACCGCATACGATATGATTCCCACCTTCCGCCGGGCCAAAACCACGGTCCATGCCGGGACGGGACAGGTTTTGACGGGCTTTATCGGAGATATTGCGAATCGGGGAAAAGGAAATCTTTTTGTGGCAGATTTCAAATACATGGACTGATGCTTGAACATACCTGTGGCTATCAGGCATCAATCCACTGCAAGCGGTGCGGACGACCGCTGGAATACCATCCACAGGCAGGGCTGGTCTGCCCCCACTGCGGGCGGCGGGTCACGCTGATCTGCCCGGGATGCGGTCAACCCTGGTGACCGGCCGCATTCTTCACCCATCTGGCATACTGGGCCCGGAGAGATTCACGCTCCTCAGGGGAGAGGTCTGTCTTCTGAGAAGATTTCAGGTACCGCTCCATCTGTGCGATGATCGATTCGGCCTCCTGATAGTCCTGCACCTCCAGGTAGACCGGCGCCCGTCCGACATCGATCGCCTCCCCACAGACATGGCAGAGTTTCCATCGCTGGTACTGATCCACGTAGGTGAACGTCCTGCATCCCGGACACCGGATCAGGGAATACATTCTGATCCGGTTATCTGCACCACCCGGAGAAAAAGCTACCCCATCTCTGCATGAGAGGGCCAGGGGCCCGGAGAGTACAGCTCGGGAAAGATCAGACAGGAGCGGGACGAGACGATGGATACCAGACGTCTGACCCGGACAGAAAAGCGGCTTGTTCTCTTCGCCACCGTCTGTGCCTCCTTCCTCACGCCGTTCATGGGTTCATCCATCAATATCGCGCTCCCGTCGATCGCCGCGGAGTTCGGGACCGATGCGGTGATGCTCGGATGGATCCAGACCGCATATCTCCTCACCGCCGCGGTCATCGTGATCCCCGTCGGCCGGTTCGCCGATATACACGGGTTGAAGAAACTATTCATCGCCGGTGTATCGGTCTTCTCGCTGACATCGCTCCTCTGCAGTCTGTCGTGGAGCACCGGGTCTCTGATCTTCTTCCGGGTGCTCGAGGGACTTGGCGATGCGATGATGTACGGGACGGCGGTGGCCATGATCACCATGGTCTTTCCCCCCGGCGAGCGGGGGCGGGCGCTCGGTATCAATGTGGCCGCCGTGTATATCGGACTCTCTCTTGGACCGGTGATCGGTGGCGTGCTCACGTTCCATGCGGGATGGCGGAGTATTTTCATGCTCGTGGTGCCCCTTGGCATGGCCGTAGCGGCACTCACCTGGCTGCGGGTGCCCCATGAATGGGCGGGAGCACGCGGTGAAACATATGACCTGATGGGAGCGCTTCTGTACTGCGCCATGCTCTGTGCACTCCTCCTTGGTCTCACCACTGTGCCCGCCACGGAGGCGATCTGGCTGATCGCGGGGGGACTGGTGGTGATGGTCCCCTTCGTCCGGCGGGAGCTCCGGGTTCCTCACCCGGTATTCAATGTCCGTCTTTTTGCGCGGAATACCGTCTTTGCCTGCTCGAATATCGCCGCGCTCATCAACTACAGCGCCACGTTCGCCATCGCCTATCTTCTGTCCCTGTATCTCCAGTATAACCGCGGTTTCGATCCCCTGATGGCCGGGCTGATCCTGGTCGCCCAGCCCGTCCTCCAGGCAATCTTCTCTCCTCCTGCAGGCGCCCTTTCGGATCGCATCGAGCCCCGGATTGTGGCATCCATCGGGATGGGGCTCAATGCCTCCGGGCTGTTCCTCCTCTCATTCGTGCAGGAGGCCACGCCGCTCTGGATGATCATCGGCGTGCTGGCACTGCTCGGGATCGGTTTCGCGCTCTTCTCCTCACCCAACACCAACGCAGTGATGACCTCGGTCACGAAGGCGCATTACGGGATCGCTTCGGCAACGGTCGCCACCATGCGGCTCATTGGCCAGACCACCAGCATGGCATGCGCGATGGTGGTCTTTGCCGTCCTCATCGGTCGGGTGCAGATCGGTCCCGCACAGCATGCCGGGCTTCTTGCCAGCATGCAGGCGCTCTTTCTTATCTTTGGAATCCTCTGCACCGTTGGCGTGTTCATCTCGCTTGCCCGGGGAAAAGTGAAGTGGGATGGCCCCAGGGACCAGAAATCCTCAGGACCGCCGGGAAACGAGAAGACCGGCGGCTCCCGCACCGATCAGGACCGGTAGCAGTCCGGGGGATGCATCAGGAGTCGGTTCGGATGCCGGTGTATCTTCTCCGGGGGTCACCAGGCCCTTGTTGTAGGCAAGGACCTTGGGGATGGTGTTCACACCCTCCACCGATTTCGGAAAATTGGTGAATATGACCCGTTTTGCAGGGATTCCACGGTCAGAAAGCGCCTCTTCGATGCCTTTCCCCAGTTCGCCGGACTGCATGTTCTCGATGATGTATGTGACGTCCCGGTACGTCTCCGGGTTTGCAGCGATGTCGTCCACCAGTTTTGCGGCGGTATATTTTCCTCCCCTGTAGAATTCCGGGGCATAGATTCCCACCACATCAAGCCCGAGCCACTGTTCTGCGGCGTCTCTCTGCCAGATCATGACGATCACGTCCTGGCCCGGGATGACCTTTTCCTCCTCTTCTGTTAGAGATTCCGCCTGGATCTGTTCGATATATGATGCCAGCCGGTCATTGTAGTACTCTGTGTGTGCAGGATCGGCATCACACAGCCATCCGGCCACGATCGAGGCGAGTTCTTCTGCGTTGTCCGGCTGGTTCCAGGTCATGGAGGGGTCGGGCAGGGTCACCCAGTCGATCGTGCCGTAACCGTTCGCCTCCATGAAATCATCGACAATCGGCATCACGTTCGACTGGTCCACCGAGCTGTTGTGGGCGACAAAGAGATCTGCGGATGCGATGAATTCACGGTCCATCTGGAGCCGGTTGGGGATGATGTCCGACTGCATGTGGGGGCAGAGTGCGGGATCCGCCAGTGATATGACCTCCACGTGCTCCCCGCCGATTTGGTCGACGGGATCAGCGAGGACGGTGGTGGTGGAGACCACATGCAATTCTGCGGCCACCGGTGAGATTACTGTTGCCGATAATAGAATACATAAAATAAGCAGAATCCTGTTCATAGAAATACTTCGTATGAATGATTTTTTATTTCTTGCGATTGGTGATCCTGCGCTTGGGTGAGAGGATCACGGCACCCGCAAAGATGATGGAGAAGAGAACCGCGGTGAACGGTGCCACGGGGAGTGACCAGGTGATCCCCGCCCAGGCACCAGCCGTGCTGATGAGTCCCGCGAGCAGGGGGGCGGCCACGAACATATCGTGGACATGGTAACAGAACTGGTAGACCGTCGCTGCGGGGACGACCAGCCAGACGTACAGCAGGAGCCCGCCGACGATGTTCAGGCTGAGCGCCACCGTGATGGCGATCATGAAGAGCATCCCGTAGTAAATGGGACGCACCCGGATACCGGAGGCTTCGGCAATTTTTTTGTGGAAGATGACGGCATATATCTCTTTTGAAAAGAAAAGCACGAACAGGATGGCGAGTGCCGACACTCCCGCGAGACAGTAGATCTCCTCCCGGTACAGCGAGACCACGTCACCGAAGAGAAGAGAAGATGCACTGAACCCGCGTCCCTGGTACTGCATGTAGGAGACGAAGAAGATGGCGATCGCCATCATCATCCCGAAGAGAATGCCAAGGGTGGTATCTGTGGGCATCCGGGCCTTTTCCGAGAGCGGTCCGAGCAGGAGGGCCACGAACATGCTGAAGAGAATCGCGGCGATAGTGGGGGACAGGCCGAGAAAGAGTCCCACCGCCGCTCCGGCAAAGGCCGCATGGGCCATGGTAAACCCGATGGAGGAGATGTTGATCTGGGTGATGATCACCCCGAGAATGCCGCAGGAGATCGAGGCAAACAGCATGGCCTCGATAGCATGACAGAGAATGTTGTTTGCGATGATGAATTCCAACATCTAAGGGGCCCGGCTCGCATTTCGCACGGTTTCTTCGACATAGGACGCATCACACACATCATCATGGGTGATCTGCCCGCGGTTCATCACCAGGATCCGGATGGTCGTGTCGGGGAGACCGTCGAATGCATGAGAGACGACCAGGATGGTCATCCCCGAATCGGCCAGATCCCGAAGGATCGTGCTGATCTGTTCCCGGCCAGCAAGATCCAGGTTGCTGAACGGTTCATCGAGGAGAAGAACATCGGGGTTCTTGGCGATGTTCTGGGCGATCAGCACCCTCTGCTGCTGGCCACCGCTCAGTGTTCCGATGGGGTTTTTGGCGAGATCTTCGATACCGAGGAGGCGAAGTGCTCGTTCCACTGCCTGGTGATCGTCGCTTTTCGGGCGGCGGAAGAATCCCAGGAGTCCATAGCGCCCCATCATCACCACCTGTTCCACGGTGAACGGTGTCATCGGATCGAACTGAAAGTTCTGGAGAACATATCCGGTTCTCTTCCGGATAGCCGACCCGCAGGTGCGGATATCGCGTCCGCAGATGGTGGCCGATCCATGTGTGATGGGGAGCAGGCCGTTTATGGATTCGAGAAGGGTGGTCTTTCCCGCTCCATTCGGGCCGCCGATGATCACATACTCCCCGGGATCGATGGAGACCGACACGCCCCTGATGACCGGCAGATCCGCCCCCTCGTACGCGGTGTAAATTTCCGAGAGGCTGATGACCGCGCCGTTGTTCCGGGATTCAGCTGATGACAACATCAAAGAGCGTCTCTTCGTGGTCGGAAAAGAGCGAAACCGCCAGATCTTCGACTGCACGGGCATAATGTGGCCCCTCTGGCGGAAGCTGGTACGGCCGCGGTATGCACGTTACAGTGCCTGAAGGTGTCGTGAATTCCACCGATATGATGTCGTCACGGACGATGTCGATATTCCCCTTGCCGATGGTGCACCCGCTCCCGAGCTGGACGCCGTCGGCAAGACAGGTCTCCGGTGTCCTTCCGGAGCAGTAGATGCGGGCAGTGAGTGAGAACGGGTCCTCACAGTAATGTTTCCTTATATATCGCCCCATCCGGTATCCGATCACGATATACGGTCCGAGATGTCCATGGAACGCGGCCAGTTCCTCGAGTGTACACTCCCGGTCGAGCCCTGTATACCGGCACTCCCGATGCTCATCCATGGATCAATCATGTGTGGGTGACAGTACATAAAATTCGTGATCTCTTCACACCGCGTAGTACATGTACCGGACGCGTATGAAGACGTGCGGGGATACGGGTCAGTGGTGACAGACGTTGGCGCCTGGTGTCAGCTTTTTGGCGATCCAATCTTCGATGACCTGGTCGATCGGTCCTTCGACTCCCACGTAGACATCGATTCCAAAATTGCAGAAGGCGTCAATGGCCTTGGGCCCCATGCCGCCTGCGATGACGATGGAGACACCATGGTCCCGCAGCAGTGCGGGAAGAACTCCGGGAGAATGCCCGGGGCTCTCCACGAACTCACGGCTCGTGACTGTCCCGTCCTCGATCTCCACCACTTCATACCCGGAGGCGTGCCCGAAGTGAGGAGAAACTACAGATTCATCCGTCGCGATGGCGATTTTCATGTGGTTTCCTCAGTCCATTTAAATTGTGAATACTGTGATAAAAAAGGTTGGTTGCGGTCCTTCTACCAGAACCGTCCGCGGCGACCACGCCCGCCGCAAAAACCGCGACCGCCTCCTCGTGGCAGACCGCCGCGTCCGACGCCATATACTGCGCCCCCGGGCGCCGCATATGGTGGCGCATATGCGGGCGGTGCTGCCTGTGGCGGGGCAGCGGGCGGCTGATAGGCAGGGGGTGCTGCGGTACCGTATCTGTACGCCGGGTTGCACCAGCCCATCCGGCGCCCGGTCATTGGACCTTCGCCCATTGGGCCTGTTCCATCCATTCCTGGCATGTATATCAACTCCTGTGCCGGGTGTAGCTTCACCCGGTGTAGTACTCATATGCGCACAATTCCTCCATAAAAGGTGGTGATACGGCATACAAGACATTTTGATTCATCCGCACGCAACGCTCTATGATGGATGTACGCGTCATTCCAGTCAGGGGGCTCCCGCTCTTCAAACAGGGAGACGATATCGCCGAAGAGATCTGCATATCTGGTGATCTGGAGGACGGCGACATCGTGGCCATCGCCTCCTCGATATACTCCAAGGCGAAAGGTCACACCCGGGACCTCTCCACCATCACCGCGGGTTCACGGGCAGACCGCATTGCCGCAATGACCGGTGAAGATCCCCGGTTCATCCAGGCAGTGCTGGATGTGTCCGAGGATGTCCTCCTGGAGGCTCCATTCGTCCTCTCCACGCTCGCCTGCGGCCACGTGGGGGTCCGGGCAGGGGTGGATCAGAGCAATATCGAGGACGGGCAGATCATCCTGCTCCCCCCGGACCCCATGGCGGCGGCAGACGAGATCCGTCGGGGAATACAGGAATGTGCCGGCGTCGATGTATCGGTCATCATCACCGACACGTGTGGACGGGCATTCCGGCGGGGGCAGACTGGAATCGCGGTGGGGTGGAGTGGCATCACCGCAATTGCCGATTACCGGGGAGACCACGATCTCTTCGGCCACGAGCTGACGATCACCGAGGAGGCGGTCGTAGACGAGATCGCCGGGTTCGCCAATTTTGTGATGGGGGAGAGCAACCGGGGCGTGCCCGCTGTCGTGTTCAGGAACTGCACCCGGTGGTCCGGCCACAATTCACTGTACTTCTCACCGGAGGAGGATGTGTTCCGGCACGCACTCGAACAAAAAAAGGATTAGAGGACCATATTCAGGACGAAGATCACGGCACCCACCACCCCGGAAGTCACGAGCACGGCGACCGGATTGATGTGGATGGAACGGCGATCCTCGCTGTCATAATAATTTACCAGCCCGGCAGATGACACCAGTCTGCCGCCCGATTTCTTTGCCATGCATAGGTATTTCTCGCTCGCATTATATAAAGGAACGCCAGATGGAAGAGATCGTTGTCGGCCGGGCGCTGCTCGGGCAGAACCTGGACCCGCAGCCAGCCCGGATCGTGGTGGAAGACGGCCGGATCCGCTCCATCGAGGAGGATTCACTGCCCGGTACAGAGCACCTCATCGTCCCCGCGTTCTTCAATGCACACACCCATCTCGGGGATACAGTGGCGATGGACCTCCCCCTCGGCGACGATCTCGCGGCCATCGTTACGCCACCCCACGGCCTCAAGCACCGGATCCTCCGAGGCACTCCCCATCGTGACCTGGTCGCTGCGATGCACGCAAGCATCCGGACGATGATCGCCAGTGGAACGCGCGGCTGCGTGGACTTCCGGGAGGGCGGCGAGGCAGGGGTGCGGGCACTGAAGGAGGCCTCCTCCAATCTGCCCATCCACGTGGTGATACTCGGACGGGAGGGGGGTGAGCGGATCGCCGATGGTCTCGGAGTGAGCAGCGCCCGGGACGTATTGGACCTCGATGCCCTGGTGCACCGCGCGTGGACAGACCAGAAGCTGGTTGCATTCCACGCGGGCGAGCGCGATCCCGGTGATATCGACCGTGCACTGGACTACGATCCCGATCTGCTGGTTCACTGCACGCATGCATCCGCCGCCCATCTCCGGGCATGTGCGGATCGGGATATTCCCATTGCGGTGTGTCCCCGGGCGAACTGGGCGTTTGGCGTCACTTCGGGACCCGATCATCCGCCCATCCGGGAGATGCTCCGGCAGGGATGCGAGGTGCTCCTGGGTACCGACAACGTCATGGCAGTACAGCCGGATATCCTCCAGGAGATGTCGTTTTTTTCCCGGGTGTACCGGATCGATCCCATCACGGTACTGCGTTCCGCAGTCCATGGATCCGTCCGTTTTGGAAGATCCCACTACCTCGAGGAAGGAAATCCCGCCCGGTTCCTGGTGGTCGATACCGGCGACTCCAATATCAGGTACACCCAAAATCCCATCGCAGCGGTGGTAAACCGCCTCCATGCGGGCATGATCGAGGCAAATGTTAAGACGATGGGGACAAAACTATAGGGTCGGATTTTGTTTTCCGAGGATTATCATGTTTCGCACCATCCTAGTCGCGGTCGACGGATCGGATAGTGCCCGGGCCGCCTTCCGGAAGGCAGTAGAGGAGGCAAAGGTCTGGCAGGCCGATCTGAAGATGATCTACGTGATTGAAACCGGTTTATTCACCTCGATCCCGCTCGATAATACTCTCGAGGTTCTCTACAATCTCCTCGAGCGGGAAGGACAGGAGATGATCGAGGAATGCGATTCCATCGCCACAGAGGAAGGGGTGCAGCATTCCGGGTTCATCCGCCAGGGGCATGCCGGATCCGAGATCCTGGACCTTGCCGATGAACAGAACGCCGACCTGATCATAGTGGGATCGCACGGGAAGAGCGATGTGGATCGCCTGCTTCTGGGCAGTGTCAGTGAGCATGTTATCCGGCACAGCACAATAACAACCATGGTGGTGAGAACATAAGGGCCCCCATCGTCCGCGACTTCATGACCACGGACGTGGTCAGAGTCGAGATACCCGGGAACCGGGATGATGTCCTCAGAATGCTGAAACGAACCGGCATCAGCGGAGTGCCGGTTTTGAAGGATGGACAGCTGGTGGGCATCATCACCCGAAAGGATATGCTCCGCAAACCGGACGAAACGCAGCTCGGGCTCCTGATGTCGCCGGATCCGATAACCATCGAGCCGGATGCACTCCTCTCCCGGGCTGCGGAGCTGATCATTCGTCACCATATCCGCCGTCTCCCGGTGATCGAAGATGGCCAGTTGATCGGCATTCTCAGCATTGCGGATCTGACACACGCCGTCGCCCAGATGCGATGCCACGACGAAATCAAGGACTGCATCAGCACCACGCACGCACTCTGGGAGGAGACGCCCCTCTCCCTCGTGGGACGGGTGATGGAGATCTCGGGTGACGAGGCCCTCCCCGTCCTTCGCGAGGACGGGACGCTCTCCGGGATCATCAGTGAACGCGACCTCATCAGATGCTCGTCCATCGAAGACAGCGTGGAAGAGAGCGATTTCTCCAACGGAACCGATGATGATGAATGGACCTGGGAGAGCATTCGCGACCTGCACAAGATGAGCTACAGCATATCACGGGTGCAGCTTCCCGACACCCCGGTCAAGGCAGGCATGATCCGGCAGGTTGTATCGGTGCCCGTCAATGCAGAGGTGAGCGAGTGTGCCCTCCTGATGAAGCGGAACCGGCTGGATCAGATTCCGGTGATCAGTGGAAACAAGCAGCTGGTGGCGATGCTCTTTGATCGAGACCTCATTCGTGTCCTGCTCCCGGAGAGATCGGGTGGAGGAATGATAACCGACTTCGCCATCAAGACGGCCTGAACACCGGGATCCGGTGGGCGATGTGATAACAACATTTATGGGTCTGAATGACGCTATATAACGTTGGAACGCTTTTCAATTTTTCCAGGGCGTTATTGATTTTGGGGTACAATTATGCCAGATATGTCCAATGAGGTGATGCACGGGACCACGACTGTGGGGATCGTCTTCCAGGGTGGCGTCGTGCTCGCGACAGAACGCCGGGCGACGATGGGCAATTACATTGCCAGCAAGGTGGCCAAGAAGATCTACAAGATCACCGGCCGGATCGGCATGACCACTGCCGGGGGGGTCGGTGACACCCAGCAGATTGCGCGTCTGATGATGGTGGAATGCAACCTCTACGAGGTCCGACGGGGAAAGCAGATCTCCGTCGGTGCCGCATCCACGCTCCTGTCGAACTTCCTCAATCAGCACCGGATGATGCCATACTATGTCCAGCTGCTGGTCGGCGGAGTGGACGAGAGCGGACCGCACATCTATTCGGTGGACGCACTTGGCGGTGCCACCCGTGAAGACGAGATCGTCTCCACCGGGTCCGGATCACCCATTGCCTACGGTCTCCTGGAAGACCAGTACCGTGAGGGGATGTCCGAAGAAGCGGCGGCGGATCTGGCCGTGCGGGCGCTGCGTTCCGCGATGCGTCGGGATGCCGCATCAGGTGAGGAGATCAGCGTGGTCATTATCACCCCGGAGAAATATGAAGAATATACCGAGCGTGGTGTAGCGCCCCGGTCTGCCGCATAGGGCCACGGTATCCCGCGCTCCTCCACCGGGGAGGGCAACCGGGCTTACACCATTTCAGATTTTCCAGGACGATCACCAATGCTTGTTGATGAGCAACTCAAAGAACTCAAAGAGCAGATAGAATCGAAAGTTCCAGCAGGGATCACTGTCTCCGAGGTCGAGTTCGAAGGACCGGAACTGGTCATCTATACCGATGACCCGAAAAAATTTGCCGAAGAGGCGGACCTGATCCGGGTGCTAGCCCGGGACCTGCGCAAGCGTATCGTGGTTCGTCCCACCGTGCTGGAGGATCCCGAACGGGCGGCAGGGAAGATACGCTCCGTGGTCCCCGACAACGCGGGAATCACGGATCTCTTCTTTGACCCCGAGACCGGCGAAGTCCTCATCGAGGCCGAGAAACCCGGGGTGGTCATCGGGAAGAACGGGACCACTCTCCGCGAGATCACCCGGGAGATCGGATGGACGCCCAAGGTGGTGCGCACCTCCCCCATCGAGAGTTCCACCGTGAAGCAGATCCGCCAGTATCTCCGGTCGGTCAGGGAGGAGAGAAAGGAATTTCTCCGGACGATCGGCAGGCGAATCCATCGGGACGTCACCAGCAAGGATCAGTGGGCGCGGGTCACCTGCCTCGGCTGCTGCCGCGAAGTTGGACGGGCGGCGTTCCTCCTCTCCACGCCTGAAAGCCGGGTGCTCATCGACTGCGGAGAGAAACCGGGCGCCACCTCCAACGGCACCCCCTATCTCTATGTCCCCGAGATCCACCCCCTCACCCAGCTCGATGCCGTGGTCATCACCCATGCCCATCTCGACCACTGTGCGCTGGTTCCGCTCCTGTACAAGTACGGATACGACGGCCCGGTGTACAGTACTCCTGCCACCCGCGATCTCTCCGCCATGCTGCAGCTCGATTACCTGGATGTGGTCAGGAAAGAGAGCGACAAGATTCCCTACACCTCCAAAGAGGTCAAGGAGTACATCCAGCATTCCATCACCCTCAATTACGGCAGTGTCACCGATATCGCCCCGGATATCAAGCTGACTCTCCATAACGCGGGGCATATACTGGGTTCGGCGATCGCTCACTTCCATCTCGGCGAGGGTCTCTACAACATCGCCTTCACCGGGGACTTCAACTACCAGAAGACGCGCCTCTTCAATCCAGCCGTCTCCTCGTTCCCGCGGCTTGAAACCGTCTTCATGGAGAGCACCTACGGCGGGTCCCATGACCAGCAGCCGAACCGGAAAGAGGCGGAGGCGAACCTCTACCAGACGGTGAACACGACGCTCGAGCGCGGCGGGATGGTGATCATCCCCGCGTTTGCCGTCGGCCGTTCACAGGAAGTGATGCTCGCGCTCGAGGAGGGCATCCGCACGTCCCGGATCCCGAAGGTCAACGTATACCTGGACGGGATGATCCGGGAGGCGACCGCCATCCACACCACATACCCCGAGTATCTCAACAGCGAGCTTCGCAACCAGATCTTCAGGGAGGGCAACAACCCGTTCCTCTCCGATTGCTTCGTCCAGGTGGATTCAGCGGAGAAACGGGAGGAGGTCATCAACAGCGATCCGGCAGTGATCGTCTCCACGAGCGGGATGATCAACGGAGGCCCCATCATGGAGTACCTCCGGACGCTGGGGCCGGATGAAAAGAATACGCTCGTCTTCGTGGGGTACCAGGCGGACGGGACCATCGGGCGGCGGATCCAGAAGGGCTGGCGGGAGGTGCCGCTCGGGTGGCGGGAATCGATCGTCATCAACCTGGAGGTCGCCACCATCGACGGATTCTCCGGGCACTCCGACAGGCGCCAGCTGATGAACTTCGTCTCCCACCTCCAGCCACGCCCCGAGAAGATCTTCACCATTCACGGCGACGAGAACAAGACCCTCGATCTCGCAAGCTCCATCTACAAGCGTCACCGGATCGAGACCCGATCCCCCATGAACCTCGAGACCTACCGCCTGATCTGAGATGATCCGGCGGGCAACCCTTCTCGTCGGCGTTTTTATGGTGATGGCGCTTTCAAACGGCGTCGTCCCTGTTCTTCCGGCTCTCGCAGCCGGTCCCGCGCTCCAGTCGGCGATATTCTCGGGATATTTCCTCGGCGCTTTTGTCACGGTGCTCCCGGCAGGCATCCTCAGTGACCGGATCGGGAAGGTCAGACTCATCAGGACGGGGCTCGCCCTGACCCTGGTGACGGGCGTGTTCATCCTGCTCGCCGATGATCCGCTCCTGATCGTGGGAGCACGGGTGATCGAGGGAGTGGGAGCCGGGCTCTTCGTCCCCGCGGCGATGTCATGGATCAATGTCCTCCCGGACCATACCCGGATGAGCGGCAACTTCTTCGCCTCCCTGAATGTGGGTCTGCTTGCAGGGATGGTGGGTTCCGGGTGGCTTGCAGATCTGACCGGCCTCTCTCTCGCGGGTATATCCGCCTTCACCGCCGCCACCCTGGTCCCGCTCCTGCTCTCTGCATGGTTGCGTGAACCCGGGATGGGTGCGCAGTTGGAGGCGGACTTCATCCGGATCGTCCGTGAATATGTCTGGCTCTTTGCCGCCGTGGTTGCCCTGGTCGGGGCAACCGGTGTGGTGACCACACTCTACCCGGAATTCACCGGTATCAGTCCGTCCCTGGTCTCGGTCCAGATCGGCCTGATGAACCTCGCCACCATCGTGACCGTTCTGGTCGCCTCCCGGATGGATCTGGAGCCGGTGGCCACCATCCGGGTCGCCGCCGTGGTGATGGCAGGCGCGGTCCTCGCCAGCTATGTCACCGCCGTCGGGCTGATCCTGGTGGGCGCGGTGGCCGGTTTTGTCATCATATCACAGATGACCTTCCTGGCCCGCACCGGAATTCGCCAGGGTGTCATGATGGGGCTGTTCAACACGTCTGCCTACGGGGGGATGACGGTGCTCCCGTTCCTGGCGGGAGTGGTGGCGGAAACGGTGTCGTTTTTCGCGGCGTTCCTGGTGTTTGCACTCATCGCCGGCATGATGGCCCTGACCATCGGGCGGTGTGCCTGTGCATCACCGGTTACCCGCTGACCTTCCGCTGGAACCGGTCCATCAGGGCGAGGACCGCCGGCATCACCACGATGGCCCCGATCAGGGAGAATGCAACGGTGATGACCGTCACCAGTCCGAAGTTCTTGACGATGTTGAACGTGGAGAGGATCAGGGCGGAGAAGCCAAAGACCGTGGTCAGACCGGAGGCGGTGATGGCGGTCCCGATCTTCTGGACGCTGGTCTGGATTGCCTCCACCAACCCCTCTCCGAGCGCCCGCTCCTCCTGGAACCGCTCCATGATCAGGATGGTGTATTCCGAGGCGACGCCGATGGTCATCGATCCCAGCACGGCGGTCAGGGGGGTATAGGCGATTCCCAGGAGGTACATGATCGCACCGTTCCATCCCACGATGAATATGATGGGGATAACGGGCGAGATCGCGGTCACCTTCCGGTAGAGAAGGAGCAGGAATGTAAATATGAGACCGATGGCGAGCAGAGTCATCTGCGTCTTGGTCTCCTTGATATCGATCATCAACCGGGCGAACATCTCCAGCATCCCGGTGGGCTGGGCGATGGTTCCGGGGGGCGGTGGGTGCCATGCGACGATGTGTTCGACGTTCCTGACCAGGGAGAGTGCCTGTTCATTCTCCATCTGCACCAGGGAGAACTGGACCACCGTATCCATGCTGCCCTGGAGGTATCGTTCGCGGGTCTCCTCCGGGATGCGCTGGAGCACCTGATCGATCTCTCTATCGGTGGCGGGGAGCTCTCCATTATTGTATGAGGCAAGGGTGGATGCGATGCTCGATGAACCGGTCACTGACGGATTATGCTCGACCAGAAACGTTGAAAAATCGTCTATCCACCGGATCGAATCGACCGTGAGCACGTCGCTTCCCCGTATATAGAGGGGCAGTGTCTCGGTCGATCCCATGGTCCGCTCTACCTTGTTCAGGTCGATGAGGGCGGGCATGTCCGGGGGGACGAATGTCTCCTCGTCGGCATTGATGGGGATCTGGGAATCGAGCTGGAGGCCGATCCCGGCCACCAGTCCGACAACGACCACCACCAGCACCGGTATCCGGGCGATCCGGCCGGAAAACCGGCCGAGGAAGAGATCGTAGGCCTCGATGCGGGAGGCCGCCACCCCTTTTCCGTTATTCTTTGCCTCGTACCCGGTGAGGAGTCCCACCGTGGGCACCATGACCAGGGCAGCCAGATAGCAGCAGACGATCCCGATGATACAGACGATCCCGAAGTCCCGGATCATGGGGATGGGGGCGATCCACATGGCGACGAACCCGAGCGCGGTGGCGAGCATGGCATACAGGATGGCCGGTCCCGAACTGGTGATGGTGGTGCGGGCCGCATCCTTCAGGTCAGACCGGCGCCGTTCCTCGTCAAAACGTGCATGGAACTGGATGGCATAGTCGATCCCGATCCCGATAAGGACCGGGAACGCCCCGATGACCACCATACTGATGGGAATCCCGGCAAGCCCCATCACCCCGAAGGTCAGGACCAGCCCCGCCCCCACAATTCCCACGGGGAGGAACCGGTACCGGACATGGGAGAAGAGGAAACCGACGGCGATGATCATCAGGACCATCGCGGCAGCGATGAGGGTGGCCATCGACTGCCCCATCTCTTCTCTCATCTGCTTCTGGAACGCCGGGTTCCCGGTGAGGGTGACATCCACTCCCGGAGGGGGGCTCGATATCCTGATGATGGCTTCCAGATTTTTGAGGATCTGGTTCTGGGTTTCCGTGGAGGTTCCCGGCTCCAGCGTGAGCACGCCGATGGTCATCATATTGGACGGGATGTACCGATCCCACGTCCCGGCGGGGACGCGGCTTTTCACCGCCGCGATCTCTGCCGACGATGCGGGCAGATCCCCGCCGTTCGCCTGCCGGAAAAGAGATGCAATACTCAGCGTTCCGCTGATATACTGCTCGTCGGACATGTCGGAGATGAGCCGGTCGATGTACCGGATCACGTCGGGGTCCAGCACGTTGTCGGTCTCCACCAGCACCATGATGGAGTCGGAGCTGAAGGTATCCGTGTATGTCTTGAGAAGAGAGCCCCTTGGTGTGTCGACATCGATGTAGGTGTCCATGCCCGTCTCCATGGTGGTCTGGCCCATCCCGTAGAGCGCCGCCAGGAAGACCATCATGAAGGCGATGGCGATAACGGCGGGCCGGGCACAGATCCCATCGGCGATACGGGCATAGAGTCTTTTCACGGGAATTCACCAGTGCGATTACTGTCTACATCGTTCGGTTTGCAGACGCATAAAGGATTTGTTGCGAACATGACAACACCTGTGGTTCCCGGTCAACGGATGCCGGCCCCCCCGGTCATGACATGTGTATCCGGGATCGACGCCGTGAGCGGATGTGAAAACCCGGGGGGCATTCCCATGGGCAGGAGGATCGGGTGGGAATGGTACCGGACACCCGTCCGTTTGGGGGATGGCGGGTCTCACCGGGGTCACGGATCGCTGCGGCACACCCGAAAGGCATTCGCCTCCCTCTTCTCCGGGGCTCTGCGATATGCATCAATCGCGATTTTATTGCATGAACCAGTGATCACCGGATCGGAGGGGTCATCACCACCCGGCCGTTCGAGATATCTCCGGTGATCACTCCTTCCTCGCCACAGATATCTCCCTGTCACGCGCCCGCCACCTTCGCCTGCTTTGCAGAAACCATTATTCGGATATCCATTGCACCACTGTGTAAAGAGGCGTGGTCGGGGTGGCGATCGACAGAGACCGGATGATGGATGGGCTCATCCTGCTCTCCGGCGGGGTGGCGGTGGCAGCGACTGTCGCCTGCCTCTCATCCGGGATGACGGTGGTCTTTCCCCATCTCTACTACTTCCCCATCATCATCGCCGCCTACCGGTACCCCTCGTTCGGCGTTCCCGTGGCGGCCATTGTCGCGGGCGTCTACCTGTCGCTGGTCGCCCTCTTCGATCCGTCGGGGGCGTCCGGCATCGACCCGCTCGCCCGGGTGGTCCTCTTCCTGATCCTCGGTGCGGTGATCTCGTATCTCTCCCGCGTCCTTCATTCCCAGCAGGAGGCCCTTCACCGGCGGGAATGGGATTTGAAAAGACGGTTCCAGCAGCTGTCAACCATCTATTCGGTCTCCCAGCTGGTGGAGGAAGGTCCGGTGGGGGAGTCGCTCGACCAGGTGGTCAACCTGGTCGCCGGGGCGATGCAGGATCCTGAACGTGCCATGTGCCGGTGCACACTGGGCGATCGGGTGGCAGCCACTCCGGGGTTCGCGAAGAGCGGTGCATGCATCTCCAGCGATATCCTGATACAGGGCGACCCCGCCGGGACTCTGGAGGTCTGTTACCGGTGGTCCGGGGAGCACGGGACCACCGCTCCACGCTTCAGTGAGGATGATCGCATCCTCATCGATGCCGTGGCCACACGGATTCAGCGCGCCCTGGATCGCCAGATGGCCAGAGAGGCGCTTGAAGAGAGAGAAAACAAGTTCAGGACATTGTTTTCCAGTGCCAGCGATGCGATATTTCTCGCAGATCGAAACGGCAGAATACTCGATGCGAACCGGGAGACCTGTGAACGCCTGGGATACACGCTCGAGGAGCTTCGACAGCTGGCCATCGTGGATATAGACCAGGATACGGACCTTTTTGACCCGCGTATTGATGAGCTGATGCAGACCGGATCACTGACATTCGAGACCGTGCACATTGCGAGGGACGGGTCCACCATCCCCACCGAGATCAATGCCCGGGTCGTCACCATCAGGGGAGAGGAGGCGATCCTGGGCATCGGCCGGGACATATCCGAGAGGAAGGAAGCGGAACGGGCGATTCGGGAGAATGAAGAGCGTTTCCGGACTGTGACCGAGGTGGCCTATGATGCGATCATCATGATCGATGCGCAGGGGTGGGTCACCCTCTGGAACGAGGCGGCGGAGCGCATATTCGGATACCGGGCAGAGGAGGCCCGCGGGAAGCGGGTGCACGATCTCGTGGCCTCCCCGGAGGACCGCGACCTGGCGGAGCAGGGGCTGGTCTCCTTCAGGGAGACGGGAACCGGGCCCATCATCCAGCAGACCCGCGAACTGGTCGCCACCGGGAAGGAGGGGCGGCAGCTGCCGGTGGAGATCACTGTCTCACCGGTGCGTACCGGTGGCGAATGGCATGCGGTGGCCATCGTGCGGGACATCTCGGATCGGGTCGAGCGCGAACGCGAGCTCCGCATCAAGGATGCCGCGATCGAATCCTCGGTCAACCCGATCGCCATCGGGGACCTGGAGGGGACCCTCACCTATGTCAACCGGGCGTTCCTCGAGATGTGGGGCTGCCGGTCCCGGAACGAGGCGATCGGAAGACCGGCCGAATCATTCTGGGCCTCCCCCGGGAAGGCGCGGGAGGTCATGGAAGAGCTGGAAGAAACCGGAGACTGGACCGGGGAATTGATGGGGCGGCGGAGGGACGGGACCCCCATCAATGTGGTACTCCAGGCAGCGATGGTATCGAATCAGGAGGGAGAACCGCTCTGCATGATGGCCTCGTTCATGGACGTGACCGAGGAGCGGCGTTACCGCGACGCGCTGGAATCGGCCAACAGGAAACTGAACCTCCTCTCGAGCATCACCCGGCACGATATTCTCAACCAGGTCCAGGGACTGCTCACGTATACCCACATCCTCTCTGAGATCGTTCCCGGTGATTCGGAGGGTCAGATGTACGTGGAGAAGTGCCGGATGATCACCGAGACGATCCAGCGCCAGATCACTTTTACCCGGGACTACGAACAGCTGGGCGTCCAGTCCCCGAGCTGGCAGCGGGTGGCGGATGTGGCCCGGAACGCCGCAGAAGACGTCCTCACCGCGGCCGTTACCCTGCAGGTGACGACGGACTCGCTGGAAATCTATGCCGATCCGATGCTCTGGAAGGTCTTTTACAACCTCTTTGACAACGCCGTCCGTCACGGCAGGACGGTGACCACCGTATCGGTGACCGCGACATTCGACGATGATCACTGCACCATCCTGGTCAGCGATGACGGGGAGGGGATCGCACCGTCGATAAAGAACCGGATCTTCACCCGGGGAATCGGTACCGGCACCGGGTTCGGTCTCTTCCTGACCAGGGAGATTTTGGATCTCACCGACATATCCATCGAGGAGACCGGCGAACCCGGCGGGGGGGCGACATTCGCGATCCACCTCCCCCCCGGAAGATGGCGGACGGCTCCGGCGTGACCCTCATCCCCCGAGCGTGACCTGGCCCGGCCGAAGGGGTCGATCTCCTCCCGCTTCCCGCTCCACGACAACGAGCTTGTCGCAGTACCCGCTCAGACGCTCCAGCACGTCATCCATTCGCGTTGCGAGAAGTACCACCCGGATACCCCGGTCCTGTGCGGTCCGGCGGAAGACGAGCCCGATCCGGTCGATGAACTCTGGGGAATCCTCGAAGAGATCCGGGTCGTGTTCCACCAGCACGAGGGAGGCCGGGGCACCGGTCAGGCTGGATCGCATCTGCGCGAGAGTGAGGACCGTGCAGGTCTGTGCCGGGGGCAGAACATCGGCAAGCAGCCGTCGCAGGTGCGGACGGGGTCCGGACAGGTATGCACACCTGTCCACCTGGAGAAGGAGAGTGGCGAGATCAGCCACCATGGTGGCCGCCGGTGCAACGATCATGCAAAACGATCCCGGCTGACGGGGGAGGGCGGCGATCGGTCTGAATGTCATGGGGATCGGTATCCCCCGGATCTGTATCCCTCCCCGGTCCCCGGAGGGCGAAAGTGATCCGGACGAATGTGTTAAGGGCTCCGGTCATCAAGGCTATGGCGTGGCGGCATGGGCGCGGCCCATCCTGGACCACCATGCCGCAGGAAGAAGAGATCATGACCGCACCAGCAGAAACCCGGATATGTCCGTTTATGAGCGGGGGAAAGGAGAACCTCTTTGTCATCTGCAGGGGGGAGGAATGCATGGCATGGTATTCACCGGAGCACCATGCCGGTGAGGATGCGCTCCGGCCCATGCCGGCCCACGGATGGTGCCGCCTCATCGAGGGGAAGGCGCAGTAAACCCGGACCTACCTCGCGTAGCCGGCGAGCGCTGCCTTCAGGGGCCCGAGGCCTCCGGAGAGGTCGATGATCGCCTGGCAGAGGCGACGGGCGGAGTCGATGACAGTCCTCTTCACTATCGACTGGTTGATGGAGTTCAGGATCAGGATCCGTTCGTGCTCGGCCTCCACCAGACGGGTGTAGAAGGCGTAGAGCCGATCAGAGAGATCGGCCCCGAAATCTGCGATATCGGCCTGGAAGGCGAAATACAGCCCGCGGGACGGATAGAGCTCCTGGGGGATGATGGCGGGGTGATCGGCGCGTTCGAGCGTGGTTCGGGCCAGGGGCACCAACCCGGCCAGGGCTCGCTCGATGGTGCAGATCTCAAAATAGAGCGCCTTGGCGATGTTCTTTCGCTTCACCTGCCCCCTCAGGCTCTCGATGACGACCCCGCTCGCCAGTGCGATCGCCCCCCCGATGACCACCGCGACCGTCTGGTTTGCGAGAGACCGATGCCAGAATCTCCAGCGTCATCCACCCTCCCCCGCACACACTCTACTCCACTGGTATCTGCCGCCCTCCCTGGCAATATACATTGCTCTTCGCCCCGAAGCGTTGATCACCGATGCTGTCGACTTCCTGTCATAAAGATATTCGATACCCGCAATACTCCCTATTTCCGGGCCCGTGATGAATGCCTGCTCTGCGAACTCTTCCATCCCGGGGATCTGGACAGGGAGGAGACGCCCGAATGCAGCATCGTCCATGCCGTGCTCGCCCCCGGGGAGCGCACTCTGCCGCACCGGTTGATGGCCTCCCACGAGATCTATCTGGTGATTGCCGGTGCGGGGATGATGCACGTGGGAGAGGAGTTGGCACCGGTACACCCCGGCCAGGCGGTCTGGGTGCCGCCCGGTCACCGCCAGTGGATCGAGAACACCGCGGACACCACGCTGGTATTTCTTGCCGTCTGCCAGCCCCCCCCTGGTCCGGGGGCGGACGAGGTCATCGAATGAGAAGTGGCAGGTGAAAATGGGGTGTATTCAGCTGTCCCGCATATGGACGTCGACCTGCGGGAAGGGGATCTCGATTCCGGCTCCCCTGAGCTCGTTGTAGAGGGCGGTCAGGACCTCGGACTTGACCGGGTAGTACCAGTCGGTGTCCACCCAGGCGCGGAGCTGGAGGATGACTGCGGAATCCGCCATCTCCCGGAACCGGACGATGGGAGCCGGCTCCTTGTGGAGACGGGGGTGCGTGGCCGCCACCTCGAGGGCCACACGAATGGCCTCGTCAACCGGCGTACCATAGGCCACGCCATAATCGACGACCAGCATCCGGACGGGCATCTTGCTCACGTTGGTGATGGCGTTGTTCCAGATCTTTCCGTTGGGGATGATCACCCTCGAGTTGTCCAGTTTCTTGATCTCGGTGGACATGATGTTCATGCCGATGACCACCCCGTAGTGGCCGGCGATGTCCACCTCGTCATCGATGTCATAGGCCTTGGCGGCGGATATCCAGATGCCGGAGGCCAGGTTGTTGATGGTGTCCTGCATTCCGAATCCGAGCACGAAGGCGATGAATGCGGCGATGCTGATCATGATGGCATCGACGTCCACGTGCAGGAACGAGAGGGCGAGGAGGATGACGATGAGATACAAAAAGAGCCTGATCGCCCGGACGAGGTTGCCGGCCATGATCCTGGGGATGTTCATCCCCTTCTCGAAGCTGGCCATGAGGCGGCCTGCGATGATGCGGACGATGATGTAGCCTGCGATCAGGGTGATGATGGCGAGGGCGATCTCGTCCAGTGACGATGCCAAATTGGCGCCGGCATCCAGTCCCTGGTGGGGCAAATTGCTGGGAAGCATATTTTTTCCGTCCGGTAAATCTTCTCGCGCATGGATGTGAAATTCGTTTCGTTTCAAATCCGGTCAGCTGCCGTTTTCCCTCTCCCTGTTTATCCGGGGGTTTTCGGGGCCGCATGGTCCGGGACGATGCTTAACGAGAGGAGTGCTTTATCCACCGATCAGGAGGCGATGCGGATCCCATCATGGACGGTGGCACTTCTCTTTCGGTACGCGGGAGGGGTGTACCGCTTCAGGAGCAGGGAGAGGCTCACCACGGTTACCGATGAGAGGGCCATGGCGAGGCCCGCAAATTCCGGCCGGAAGGTGATCCGGGCCACGGGATAGAGGACGCCCGCGGCGACGGGGATCAGGATGGTATTGTAGGCAAAGGCCCAGAAGATGTTCTGCCGTATCCGGGCCATCACCTTCCCGCCGAGCTGGATGGCGGCGACGGCGTCCAGAAGATCGTCCCGGATCAGTACGATCTCGCCGCTTTCAACGGCCACGTCCATGCCGCTTCCAATGGCGATCCCGATATCCGCCTGGGCGAGGGCAGGCGCATCGTTGATGCCGTCCCCGATGAACGCGACCCTCTCCCCGCTCTCCTGCAGGCGCTGCACCTCCGCCACCTTCTCTCCGGGGAGGACTCCCGCAAGAACCCGGCCGATCCCGACTGTGTCCGCCACCGCCCCCGCGGTGCGGGCATTGTCTCCGGTGATCATCACGGTGGAGAGTCCCCGGTCAAGGAGCATGCGAATCGCGGCGGGGCTGGTCTCCTTGATGGTGTCAGCAACGCCGATAACCCCCCAAAACGATCCACCGCCGGCGACCAGGACCGCGGTCTTCCCCCCGGACTCCAACTCAGCGGCTGATCGATCTCCGGCAGGGGGCACGTCCACCCCCTGCTCTTCGAGGTATGACCGGTTGCCGACGATCACCCGCTCCCCGTCCACGATGGCAGAAACCCCCCGTCCCCCGTGAGTGATGAAACCCGAGGTGGGAGCAGGGCCGATCCCCTCCCTGGCCGCCCGGCGGACGATGGCGGCCGCGATGGGATGGGCGGAGTTCTGTTCCACGGCCGCAGCGGCGGAGAGGAGCGTGTGCCGATCCGTTTCGGCTGGAATGACATCGGTTACGTCCGGTTGCCCGCGGGTCAGGGTTCCGGTCTTGTCCACCGCCACCAGGGTGATGCCGTCGATGGTCTCCAGGGCCTCTCCACTCCGGATGAGGATGCCGAGTTCGGCACCGCGACCGATACCCACGGTGACGGCGGTCGGGGTGGCCAGTCCAAGCGCACACGGGCAGGCCACGACCAGGACCGAAATGAACGTGGTGAGTGAGAAGATGAGCGGAGCACCGAGAAGGGACCATACCGCAAAAGCGACGACGGCCACGGTGATGACCGCCGGTATGAAGTAGGTGACCGCGGTATCCGCGATCCGCTGTACGGGTGGCCGCCGGGTCTGGGCTTCCTCCACCAGACGGACGATCTGGGCGAGAGCGGTCTCCTCCCCGACGTGCACCGCCCGCACCCGGAGAACCCCCTCGGCGTTCAGTGTCCCGCCGATGACCGGATCGCCCGGTTCCCGGGCCACCGGCAGTGACTCACCGGTGATCATCGATTCATCCACGTGGCTCGTCCCTTCGATGATTGTGCCGTCCACGGGAACCTGTTCTCCCGGCCGGACCAGGAGGAGATCACCCACCGACACCTCTGCAACGGGCACCTCCCGGGTGGAACCATCCTCCCCGATGCGGGTGGCGGTCTTCGGGGAGAGTTCGACGAGTGCCCTGATCGCCGCCGATGTCCGCCCTTTCGCCCGCTCCTCCAGGTACCGGCCCAGGGTGAGGAACGCGGCGAGCATCACCGAGGTCTCGTAGAAGAGGTACTCGCCGGTGAGCACGATCCCTGTGGTTCCAAGCAGGCTCGCCACGTAGGCGACACCGATCCCCATCGCGTACATCACGTCCATGGTCAGGGTCGCGTGCGAGAGATCGCGGAGAGCGGCGGAGAAGATGGGGGTGGCCAGGTACACGAAGACCGGCATGGCGACCATGAAGAGGATGAGGGGGAGGGGGACCGGCCACTCCACCGGGGCGACCATGAGGACGATGAGGATCCCGGAGGCGACAAACCCGACGACCGAGCGCCGGAGACGATCGGCCAGGACCCGCTTTTGCTCCGCCTCCTGCCGGGCCACCGCGTCACCGTTCCCTGCGCTGATCACCCGGTAGCCCGCGTTCTCCACCGCCTGAACCAGGTCTGCGGGACGGGCAAGGGACAGGTTATATGAGACCGTCGCCTTCCCGCTGGCCAGATTCACGCTCGCCCGGACCACTCCCTCCACCCCCTGAAGAGCGGCCTCCACCCGGTGGACACACCCGGCACAGGTCATGCCGCCGATGAGGAGCACCGCCTCCTCGTCGACCACCCCGTAGCCGGCATCCCGGACCGCGTCTTCCAGTTCACAGATGGATATCTCGTCCGGGTCGTAGGTGACCGCGGCCGTACCGGTGGCCAGGTTCACCTCTGCCTCGCTCACTCCCGGCATCCGCCGGAGGGCGCCCGACACCTTCTGCACGCAGGTGGCGCACATCAGGCCGGATATCCGGATCTCAGCGCGACGAATCGAATTGACCATCAACTCTCCCTGCTCGGTGGGTAATTCTCATCTATGGGGCAGATAGTGCTTTCCCTGCCGGGAGGTCGCTGGATCTCGAACCGCCCGGTCCCTCCGGGTGGAGGGGCGCCGGTCCCGGCGGAAGGTGCGGGATGGAGGAGAATCCAGCCCCTCCCTCCGATTGGTGGTGTCCCGGGTGGAATGGTCCCGGGTATGAACCCTCCACCACCTCGCCGGCGGTGATCAGGTTTGGCGGGCGAGGGGAGGGGGGTTGAACTCCGGGATCCAGTCCTGCGGGGACTCGAGTGCTCTCGGGGCAGCCCTGCCCGGACCGGAGGACCCGTCTCAAGCATCACCGGTGGTGGCGGGAGGGGAGACCCGGTGCGCACCGGTATCCCGGGAGAGGGCGGCGATCCCGGGGCTCACTCCCGCAGACGGTACATCCCCTGTGGCACCCGCATCTCGAACCGGGCCCCTGCCCCGTCCTCCCCGGTCTCCCGGATCGAGATCCCGGTCAGATCCAGGATCTCGCGGACCAGAAACAGCCCCAATCCGTGGTTTTTCCCAAACCCCCTCTCGAATATCCGCTCCTTATCGGCGGCCGGGACCCCCACTCCATCGTCTTCCCATCTCACGACCAGGTCACCATCGGTCACCTCTCCGGTGACGGATATGTGGGACACATCTCCCCCGTGACCGACGGAGTTTCCCAGCAGATTTTCAAAGACCTTCTTCAGCAGGGGATCGGCGAAGATCTCCGCATGGGTGCCGCTCGTCCGGATGGTGATCGTGTCGGGCACCGCCAGAGCGTCGATGATGGCGTCGAGGTCCTGGTATTCCGGCTCCTCTGAGCCCAGGTTCTCGTAGACCCGGGTGAATTCGATCTGGCGCTCGATCTTTTCACTCATCCTGTCGATATTCCGGATATATCCGCGGATCTGTTCATCCCCGGGCATGGCGTCCTCGAGAAGGTCGATGTACCCATTCATGACATTGATATTGTTGAGGATGTCGTGCCGGGTGATTCCCGAGAGGATGGTGAGTTTCCGGTGTGCCTGCCGGAATGCTGACCACGCCCGCTTCTGTTCGGTGATGTCGAGGGCGGTGAACAACACCCCTTTCTCCGGATCCGTGGGGTCGAGCGCCGTCGATGTGATCAGGATGTCGCGGATGGTGCCGTCCCTGCGTTTCCATCTCGTTTCAGCGGTTCCCGTCCCGGACCTCTGCGCTGGATCGTATATCGTCCGTCCCACGAACTCGTATTCCTCGACCGTGGGATAGAGCAGCCGTGCACTCTGCCCGACCATCTCCTCCAGCGTGTAGCCGGTGATCTCGCAGAGACGGTCATTGGCATCGAGGAGGATCCGATCTCTCACGACCCCGATTCCTGTCGGTGCGGCCCGGAAGATACTGGAGAGGAATGCCTCCCTCTCCCGGAGAGATTCTTCAGCGTGTTTGCGCTCGGTGATGTCATTTGCAATTCTCAGGAGCGCTGGTTTCCCCGCCCACTCCACCTGTTTTACGGTGACTTCCAGCGGAATCGTCGACCCGTCTTTGCGCCAGTGCCTCACCTCAAAGGTGTCCTCTCCCCTCTCGGCGACCCGTTTCATGCGCTCTTTGATGTGTGCCGCACTCTCGGGTACGTCGAGATCCTGCAGGTTCATGTTGAGAAATTCGGACCTGGAATATCCGTGTATGTCGAAGGTCTTCTGGTTGGCGAAGAGGAAATTGCCCTCGTAGTCATGGACGGTGATCGAGCTGGGCGCGATATCGACCATCTCCGCCATGATCCGGGACCGCTCTTCTTCCCGGATCCGCCCGGTGATGTCGTGGAGCCTCTCGATGATCAGCTCAACATCGCCGTTTTCATCGAGAATGGGGGTGCTGCTGCATTCGAAATATTTCCCGAGTTCAGGGACAAACTTTTCGACGCTCTCGGTTTTTTTCGTGCCAAGCGCCTGTCGGGTGGCACACATCTCGCAGGGCTCGTCCCTGCCGATGAGCTCGAAGCACTTCTTTCCCTCCACCTCGCCGGGAGTCATACCGAGCGCCTCGTAGCCGAGCGCCTCGTAGCCCGCCCGGTTGTACCGGACGACGGTATAATCCGGGAGCATCAGGCCGACGATATCGGGAATACCATCGAGCATGCCCGTGATGATCTTCTGTCTCCTGAAGAGCTCGATATCCGCCTGCTTGAGATCGGTGATATTGCACATGGTCGCCACCACCTGGTGGGGGTCAGTCTCCCCATCCCGGTACAGGGGTGTGGCATTGACGCTCAGCCAGGTGATGTCGTCCTCTGGTGGGTGGTGCAACCCGACGATCATATCCCGCACGGGCGTCCCTGTCCGGAGCGCGATCATGGATGGATGCTTCTCGGGGGGCAGGATCTCTCCTGTTTCCGATATCACCTCCCAGTATGGGTCGTGGGAGTCGCGTCCCACAAACTCTTCCCGGGTCAGTCTGAACATCTCCAGTGCCGCCGGGTTGGCATCGATCAGGGTGCCATCCGACCGCTGATAGAAGACGCCCGGGGTCATGGTCTCAAAAAGGGTCCGGAATTTTTCCTCGCTTTCACGCAGTGCGTTCACCGTCTGTTTCCGTTCGGTGATGTCGTTGTAGATTGCCACGATCTCTCCGCTGGGAAGCCTGTACACCCAGTTTTCCCGCCATGTGCCGGGATCACGGGCGTCCCGGTATATCGCATCCGGGAGATACCCCGGCCGTCCGGTCCTCCAGACCTGCTGGAAGACCGAAAACAGCCCGAAATCTTTCACACCGGGAAAGACCTCGGTGACACGCCTGCCGATGACGTCGTCCTTTGCTATCTGTTCGATCTCCTCCGCCCGGGGATTGAGATCCCTGATGATGAAGTCATCTCCGTCATCGCACGCCTCGTAGATGGCGACGGCACTCGGCATTCCCGAAAATATCCGGCGATATCTCTCCTCGCTCTCCCTCAGCGCCTCCTCCGCCCGCATGCGCGATACGGCATACTGAATCTTGTTGGCAAGCTCGGCGAACTGCGCCTTCGGGTTCCCGCCTTTCTGGAGATAGAAGTCGACCCCTGCATTCAGCGCCTCGATGACGACCTCTTCCCGGCCCTTCCCGGTGAAGATGATGAAGGGGGTCGTGTCGTTCCGTGACCGGATCGTCTTCAAAAACTCGATCCCGTCCATCCCCGGCATCTGGAAATCGGAGACGATGGCATCGTACCGGGTGGACTCCATCATCTCCAGGGCGTTCTGTGCCGACGGCGCAGTATCCACAGAGAATTCACCGGTCTTTTCCAGGTAGATCGTGCCGAGTTCCAGGAGACCGGGTTCGTCATCGACGAGCAGGACAGAGATCATTCCTGATAAAGGACCATGCGCATGTGACCTGATAGCAGTTTCGCCGGTGCCGGGAACATATTTCCTGTGTCTCTGTTCTTACTGGTCTCTGCCGGGAGATGCTGCCAGAATCAGCGGCCAGCGCCCGGAACACGATGGGAGCACGACATGGGACTGACCGGTTCGATGTGAACAGGTGGTCCACAGCTCGCCACCTGGTCCATCCAAAATGATATTGTGAAATACAAGAACGGAATAAGGGACACACACCGGATTGAATGGTCAATGCTTGGGCAGTATCCGGCACGGAACCCTCATGGTGTGTGTGATGACATAAAAAAGATGCGAGGGGAGCGATTTGAACGCTCGGACTCCTGCGAGACTAGGCCCTCAACCTAGCGCCTTTGACCTGGCTCGGCAACCCTCGCCCTGTTCTCTCTATATACTGATGTGAGGCATCAAATAGGTTACCCTGCGGGTCTCTGTGGACGGGGGGCTCCCCCGGGGGCAGAGCAGGATGCAATGGAGTACGGGCGATGCCCGTTTCTCTTCCCTGCGGGACAGAAACGGTATTTCATGTTTATATAGATGCTCCGCTGATCATTGAGGTATGTGGACCGACATCATATCGGAATTTTCCGACTCACCATCACAGCTACGGGTGGTGCAGTTCCTCCTGGAGAACGGGTTCGGGGTGAATGAATCCGGGCGGGTGATCTGCAACGGCCTGGAGATCCCGGCCACCCAGGTGGGCCGGGCGGCGGGTGTCGACCGCCGGGTGGTGGACGCCACCGCCCACCGGATCCTGGCGATCCCGTTCCTGCGGGATGTATTCACCTCCATGCGGGCCACCCCGGATCTCTCCCGGGTGGCAGAGAAGCTGGGACTCTCGGTCATCACGCTGCTTCCCACCGATGCACGAAAGAAGGGCATCGTGGGCAATGCGGTCCGCGTGCTGGTGGAGCATGATCTCGGTATCCGCCAGATATTCGTCACCGATCCCCAGATGTCCGAAGATCCCAAACTGGTGATGATCGTGGAAGGGCCGGTACCCGCCCAGCTGTACGAGGATCTCCGGGCGCTTCCCGACGTCCGGACCCTGATCATCTGATCAGCGGTGGAAGAGATCCACTCTCCGGGCGAGCCGGTACATCCTGAGCCTTGTGCGCCGCGGGAGATCTGGACTCTCGAGCATCCGGCGCTCGATGGAGATCCGATGTGTCCCCCTCACCAGGTTGTCGGCATGGGCCACGATCATCTCCTCGATCGTCTCCGGGACGCACCGCCGGGGGGCGAGACCGAGAAGCGAGCACTCATCGGCAGAAAGACCCGCCCCGATGTGCCGCTCGACGATCCGGCAGATCTCCTCGGAAAAACCCTCCCTCCTGCAGATATCGGCGCCTGCCTGGGCATGGGCGATGGTGTGGGTCACTCCCCGGCCGATATCGTGGAGCATCGCCCCGGCCAAAACGAGATCGCCATCCACTTCGCTGGAGGCAGTGAATTCCATGGCACAATCCGCGACCGCGTCACAGTGGGCGATCACACGCCCGGAACAGTCCGCCTTCCGAAGAATCCTGCGCAGTGATTCGCGCTCACTGCCCACCGAGGGCCTCCTCGATCTTCCTGACCCGCCGGTGGAGTGCCGTGGCCAGCGGCTCGTTGTCGAAGTGTTCCATCGGCTCTTCGCAGAACGGACAGACAAATCCCACATCCGAAGCGAGATCGAAGGTGATGACCAGGCCGCAGGAATGGCACATGTAGAAGTCATTCTCCTCCTCGTACCTGAGACGAGCCTGGAGACGATCGAGGACATATTCCATGTCCTCCTCGATCTTCGGGTAGATCCGGTCCAGCCTCAGTGTCCACAGGTAGGTGAGCCAGCCCGTCTCGCTGTTCTTGATGCGGCGATATTCTGCAAGACGTCGGCCATACAATGTGTATAGCGCCTGTCGGACTGCGTTCAGATTGATATCTGTTTTTTCGGCCAGATCCTCGTCACTGTATTCGCCTTCTTCCGGGAACCGCTCGAGGAGCTGCAGTCCCTCTTCCCCGATGATGCGATACAGGTAGGCGCGGACGGGAGGATCTTCCAGCAGGGAGGAGACAGTTACCATTCATCCATACATCTGTTCACGCGGGTCATAGTATTTTCCAGCGCCCGGAACGCAGCTTCCCGGCTCAGACCGCGTGCGAGCACACTCACCACCGCATGTCCCGCTTCAATTTCGGTCCCCACCCGGGGGATATCCGCCACTCCCGGGGCAAGGGGGGAGAGATCCGATCCGACCACCAGGTCGCGATCGGCGAAGATGATGCGCCGGATCCCCACGGACCGTGCGGGCGGCATCATGCCCGGGATCGTGCCCCGGCACGCATCGAGATGGAGGCTGAAGAGATTGACACCGGTGGCGAGCTCCACCGTGTCCACCGTTGCCTGGAACCGGGGATTGATCTCGATTGCCCATGCCTCATCAGTGTCGCACACGAAATCCACACCCACCGAGCCGATGCACCCGCTGGCGGCCGCCGCCCGCTCTGCCCGATGGATCAGCCGCGAGGTGAAGGGGTGGGAAAGAGCGGGAGTCACCGATCCCGAAAACCCGAATGCCGCGTCTTCATCTTCCCGGAGAAACTGTTCGTTGACCGCGATCGCCTGTGCCCGGCCGCCACCCGCGATACAGGAGACACTGACCGGCCGTCCCGGACGGTACTGCTGGAGGACATAGGGGATCCCCTCCCATGCCTCCTCCCAGGCCCGCCGCTCTTCCCCGGTGCTGACCACCGCATTCCGCCATCCTCCCGCTCCCTGACGGGGCTTGATCATGACAGGATAGTCCCCGGGAGCGGCACGCGGCGGCACCGGGATGTCGAGTTCTTCAAAGAATTCCTGTGTCCTGCACTTGTCCATGAACTGTGCCGCGATGTCAGAGCGGGTCCCCGCACGGGGGATGGGTGTATCCATGCTCTCCGCACCGGAAGTTGCTACCAGCAGGTCACATCGGTGGCGGCGTGCCATGGTGTCGATGCAGTCAGAGGCCTCATCGAGCTCCTCGAACCGCTGGCATGCGTGGGTGTACCAGTCCAGGTCCCGGTCACAGAAATGGTCCACGGCGTACACCCGGTGCCCGGCACGATGGGCGGACTGGCAGACATGCCGGGTGGAAAACCCGGCCACGAGCACCTTCAGGCTCACAGCTCCTCCGCCCGCTTTCCGGATGCCGAGGGAACGACCCGGATCGATCCGCCCGGGAATTCCCGGTCCAGTTCCGTCCCGCAGAAGAGCCGGTCGAGAAATACGGCGAGCCCCGCGATCTCTGAATGCGGCTGCCCGGTGACCGCCACATTATAATCGGCACGACCGAAGATCTCCCCGGGCACCTTCTCGGCCCCGACCACCACCAGCAGGGGCCCGCGTTCCCGGATCTCGTCGACGACCTCCTGCACCGGCAGCCCGTACATGGTGAGGTGGATAACGGCGCCTCCCCGGTCATGCCACTCGGAGATGCACCGGCGCCAGTTCACCCCCTCGCGGTAGAAGAAGTCACCGCCCCACCGGTCCACGACATCGGTGACGCTCTTTTCGATGGAGGGATCCCGACCGGCCAGATAGATCCCCTGTGCGCCGAGCGCCCGTGCGGCCAGGGCCACGTGGGTGGTGACCCGGTGATCCCGTTCCGGCCGGTGGCCGATGCGCAGCACGGAAACCCGTGGCCCGATTGATTCATTCATCCGAAGGCTCCCGTGCACGGATCACCCCGTTTTCGATGGTCAATGGGAAACCATCCGCATACGCGAACTGGCACCGGACCATCGATTCCTGGATGGAGAGGACCCTCCACCCCTCCGGCCCCGCCGACACCAGGAAGTTCTTCTCCAGTCGCTCGAGGGAGGCGGCCACCTGGGGGAGGGAAAATCCGCACACATCGGCGATCCGCTCGTCCGGAGCAGGCCCGATTTGATCGATCTGGTGGTACACGATCCAGTCGATCTCTTCCTCTTTCACACCTCTCTGGTCTTCCGCAGACGGATATGGTTGTTTCGGGTGACCATTCGGGGAATCTTTATCCCCGTGGATCGATACAATACGTGTAACAACGGAATCACCGGGCGTGGACATCACCATATGACCGAATATGCCGAACTCGCCGCCCTGGCGGACAAATTGCTGGAGATTGCCGATGAAGATGAGCGCGAGCTCGCCCGGATACTGGATACCCTCGATGACGGCATACGAAACGAGTTGCTGGTTTCAGATTTTCTGAATGCCTGTCAGGTCTTCTATTATTTCTTCCGGGAGGCGCCCGACGAAATGGCGCGCGAACGGCTGGTTCTCAACCCCGCCTCGGAGCTCACCTCGGGGGTGATGGTCGATGAGATCGAGGAGCTGGAAGTTATCATGGGGGTCAGGAACGGCACGCCCGTGGTCTCGGTATCGGATGGTGACCGGGTCATCGCCCGGTTCACCGGAACCGACGCCTACCATCACGCCCGGTCATTCATCGACGAACAGGACGAGCCATAACCGCGGTCACCCGCCGTAATGAGCGACTCGTCCACCCGGGCCCGGATCACCGGCGGAAGGTCGCCGGTTCTGAAAATGCGGTCGCCGATGATCGCAAAAACTCCCTGAATCGTGGCAGACTCCGCAAGGGGAGGGAGCCCGTCAGCTGTGGCGAGGTTGCAGATCGCGGTCGCCCATGCATCGGCACAGGAGACATCGCGCGAGAAGACGGTGACACTGTCGGCCGTGCCCAGGCTGATGGACGGCCCCACGGTCGCCGACGAGGTGCAGATCCCCAGGATGCGGTCCTGCGGAGGCACCCGGAATGCCAGCCGGTTGCTTGCTTTCGCCTCACCGGCATGGAGACCAACCACCACGGGCCGGTCGGAGAAGAGAGCGATATCCCCCCCGTTGTCCACCACGCCGATGCCGGCCCCTGCATCCATCATGGCCTCCGCGCCCGCCCAGGCGATGGTCCCCGCCACGGCGGCCATCGGCCCCACCCCTGCAGCGTCTGCCGCCCGGACCATGCGGCGCACCGTCTCGGTGGGGGTGTCGGGCGTATATGGCTCGAAGGTGAGAAGGAAGAAGGGATCGGTGCTGCACAGCTCCTCGATCTCGCGGCGCGCCCGGAGCATTGCAGCAATGGCGGCCTCGATCTCCTCTTCCGCATCGCCGAGAATGGAGGTGATGGTCTGCCGGTACCGGAACCGTCGCCGGATCATATGGAGAGCGACAGCGCCTGGTGCGGGCATGCCGGGATGCACTTGCCGCAGAGGACACACTGGTCCTCGCGGACCTGCAGGCTCCAGTCCTCACCGAAGCTGAAGACATCCTGGGGACAGATACTGATGCAGGCACCGCAGTCCACGCATTCGTCGCGGTCGATGTGGATGGCATGCTCCACGGAGCTGACCTGCACCCCGAGCTCCTCCAGGCGGGACCGCACCAGCGGTTCGTCCGCATCGGGCAGATCGATGAGCACTTCCCCCTCCATGGCATCGATGCGTGCCCGCTCCACGTTGATCAGCACCCCCGTCTCCTTGACCACCCGGGCGATGATCGGCTGCTGCCCCCGTTTCCGGGAGAACGTCACCAGGAGTTTCATCGGCCCCACCTCTCGCCGAACAGGCTGCCCAGGTCGATGGCCGAGAGCATCCCCACGACCCGGTGTTCGCTGTCCACCACCGGCAGCGCACTGATGTTGTGCTTTTTCAGTTTCAGGGCGGCCACATCCACCGGCTCTTCCGGCCGGGTGGTGACCACCCGGGTGGTCATGATCTCCCGGACACGCCGATGTCCGCTCGGGCGGGCCACCGCCTTGGTGGTGTCATACGTGGTCACGATACCCGAGAGGCGGCCGTCGCTGTCAAGGACCGAGAGATGGTTGGTCTCACCGCGCATGAGTGTCCGGGCGGCGGTGGTGATGTCGTCATCTTCGGAGACGGCCACCACCTCCCGGCTCATGATGTCCCGTACCAGCGGTGCCCGACTCGAATCGCGCATGGGCCGGAACCGTGTGCCGGTGGGAATGGGGCGGGTCGGAAGCGCGACCGTCATCTGGCCGCGCTCGATCCTCCGGGCCAGTTCACGGGCGATATCCCGCGCTTTCCTGAAGCTGGACATCGAAGACGTCTTCACCTCCACTCCGTTGATCTCCACTGAACCGCTCCGGAGGTCGGCGTAGGAGACCTGTGCCATGACCGGTCGGTCCCGTGCGGGAATCCCGTAGTCAAAGACATCGGTCATGATGTCGCTGTCCCGGATCGCGGTCATCCGGACGATATCGGTGTCCAGGACCGGTATGGGAATCCCCACGCCCATGTAGAGAGAGACGCCGTAGCGGGTGATGGTCGCTGCCCGCATGTATTCGGGTGACATCTGATGCAGATCGCCGGTGACCATCAGGTTTCCCATGCCGGTGGGCGGTGAATGCTGGGTCCCCTCTCCCACGACCATTCCTTCCGCTCCGCCAAGAAAGATGGGGGTCCCCCTCCCGATGGCCCGGAATTCAGGGTCGTTGGCGAGGGGGTTGAGGACGCCCGCCCCCGAGTAGGTGACATTGCCGCACCCCGGGAGGAGGGTGCCGAGGTAGGTGTTCAGCACCCGGTCCGTGGAATTGGTCGCGGCGGCATACCGCCGGAACGAGTTCCTGGGGTTGACCATGACTGCCTGGTTGAGATCCTCAAGCACCAGTTCGGTGGTCACCGTCCGGCGCGGATAGCAGTCGGTACCCCGGGAATGGGCGCGCAGTTCCACGACGCCACCGGAGACCAGATCCTCCAGCACGTGGGCCCCCCCGTATTCGATGCCACGCGTCTCAGAGGCCTGGGTTGCCCCGATGTACGCGTCCACCGCGGCAATACCCGAATACGCCTCCACGTCATTGAGCCATGCACGCTCCATCCGGATGGGCGGATCCGCGTGACCGAAGTTCAAAAACGCTCCCGACGAGCACATCGCCCCGAATGTACCCGTGGTGACCACGTCAACCTCGGCGAGCGCTCCGTCCTCGCCCAGTTCATCGACGATATCCGGCATCTCCTCAGCGGTCACGACCCGGGCATTTCCGTCCCGAATTCGTTCATTGATGAGATCAACGGATTTCTCCATACAGTATATGTATAAAACTGAATATTTAATGGTGGTGGTTATTATCATCAGTAATTTTTCCCACCGGGCCATCTTTTTTGAGCCATCCGGGGGGAGATATATACATGGATATCGGCGACTGCATCCGGGAACTGGAGTCCATTGCGCCCCCCGCCCTTGCCGATGCCTCCGATGCAGGGCGTATCGGCCTCGTGATCGAGGGGGCATCCCGGGTGGAGATGGTGGCCTGCGCCCTGGATGCCACGGTGCCGGTGGTCAGGGCGGCCTCGGACGCCGGGGCAGACCTGCTGGTGGTCCATCACACCCCGATATACCGGCCGATAACCACCGTTACCGGGGATATCGCACAGATTCTGCGGATCGCACTCGCATCGGATCTGAACATCTACGTGATGCACACCAACTTCGATCGCGCCCCCGGGGGGGTCAACGATCACCTCGCCCGCATCCTCGAACTCGAAAATCAGGCCCCTCTCTCCCTCGGGGTGGTGGGAGACTGCCCCCTGACCATACCGGAGATCTCGCGCCGACTGGGATGCGGGCTCCGGGTCACCGGCAGGGCGGCACTTCCCGGCCGTCTGGCGGTGGTGGGGGGCAGCGGGTTCGATCCCGATATCATCGGCGAAGCAGTTGGTGCAGGTGCGGATGCATTCCTGTCCGCTGAACTGAAACACCATGTGTTCCGGGGCACCTCTCTTCCGTGCATCGAGGCCACACACTATGCGCTGGAAGCTCCGGCCATGGAGGCGCTGGCCGCCCGAAGGGGGTGGATGTACCTGGCCGATCCACCCGATACCGCCATCTACCCATGACTGATGTATGGGACCGTCTGGAAGGAAAGGGGGAGATCACCGCTGATATCCGGGAGGAGATCATCCAGCGATACGGGGATCGCGGACAGAAGGCACTGGCGATCGTCGAGGAACACCGGGTCAAGCGGTACCTTGATTTTTTCGTGGTGGTTGGTGTGCAGGATGAATATGTGGTGGAGGATCAGTTCTGCACCTGCAGGGACTATCAGTTCAGGGGAACGGAATGTGCGCACATCGTGGCGGTGGAGATCGCCCGTCGGACCGGGCTGTTCGAATCATTCGAGCTGTGGTACCAGGACACGCTCTCCGCCTGAAAAATGAGATGAGCAAACGCTTTTTATCATCGGATTGAAAACGGAAGTACTCACGTGAGTCTCCATGCTCGAAGAGGAATACACGCTCGATTATTTCGCTGCCCAGGGACTGGTCAGAAATATCTGTCCCGCCTGCGGTTCGGCATTCTGGACCCGGGATCCCGCCCGGGAACGGTGTGGTGACGCACCCTGCGAACCCTATTCATTCATCGGCAACCCGGTTTTTCGCCCTCACACACTGAAAGAGATGAGAGAGGCGTTTCTCTCATTCTTTGAGGAACACGGACACACCCGCCTGGAACGCTATCCGGTGGCGGCCCGGTGGCGCGAGGATGTGTACCTGACCATCGCCTCCATCGCCGATTTCCAGCCCTTCGTGACCTCCGGCATTGCCCCCCCGCCTGCAAACCCCCTGACCATCTCCCAGCCCTGCATCCGCCTCAATGATCTCGATTCGGTCGGGCGATCCGGCCGACACCTGACCCTCTTCGAGATGATGGCTCATCACGCGTTCAACACCGATTCGAATGAGATATACTGGAAGGATCGGACGGTGGAGTTCTGTGATAAATTCCTCGCTTCCATCGGCGCAGACCTGGAGAAGGTCACCTACAAGGAACATCCCTGGATCGGGGGGGGCAATGCGGGACCGAGCCTGGAGGTGATCATCGGGGGACTGGAGGTGGCCACCCTGGTCTTCATGAACCTGACCCGCCGTCCGGAGAACGGCGGCACACCGGTGGAACTGGATGGCGACCTGTATTACCCGATGTCCACGCGGGTGGTGGATACCGGGTACGGGCTCGAGAGGTTTGTATGGGCATCGAATGGGGCGCCGACCATCTACGACGCGGTCTTTCCGGAGATGGTCTGCCGGCTGATGACGCGGGCGGGGCTCGAGCATCTCCTCGAGGACGGGGAGTTCGCACAGATACTCGGTCAGAATGCGCGGTTTGCCGGTCTCATGGATATCACCAGCGCCAATATCCATATCCTCAGGGAACGTGTCTCCGAGAGCATCGGGGTTCCCCTGGAGCGGCTCGAGGAGCTGATCGTCCCCATCGAGAAGATCTATACCATCGCCGACCATACCCGGTGCCTCGCATACATGCTCGGGGACTGCATCGTGCCCTCCAACGTGCAGGAGGGGTACCTGGCCCGGCTGGTGCTTCGCCGGACGCTCCGCATGATGCAGGATCTCAAACTTGACGAGGATCTCGGGGATCTCATTGAATACCAGATGAAGACGGTCGGGCTGGACACGTTCGATCAGGATCTGGCCGTGGTCAGGGAGATCGTGGATCACGAGGTCACCCGGTACCGCGCCACGCTCGAACGGGGAACGAGGATCGTCCGTCGCACGGCCCGAAAATACGCACAGAGCGGTGATGCGATCCCCACAGAGGACCTGATCATGCTCTATGACTCTCACGGGCTCCCTCCGGAGATGGTGCGGGAGGTGGCCGCTGACGAAGGGGTGGATATCGACTTTCCCGCGCACTTCTATTCCCTGATTGCGGACCGGCATTCCGGCATAGAGGCGAAGGAGGAACCCTCGCCCCTCTCGCATTACCAGGAACGGATCGCGGATCTCCCCCCCACCAAACCACTCTATTACGAACAGCCCTATGACACGGAGTTCGAGGGGATGGTGCTCGATTACTTCGACGGGTATGTGGTCCTGGACCAGACGCTCTTCTACCCGCACGGCGGCGGCCAGCCGTCGGACACGGGCACCCTGGTCACCGAGGAGAGCATGCTCCGGGTGGACGATGTGGTCCGGTTCGGCGATGTGATCCTCCACCACATCTCCGGCGGGGTGATCAAGCGGGGGGAGACGGTCAAGGGGATGCTGGACGAGGACCGCCGGTGGTCCCTGATGCGGCACCACACCGCCACCCACATCCTGCTGGAGGCCGCCAGATCGGTGCTCGGCGCCCATGTCCATCAGGCGGGTGCACAGAAGGGAAGCGAGTCGTCGCGCCTGGATATCCGGCACTTTCGTCACATCACCCCTGCCGAGCTGCGGCGGATCGAGATCGAAGCGAATCTCCTGGTGATGGAGGATTCGCCCGTCTACATCAGGTGGGAGGTTCGCACCAGAGCGGAACAGAAACACGGATTCTGCCTCTACCAGGGCGGTGTGCCTCCGGGAAGCGATCTGCGGATCGTCCAGGTGGGCGGTGACGTGCAGGCATGCGCCGGTACACACTGCCGGAACACCGGGGAGGTGGGCGCCATCAAGCTGATCCGGGTCGAGCATATCCAGGACGGTATCGAACGGCTCGAATTCGCAGCAGGGCTGGCGGCCATCAACCATATGGAACATATCGAGGGGCTGCTTTCGGATTCAGCGGATGTGCTGAGCGTCCAGCCGGAACACCTCCCGGCGACGGTCCGGCGGTTTTTTTCCGAGTGGAAGGAGCGCGGGAAGGAGATCGAGCGTCTCCAGGCCCGGGTCATCGAGCTGGAGAAGTCCACGCTCACCGGCGAGGAGATCGGCGGAGTCCGGGTGATCGTCCGCCGTATCGATGCACCGCCGCGAGAACTGGCTCCTCTTGCCCGGGGGATTGCCGAAGACGGTGGTGTCGCCCTCCTTGCCGCGGAGAACTCTCCTGTCGCCATCGTGGCCGCATCCGGGAACCCCGCGATCGATGCTGCCGAACTGGTCCGGGAAGTATGCGGCGTCATGGGTGGAAAAGGCGGTGGAAAACCAGGTTTTGCACAGGGAGCCGGTCAGGACAGCTCGAAACTGGGGGACGCCCTTGCACATGGCCGGGAAATGATCGCCCGTTTGCTCCATGGATAACGACAGGGTGCTGGTGCTCTCGCCCGGCGACGAAGCGACTGGAAAGATTGCCAGGGCATTTGCGTCACGTACCGCCGGTCTCATCATGCAGTCCCTGGCCGACGGACCACAGTCCGCCACCGAGATCGCCGAATCGCTCTCCATCCCCATCACCACCGTGGTGTACCACCTGGAGAAGCTGCAGGATGCGGGGATCCTGGAGGTGGCATCCACCCGGTGGAGTGAGAAGGGCCGCGAGGTGAAGCTGTACCGCCAGGCGGAGCGTGTGGTGATCGTGGCGCCCGCAACCCGCGATCTTCGCAGTCTTCTCACCAAGTACGGGGCACTCCTTGGCGTGGTGGCCGCCGCGTCGGTGATGATGTTCGCAATATCGACACTGGTCGGACCGATGGAGCCCCCGCTGAGTGGTGCGGGGGTGCTGGTCACCCGGGCGGAAGCCGCGCCGCTCCCCCCGGGATCTGCACTTCTCCACCAGCTGGTGCTCGCCTTCTTTGGTGGCGGCTGCCTGGTCATCCTCGCCCTGATGGTCTACGAGCTGTGGATGTGGCGGAGGCGGGACTGACCGGAAAAAAAGTGGGAGTGGGATCAGCGCTTTCTCAGGGAGAGGCAGATCGCTCCTGCAACAAGTGCCGCGAGGGCGACATAGCCGGCGAACCCGGGCGACGACGGGGTCGGCTGGGGGCTGAGTGAGAGACTGACCGTCGCGGTCTCGCCTTTGTTCACGGTGACTGTGGCGCTCGATGTCTGATAGCCCTGCATCTGGGCGGTGACGGTGTGGGAGCCCGCCGGGACATCGCTGACCGTCAGGTCGGAGATCCCCTTCTGGACATTGTCGACCAGAATGGTGGCTCCGCTGGGGGTGGTGTCCACCCGGATGGAGCCCACCGGAGATGGCGGCGTCGGGCCTGACTGCATATTGGCCGTGATATACGTTGTCGTGTGGCTGCTGACGCTCACTGTGGTGGTGTAATCCTGGAATCCGTTCTTCTTCAGGGTGAGGGTGTGGTCGCCCGCGGCCACGCCGGTGATGGTGGTCTCGGTGAGACCCTGGTAGCTTCCGTCCAGGTACACCTCGGCACCGGAGGGGGTGGAGGTGACGTGGATGCTCCCCGGGGATGAGGGGATCGGTGACAGCGTTGCACTGATGGGTGAATTCTGACCCTGATTGATGGTGCGGGTGGTCTTCCAGTCATAGTAGCCGTTCAGGTCCAGTTCGAAAGTATGCGTCCCGCTGGAGATGTCGGTGATGGTGGTCGGGGTCTGTCCCTTGTAGGACCCGTCCATGTAGATGTACGCGCCCGAGGGGGTGGAGGTGATGGTGATGTACCCGGGCTTTGGTGTCGATTCCAGGGGGTAGTGGTACGATTTGGTCTGGCCGGAGACCACCGTGACCGTGTCCCTGTAGGGTTCATACCCGTCCTTGTCCAGCTCGATGTGGTAGGATCCGGCGTTCAGATTCGTGATGGTGGTGGGCGTGGACCCCCGGTACGAACCTCCCAGGTAGACCGATGCCCCTGTGGGGGTGGACGAGATGGAGAGGCTCCCGGTGGAGGGCGGTTTCGGGTTGAGGGTAACGTAGATATCCCGGGTCTGGCCGGCGGATGGATAGGGCGTCAGACTCGCCGATGCCGGAGAGTATCCCGATTTCTCAACGCTGACTGTGCTGTACGGTGTACCGGTGGAGTAAACAGGAACCGTGAGCGATCCTCCCGAGATCGTTCCCTTGTACTCGCCGTCGAAATACACCGATGCTCCATCCACGTTGCAGTGGATGGTGAACCATGCCTGATCCCCGCCGATGGTCTGGGCGGAGACAGCAGGAAACATCGCCACAAGGGCCATCATGACCGCTGCGACGGTTACAATTACATGAACTTTCATACTACCAGATCTCCAGTTGGTGATGGTACAGAGTGGAGTATGAGAAAATGATAATTAACCCTTTGCACTCTGGTGGTGGGATTCTCTCCGTCTTTTGGCCATTCAGTGCTGTCTGCCCCACAGAACGAGGCAGATGGCACCGGCGAGCAAGGCGGTTGCAGCCAGGAAACCGGGCTGTGATGGTGCCGGGGAGGGAGTGAGGGAGACGACCACCGTGGAGGACTGGCCGGCAGTCACCTCGGTGGTGGTCGCTGCATCCTGGTACCCCTCCATCCTGACCATCACGGTATGGGTGCCCGGGGGCACCTGGACGGAGACCGGCGTGATCCCGTAGTAGGTGTTGTCCACATACACGGATCCGCCGATGGGGTTCGAGGAGATACTGATGGTTCCGGTGGTGGGAACGGTCGTGGGAGAGGGGGTGGTGGGCCGGACGAGCGTGGCCATGACGCTGGTGGAGGTTCCCGCCTCCACAGTGATGGTCTGCTGCCAGTCCATGTACCCCTCGCATCTGACCGTGAGGGTGTGTCTGCCGGCGGGAACGGCGAGGATCTCGAGCGCTGCCGCCGATGATGTCTCTCCCTCGAATGTGCCATCGATATAGACCCTGGCATGCTCGGGATTGGACTGAACGACCACCGTCCCCGTTCCCTGCGCAGCGGTGAGGGCGGGGAGGGCCACCATGATGATGAGACTCAGGAAAATGATCCGTCTGGATCCGGCTGACGACATGGATCGTGTATCGGCCATGGATTGAATAAGGGTTGCGATCGGAGAGGCGGTCAGATGCACTCGATGAAATTGGACAGGATCCGGAGTCCTGCACGTCCGCTCTTCTCGGGGTGGAACTGGACGCCATACACCTGGTCCCGGCAGACCGATGAGGCAAAATCGAGGATATATTCGGTGGTGCTGATGGTCCAGTCCTCACCGGTGTCCACGAAGTAGGAATGGACAAAATAGACGTAGGTGCCGTCCTCGATTCCCGAATAGAGCGGGCTGTCCGGATCGATGTGCAGGTCGTTCCAGCCCATGTGGGGCACCTTCGCCCATGGGACCGACGGAAACCGCCGGACCGTTCCCGGGACGAGTCCGAGCCCCTGATGAAGACCGTGCTCTTCGCTGGTCTCCATCAGCATCTGCATCCCCAGGCAGATTCCCAGGAGCGGGACCTGGCCCGCGCTCTCCACCACCGCCGGTTTCACCGGTCCAAGCATCTCCATTCCCTCCCGAAACGCCCCCACGCCGGGAAGGACGATAGCGTCTGCCGCGGCGATGATATCGGGGCTGGCGGTGATCTCGGGTCTCCCTCCGGCCCGCTCCAGTCCCCTGAGCACGCTGCGGAGGTTTCCAAGACCATAATCGATGATGGCGATCCGGTTCATCATCCGCCCCCCGGATGCCAGCAGGCGACCGCTGCCTCCCACCGGTGCCACATCTCCGGGTACTGGTCCCTGATGATCTGCTGGATGCCGGTGTCGGTGGACGGGCACATGTAGCACCCGATGCGATCCATCTGCCGGGTGTACAGGGGATTGAACGGGGCGTCCCTGCTGAAGAGGTACAGCCAGACGTGCAGCGCGTTCCAGTGCTGTATCGGAGCCGCCGAGAGCTGGTTCGGAACCCGTCGATTGCGCCAGACCCGGCCGCTATTCCGGCGCCTGGACGATTCGTACTGCCGCTGACCGATGAAGGAGACGCACTCCCCGAACTCCTCTCCGATGAGCCGGTGGATGGGGTCGAGCTTGCACCTCGCGCAGCACCATCGCCGGGAGACGGAGGGCGGCCCCTCCTGCTCGAACACCTCCCAGAACGTATTCTCATCACCGCACCGCAGCACCGGCACCCCATATCTGTCGGCCACGACCTCCAGGTTCCGGTATGTCTCGGGGAATTCCATGCCGGTGTCGGCAAAGATCAGGGGAACCGGGCCGATCGCCTCCCGCACCACGAGCAGGGTGGCGAGGCTGTCCTTGCCTCCGGAGTAGGAGACCGTCACCGGCAGATCCGGGTGCCGGGCCACCGTCGCTTCGATAAACCTGCGTGCCTCTGCTGCGCGGTATTCGAGGATGTGCTGGTTGGCCCGGACCGCATCGTCCCAGCTGGCCTGGCCCGGGATACAGCACGCGGGAGCGGTCTTGCGGGTGCGGGCCACCATGCCCCGGTCCATCCCCCCGGCGGCACCTGCATCCACCCGGGCGCGGGCGACCGCCACGATCTCCCCGTCCGGATCCACCACCAGGACTTCATCGCCCGCCCGGATATCCTCGTCCACGGCGATCACGCCGGGAGCGAGCACGCTCGCTCCTCCGGCAATCGGGTCCACGGCGTCCCGGTGGATGGTGATCGTCCGTCTCCCCGGCGCGAGGTAGGGGGCCGCTTCGCGGCGGGGAAGCGGTTCCCAGCACCCCTCGTCCTTCAGGAACCGGACGGCCGCCGCTACCCCGCCACCCATAACGATCTCCTCCATCCGGTCCTCGGCGGGGACCTTGTTCAGGAGTGCGAGATGGCCGTCCGGGATGAGCGCGGTACCGAAATGGTCCTCGAATATCCGGTTGATGTGATCCACGTCCGCCGGGAACGCCGGCCTGACATCTCCCGGTGGGGTGACCGCACACGGCCGCGTCTCCTTCCCGCATCCGCACCGCCTGCCGAGGACCGGGACATGGCACCCATCGCACCAGTGAAGGTGGTTGGCACCGAGAAATGGCGATGGCATCTTCCATGACTGTTCGTCAGCAAAGGTGAAAACCGCATGGGATCCCACCAGTGCGGGTCACCCGCATGTCTATTTCACAACGATTAATAGTGAACTTTCCACATATTGATTGTTCAGATAAAAAATGTCCAGTGAGGGATTTTGGTGGATGTCATTTACTTTCTCATACTCTTCCCGCTTCTCGTCTCTCTGCTGCTGTGGGTGATACCTGGCGGACGGGGCAGGCGGGCAGTGGTAACCATCGCGGTTCTCCTCATATCGGCCGGCACGATATGGCTTCTTGGCGTGTGGGGGACTGCAGGGACGGTCTTTTTCAGCCTGCCCTTTGAACCGGTGGATCTGGTGATCGTGGCCGCGGAGCTGATCATCGCCGTGTATATTGTCTGGCTGGGTGTCCGGTACCGGCGGCCATCTGCGATTCTGCTCGCACTCACCCAGATGGGGCTGATGATCGGATACGAGGTGCTCTATGCGGGTGGGATGCATCCCGAGGCGATCCTCTTTCTGGATCAGTTCTCCATCATCATGGGGCTGATCATCGCCATCATCGGGGGGCTGATCTGTGTCTATGCGCTCGGGTACATGGATACCTACCACGAGCTCCATCCCGGGGTCCGTGATCGCCGCCGGTTCTTCTTCTCGGTGATGTTTCTCTTTCTCGCCGCCATGTTCGGCCTCGTCTTCTCCAATGTGCTCACCTGGATATTCTTCTTCTGGGAGATCACCACGCTCTGTTCGTTCTGGCTGATCGGGTATTCGGAATCGGACGAAGCGACAAACAACGCATTCCTGGCCCTGGTGCTCAACCTGATCGGCGGGGTGGCCTTCGCCGCCACCTTCGTGTACCTGGGGTGGGCGGGAGCACCCCTGGAGCTCTCCGCACTTCTCCAGACCGGCGGGGCAGTGGCCCTCGTCCCCGCCGTGCTCATCAGTTTCGCGGGGCTGACCAAGGCCGCCCAGATGCCCTTTTCCTCATGGCTGGTGGGCGCGATGGTCGCTCCGACGCCGGTCTCCGCCCTCCTCCACTCGAGCACGATGGTGAAAGCCGGCGTGTACATCATTGTGCGGTTCGCACCGGTGCTCACCGGCACTCTCGCCGGATTTTCCATCAGTGCGGTGGGCGCGACCACGTTTCTGGTGGCCTCCGCGATCGCGCTCTCCAAGAGCAATGCCAAGACGGTGCTCGCTTATTCCACCATCGCCAACCTGGGGCTGATCGTGGCCTGTGCGGGGGTGGGCACCTACAAACTGGTGTGGGCCGCCATCCTGCTGATCGTCTTCCATGCCATCGCCAAGTCGCTCCTCTTCCTCTGCGTGGGAACCGCGGAGCACCGGATCGGCAGTCGTGACCTGGAGGACATGGAGGGGCTCATCTCCCGGATGCCCCGGATCACCGTGATGATGTTCGTGGGGATCGCCGGCATGTTCCTCGCTCCCTTCGGCATGCTCATATCCAAGTGGGCCGCCATTGAAGCGTTCATCATCGCGCCATTCGGGCTCTTCTTCGTCCTGGTGCTCGCCTACGGCGGTGCACTGACCGCCTTCTTCTACACCAAGTGGATGGGCAAGATCCTCTCGGTCGATCCCGACGCGGAGAACGTAGAGGGAACCGTCTCCCGCGAGAAATGGACAGTCCTCTACCTCCTTTCCCTGCTGACCATCGGGATCTGCCTGCTCTTCCCGCTCCTCTCTGCCGTTCTCATCGAACCGTTCGTCTTCGCCGAGTACGGCGAGGCGTTCCGGCTCAGCCAGGACAACATCATCATCATGCTGATCATGCTGGCCCTGGTGCTGATCGTGCCCCTGTGGGCCCTCCGGTCCGGAAAGGGTCTGAAGCACGCCCGCCCCTATCTCTCCGGCAGAGCACGCACGTCAGAGCGGACCTACATGGGCTCGATGGGCATCGCCCGTGAGGTCACCACCCGGAACTACTACTTCGAGCGGCTGTTCGGTGAGGAGCGACTCCTGCCGGTGGCCTCGGTCATCTGTTCGGCGTTCGCCCTGGTCTCGCTTGCCATTGCCGCGGGGGTGATCTTCCAATGAACTGGCTTCCGGCACTCCTCTTCCTGGTCGCTGCACCCGTCGTCGGTGGTCTGGTGGCCGGTGTGGATCGACGGATCACCGCCCGCATGCAGGGCCGGGTCGGCCCCCCGATTCTCCAGCCGTTCTACGATGTGGGCAAGCTCTTCGAGAAGGAGCAGACCGTGGTTGCGCCCTCGCAGAATGTCTTCATTTACAGCTATCTGATCCTCATCGCCGCAAGCGGTGCGCTCTTCTTTGCCGGAGGCGACCTGCTCCTGGTTATATTCGCCTTCACGCTCTCCCACGTGTTCCTGATCCTGGGCGCGTACGCGGCCCACTCCCCGTTCAGCCACATCGGTGCGGAGCGGGAACTGATCCTGCTCATGGCCTACGAACCGATGATCATCCTCTCGGCGGTGGGGCTCTACCTGGTCACCGGGAGTTTCTTTGTCACCGACATCGCCACATCCACCACGCCGGCGATCCTCTTCCTTCCGGGGGTGTTCTTCGGGTTCCTGACGGTGCTCACCATGAAACTGCGGAAATCCCCCTTCGATATCTCCACCTCGCACCACGCCCACCAGGAACTGGTCAAGGGGATCACCACCGAGTTCACCGGCCCCTCCCTCGGCCGGATCGAGGTGGCCCACTGGTACGAGACGGTCTTCCTGCTGGGGTTCATCTACCTCTTCTTCGGCTTCTCACCGTTCCTCGCCGTGGTGGCCATCGCTGTCGCCTACTTCGCCGAGATCATCCTCGACAACACCATCTCCCGGCTGAAGTGGCAGTTCGTCCTCGAAAGCGGGTGGGTCGCCGCGCTTTCGTTCGGATTCCTCAATCTTCTGGCGGTCTACTACATGGGAGGCCTGATCATATGACCTATCTCAGCAGATCACCCTGGCTGCTTCACTACGATGCCTCCAGCTGCAATGGGTGCGACATCGAGGTGCTCGCCTGCCTGACACCACTGTATGACGTAGAGCGGTTCGGTATCATCAACACCGGAAACCCAAAGCATGCGGATGTATTCGTGGTGTCCGGCGGAGTCAACGAACAGAACAAGGACGTGATCACCAATATCTACGAACAGATCCCCGACCCGAAAGTGGTGGTGGCGGTGGGCATCTGTGCCACCTCCGGCGGTGTCTTCCGCCATTGCTATAATATCGTGGGGGGGATCGACCGGCTCATCCCGGTGGATGTCTATGTCCCCGGGTGTGCCGCGCGGCCCGAGTCCATCATCGATGGAATCGTGACCGCGCTTGGAATACTGGAGGAGAAACGGCGTGCCATGAAAATATCAGAGACACGGGAGGTGACGACATGACCGGACTGGACGAACCCATCGTCGCCATCCCTGCAACCGAGATCATCTCCACCGCCGATGAGATGATGGGCGAGGGGTACCGCCTGGTGGCCATCACGGCGGCTGAGGTGGAGGGACAGTACGAGGTGACCTATTCGTTCGGACATGACGATACTCTCTGCCATTCCCGGGTGACCATCTCGCCGGAGGACATTCTTCCAAGCATCTCCGGCATCTACCCGGGAGCGTTCGTGTATGAAAACGAGATGCACGATCTCTTCGGCATCGAAGTGCATGGACTGCGCCTCGATTACAAGGGGACGTTCTTCAGGACATCGGTCCGGTATCCGTTCGGGGTCAGTGCCACCCGGTGGGAGAAGGAGGAGGGACCATGCGAAAAGAGATAAACCTCCCCTTCGGGCCGCAGCACCCGGTGCTCCCCGAGCCCATCCACCTCGACCTGGTGGTGGATGACGAACAGATCCTGGAGGCGATCCCCTCCATCGGGTACGTCCACCGCGGGCTCGAGGCCCTGGTGGAGAAGCGCGACTATCCGGAGATGGTCTATATCGCCGAGCGCATCTGCGGGATCTGCAGTTTCATCCATGGCCTGACCTATGTCCAGGGTGTGGAGCAGATCATGGACGCCGACGTCCCGCCGCGGGCGCACTATCTCCGGACCATCTGGTCGGAGTATTCGCGTCTCCACTCCCACCTGCTCTGGCTCGGTCTGTTTGCCGATGCGCTCGGGTTCGAGAACCTGTTCATGAATGCCTGGCGGCTCCGGGAGTTCGTCCTCGACGAGCTCGAGGCGACCACCGGCGGACGGGTCATCCAGGGAACGGCCATGGTGGGTGGAGTGCGCCGGGACATCTCCGATGCCTTCCTCGGGGAGATGACCGATCGCCTGGACGGATTCGAACGGGAATGCCGGGATCTCGCCGATGTGTTCCTGAAGGACGACTCGGTGAACAGCCGCCTCTGCGGTGCCGGCGTACTTCCCCGGCAGGACGCATGGGAGCTTGGAGCGGTCGGCCCCACGGTCCGGGCGAGCGGCATCTCCCTGGACGTGCGGAGCACCGGGTATGCCGCCTATGGCGATCTGCCCTTCGAACCGGTGGTGCTGGACGACGGGGATTCCTATGCACGCTGTGCCATCCGGGTCCACGAACTCTTCACCTCCATCGGTCTCATCCGGTCGGCGGCGGATCGCATCCCCTCCGGCGAGGTATCGGTGAAGGTCCGGGGGAACCCGGAAGGGGAGATCTTCTCCCGGGCGGAGCAGCCCCGCGGGGAGGTCATTCACTACATCCGCGGAAACGGCACCCGTAAACTCGCACGGTTCCGCGTCCGCACCCCCACACTGGCCAATATTCCGGCGATGGTCCGCATGCTGGTGGGCTGTGAGCTCGCGGACGTGCCGGTGAATGTGCTGTCCATCGATCCCTGCGTGGGATGCTGCGAGAGGTGAGTGGTGTATGGGATTTTTCCAGATGTTGTCAGCGGTGGTGCGCACTCTGGTGCGGGGCCCGGTCACCCGCCGGTACCCCGCCGTGCCGGCAAAGGTGACCGCTCTCTCCCGGGGGCATGTGACCATCGACCCGTCGATGTGTATCTCCTGCGGACTGTGCATGAAGCGCTGCCCGGCAGATGCGATCTGCGTGAGCAAGGAGGAGAAGACCTGGCAGATAGACCGGTTCCGGTGCGTGGTCTGCGGGGCCTGCGTGGAGGCCTGCCCTGCGAACTGCCTCTCCATGGAGACCGCATATATCCCTCCGACTCCCGCACGTCTGCAGCCGGAGCTGGTGACCATCACCTATGTCAAGCCAGAGAAAAAAGAGTCCGCCCCATCCGGGTCGGACTGATTCCACATTTCTTGCGCCGGATACACAGGGAAACACTCATTTCCATTGAGGAGTATTCATTTTGCATGGAAAGTTCCAGGGCCTTCCACGATAACGGATCGGCGGATTCCCAGTTCGGCGACTTCCGGGATGGTGAAGGCTGGTGATCAGATGATTCCCTTTATCGTCACCTTCATTGCGGTGTATATCGCGTATCTCATCCTGACGGCAGGATCAGGAACAACCGGCCTGTGGTCCACGCCGGAACTGCTCATGGGTCTCTTCCTTGCATGTATCGTGGGTATCATTTCCCGCACGTTCTTCTGCAGAACCGGTCGCTATCGCATGGCGAATCCCGGGAGGCTGATCCTCCTCCTCGTCTATGTCATCATCCCCTTCTTCCTGGAGATGGCGATAGCCAACCTGGATGTGGCCTACCGGGTGGTGACCGGTCGTATCCGGCCGGGGATCGTCCGGCTGGACCATGGGCTCACATCCGATCTGGGGATCACGCTGCTGGCCAATTCCATCACCCTCACCCCCGGAACCCTGACCGTGGCGGTCGACGAGGAGACGGGCGCGCTCTATGTCCACATGATCAATGTACCGGAAGGACTGGAAAAGAAGGATGTGTGTGACGGGCGGGATATCTTCACTCTCTTCCCGCTTTCGTCGTGGATCAGGAGGATCGCGGAATGATCGACGCCTGGATCGCGGTCCTGTTTGTTCTGGCCGCACTCATCATCCTCGCCCTGTACCGCCTGTTTTGCGGGCCCACCGTGCCGGACCGGGTGGTGGCCCTGGACGTGGTCAACACCCTCACGGTATCGTCCATGATCATCCTCTCTGTGGTCCTGGTCCAGCCGGTCATGGTGGATGTGGCCATCGTGTACGCGCTCCTCTCGTTCGTGGGGACGCTGTATATCGCCGGGTACCTGGGAGGTGACCTCTGATGATTGCTGAATGGATCATCCTCGTCTGCCTGGTGATCGGCGTGATTTTCAATGCCCTGGGCGTCATCGGCATCCTCCGGTTCCCGGACGTGTACACCCGTCTCCATGCGGAGACCAAGACCACCACGTTCGGGAGCATCTTCCTGTGCATCGCGGTGATCATCTACGCGTTGTTTCGGGCTGGGGACCTGCAGTTTTCTGTCCACGTCCTCGTGGCACTGGTGGCCCTCGCCTTCACCAATGCCACCGGTGCCCATGCCATCGCCCGTGCCGCCCACCGGAGCGGCCAGATGCCCGTGGAAGCGGTCACCGACCGGCTCGCGGAGGGTGAGCGATGATCGAGGTCTATCTCCAGGTGCTCATCCTTGTCGGGATGGTCATCACCGCCGGGGTGGTCATCTGGCTGCGGGATCTCCTCTCCGCCGCAATCGCGTTTGCGATCTTCAGTTTCCTGCTGGCGCTTCAATTCTACCTGCTCCAGGCCCCGGACGTGGCCATCGCGGAGGCGGGGATCGGGGCCGGAGTGACCACGGCCATCTACATCGTAGCCATCCGCGGGACAACCCGGTGGGAGGGATCTGAATGAAGCGCGCCGTGACGCCAGCCATCGTGCTGGTCCTGTTCGCCGGCCTCGCTTCCGGGGCGCTGCTCCTCGATTTCGGCCATCCGCCGATGTCGGGGATGGACGATTTCTTCATCGCCCACGGCCAGGAAGAGACGGGAGCGAACAACATCGTGACCGCGGTGGTCTTCGATTACCGTGGATTCGACACCCTCGGGGAGGCGACGGTGCTCTTCACCGCTGTCCTCGCCGTCGGGTTGCTCTTTCGAACCATGAGGGAGGATGAAGAGTATGAGTATGAGTAGGATCGTCCGGACCGTGGCCGATATCCTCTTCCCGTTTATCCTGATATTCGGGTTCTATATCGTCATCCACGGGCACCTGACTCCCGGCGGCGGGTTCCAGGGCGGGGCGGTGATCGCCACCGGTGTCGTCCTCCTGCTGGTCGCCCACCGGTACGGGGACGTGGTGGATCACATCGCCCCGGAGAACCTGAAACTCACCGAGGTGATCGGCCTGATCCTCTTCATCTGCACCGCGCTCGCCGCCGTCGTCCTCGGGACGGCGTTTCTTGGAAACTGGCTGGCAAACACCGGTCTCCTGTTCGGCGATACGGTGGCCTTCGGGCCCAGCCCGGGTGACCTGAACACTGCCGGGGTTATCCCGGTGCTCAACTTTGCGGTGGGGATCGAGGTGCTCGGTGCCCTGAGCTCCATCCTGGTGGCCATGCTCTGGGGCATCGGCCGGGGGGATGCGCAATGATCGCCAATCTGCCCTTCCTGGTCGCCGCCCTTATCGGTGCCATGGGGATCGCCTGCATGCTCTGGAAGCGGAACCTGGTCAAGGTGGTCATGGGCCTGTCGCTGGTGGAAGCGGCGGTGAACCTCTTCCTGGTCGCCCTCGGGTACCGGCAGGACGGTATCGCCCCCATCTTCACGTCGGCACCGGGTACCTGGATGGTGATGCCCACCGTGCAGGCGATGACGCTCACCAACATCGTCATCGGCATCGCCACCACGGCGCTCCTGCTCTCGTTTGTGATAATCATCTACCGGCGGTACGGGAGTGCCGATGTCCGGGATCTTCGGAGGTTGCGTGAATGACGATCATCGATCATCTCCCCGCGCTGCTCATCGCCGCCCCGCTCCTCGGCGCCTTTGCCACCCCCATCATCGGGCGGTTCCTCCCGCGCCTGCGGGACGCCTGGGTGATGCTCGCCGTCACGGTGACTGCGGCGATCGCCGTCCTCCTCGCCTGGACGGTACTCACCGGCGGCACGGTGGTGTATTCATTCGGTGCCGCCGCTCCGACACTCGGTGTGCCCCCGGATTCCGGCGGGGTCCCCATCCGGATCCTCTTCACCGTGGATGCCATGAGTGCCTTCATGGCCCTCATCGCCGGAGTGGTGGGGTGGGCGATCACCGCCTACTCGGTGGCCACCCGGCGGGAGTGCAGCGGGAACGATTCCTATTTCGCTCTTCTGCTCCTGCTCACCGCGGGCATCCTGGGGATGGTCTGCACCGGCGACCTCTTCAACTTCTTCGTCTTCCTGGAGATCAATTCACTCGCCGGTGCGGCGCTGGTCGCCTCCCGGATCGATCGGGGGGTGGCCGTGGAGGCGGGGCTGAAATATGCGGTTCTCTCCACGCTCGGCGGCCTTTTGCTCCTCTTTGCCGTGGCGCTCCTCTACGGCCAGTACGGATCGCTGAACATCGCCTTCATCGCCAGCCAGATGGCCTTCACCCCGCTCGACCAGGTGGCGCTCGCCCTCTTCGTGGGGGCACTGGCCATGAAGTGCGGGGCGGTGCCCATGCATTTCTGGACACCGGACGCCTATTCCATGGCTCCCGCCGCGGTCACCGCGTTTTTGGTGGTGGCCAGCCAGGCGAGCCTCTACGGGGTCTTCCGGATCGTCTTCTCCCTGTACGGCCTGGCCCTGAACTGGGTGACGATGGGCTGGATCATCATCATCCTCGGGGTGCTCTCCATGTTCATCGGGGTCTGCATGGCCATCCCCCAGAAGGATGTCAAGCGCCTGATGGCCTATCATGCCATCTCGCAGACCGGCTATATGCTCCTCGGGGTGGGGGTGGGCTGCGCGGTACTCGGTGACGCGGCGCTGATGGAGTCCTTCGGGTTCACCGCCATGGAGGGGGGCATCTTCCACATCATCAACCATGCCATGTACAAGGGGCTCCTCTTCCTCACCGCCGGGGCGATATTCTACCGCACCCGCACCCGGAACCTGAACGAGCTCGGCGGTCTCGGCCACCACATGAAGTGGACCATGGTCTTCTTCATCATCGGGGCGCTGGCCATCGCAGGCATCCCGCCGTTCAACGGGTTCGCCTCCAAGCTGCTCATCTACGAGTCGGTCTTCATGTTCAATCCCATCCTTTCGGTGATCGCCATGGTGGTGAGCGTGCTGACCCTTGCATCATTCGTGAAGGTCTTCCATTCGATCTTCATGGGGCCGGCACAGCCGAAGTTCGAGGGCGTCCGGGAAGTGCCCCCGATCATGCTCATTGGCATGGGTGTCCTTGCCGCCATCGTGGTCATCTTCGGGATCCTGCCACAGCCGGTGGTGGATGGACTGGTCGCTCCCGCGGCATCGGCGCTCGCCGACCAGACCGGGTACATCGGTGCCGTCCTCGGGGGGTGGGCCGCATGAGCTGGTCCACCACCCTCTCCACCGGGGCCGGGTTCTGGGACCCGGTCATCTGGGTGATCGCCGCCCTCGTCACCATCTGCATCGCATGGCTGATCTGGCGGACGGGCGAGCGGACCTGTGAACGCGGAGCGGATGCCGAGGGGCCGTTTATCTCCGGAAACGCGGATCCCGGCCCGTCCGCCGTCCACGTGCCGGGCGGCAACCTGTACTGGGGTTTCTCCACCGCGCTTTCGGGGATGTACCACCGCCTGATCCCCCTGCATACCGGGCTCCTCAGCGACTACCTGCTCTGGTTCCTGGGAGTCACCGCCGTCATCCTGGTGATCGTCGTGGGGGTGGGTGCATGAGGCTCTCCCGGTCGTTCTCCCGGTCGCTGTGGGTCTTCCATTTCAACACCGGGTCGTGCAACGGGTGCGACATCGAGGTCCTGGCCGCGCTGATGCCGCGCCATGACCCGGAGCGCTTCGGGATCAAACTCGTGGGATCGCCCCGGCATGCGGACGTGATGATCGTCACCGGACCGGTCACATGGGACATGGAGGATCGCCTCCGCCGCGTCTATGCCCAGATGCCGGATCCGAAGGTGGTCATCGGGATGGGAAGCTGCCAGTCGGGCGGGGTGTTCTTCGACTCCTACAACCTGGTGGGGCCGCTCGACACCATCCTGCCCGTGACCATGTACATCCCCGGATGCCCGCCTCGCCCGGAGGCGCTCATCGACGGGGTGGTGAAGGCGATCGCCCAGCTCGAAGAGATGGAGGAGGAACAATGACCGACGAATCGTACACCGCAGAGGAGATCTGCGATCGCCTGGAGAAGGCACTTTCCGGCCGCGTCCGGGACACAACAGTCACCCGGCGGGGGGAGGGAGTGCAGAAAACCCCGCTTTCCGCTATCTGGATGACGATCGATCGCGACGACCTGAAGGAGGCGATCCAGGCGCTCATCGATATCGATTACCCCCATCTGAGCGTCATCTCCGGGGTGGACGAGGGGGAGCAGGTGACCCTCAACTACCATCTCACCATCCTCTTCGGGGCACGGAACCGCGAGATCCCGGTGACCTTCTCGGTTCCCCTGCCCAAGGACGATCTCACCGTCCCCACCATCTCCGATCTCATTCCCGGGGCGGTGTACACCGAGCGGGAGAAGCAGGAGATGCTCGGAGTGGCCGTCACCGGGATCCCGGACGCCCGTCGGCTTTTCCTGCCGCCGTCGTTTCCCGAAGGGGTCCACCCCTGGAGGAAGGATGATGCCGGTATCCCCGTTGAGATGGTCCGGGAACTCTGGCGCGAAGGACGGCCCACCGACCGCCCGGCGCCACTGGTGCCCGAAGAGACCGAACCCACCGGAGATGATGACGCATGAGCGGCGGCGAACCGAAGACCTACTCGATCCCCATCGGGCCGATCCATCCCTCTCTCAAGGAACCGATCCAGTTCACCTTCCGGATGAACGGGGAGTACATCGAGGAGGTGGACTTCGCTCCCGGGAAGTCGCACCGGGGGATCGAGTGGATGGGCATGCGCCGGAACCCGATCCAGATCATCCATCTTTCCGACCGGATCTGCGGTATCTGCGGGGTGCACCACTCACTTGCATTCTCCCGGGCGGTGGAGCAGATCGCAGAGATCGAGGTCCCCGAACGGGCGGACTACATCCGGACCATTCTCGCCGAGTACGAACGGATCCAGTCACATCTCCTGTGGGCGGGGGTGGCCGCACACGAGCTCGGCTTCGACACCCTCTTCTACCTCGCCTGGCGGGTGCGGGAGGAGGCGATGGACGTCATCGAGCTCCTGACCGGGAACCGGGTCAATTACGGCATCCTCCAGATCGGTGGTGTCCGACGGGACATCACCCCCGACCAGCACCCCCAGATAGAGAGGTCACTTGGCTACTACGAGGATCTGCTCGATCGCATGTCCCGGCTCTTCCTCCACGACCGCACCATCGCCATGCGGTGCCGGGACACCGGGGTGCTCTCCCGGGAGGATGCGCTGCAGCTCTGCACGGTGGGCCCGACCGCCCGGGCGTCGGGGCTGAACATGGACGTGCGGCAGGACGCCCCCTATGCCGCCTATGGCGATGTGGGGGTGGACGCGGTCCTCCCCGACGATATCCTGGGGGAGACCCGGGGTGATGTCTTCGACCGCATTGCGGTCCGCCTGGTGGAGGTGGGGCAGTCGGTGAATATCATCCGGCAGTGCATGGACGAGATGCCGCCCGGCGATATCGTGTGGGAGGAGAAACACGCCAAGATCCTCGCGGTCTGCAAGCGGGCGGAGGGCGAGGCGCTCTCGCGGGTGGAGGCTCCCCGCGGCGAGGATGTCCATTACGTGAAGATGGATGGAAACGCCGAACCGCAGGCATGGAAGGTGAAGGCCTCCACCTACAGCAACCAGATGTCCTGGCTCACCATTCTGCGGGGGGAACAGATCGCCGATATCCCCATCATCGTCGCCTCCATCGATCCCTGCATGTCCTGCACCGACCGGGTGGCGGTGGTCCGGGGAGGGGGATGCGATGAACTCACCAGGGAGGCGCTCCATCGCCTCTCGGTGGAGAAGACACGGAGGTTGCAGCGATGAATGTCGCAACACTCCTGCTGATGATCGGAGGAACGGTGCTGGTGGGGCTCTACGGCATCCTGGTGGGTCTCCTCCTCCTGGGGATCGACCGCAAGCTCGCCGCCCGTATGCAGGCCCGGGTGGGCCCCCGCATCCGGCAGCCATTCATCGATATCGCCAAGCTCCTCTGCAAGGACTGTGTCGTCCCGGCGCATGCGGTGAGGTGCATCTTCACCTGGGCGCCGGTGATTGCGCTCGCCTCATCTCTGATGGTCCTCCTCTACCTTCCCATCGGCAGCATGCCGCCGCTGCTCGGGGGACTCGCCGGGACCTTCGGCGACGTGGTGCTGGTGATGTACCTGCTCACCGTCCCTGCGCTTGCCATGGTCGCGGGGGGCTTCGCCTCCGGGTCACCCTATGCCACGGTAGGGGCGCAGCGGGAGATGGTGACCATGATCTCCTACGAATTTCCCCTCGCCATCGCCATCATCGCGGTGGCATGGCGACTGTCGGTGGCGGGTATCACCGATCCCTTCACCCTCGTCTCCATCGCGGGGATCACCAGCGGAATAACCATCTGGGGGGTGGTGGGGATCCCCGGCATCGTCGGGTGCATCCTCCTGCTGGTCGCCCTCGCCTGGGTGACCCCCGCCGAGGTCTCCCGGGTCCCCTGCGATACCCCCGAGGCGGAGACGGAACTCGCCGGCGGTCTGCTGGTGGAGTACTCCGGCCGCCACCTGGCCATGTTCACGGTGGCGCAGGGGGCGAAGACGCTCGCCATGGCCTCGCTTGCGGTGGCGATATTCCTCCCCTGGAACATTTCCTGGGCCGTCCCCCTCGATCCCGCAGTGGCGCTGCTGGTGGATGGTCTCTTCTTCATCCTCAAGGTGATCGCCGTCGCGTTCTTCTCCATGACTCTCCTGCGGGTGGGAATGGCCCGGTTCCGGATCACCCAGGTGGTCACCCTGTACTGGGGCTATATCGCGGCAGTCGCCCTCGCGGGAATGATCCTGCTGGTGGTTGACGCCCTGCTCGGGCTGGGGGTGGCGGCATGAAGGTCCTGCCCACCATGGCCGAGGTGCTCCGCCAGGTCTGGAGGAAACCGGTGACCAACCTCTTCCCGGCCCGGTATCTGCCCCCGTCGATCCGGGATCTGCTCGATCAGGTCGCCGCCGGAAAAGCAACCCTCAATCCTCCGATTCCCACTCCGCCGAATTACCGCGGTCGAATCACCTATGACCGGGAGAGCTGCATCGGCTGCAAACTCTGCACCCGGGTCTGCCCCGCGAACGCGATTGAGTTCCTCCCGGAGACGAAGCGGGTCCGGATCTATGTCACCCAGTGCGTCTTCTGCGCACAGTGCACCGATGCGTGCCCGAAAAATTCCCTTTCCATGAGTGACGAGTTTCTGCTGGCCACCGACGATCGGTACAGCGAAGTGATGATCGTGGAGTGAAAAGTCTCCCCCATTTTCTGCACGAAACGGATACCTACAAGAGCGGGGGAGTGCATCTGTCTGTCATGGCAATCGACGTGGTTCTCCAGCCGATCTCCATCATCATCGAGCTGATCATCGCCGCACTGGCCCTCCACCTGGCCATGGTCCGGAAACGGGACTATGGATGGCTCTTCGCGCTCACTTTCCTGATCTACGTGGTGTACGATTCCGCGAAGTTCCTTGAGCTCAATATCCCGGCAGATGCGATCTCTGCGGTGTTCTTTATCGCCACCCTCACGGCACTGGGAGCGGTCTGGCTGGTCTGGAAAGAGTCTGAATAGGCCGAAGAACCCGGTTCACTCCCCGGGATCGAATTCCCTGATGTCGCCTGGCCGGTGGTCGCGGAGGATCATGCAGACCTCCTCCACCGCCCGCTCCACCGGCGGGCTGAGACCGATCCCCTCGCTGATCTGTCCGGGCTGGATGCCGATCACCACTCCCTCGCCAAAACAGCCGGCAAGGAACGAAAACAGGTGGGAGAGGGGGAGCTGGTGGGTCCCCCACGAGAGGTCCTCCAGGTGCTCCGGTGGTACCCGGCGGACCGATCCGGCATCAAGGCCCATATCGGCGGCATCGACCAGCACCAGCACCTCCGGCCGCGCGCGGCGCACGGGGGCGGTGAAGTTCTCCGGGGCGGTGCCGCAGACGAGCACGGTCCATCCCAAAACGCCCTGGAGCCGACGGGCGACCGCCATCCCGGCGCCGTCATCGCCGAGGAGCTCGTTTCCGATACCCATCAGGAGATCCGTCACAGCAGTATATGATCACCCGGCCATCATCAGTGCACGCTATTCGCAATGGTTATGGAGGCGCACCTGCCATATCCCGGGTACATGGGAGGAGCTGATGACCCCGACCACGCACTCATCGATGCCGCGAAGAACTGGCTGGCCATCGACGGGCTCTGGTTCCTGGCCATCGAAGAGGAGTTCGGCCTTGACCGGGCGCTCAAATTCGACCGTCAGGTCTGGGAGAAGTTCTCCGTGATCGAGGCGCGCCGGATCATGCAACGGCTCCGGCTGCCCGTGAACGGCGGGCTCGACTGCCTTGAAGCCGCGCTTCCCCACCGGCTCTTCCATCTCCTCAACAAGCAGGAGATCCACCGCCCAGATCCCCGGACCCTGCTCCTGTATGTCCGCACCTGTCGCACCCAGGCCGCGCGGGAGCGAAAGAACCTTCCTCTCTTTCCCTGCAAGGAGATCGGGATCACCGACTACTCCCGGTTTGCGGCGACCATCGATCCCCGCATCCGGACCGAATGTCTCACCTGCCCGCCCGATCCGCCGGCAGGGGGCTGTTGCTGTGCATGGAAGTTCACTTCTTCCCCCAGGGGCGGAGTGATCTGCAATAAGTGGGGCAGAGTATATGATCGATGACAGATTCGCTCCTTTTTTGCGTATTGAGGATTAACCGGGGGATAAAATGCCATATAACAGGGAAATAGCCCTTAAATATGGGCTGAGTCTGTTTGAACCCTCTCGTTCATCGTTTCATCAAATATCCTTATATCTTTAAAGGATACACTACCATATCAACCATTTGTGGCGGGAGGTGTGATGAATGGCGAAGGACAGGAAACCGAAGACACCCAGGAAATAAGATACCAGCATTGCTCCGGATACTGCCATGGGCCGCACCGGGGCAATTCTCCGCACCCTTTTTCCTTCATTCAGCTGTCTTATCCATCGCGCTCTCCAGGGAACGCTGTTTTTTTCCGGGACTGGTGCCGGCATCCGTCCCGGGCACCGGATCATCGACGAACTGATGGAGTCGAATGAACTACATGTATCTGTGAACCGCATTCAAGCCCGCATCATGAGGAGACGGCCGTGATGCCATCAGACGAGCTTTTGCTCCTCCTCGCGTTGTACGGCGCCCTGAACATCGTCGCATTCTCAACGTTCGCATTCGATAAACAAAAATCCAGGAAGAATGCCCTGAGAACAAGCGAGAAACGACTCCTGTTCGGTGCGTTCCTCGGACCATTCGGCGCTCTTCTGGCAATGCGTCTTTTCCGGCACAAGACGCGCAAAACTAAATTTCTGCTGGTCTCTCTCTTCTGTGCGATGCACATCGCGGTCATCGGCTCTCTCCTTTTTCTGGCCTCCGGTTGAATGCACGGGGTTTAGGTCAAACACAGCAGTGGCTTTGGGCAAAACAAGTGTCGCATCGAACCTCTGTTTTGCGCTCGACGGGGGGACCCCCACTCCAAAGAACACTGTACATGCACAGCAATTCATGGCCGAGCACCTCCGCGGTATACTGATGCAATGGTGCTGCATCCCCGGACCGGGCAGATGGCGCCCGCCATGGAGGGGATACCGGTGGAAGAGAGGGATGGTCCCCTCAGTCCAGCAGTTCGGATCCCTCGAGGGTCCATGCCGGATCCACGAAGGAGAGGATCTGTGCATTCCCTTCCCCGGAATTGCGGTATTCCTTGATGCATCCCGGTGGGATATAGCCCGCGCTGCCCGCGGGAACCCTGATCGTCGCATCGCCGGGGGAGGAGATCTCGATCTCGCCTTCGATCACGTAGAGGACTTCCGTTCGCCCGATCAACCGGTTCTTCACCACATGACCGCCGGGCCGAATCTCGGCGAAGGCGACGCTGTAGTCGATGGGGATCTCCTTCTCCGGCATCAGCACGGGGTTGATGAGGGTGTAGATCACTGTCCCGGTATCGAAGTCCCATTCGATCCCCTCGCCCGGATCACGCACCACTATCGGTACGCTGTCGGTCTGGATGCCGCACGAGTGGAGTGCATCACCCGCGATCTCGATCTCATCGGAATAGGGGGGCTGAATTGCGGATACATAGCGGAGCTGTGCATCGCCGACCGAGTCAATGGACTGGAGAACGCTTTCGGGAATCAGGACGAGTTCCTCTCTTTCTGCGGTGACTGTTCCATGGTCACACCGGACCCTGGCCGTTCCCGCATCCACGTAGATCAACTCGCTCGTGGGGAGCAGGCGGTGTGGAGGCGTCCCGTTCCCGGGATCGATGACCACGTATCCGAGGCTGAAGTTCATCGGCAGGATGGGAGTCTCACCGGTGATGATCTCGGTCATCACCCCCTCTCCCTCGAAGAGGGGAAACGGTTCCGAGGGCGACAGGATCTGCAGTCGTGATCCCCCTGCGGGAGGGGTCCCGGGGGTGAGGCACCCGGCCGCGAGGAGGAGAGCGATGGCGACACACAACAGGAGTCTCTTCATCGGCATGTGGTTGGCGTGGTGGTATAAACCGGTTGTGCATTTGACGCGCAGGCGTGCACTCGAACGGTTCTCCATAGATTACCGACCCGTCGGGGTGAAGGCGTCACCTGCGACCCACCGAAAAAGAGGGATCGCATCGATGGTATGCAGAGCCCGCCGGGGACTCTTTCCGGTCGCCAGGGAAGGTGCGAAGGGGAGGCTCGGGGTGGGAAACCCCCCGGTGTCATCACGGGAGTGCCCGCAGGCGGGCACGACCGTTCCCGGGGGCCACAAACTCTATGAGGATCGGGTGGAGAGGAAGAGTATCTCAACGGAGGAATGGATAATGTCATCGAAACTGATGAAGTACTTCAACTCGCAGCCGCGGATCGGCACCCTCAGCACCGCCGATGCGGGGGGAAGGTCGATTCCGCGGTGCTGGGATCGCCGCAGATGACCGACGGGGAGACGGTGGTCGCCGGACTCGGCGACAACCGCACTCTTGCCAATCTCCAGGAGAACCCGCACGCGGTGTACCTGATCATGGAACCCGGAGAGGGCCTCACGGACTGGAAGGGGATCCGGGTCTACCTGAGACTGGCGGATCTGGCCACATCCGGCCCGGCACTCGACGACTTCAAGGTGCAGATGGCGAAGGTCGCCGGTGAGGAGGCCGCGGAGATGATGCAGGCGGTGGCCCGCTTCGGGGTCACCGAGGTGCGCCCACTCATCGACATGGGCCAGGGCTGGGAGGAATCGATCTGATCTCATCTCATTCTTTAAAATGAGGGGGGGATCACTCCGCCCGCAACGCCTCGATGGGGTCGAGCCGGGACGCGTTCCATGCCGGATAGATGCCGGAGAGGACGCACTGCACCAGAAAACGGCTTTCCCGGAGGAGAACACCACCCGGAAAAACCCTCAACTGCCACGGCCACACAGATACATGTGAAGGATCACCAGAGAGAGAGCGATGAACGTCCGGGAAATACAGGATCAGTGCTCCAGGCTCGCATCCCTGCAGACCCGCGGAGATCTCGGGAGCGTGATCGCCGACATTCTGGGCGGATACTCCCCGCAGGATATCCGGCGCATGCAGTTGAACCTTTCACGGAAGGTTGAGTCGATCGATCCGGGATACCGGCGGAGACTCGTGGCGACGATCAGGGATCACCTGCAGGAGACATACCGGACCAGCAGGGCCATGGATCTCCGGGGCGAATTCAGTTCGATGCCGGACCGTCTGCCAGAGGATGCAGCACAGTTCTTTGAGATGGCGGCCGCACAGTGTTCGAAAGATGACGGCGGTGACCGGCTCAGGTTCCTCAAGTTCCTCCTTGCGGGATTCTGCATCTTCGTCCAGAGGATACCCCCTCATCCGGTCGGTATGCCGTTTCCGGGCGGTGATACGGTCCATTTCGTCGACGGGGAGTACTACTGCCCGGTCAGGACGAAGGCAAACGATATCGATTCCGCGCTGTGCCCGTTCTGCCCCGCTCTTCAGACACCGGAGAGCGGGTACCTGCGCCCGCCACGAGAGGGAAGCGAACGCAGGAAACAGGAATATTTACAGAAGACATTTGATTACCACCATTACAATGGGTGATCGCATCCTGGAAATGGAAAGGGAAACCCACCCCGGATCAACGGTGGCGATGATTCCGCGGGGAGGCACCCTCACTCACCACCCGCGAACCGGTGGGCCGGACATCCCCATTGTGCCGTGTGGCGGTGGTGTGGATGCGGAAAGGGCGCAGGGTTGATTCCGGTGCAGGCCACCGGTCAGGGATATGCCCGTGACATCGGTCGATTCGGTTGTCCGCCGGTGAATCGGGGGAGAGGTTCGAGGAGATGGATTACCGGGGTTCTTTTGAAGAGGTACAGGAAGTTTTGGCCGATCTTCGGGAGAGAAACGGGAAAATTCCCATACTGGTGGAGGGGAAGAAGGACGAATCGGCGCTGCGAAGTCTTGGTTTCACCGGGGAGATTGTACGGGTTCATTCAGGGTGGTCTATCACGGATCTGTGTGACATGATCGCGTCCCGGTTCGACGAGATCATTCTCTTCACCGACTGGGACAGAGAGGGCGGTTCTCTCTGCAGGAGGATCGAAGAACACCTCGAGGGGCGAGTGCTCTGTGATACCGACTTCAGAATGACCCTGGTGAAGCATGCGGTGCCCCGGACGGTTGAGGGGTTGCCATCCTGGCTCATGACAATGGAGAGCAGAATGGATTCCGGGTAATTCTGGCCGGCCGAATCACCTGCCCTGCGCGAACAGCTGTCGGTTTCGATCACGGCGGGAGGATCATCTGTTCATCCGGCGATCGCAGAGAGGGAGCGCCCACCTGGTGTGGGTGATTGTACATGTATACATACCCCATTCGGGGGAGAAAGAATGAAAAAAGGAAACGGACTCCATTCTGGAGAACCTTTTCCACTATCTCGATGCGTCGACCGGGACTCGAACCCGGGTTTAGGCGTTGGCAACGCCTAGTGATGACCACTACACTATCGACGCAGTGCTCTACAGAATTCGTGTCGTGATCTCTTAATGATATCGAAATCGGGACCTACGGAGATGCCTGCGCCTCCTCTGCATCGGTAAAGATCTCCTCCACCTCGGCTTCGGTATCCCCGACTGCCACGAAGAGCAGTTCATCGCCCTCCTGCAGCTGGGGATTCTCCTGGATGAGATGAAAGACATTGTTCCGGTAGAGCCCCATGCACATCGTCCGATCAGGAAAGGAAATCTCTTTGAGTGCTTTTTTTACCTGCTTGCGACCGGCGATGACACTGAATATTCGCACCTCCCCCCGGAGCAGGGTGGAGAGCTCGATCGTATCGACGCCCCGGATCGCGTCGTAGATGATGGTGGCAGCGGTCTGCGATGGGTTGACCACGTGGTGGAATCCGATCCTTTTGGCGATGGTCAGGAACTGCATGTCCTCGGTGCGGATATAGATGCTCCCGGCCCCCATGGTCCGTGCTATCATGCCGATCAGGATGTTTTCCTGGTCGTGGTCGGTGGCGGCGACGACGGCATGCGCCTCCCCCAGTTTGGCCTTCTCCAGGATCTCCGGCTGGGTTGGTTCTCCATGAATGACGGCACAGTCATAGGACTCGGCGATATCCCGGGCCCGGTCGAGGTCCTTCTCCACCAGGATGATCTCATGCCCCTTCGGGATCAGGGTCTGTACCAGATTGAGCCCCATCGCACTCGCTCCCACCACGACAATCTGCATGCTACCTTCCTCTCACCCACGTTCTCGGCATGAACAATAATGATAGTGGTATGATCTCCAGCCGTCCGAAGAGCATGTTGATGATCAAAATCCCCTTCAGCTGGACGGGAAGGGTGGCGGCGGTGATACCGGTGGAGAGGCCGACGGTCCCGAGCGCACTGGAGACCTCGAAGATCGCGTCCACTCCGCCAAACCCGTGCGCCATGAAGATGCCCGCCGTCACGATGATGATGCCGATGTACAGGAGGACGAAGGTGACGATCATGTGGAGGTCCTCGACGTCCACCACCTCGTCTCCCGCTTTCAGCGGGGTGATCGCCTCGCGGGGAAGAAATATCCGGGTGAAGACCATCTGCACCAGTTTGAGCAGGATGATGATCCGGATCAGCTTGATCCCCCCGGCAGTGGACCCCACCGATCCCCCGATCCACATGAGCACGGTGATCACCCACTTGGCCCCGTCGGGTAATGTGTCCACATCCGCGATATCGAATCCGGTCGTGCTGAGCGCGGAGAACGCATGGAATCCCGCGTTCGAAAGAACCTCGGATGTCGATCCGGTCCCCCAGAGGGTGATGATGAGGAGTCCCACCCCCGCAAGGACGATCACTGCAAACGCCCGGACGGAGGAGTCACGGAAGAACGCCGACGGATCCCGCGGAAGATTGATGAACAGGGCGAAGTTGAACACCCCCATCATGAAGCAGGCCACGATGGCAAGCGGGACGACCGTTCCCGCATACCCGCCGATCGAGTCGGGGTGAGTGGAGAACCCGCCGGTGGAAACCGATGCAAAGGCATGGCAGACCGCGTCGAACGGGGTCATCCCCGCGAGCAGGAGGATGATCATCGAGATAATGGTGAGGACGATGTACGCCGCTCCGAGGAGGTATGCGGTGTTCACTACGTTGGACCGGATCCCCCGCTGGCCTCCGGTGACCGAAAAAAGCCGGAACGCACTGGTGCCCGGCTGGAGCAGGAGAATGAGGACGACGAGGACGATACCGACCCCTCCGATCCACTGTGACCATGACCGCACGAACAGGAACACCGGCCCCACCGGCTCCGGGGCAAGCGAAAGCCCGGTGGTGGTCACCCCGGAGACCGATTCAAAGAAGGCATCCAGAAACGGCACCCCGCCGGAAATGGAGAGCGGGATGGCATTGAGAAATGCCAGAAGCGGGAAGATGATACCCGATATCACCAGCGCATCCTTCTTTTCCAGTTCCGGAGCATCGATCGACCGATCGACCAGCCAGCCCAGAAGCAGTACCGCCCCGCTGATCCCCGCGTAAATCGCCGCGATGTGATACTCCCCCGAGAATACTGCGAATCCGCCCGGCACGGCAAGGACGAACGCAGCAGCCATCAGGAATCTACCCAGGAACGAAAGGATGGTCCGGGGATTCACCGGGGAGATCAGCTCATGCATCCAGTCTGCATGATGAACCCCATCTCATTTAATCTCTCTGGTGCCGGATCCGGTCACCTGTTCATGTGCTCGATGAAATCGGAAGGAGGGATGCAGGATTTTTTCAACATCTTAATGAACGGCAGCACACCTATTGTACAGCGATGATCCCTCTGATGCTTGACCTGCGGGGGAAGCGGGTGGTGATATTTGGGGGGGGATCGGTGGGCCTGCGGAAGGCAGCGTTCTTCGCCGGTCATGCAGAGGTGGAGGTGGTGAGCAGAACGTTCGATCCCGGATTCGATCAGGTCCCCGTTCACCGCAGGACGATGGATCTCGACGTCTCCGATCCCGCTCCTGTCGAACGCCTCCTGGAGGGGTCGTTCCTGGCGGTGGGGGCCACCAGCGATCCGCTGCTCAATGATCAGATCGGGGGGATCTGCCGTGATAAATCCATCCTCTACAACAACGCCACCGGATCACGGGGAGACATCCTCGTCCCGTCGGTGGTCAGAGGGGATCGGTACTGTATCGCCATCAGCACCATGGGGGACAGCCCGGCGGTTCCCCGATTCGTGCGCGAATACCTCCAGGAACATCTTCCCGATCTCGACCGGATGATCCAGCTGCAGCATGAACTCCGTGACCGGCTGCAGGAGAGCGGTCTGTCTGCGCCCCGCCGCCGGGAGATACTCCACGCGGTCATCAGGGACCCGGAGATCTGGAGCCGGCTGTCCATCGACGAGGAGGATGCACGCACCCTTGCCATGCAGAGGTATATCCATGAATGAGAAGGGCGATCTGCCCCTGGCACTGGCGACCCTCAACCACCATACATCCGATATCCAGGCCCTCGAGGAGAACCGGTTCCCTGACGAGAGTGATGCACTGCGCGGCATTGCCGGACGGGTGCAGGGGGCCGTGCTTCTCCAGACGTGCAACCGGATCGAGATCCTGATCCATGGAACCCCGGAGGCGCTCGAATCGTTTCTCGATGATCAGGGCCGGTCCGGATTTACCATCCTGTCGGGACCGGAGGTGATCGCCCACCTGATGGAACTCGCCAGCGGCCTCGATTCGATGATCGTCGGAGAGGACCAGATCCTCGGACAGCTGAAGGATGCGCTCGCCACCGCCCGGGACCGGGGGTCCTGCACCCGGTTGCTGGAGCGGTGCATCATGGCGGCGGTCCATGTCGGGTCCCGCGTCCGCCGACACACCCGGATCAACCGGGGAGCGGTCTCCATCGGCTCCGCCGCGGTGGAGCTCGCCGAGTCGCTGATGGGAAGTCTCCACGACCGGCACATCCTGGTGGTGGGGAGCGGTGAGATGGGCCAGCTCGTCGCCCAGGCACTATCCGCCCGGAACCTGAGCGCGATATATGTCACCAACCGGACCTATCACCGGGCGGTGGCCCTTGCAGCGAAGATCGGTGGCCGCGCGGTCGATTTCCATGATCTGTACCATTACATCACCCTCTCGGACGTGGTCATCTCCTGCACCGCCGCTCCCCACCCGGTCATCCACACCCACCAGCTCGCAGATGCGATGGAGGGTCGTCAGTGGCCCCTTGATTCCCGCCCGGATCCCCTCGTCATCATCGATATCGCCCAGCCCCGCGATGTCGAAGAGGGGGTGAGCGATATCGAGGGGGTTCATCTCTTCACCATCGACAACCTGCGTTCCATCAGCGAGCGGAACATGGACCAGCGGAGATGCGAGGCAAAAGAGGCCCGCGCATATCTCACAGCGGAGATGGCCCGCACCATCCGGCTCCTGAAGAGGACGGCGGCCGAAGATACGCTGGCGCACCTGTACACCTGGGCTGAAGCGATCCGCATGAGAGAACGGGACCGGGCATTGCACCGGCTGGAGCCGACAGATCAGCAGACCAGGGCGATCATCGATGATCTCTCCCGGGTGCTGGTCAATAAAATCCTTGCCGATTTCACCAAATCTATTCGTATATCTGCGGAAAACGGAGATTTTGAAGTGACCGAGTCGATTGTCAGAAGCCTGACCCAGGGTGAGGAATTATGTTTCCACAAGAACGATTGAGACGCCTGAGAAGGGAGAGGATCCGCCCCCTCGTCCGGGAGACGGGATTGTGTGTCACCGACCTGATTGCCCCCGTGTTCGTGGATGAAGGGGCGGAACGAGCCGTGGAGCTTCCGACTCTCCCCGGACAGAAACGGTATCCCGTTGATGCCGTTGCAGCGCATGCCGCACATCTATTCGAGGCCGGGATCCGGGCGATGATGCTCTTTGGCATCCCGTCCCACAAGGACGAACAGGCGAGCGGTGCATATGCACGGGACGGTGTCATACAAAAGGCGGTGAAACGGATCAGGGACGCGGTTCCCGACATGGCCATCTTCACCGATGTCTGTGCCTGTGAATACACCGATCACGGCCATTGCGGTGTTCTTGGCCCGGGGCGGGACGGCCCGGATCTCCTCAACGATCCCTCACTGGAATTGATGAACCGGATCGCGGTCAGCCATGCGGCGGCGGGTGCGGACGTGGTGGCCCCCTCGTGCATGCTGGACGGGATGGTGCAGTCGATCCGGGCAGCCCTTGACGATGCGGGATACGAGGAGGTGCTGATCATGTCGTATTCCAGCAAATTTGCGAGCTCGATGTATGGGCCGTTCCGGGACGCTGCCGACTCCGGGTGCCTGTGCGGGGACCGCCGGTCCTATCAGCTCGACTGGTCGAACGGCCGTGAGGCCGTACGCGAATCTGAACTGGATGCCCTCGAGGGGGCGGATATCCTGATGGTCAAACCGGCGGGGTACTACGGCGACATTCTTGCCGCTGTCCGCCAGATCGGGCCGCCGGTCGCCGCATACCAGGTGAGCGGGGAGTACGCCATGATCCGGGCAGCGGCACAGGAGGGCTGGATCGATGAACCGACCGTGGTCATGGAGACCCTCACCTGCCTGAAGCGGGCGGGTGCGGATCTCATCGTCACCTATTTTGCCGAATCGGCCGCAAGGTGGATCAATGCAGAGCAGTGATCTCTTCCGGGAGGCCCGGGCCATGATGCCGGGCGGTGTCTCCAGCCCGGTCAGGGCCATCGATCCCTATCCGTTCTATACCGAGCGGGCACAGGGATCGAGGCTGTACACGGTCGACAACGCAGAATACATCGATTGCTGCATGGCATATGGCCCCCTCATCCTGGGCCACGCCCATCCCGCAGTCCGGGACGGTATCCTGCGGCAGCTGGAGGCAGGGTGGCTGTACGGCACACCGACATCTCTCGAACTCGATCTCTCGTCGCTGATCATCGGGGACCATCCCTCGATCCAGATGGTCCGATTTGTGAGCAGCGGGTCGGAAGCCACCATGGCGGCAATCCGGCTCGCCCGCGGATTCACCGGTCGGAACGATATCGTCAAGGTGGAGGGGGGATTCCACGGCGCCCACGATTCCGTGCTGGTCAAGGCAGGATCGGGGGCAGTGACCATGGGTGTTCCGGACTCGCCGGGCATACCCGCGGCGATCACCTCCCACACCCGGCAGGTTCCCTACAATGATGCGTTCGCCCTGGAGGAGACGCTGAGGATGAGCGAAGATATAGCCGCGGTGATCATCGAGCCGGTGATGGGGAACGTGGGCCCCATCCTCCCGGAGACCGGGTACCTCCAGGAGATCCGGTCCATCACCGCAGACCATGATGTCCTGCTCATCTTCGACGAGGTGATCACCGGGTACCGACTCGGCATCGGCGGAGCGCAGGGTGCGTACGGGATCACCCCGGATCTGACCACGCTGGGCAAGATCATCGGGGGAGGACTGCCCATCGGGGCGGTCGGCGGCCATCGGGAGATCATGGAGCAATTGGCCCCTGCAGGACCGGTCTACCAGGCAGGAACATTCTCCGGAAATCCCCTCTCTCTTGCGGCAGGCAATGCGGCCCTGCTGTACCTGCGCGACCACCCGGAGATCTACGATAGAATGGACGAGGGAACCCGCGCACTGGAAGAGGCGATCGGAGACAGGGGGCCGGGATGCTTCGTCCGGTGCGGGTCGATGTTCTCCTACTTCTTCCGGGCCACACCGCCCGCGAATTATACCGAGGCACAGGAAAGCGATACCGCCGCCCACCGCCGGTACTGGCGAGCGGCGCTGTCGCAGGGGGTCTTCCTCCCGCCGTCCCAGTTCGAGACGAACTTCCTCTCCGCAGCGCACACCCCGGAAGATATCGAACAGATCGCACAGATCCTGTCATCATGCCTCTGAGGATCGGGACCCGGGGGAGCAGCCTTGCCCTGGCACAGACCGAACAGGTCTGCCGGGCGCTTGCCGGGAGGGGGGTGGAGGTGGAGACGGTGATCATCTCCACGCACGGAGACTCGGCCACGGATGTCCCCCTCCATGAGATCGGAGGACAGGGTGTCTTTGTCAGAGCGCTGGATGATGCCATTGTCCGGGGCAGGATCGATGCCGCCGTCCACAGCATGAAGGATATCCCCGCCCTCCGGCCGGCGGGGGTTGTCACCGCCGCGGTACTCGAACGGGACTCCCCGAATGATCTCCTGGTCCATGACCTGCCCTTCTCGGAGATGTCCGTCATCGGTACATCCAGCACCCGGAGGCGGGCGCAGCTCCTCCGGCACGATGCCGATCTGGACGTCCATGGACTCCGGGGAAACGTGGATACCCGACTCAAAAAACTCCGTGATGGTCAATACGACGGCATCGTTCTCGCACAAGCGGGCCTGGATCGTCTTGGAATTGCTGAAGGCGGCACCCGCCTGCCTGTCGATCGGTTCGTCCCGTCGCCCAACCAGGGGACCATCGCGGTGGTCAGCAGAGACGATCCCGTGGTGGTGGATCAGATCTCTTCACTCGACCACCCTCCGACACGGCAGGACACCGCCATGGAGAGGGCGGTGATGGAGGAGCTCGAGGGTGGATGTTTCACCCCCGTGGGGATATACTGCAGGGGAGGCCAGCTCACCGCGGAGGTCCTCTCGCTCGATGGAGACCGGTTCGAACGGGTGGAGGAGCGGGTATCCCACACCGATGAGGCACGGCAGGCGGGCCGTGATCTGCGGGGGATCGCCGATCACCTGATCACGGAGGCCCGGACGGCCCTGGGGATCTGATATGGTGGGGACCGTCTATCTGGTGGGTTCGGGGCCCGGCGGCATCGGCCTTCTCACCCTGCGGGCGCAGGAGGTGATCGCCAGAGCCGATGTGATCCTGTACGATCAGCTCCCGGGAGAGGAGGTGCTGGCCTCTCTTCCTGCCTCTGCCGAGAGAATCGACTGCGGAAAATACGGATCGCATCACATCCTGGAACAGGACGAGATCGAGGCCCTGATGGTCAGGTGTGCACAGGACGGAAAGACGGTGGTCCGCCTCAAGGGTGGTGATCCCTTCCTGTTCGGCCGCGGCGGGGAGGAGATGGAGACTCTCCGAGCCCATGGTATCCCGGTGGAAGCGATCCCGGGTGTCACCAGTGCCATCGCGGTGCCCGAAATGGTGGGTATCCCGGTGACCCACCGACGGTTCGCCAGCCAGGTGACCATCCTGACCGGGCACGAAGATCCCACCAAGGACTCATCGGCGATCAACTGGAAGGCACTCGCTGAACTCGGGGGCACTATCGTGATCCTGATGGGGGTGCGGAACCTGCGCCACAACGCCAACGCACTGGTGCACTTCGGGATGGATCCGCACACACCCGTGGCGATCATTGAGCGGGGGCTTCGGCCCGACCAGCGGGTGACCACCGGCACACTCACCGACATCGCGGATATAGCGGATCGAAAGAAGGTCCGCGCGCCTGCGGTCATCGTCATCGGTGGGGTGGCCGGCCTCTACGCCGGACCGGACTGAGGTCAGCCCACGAAACGCGAGACCACCCGCCCCGCCAGCGGCCTTCTGAGCGATATCGCCCCGGACGGGCACATCTCATGGCAGCAGTAGCACCGGATGCAGCGGCGGTAGGTGATGTGCGGAACACCGTCTCGCAGTTCAATCGCCTGCCGGGGACAGGAGCGGACACATCGCCAGCAGGCGGTGCATGAAGCGGCATGCATGGCCGGATAATGGGTGTACATCCAGCCGAGGGAGCGGGCCATGCGGATCCGGAACGAGGCGGATCGAGGCCTGCCCGATACATACCCCGCGGGATGCAGCGGATGGGATCCCTGGTCGGGGAGGGGATCGCCACGGATGGACATGGCGGCCATCTCCGGGTCGGTGAGGCCCCGCCGACAGGCCGCGGTCACCACCCCGATCCGATCGGGATCCATCCCCATCACGCGGGCCGCGACCAGATCGAGTGGATAGGGGGACGGTGAGGCGAGAACGTATCCGAGGGAGGACGGGATCCCCGACATGGGACCGTCCCCGCCCATGGCGATCACCCCGTCGGCGAGGGAGAGTGCCGGACGCACGAATTCGGCGAGATCCACCAGCATCTCTGAAAAATCATCCGGATCCGGGAATCGGGCATGGAAAGCTGGTTTTTCGTACCCCGGAACCAGGCCGAAGAGGTTCTTGGTCGCCGCGGATAGCGTGGTGAAGACATGGGTCTTCAGCTTGCAGACGTTCACCACCGCATCCGCCTCCAGGGCCGGGGCGATGACCGGAAACTGCTTCATCACCCGTCCCTCCGGGAAGGCGGCCATCCGGGATTCGGTCCCGGTGGCCAGTTCGGCTCCGATCTCCCGGGCCACCCGGTCATACCCCGCATCCTGATAGGCCCTCCTGAGCGCCCGCGGGGTGTAGGGAGTGCCCGCCCCCGGGCTGTCGGCGATGATGACCCGGCAGCCCTGATCGGCGAGCAGCGTGCCCACGGCAGTGAGGACCGCCGGGTGGGTGGTCACCGCCCGCTCCGGGGCAGCGCCAAAGAGGAGGTTTGGCTTGAGCAGGACGGTGGATCCGGGACGGACGTACCGATCGATGCCGCCCAACAGGTCGACTGTCCCGGATACCGCTGCATGGACGGTATCGGGATCATAGTCCGCACACCGCCGGATGGCCACCGGGTGCGGTATCTGCAGATCACGGGAATCCCGGGACATGGTGACACTCACTCGCCTGCCCCCGGCAAAAATGATACGGATCCGTCGGGGAAGAGCAATGCGTATTTATATCCCTTCTCCCACTGTTTGATCAGAGGAATCTCCGTGCGAAGCGATACTGTGACGAAAGGATTTCGACGTGCTCCGAACCGTTCCCTCCTCCGGGCCCTCGGACTGACCGATGACGAACTCCATTCACCGATGATCGGGATTGCCAACGCCTGGAACGATATCGTTCCCGGGCACCTCCACCTCCGCATGGTCGCCGACAAGGTCCGGGAGGGGATCGCCGCCGGTGGCGGGGTGCCCTTCGAGTTCGGGACCATCGGCATATGCGACGGCATTGCCATGGGGCACGAGGGGATGCGGTACTCTCTTCCGTCCCGGGAGAATATTGCGGATGCAATCGAGCTGACCGTCCAGGCACACCGGTTCGACGGTCTGGTCTGCGTGGGCACGTGTGACAAGATCGTGCCGGGGATGCTGATGGCCGCCGCCCGGTGCGATATCCCCAGCATCGTGGTCACCGGCGGGCCGATGCTGCCGGGATTCCTGCACGGACGGGAACTCTCCCTGATCGACGTCTTCGAGGGAGTGGGCCGATGTGCTGCCGGTGCCATCACTGGCCAGGAGCTCACCGAACTGGAGACTGCCGCCATGCCCGGATGCGGAAGCTGCCAGGGCCTCTATACGGCGAATACCATGGCCTGCATGACCGAGGCGATGGGCATGTCCCTACCGGGCTGTGCCACCGTCCCCGCGGTGGATGCGGAGAAACTCCGGATCGCCCGTCAAAGCGGTGAACGGGTCATGGAGATGGTCGCCGGGGAGGTGACCGCCCGCCGGATCATCACCCGAGAGAGCCTGGAAAACGCCATTGCCGTGGATATGGCGCTTGGCGGGTCCACCAACACGGTCCTGCACCTGATGGCCATCGCCCGCGAGGCCGATGTACCCCTCAGCCTGGACGACTTCGATCGCATCGCAGAGACCGTACCCCATATATGCCACATGCAGCCCGGCGGCCCCCATTCCATGCTTGCACTCCATCGTGCAGGCGGCATTCCCGCCGTTCTCCGTCGACTCCGGGATATGCTCGCGGACACTCCCACGGTCTCCGGTGATCGGATCACCCACATCGCAAAAAATGCGGTCATCATCGATGAATCGGTCATCCGTGACCGCGAGCATTCCATCCATCCTGCCGGAGGATTGAAGATCCTCACCGGAACTCTTGCGCCCGCCGGTGCGGTGGTCAAGGCGGCCGCCGTCGATGATAACATGTGGTATCACCGGGGGCCCGCACGGGTCTACGACGGCGAGGATGCGGCGATGGACGCGATCACCGGAGGGGACATCCGGGAGGGCGATATCCTGGTCATCCGGAACGAGGGGCCCCGGGGAGGACCGGGGATGCCGGAGATGCTCTCTCCCACATCGGCGCTGGCGGGGCTCGGCATGAACCGGGTGGCCCTGGTCACCGACGGCCGGTTCTCGGGGGGTACCCGCGGCCCCTGTATCGGACATGTCGCTCCCGAAGCGGCGGTGGGCGGCCCCATCGGGCTGGTCGAAGACGGGGACATCATCGAGATCGATCTGAACCGGAAGCGGATCGATCTCCTGGTGGACGCCGACCTGTTGACCGAGCGGAAGAGCCGGTGGACACCGCCTGAACCACCGGCATCCGGCGTGCTGAAACGGTATGCGATGGCGGTCAGCGGTGCGGACCACGGCGCCGTCCAGGACTGATATCCGGGGAACAATTTCGATCCCTTCTTTTCCCCGGCCGGTCCATGGTAGTGCATGAGCTCTCTTGACAAATTCTTCGAAGGGAACCGGCGGTTCATCGAGACCGATTTCAGCCGCGATCCCAATCATTATGCCGGACTGGCCGACAAACAGACTCCCACTGCACTCTTCATCGGGTGCGCCGATTCCCGTGTTGACCCGGAGCGCGTGTGCGGGGCACGGATGGGGGAGATATTCGTCCACCGCAACATCGGCAACATCGTCCCCGAGGACGACCCCAACCTCGCCACGGTCCTTGAATATGCGGTGGACCATCTCGGCGTCGAGGATGTGGTGGTGTACGGTCATTCCCACTGCGGGGCAATGGCGGCGCTGGATGCGGGAGAAGGCGGCGAGTACATTCCCGGCTGGCTTGCCCATGCGCGCGAGGCCAGGGATGCCGCGGACGCACAGGGCTATAGCGCGACCACCCCGGAGGAGAAGGTGAGACGGCTGCGGTTCATCGAACAGGAGAACGTCCGCCGCCAGATCGATCATCTCCGCTCCTACCGGTTCGTCAGTGAAGCGGAAAAGGAGGGACGGATCACCCTCAGCGGTCTGTACTACGATATCGAGACCGGTCAACTGGAACGACTCTGCTGATCTGACCGCGCCCGGTCGATCTCCGCGGAGATCAGGGGAAGGGATACCCGGCCGATGGGGGTGAGCGCACCCGCGACTAGGACGATGGGAAGCGGAGGATGGTGTTCCTCGATGATCTCCCGCACGTGGTCGGGGATCCCGTTTTCAATGAGGGTGAGGGTCACCTCGACATCGCTTCCGTAGCGATCACTCAGCGCCTCCTCCAGTGCCGGGTACGCCCGCACCAGGCGCCCGGTCGGGTGGCATTCCACCAGTCCGCAGGTGCGGTCATCGTCACAGGGAAAAGGGCCGCATTCTCCGTCGGCAGGGCCGATGATCTCGATGGTGATCGGCTGACTCATGCCATACATATCTGGTTCCCGCGGTTAAGAGTCTGCTCCCCCGTCGTATGGAACTGAGTGATGGCGGGTCATTACCGTTAAGAAGGCGCGCCCCCCACCTCATATGGTCATTTCATGCAAGCTGTGCTGGGTCTCGAAGACGGTACCACCGTCATCGGAGAGGGATTTGGTGTGGAAGGTGAGGTCAGCGGGGAGCTGGTCTTCACCACTCAGATGGGCGGGTACATGGAAGCACTCACCGATGCCAGTTACTCCGGCCAGATTCTGATGTTCACCTATCCGCTGATCGGGAATTATGGTGTCGATATCCAGAACTTCCAGCATCCCCGCGTGGAGGCGCTCGGGTGTGTGGTCCGGGAGGTCTGCCGGTATCCGGGCACCGGGATACCGATGGGGGAGTACTTCGAACGAGAGGGGCTGATGGGGATCGCGGGGGTGGACACCCGGAAACTCACCATCAATACCCGGACACGGGGCACCCAGCGGGCGGCACTCATCGTGGGGGAGAGCGATCCCGCCCTCGCGGTGGAGAAGGCACGGTCGGTTGCGCCGATCTCGGAGACCGACCTGATCCCCCGGGTCTCGTGCCGGGAGCCCTACCGTATCCCCGGATCGGGGCCCCGGATCGCGGTCCTCGATCTCGGGATCAAGAAGAACATTGCCGTCAGCCTCCGCCACCGGAACGCGGACATCCATGTCTTCCCCCACGATACGCCCGCTGACGCCATCGCGGACACGAAGCCGGATGCGCTTTTCATCACCAACGGGCCGGGCGACCCGGTGCGGGCCGCTGCGCCCATCCAGTGTGTCCGGGATCTGCTGGGAACGCTGCCCATCTTCGGTATCTGCATGGGAAACCAGATCACCGCCCTCGCACTCGGTGGAGAGACCTACAAGATGAAATTCGGCCACCGCGGGACGAATCAACCCGTCCGTCACCGCAACGGCACCATCTCCATCACCACCCAGAACCATGGCTTTGCAGTGGACGGGGACTCGCTGCCCGAGGGCAGCGAGGTCTCCTATGAGAATGTCAACGACGGGACGCTCGAGGGATTCGATGATCCGTACCTGGGTGTGACCTGCGTGCAGTTCCACCCCGAGGCCCATGGGGGACCGAGGGACACCGAAAACCGGTTCTTCGATGAACTGATCGGGAGGCTCGCGTAATGCCCCGCGATCCAGCGATCCGCAAGGTCCTCCTGATCGGATCAGGCCCCATCCAGATCGGACAGGCCGCCGAATTCGATTTTTCCGGCTCCCAGGCCTGCCGCTCGCTCCGGGAGGAGGGGGTGTCGGTCGTTCTGGTCAACTCCAACCCGGCCACCATCCAGACCGACCCCGATATGGCGGATGTCATCTATATCGAACCACTGCGTGCGGACATCATCGCGAAGATCATCGAAAAGGAGCGGCCGGACGGGATCCTGTCGGGAATGGGTGGACAGACCGGACTGAACCTGACCGCTGAACTGGCAGAGATGGGCGCCCTTGAGGGGGTGCGCATCCTCGGGACCCCCCTGGAGGCGATCTACCGCGGAGAGGACCGGGACCAGTTCCGCTCCCTGATGAGCCAGATCGGGGAGCCCATCCCCCGCAGCATGATCATCGACCCCTCCCACTCGATCGACGACGTGCTCGAGGAGGTGGGTCTCCCCGCGATCATCCGCCCGGCATATACCCTCGGCGGATCGGGGGGCGGTATTGCCCGCACACCAGAGGAGCTGCGCCGGTTCGTGGAAACCGGACTCGCCCGCTCCCGCATCCACCAGGTGCTCGTCGAAGAGAGTGTGCTCGGGTGGAAGGAGATCGAGTTCGAGGTGATGCGGGACGCCGCCGATACGTGTGTCATCGTCTGTGGCATGGAGAATGTCGATGCCATGGGCATCCATACCGGCGAGAGCGTGGTGGTCGCCCCCATCCTCACCCTCCGCGACGACGAGTTCCAGACCCTCCGGACAGCGGCCATCAGGATCATCCGGGCACTTGATGTGCAGGGTGGATGCAACATCCAGTTCGCCTACCGGGATGGAGATTACCGGGTCATCGAGGTGAACCCCCGCGTCTCCCGATCGTCTGCCCTCGCGTCGAAGGCGACCGGGTACCCGATCGCCCGGGTGGCCTCCAAGATTGCCATCGGCCTCCATCTGGACGAGATCACCAACAAGGTGACCGGCTGCACCCCCTCCTCCTTTGAACCGGCCATCGACTATGTGGTGGTCAAAGTGCCCCGCTGGCCCTTCGATAAATTCCAGACCGCGGACCGCACCCTGACCACCGCCATGAAATCGACCGGAGAGGTGATGGCCATCGGGAGAACCCTGGAAGAGGCGTTCCTGAAGGCCATGCGATCGCTGGACACCGACATCAACCCGCACACCCGCCCCTCCGAGATCCGGATGATCCTGTCCAGCCCCACCGACGAGCGGTTCGGCTGCCTCTTCGATGCGTTCCGCCAGGGATTCACAGTGGATGAAATCGCGTCACTGACCCACATCGATCCCTTTTTCCTGGAGAAGATACGCCACGTGGTGGAGCTGGAAGCCGCACTGCGCAAAGACCCGTCACCGGCGGTGATCCAGAGAGCCAGGACATTTGGATTCTCCCAAAGCCAGATCATGGAACTGACCGGTCTCGATGAGGCGGTGATCGCAGGAGATGCGCCTGCACCGACCTACAAGATGGTTGACACCTGTGCGGCGGAATTCCCCGCCACCACCCCCTACTTCTACTCCACGTGGGAGGAGGGCTGCGAGATCGTACCCACACCCACGGACAAGGTACTCATCCTGGGATCGGGTCCCATCCGTATCGGTCAGGGGATCGAATTCGATTACTGCACGGTCCACGCGGTGATGGCGCTTCGCGAAGAGAACATCGAGGTGCACATCGTCAACAACAACCCGGAGACGGTCTCCACCGATTACGACACCTCCGATCGCCTCTTCTTCGAACCGATGGAACTGGATGACGTGGTCAACATCCTCAGGAAAGACCGGTACCACGGTGTCATGGTCCAGTTCGGTGGCCAGAACTCGGTGAATCTCGCCGTTCCGCTCCAGCAGGCGTTTGAGAAGGAGGGACTCTCCACCCGGATTCTGGGAACCAGTCCGGATGCGATGGACATGGCCGAGGATCGAGACCGGTTCGCCACCCTCCTCGACGAACTCGGTATTCCGAGCCCCGCCAACACCTCCGCGACATCGGAGGAGGAGGCGCTCCGGCGGGCAGCGACCATCGGGTACCCGGTCCTGGTCCGTCCCTCGTATGTCCTCGGGGGGCGGGCGATGGAGCTCGTTCACGACGACGTGGAGCTCGAAGGCTACATCAAGGAGGCGGTCCGGGTATCCCGCACGCACCCCGTGCTCATCGACTCGTTCCTCCAGAATGCCATCGAAATCGATGTGGATGCGGTCTGTGACGGCGAGGATGTCCTCATCGGTGGCGTCATGGAGCACATCGAGGAGGCCGGCGTCCACTCGGGGGACTCGGCGTGCGTCATCCCGCCGCAATCCCTCTCACCCGACGTGGTGGAGACGGTCTGCGACTATACCCGTCGCATCTCGCGTGCGATGGGGATCGTCGGCCTGATCAATATTCAGTACGCGGTCAAGGACGGCATCGTCTATGTCCTCGAGGCCAACCCCCGGGCGAGCCGGACAGTCCCCTTCGTATCCAAGGCGACCGGCCTCCCCCTGGCAAAGATTGCGGCAAAGGTCATGCTGGGCCAGCGATTGGCCGACATCGGATATACCGAGCGCTCCATCAGCCACGTGGCCATCAAGGAGGTGGTCCTGCCCTTCAACAAGCTCCCGGGCGTGGATACCGTGCTCGGACCGGAGATGAAATCAACCGGCGAAGTGATGGGCATCGATTACGACTTTGGCAGGGCGTTTTACAAGGCCTGTATCGCAGCAGACAACGAGCTGCCCCTCGAAGGTGCGGTCTTCATCTCGGTCACCGACGATCAGAAGGGCGATATCCTCCCCATCGCCGCCCGGATGCGGGAGATGGGCCTTGAGCTGTATGGAACGGAGGGAACCGCGGACTTCCTCTCCGAGCACGGCGTGACCACACATATGGTGAGAAAGGTGCAGGAAGGGTCGCCGAACGTCATCGACATGATGCGCCGGGGCGATGTCCGCCTGGTCATCAACACCCCCGCCGGCAAGTGGGCGCGGCAGGATCACCACGCCATCATGCGGTCGGCGGTGGATTATGCCGTCCCCTATATCACCACCATCGCTGCTGCCAGCGCGGCGACAAAGGCGATCGAGGCGATGAAAGAGCAGACCATCACCATCGAACCATTGTCGCACTACCATGCCGTGTGAGATACGGTATCCCCCTTTTTGCCAGGTCGGTAATTCGACATCTATTTGTCCAATTGGCTGCTTATGTGAACCGCAGGTGATACAATCGGTTCGACAATGAAAGAGGATGAGGTATCGGCCCGTGAATACTACGACGGTCCTGCCGATGCGATCTACCGGCACGTCTGGGGCGGGGAGAATATCCATATCGGCATCTTTGACCGGACAGATGACCTGTACGCCGCGGAAGAGGAGGCAAACCGGTACCTCGGCACGCTGCTCAATCCCCGCAGTGAATGGGTGGGCATCGATCTCGGTTGCGGGTATGGTGGATTCTGCCGGTATATCGTCCGCGAATATGGATGCCGGATGGTCGGACTCAACATCAGCGAAAAAGAGATCACGCTCGCCGAACAGCGGAACCGGGACCGGGGACTGAGCTTGTGGATCGAAATCCGGCGGGGGAGTTTCAACGCTCCTCCGGCAGATGACGGTGAGTTCGACTTTGCTGCAAGTCAGGACGCCCTCCTCCATGCCCCCGATAAAGGTGCGGTGATGGAGGAGGTATACCGTATTCTCAAACCCGGTGGCCGTCTGGCGTTTTCCGATATCCTGCTCGCGGAATCAGGAGTCGATGACCGGGATCGGAATTCCATCTTCGAACGTCTCCATCTCACCGATATGGAGACCTTCACCGGCTACCGGGAGGCCATGGAGCGCGCGGGGTTCGTGGTCACCGGAATCGAAGACCGGACCGCTGATCTTCGGGCGCACTATACACGGCTTACCGACGAGATCACCCGCCTCGAATCCGAATTGGAAAAACACATCCCCGCCGATGCAATCGCTGATGCCCGCCGGGGTGCCGACACCTGGAGATCATGTGCGTCCCGCGGCCTTATCGAGTGGGGGTACTTCTCTGCCCGCAAACTCAAAGATAGGTGAGCGTTGTCCAGATGGGTCCTGTTGATCTGCAGGTGGTGGATGCCTGGGATACCGAAGAGATCGCCGATCTCTACCGGGAGGGCGGATGGTGGCGGGAAGAATGGGACCACCGGCACCTGTCCGGCCTGATCAGCGGCAGTTTCCGGTTTATCGTGGCGATCGATTCTGCATCGGGGAGCGCAGTGGGGATGGGCCGGGTGATCTCCGACGGAGCAAGCGATGGATACATCCAGGATCTGGTGGTCCGGGCAGAGTACCGCGGCCTCGGTATCGGGAGCGAAATCCTCGCACGACTGATGGATGAATGCCGGTCCGCGGGACTGGAGTGGATCGGGGTCATCGCAGAGCCCGGATCTGACCGGATCTACCGGAAGG
>JBNGCZ010000002.1:0-45663 GCA_049974905.1 Methanomicrobiales archaeon
TAACGTAAATACATCTGGTTCTTGTGTCAACATCAGCGGCGACTCGAATATTTTTAAAATGGAATCCGGCAGTGAACTCAACTCATCAAGTAATACTGGAATTAACATATCCGGGAATAGTAATCAAATCCTGTTTGATTCTTATCTTGTTGCAGCTGATGCAGGCCGTGTTTTCTTAGATTCATCCGCCTCCGGCAACCATCTGACAGATCTCAATTTTTCCCTTCCCTCCGTCTACCTCCACAACCGCACCAAGCACGGCGGAACCACGCCGGGATGGCCGAACCGCATCTGGTACTTCTTCAACGACTCGTGGTCCGTCAACGGCGGGAACATGAACGTCTCCATCAACCTCACCCCGGGGATCCCCATCACCGGCAATGTGGGGCTGAAAGCGAACTTCACCAATGTCACCGGGAACCACTCCGATCTCCTCACCAACACGTCGCTCGGTGTCTCCGGTGCGGGCAACTCGACGGGATATATCTTCAACACCACGGAGAAGATCGTGTTCGACGATATGGTGATGTACGTGCCGGTGAACATCACCCTGGGCGACAACCACTACCAGAGCTGGTACCAGGAGGTGCCGCTCGGGTTCGTGGTTCTCGTCAACTTCAACCCGGTCAACTCCCTCCCCGACATGAACTTCAATGTCACCCGGACCGGGAACTGGACGGATTATACCAATTTCTCATATGCGTATCCGAGCTTCGTGGTTGAAGATCCTGCCGATCACTCGCTCCTCGGCAATCTCACCTTCACCGACCCCGTCGACCTGACGAATGCGACGGTGGGAACAGCGCTCCAGACGCTGGGCGACAACCTCGTCATCGCCGCAGAGAGCGTCAACCTCACCATGGCAAACGGTGCGCTGCAGATCCTGAACAAGTCCGCGACCCTGACCACGTATCTGGACTTCCCCTTCTCGGGGACCGATGAACTCACTCTCACCGCCACGACCGACAAGGGCGATGAGTACCTCCTGATGTCGGGGGGAACCTGGCACGCCACAAACCGGTCCCTGTTCATGCCCGCCGATAACATCACCATCGGGACCGACAATGTGAGCTTCGCAGTCTCCCATTTCTCGAAGTACAATGTCTCCGGGTACATCAACGTGGACTTCACGGGAACGCCGACGTCCGGCGCCCCGCCGCTCGATGTGACCTTCAATGACACCTCCACCGGTGGGAAGGTGGATTCGTGGTCATGGAACTTCGGGGACGGCGGCACCTCGACAGAGCAGGATCTCACCCACCAGTACACCGCTGACGGGAGCTACACCGTCACCCTGACCGTGACCAACACAACCTACGGCAATTTCACAAAGACCCGCACCTCGTATATCACCGTCTCCACCCCCCCGACACCCGGTCCCGGGTCCCCCCCCACCGCGCAGTTCGACGCGTCACCAACCTCCGGCGATCCGCCCCTCACCGTGACCTTCACCGACCAGTCCACCGGATCCCCGTCGGTGTATGCCTGGTGGTGGGACTTCGGTGACGGGAGTGATGTCAGTCGATCACAGAACCCCACGCACACCTATACGGATGCCGGACAGTATGACGTCTCACTCACCGTGACCAACGGTCACGGCGAGGACACGGAAACGAAACCGGCCTGCATCAGTGTCGGCGACGTGGTGGATGCGAACTTCACCGCCTCGCCCACCACCGGCACGCCACCGCTCCAGGTGGACTTCACCGACACCTCCACCGGCAGTCCGACATCCTGGTCCTGGGATTTCGGCGACGGCAACACCTCGTCCGCGCAGAACCCGACGCACACCTATGTCTCGGGCGGTGTCTACAACGTCTCCCTGACCGTGGAAAACGCGATCAGCACGGACACGCTGGAGAGAACGGATTACATCTTGGTGGGAACCCTGCCCGGGGCGGAATTCACCGCCTCCCCCACCAATGGCACGGCTCCGCTGGAGGTGTCGTTCACCGATCTCTCCACCGGGAGTCCGAGCACCTGGTCATGGGACTTCGGAGACGGCAACAGTTCCTCGGTGCAGAATCCTGAGCATACCTATGTCTCCGCCGGAACGTACGATGTCACCCTCGAGGTGACCAACAGCGTGGGCATGAGCACCGCCCTGAAACCGGGCTACATCACCGTCACCGGGCCGGGTGAGATCACCTCCATCGTGGTCAGTCCCGCCTCCCGAACGATGTCCGTCGGAGAGTCATATTCACTCTCCGCGGTGGGGAGGGACGATGCCGGTACTGATATCCCCCTCACCACCGCCGAATGGACGTCATCAAACACCACCGTTGCGACCGTGACCGGCAGCGGCGGGAGTGGGATGGCCACCGGTAACGCGGCAGGCACGGCCACGATTCAGGTGACCCAGGATGGGGTGACCGGCACCGCCTCGGTCAACGTGTACGCGGATGTGGTCGATGCCTATACGGATCCGACCACCGGTCAGGTCACGAAGCAGTTGGCAGTGAATGCGGTGAATGATTACCTCTTCAACAATTCGCTTTCAAAAGAAGACGCCGTTGCGGTGGTTATCGCGTATCTGTGGGGATGAGAGGATCATCGAACCCTGAATCTTCACCCTATTTTCCCCCGGGAATCATATGGCTCACGATTCCATCTCCACCAGCACCTCCCGCTCCAAGGGGCCCCTGCGGGCTGACAGATTGCCGGTTTATTATATGAGGCGATAACAGAAAGTCAGGGCCATTGAAAAACGGAGGAGTGATCGATTATACCGGAACGTCCCTCACAACTCCGGCGCCGTCTTCAGCGCCTCCACCAGGAGGCGGACCGAGGCCTCCAGGTCGTTGCAGCCCACCACCTCCACCGGGGAATGGATGTAGCGGGCCCCCACGCAGAGCGGGATGCTGGGAATACCGTCGCGGACCAGGTTGATGATGGAGGCATCGGTGTTGCCGCCGGTGCCCACCGCCAGCTGGTAGGGGATGGTGTGCGCCTCGGCGGTCTCGCGGAGCCAGTCCGCCATCGGCCGACTGGAGAGGAGACCACGGCCGCTCGCACTGGCGAGCTCGATCACCGGCCCCTCACCCACCGCCACCGTGGAGTCCTTCTTCTCGATCCCCGGATGGTCGCCTGCCACCGTGACGTCGAGAGCGATGGCGCAATCCGGATGGAGTGAAAAGGCGGAGACCTTCGCGCCCTTGAGACCCACCTCTTCCTGCACGGTGAAGACCGCGTAGATGGTATGGGGGGACTCGAGCTGCTGGAGCGTGCGGATGAGAATGGCCACCCCCGCCCGGTCATCGAGGGCCTTTCCCGTGATCCGGCCATTGGACAGGGTGGTGCACTCCCGGTCGATGGTGACCGGGGTTCCGATCTCGATTCCGAGCGCCCGGACCTCCTCCTCGGACGTCGCTCCGACATCGACGAACATATCCTCGATCTTCAGTTCTTTCTTTCGCTCCTCCTCCTTCATCACGTGCGGCGGTTTTGCCCCCACCACCCCGGTGACGGGGCCGGATCGACCGTGGAGCACCACCCGCTGGGTGAAGAGGGTGGGGCCGTACCATCCACCAACCGGGGCAATGCGGCAGAAACCCTTCTCATCGATGGACTGGACCATCAACCCGATCTCATCCATGTGAGCGGCGAGCATTATCGAGAGATCTCCGCCCTTCTTCACCGCGATTAGGTTGCCCAGGCGATCGGTGCGGAACTCGTCCACATATCCATCGAGTTCTTCTTTGATCACATCGCGAATGTCGGCCTCACACCCGGAGAGACCGTGAGCATTGGATAGTTTTGTGAGCAGTGTACATACCATTGTCATTCACTCCGTTCTCGCCCTGATGCGAAAGAGCGCTTCCTGCAGCCGGTCGCGTGGCTGCGCATAGCTGATCCGGACATGATCCGTGGCGTTCTCTCCGAAGGCCTCTCCCGGGACCATGATCACACCGTCTGCGATGAGCGCATCCCGCAGATCCGGCTCCATGGGCACGAACATGTAGAACGCCCCCTCCGGTTCGGGGAACGAGAATCCACATTCCTTCAGGCCGGGATACAGGAGGTCGCGCCGTGCCCGGTACTCCTCCCGCATCTCCGATACACAGGTCTGATCGCCGGTGATCGCTGCGAGCGCCGCGTACTGGGCGATCGATGTGGCGCATGCCTGGCAGTACTGGTGGATCTTGATGAACTCCGGGATGTACTCCTCCGGGGCGGCGAGATACCCGATCCGCCACCCCGTCATCGCATAGGTCTTGCTGGTGGCGTTGATGGTGATGACATCGTCGCCGAACCGGGCGGCACTGACATGCGATCCCGTGTACAGAAAGTGCTCGTACACCTCGTCGCTTGCCACCGTGACCCCGCGATCCATGGCATACTCGACGAGCGCCCGAATATTCTCCTCCGGCTCCACCATCCCCGTCGGATTGGACGGAGAGTTGAGGACCAGCAGACGCGCATCGTCCATCAGCTCCTTGGCGGTCTCCACATCGAGATGCATCCCCTCATCCAGTGGGATGCCCACGGGTATCCCCCCTGCGATGCGGGCAAGAGAGGCATAGGAGACGAATCCGGGATCGGGAACCAGCACCCGGTCACCGGGATTGACCAGCGCCTCCATCACCAGGTGGAGCGCCTCGCTCGCCCCGGCGGTTGCCATGACCCCGGAGGAATCGACAGAGAGACCGTTTTCACGCCGGAACTTGTCCGCCACCGCCTCCACCAGTTCCGGAATCCCTGCATTCGGCGTGTAGCCGGTATGCCCCTCCCGGATCGCCCTGATCGCGGCCTCACGGATGTGATCCGGCGTCACAAAGTCCGGCTGTCCGATGCCCAGATTGATCGCGTCCGCTCCCCCTGCATCGAAGAGCTTCCGGATGCCGGACGGAGCCATGGTCGCCACCCGATCTGCTATTCTGTATGCCATAACTCACCTCATTCGATGTTCGTGTGCCGTTTCTGGAGCTCGCTCTCCTCGGTGCTGGTGATCTGCATCAGGCGCGATATCACCGCATCGGCAAAGACCATCGATGCGGTCTCAAAGAGCGTACCCAGGGGGGCGAATGACTTGTGCTCGCCCATCATCTGGCGGATCTCGAATTCCATCGATTCGTCGGTGACCGGGTCCCGCTGGCTCTCGATCTCCACGATTCGATCGGCGATCCGGCCCATCCGCGAGTCGCGGCGGGACGTGATCAGGCAGACCGTGGCGCCGATCTCTCTCGCGGTCTCCACCAGCTCGGCGACCGTCTTGGTATTGCCCGAACCGGAGAAGGCGACGATGGTATCGCCCTCGCCCACGGCCGGGGTGATGGTCTCCCCCACCACGAAGGTGGTCAGTCCCAGATGCATCAACCGCATGGCAAACGCCTTCGCCACCAGCCCTGATCGGCCCGCTCCGATCACAAAGATGCGGTTTGCGGTGAGCAGCTCTTCGACGAATGTGTTGACATCATCATCAGAAATCGTCCCCGCGATGGTGGCGATCTTTGCCGCCATGAGTTTCATCATATCCCGGACCTGGTGGTGGCGTTCATTCATGCGTATCCCCTATCGGGTATGTGCGCCCCCATCAAAATAGCTGCATATACCCACATCCTCTTGCATGGGTGTTTCCGAAAAATGGAGATTACTTCTTCTTCGCCTCGATCTCCTCCTCGACCTCTTCGTATCCCTCGTCGTAGAACGTCTGCTCGTCGGGATCGAGTTCGTGGAGGAGACGGAGGAATTCGCCTGCATGAACCCGCTCTTCATCGGCGATGTCCCGGAGGACGTTCTGGGCGAGTTCGTTGTCGGTGGATTCAGCAAGCTGCATGTACAGCTGGATGGCCTCGTACTCGGCGGCAACCATGTATCGGATTGCGCGCACGAGTTCCTCGTGGGTGAGCTTCCGGTCGTTCGCCAGTCCAGAAAACGGTGATGCAAATTCGGGCATTGTTCATCCCTCCTGTGGGGATAGAGTGTAGCAGATTTCGGTTCTTAAGCATTTCGGTCATCCGGACGCCGGTTCCGCCACGCATATCAGCATGCACTCCGATTCTGGTGGGATGAATGATACCGATCGATACTGCAGGAAGGAATGCCATCACTGCGAAGGGATGGGCTGCATGTACTGCGACAGACAGGGCTGGGTGTGGGTGGAGGTCCCTGCACGGGAATGCAGGTGGTGCGACGGTGCCGGGTGCATCTACTGCGGATTCACCGGGTGGGCGGGACTGAAGCCGAAATATGACGAAGGAGAATAATCTCTATTCGTCGCCACCATCGTCCCCGATGAGGGTCCGCATCTGGGGGAAGAGGATGATCTCCTTGATGGAGACATTGTCGGTGAGGAGCATCACCAGGCGGTCGATGCCGATACCCACCCCTCCGGATGGGGGCATCCCGTATCCGAGCGCATTGACGAAGTCGTAATCGATCATCTGGGCCTCCGGGTCTCCGTGCCGTCTCTTCTCGTCCTGCTCCTCGAAACGGGCCAGCTGTTCGAGCGGGTCGTTCAGTTCAGAGAATCCGTTGGCCATCTCCATCCCCCCGATGAAGAGCTCGAACCGCTCGGTAAATCCTTCCTTCTCCCGGCAGCGCTTGGCAAGCGGGGAGACATCGACGGGAAAGTCGCAGATGAACACAGGCTGGATGAGCTGATCCTCCACCAGGTGCTCGAAGAAGAGCGCCAGGACCTCACCCCGGGTGCTGGTCCCGGTTGCCTCCTCGATCCCGTGGTCCCGTGCGAGGGCGACAAGCTCCTCGTGGGTGTGCATGGCGACCTCGATCCCTGCATACTCACGCACCGCCTCCTCCATGGAGAGACGGGGCCAGGGGCGGGACAGGTCCAGGTCCTTTCCATCAAAGACCAGTGCATCGGTGCCGTGAACGGTCTGCACCAGCATGCTGATCAGGTCCACGGTGAGATCCATCATCCGGTCATAGTCGGCATAGGCCTGATAGATCTCCACCATGGAGAACTCGGGGTTGTGCTGGGTGTCGATATCCTCGTTCCGGAAGTTCTTGGCGATCTCATACACCTTCTCGAACCCTCCCACGAGGAGCCGCTTGAGGTACAGCTCGGGCGCGATCCGGAGATACAGCCGCCGGTCGAGGAAGTGGTGATGGGTGGTGAACGGGCGGGCGTTTGCGCCGCCGTACACCGGCTGGAGGGTGGGGGTCTCGAACTCCATGAATCCACGGTCATCGAGGAACCGGCGGATGCCGGAGATGATCCTGCTCCGGGTGCGGAACGTCTCCCGGGAGGATTCGTTGATGATCAGGTCCAGGTACCGCTGGCGGTAGCGGATCTCCACGTTCTTCAGCCCGTGGAATTTCTCGGGCATCGGACAGAGGGACTTGGTGAGAAGAGTGAATTCATCGACCCAGATGGTGATCTCGCCTTTCCGTGTCCGGAACACCCCCCCGGACACCCCGATGATGTCACCGCTGTCGATCTCCTGTCGGAAGAGATCGAAGGGCTCATCACCGAGATCGTTTTTACGGATGTACAGTTGTATTCGGCCGCTCTCGTCACCCATATCGGCGAAGATCGTTTTGCCGTGGTGGCGGAGTGTGTATACCCGCCCGGCCACTCTGACCGTTTCACCACTCCGTTCATGGGTGGCATCATCAAACTGGTCCAGGATCTCCTGGATGGTGTGGGTGCGTTGGTACCCGTGCGGGTAGCAGTCGACGCCGCTTTCCCGAAGATCGCGGGTGTGCTGGATCTTTGCCTGGTCAAATGCGAGATGTTCGTGACTCTCCATTCCTCGATGCACTCCCGAAGGGATTTCGTGTCACCGGCGGGATGACACGTCCCGGGTGGTCCATAAGATATTCCTGCTGGATGGTCTTAACTATAGGGCAGAAGCGGGAGGGCCGGTAGACGGCACCTCACTACACGAAGCGCAGGAAACGGTCGCCCGATACACCGCAGATAGGGCAGACCTCAGGAGGGGCACCCCGGGCGCAGAGATACCCGCAGACCGGGCACCGGAAGACGGGGGAGGGGAATGTCCCGGCGGGAATGGATGCCGGGCCCGATCTTCTCTGTGCCGGCGGTGGTCGCCGGTCCGGTATCGGCCGGACTGGTTCGCGCCCCTCCGCCACCGGCCGGGTGACGTACAGGGCGCAGTAACAGGTACCGAACTCCGCCAGATCGGTGTCCCGGTAGTCGCAGGGACAGATGATGTCGAGATCCTCCCCGCGCCTCCCGGAGGCCAGCCGGCAGGGACAGGACGGATACCCGTACCGGTTCTCGTTCACCATCAGGCCGCGAGCCAGAGCCTGCACGGTCTCCGTATCGGGGTTCAGGTGGTACCCGTGCTGTTCGGCCGTCCCTGACAGCTCCCGGATGCGTGCCTGGACATCCGCATCCGTCATCCAAACACCTCCCGTATCCGTTCCTCGCGGAACCCGGCGATGACCGTCTCATCATCGATGACCAGGGTGGGAAACGAGCCCTGGGGGTTCCACCGGGTCACGTCCTGGATCATGGCCTCCATCTCGTCCTCGGGGAGGAGATCCACGTTCAGGTGGGAGTAGCCGACGTTCAGTTCCTTCAGCAGCTCCTTCGTCCGTCGGCACCAGTTGCAGGTGCTCAGGGTATAGAGGAGGACTTTTCCGCGGTCTTCCCCTTCCACGCGTGTCCACTCCATGGCCGGTACACGGGACTGGAATGCCGTCGTATTTCAATGTTGCCCCCTCTCGAACCGGAAAGAAATGTTCTTCGTCTCCGCTCGCATGGATCACCACATGGCTGTGGGAATGGACTCCCTTGCACCGGTGGTCCAGGGTGCCGCCCTGATTCTGGAGATCTGCGGGGCGGTTCTGGTGATGTACGGGGGGGTATACGCCGCGCTCGGGGTCATTCAAAGAGAGGTGCTGAAGCGCCCCATCACCTACCAGACGCTCAGGTGGGACTTCACCACCAAGATCGTCTTCGGGCTGGAGTTCCTCATCGCCGCCGATATCATCAATACCATCCTGAGCCCCACCATCGAGGAACTGGTCGTGCTGGGTGCGGTGGTGATCATCCGCACCGTGCTCGGATACTTCCTCGAGAAAGAGACCCGGAAATTCATGACCGAGGGTGTGGCAGAGACCGCCGATGGGGGATGAAGGGCCATGAGTGAGAGAATGCTCGATGAAGAAGAGGGATATGACCTGCTTGCCCGGTACGGAATCCCGGTTCCCGGGTTTCGGCGGGCATCCACCGAGGAGGAGGCGGTGGAGGCCGCCCGGGAACTGGGGTTCCCGGTGGTGATGAAGGTGGTCTCCCCGGACGTGATACACAAGAGTGACGCTGGGGGGGTGGTCACGGATATCACATCCCCGGATGCTGCACGGGAGGCATACCGGGCGATCCATGAGCGGGTCAGAGTGGCGGTCCCGGACGCGGAGATCACCGGGATCCTGGTGGAGGAGCAGGTCCCCCCCGGCGTGGAGATCCTGGTGGGAGGAAAGATCGATGGTGCCTTCGGCCGCGTGCTCACCGTGGGTATCGGGGGAACCCTGGTGGAGCTCCTGCGGGACATCTCCATCCGGGTGATCGATGCAGACGTGACCGAGCTCCGTCTCATGCTCAGGGAGCTCACGGGGTACCCGCTCCTCTCCGGGTTCAGGGGGAGCCCGCCGAAGGACGAGGACGCGCTCGTGGATGCCATGGGCCGGCTCCAGGACCTTTTCAGGCAGGAAACCAGTATCCGTGAATTCGATGTCAATCCGCTGGTGGTGCATGAAAAAGGGGTATGTGCGGTCGATGTCCGGTTTATCGCGGATGATACCCCGTACCATCCACCAAAACGGGAGGCGGTGGAGGTGGATCCGGACCTCTTCGATCCCCGGTCCATTGCGGTGGTGGGTGCATCGGCGCACCCGAACAAGGTGGGGTATGCGCTCCTGCGAAACCTGCTTTCATTCCCCGGCGAGGTCTATCCCATCAATCCGAATCGCGACGAGATCCTGGGCCGAAAAGTGTATCCGGATCTGGGGTCCGTTCCCGGCACTGTCGACTGGGTGGTCATCGCCGTGCCCGCCCCCCTCGTGGCCGGGGTCATGGAGGAGGCGGGAGAGATCGGGGCGAAGCTCGCTTTGATCATCTCTTCCGGGTTCGGAGAAGCAGGAAAAGACGGGAGAGAGAGGGAAAAGAAAATCCTGGAGATTGCCCAACGGTACGGGATCCGGGTGGTCGGCCCGAACTGCCTGGGCGTGATGCTCCCCCATCGCCAGATCAATGCCACCTTCGACCCGGTCACTCCCGGAGCGGGTCATATCGCATTCATCTCCCAGAGTGGTGCGATCATTACCACCGTGGTCGACTGGAGCCATGTGGAGGAGATCGGGTTTTCATCTGTTGTCAGTGTCGGCAACCAGGCAGACCTGGGATTCGATCATTATCTCCGGATGGCCGAGCAGGACGACCAGACGAAGGCGATCATCATGTACGTGGAGGAGATCCGCAACGGGAAGAGCTTCATGGAGGTGGTGGAATCGGTCTCGCAGACCAAACCGGTGGTGGTGATCAAGTCCGGCCGATCCGAGAAGGGCAGGAAGGCAGCCTCCTCGCATACGGGATCGCTTGCCGGGAGCTGGGAGGTATACGAGGCGGCGTTCCGGCAGGCGGGCGCTCTTCCGGCGGACTCCATCCGGACGGCCTTCCAGGAGGCAGAGCTCCTTGCCTCTGAAGGCTACCCCGCAGGGAGGCGCGCCCTGGTGATCACCAGCGCTGGCGGGTTTGCCGTGCTCTCTTCCGATTACGCGGAACAGTCGGGGATGTCCCTGATCGACATTCCGGATGGGCTGTTTGAGGAGCTGGACGCCCTCCTCCCCCCCGCATGGAGCCATGAAAACCCGGTGGATATCCTTGGTGATGCGGCTGCCGACCGGTTTGCGAAGGTCTTCGATATCCTCATCCAAAACCAGGAGGACTGGGACATCGTCTTTGTCATCGCGGTCCCCTCGGCAGTGGCCGAACCCACCAACGTGGCAAACGAGATCGTCCGCCTCTCCCGAAACACAGACCGGGTGGTGATCGGCTGCGTCATCGGTGGAGACACCATGCGCTCGGCGGTGCGGATCCTCCGCAAGCATGCCATCCCCAACTTTCCGGATCTGGAGGACGCCTTCCGGGCGGCAGGGGAGATACTCACTCACCGCCGGTATCGGAGGCGGGCACTCGAGGAATAGGATTATCCGGCGTGGATGTACCGCTCCGCGGGAACCGCTTCCCGCAGTGTGCCAGCGGCAAGGACCGAGACCGCTCCGTGCCCCCCGCAGATCAGGCATCCCTCCCCCCTGTCGCAGGCTCGCGCGAGCTCGAGGAGCGCCTGACGTTCCTGTCGGGCGAGGTGTGAATCGACATTCACCGAGGTGACCAGTATCACCGCGAGCGTATTGTAGCTGCGCCGTTCCGGGGTCAGACTCTCGAAATTGATGACCGTGTCTGCGGTAAATATCACCCCCGCCTCCGGGGAGCAGAGAAAGATCTCGCCGAACTGGTGACCGCCCAGGCTTTCGAGAACCTCGAACTCGAGATCACCGATTGTCACCCGGTCGAGGACGGTGAAGGCGCCACGTTCCTCTCCGGTATCCGTGGGAAAGATCCGCACCCGTTCGGGGGGCGAGAAACGGGAGAACAGACCGATCATCCGGGTGTACACCTGCTCGAGTACCGATTCCTCGCTGCTGGACCCGTACGCCCGGTTGGAGACCCTGATAATCGCCTCGGTCCCCGGATGCATCCAGGTATCCACATCGAAATGACCGGCGGCCCCGCAGTGGTCGCCATCACCGTGAGTGACAATGATCCGGGAGAGGCGGGTGACGTCCAGTCCGGTGTGCTGGATCATCCGCATCACATCGTCGTGGTAGATCCCGTACCCGGTATCCACCATCACCAGGTCGTCGGGCGTGGACAGGGCGAAGATATTGCCGCCGCAGGGGAGCTGGAAGCAGTGCAGGGTCACCAGACGGGACAGGGGGATTATCTGTATATCGGCGTAGAACCCGGGGCCGGTGGTCGCATGCAGGGTGCGGCCGGCCTGTATCACGCTGTCGAGTACCCGGACGGGCTCTTCACCGTGATGGGAGAGTTCCTGGACAATGTGGTTGATGTCATGGAGGAACCGGAGCAGGAACTCATCGCCCGCCTCGCCCACGAACTCCCGCAGTTCCTGCGCGAAGCGGAGGTAAAAGACCGTATCGTCCAGGCTTCGGCCGGTGGTATCGTATTCCAGGATCTCGATGCGGTACCGGGATTTGAGCGTGTCCAGGAGCTCGTCCACCACCTTTCCCTGGGCGAGATCGAGACCGATGGTGAGCCGGTTGGGGTGGGTGCCGGCGTGATCAAAATCCGTGTAGGCGATGTTGGCCCTGCAGGAGGTGATGTATTCCAGGAACTCGGCGAGTGAGCCGGGCTGGTGAGGGATGTGGATGTGCATCTTCAGGTGACCCATGGAGGGGAGGGATGTCTGGAGAATGCCCATGGCCGCCAGATCCTCCCGGATGCCTCCTGCCGTTCTTTCCGGCGCTTCCACCTCGAAAAAAACGGTGTGGCGATCGATCCTTCGATCAAAGTGGATACGGGTGATGTTGCCCCGGTGGCGGGTGATCACTCCGGCCACCTGTTGAAGCGCCCCGGGTTCATCAGGAACGCGGGTGATGAAGCTGACCAGTGATCCGGTGTCGGCACCCATCGATATCAGTATCTGTATCGGCGGGATGATCGAAAAAGACGTGGTCAGGAAGGGAAACGCCATGCCCGGCGCCCCGGGTCATAATATAAGAGCGTATCGATTTTATGCGAAGTCCTTTCAGTGTCGACGGCATACACTGTACGCAAGCGCAATGAAGGACATCACCATCCGCGGAGCCCGTGAGCACAACCTGGACAATGTCACCGTCACCATACCACGGAACACATTCACGGTAGTGACCGGCGTCTCCGGATCAGGGAAATCCTCCCTGGCTTTCGATACCATCTATGCCGAAGGGCAGCGTCGATACGTGGAATCGCTCTCCGCGTATGCGCGCCAGTTCCTGGGGCTGATGAACAAGCCCGACGTGGACAGCATCGACGGTCTTTCGCCGGCCATCTCCATCGAACAGAAGACCACCTCCAACAATCCCCGGTCCACCGTGGGGACCGTTACCGAGATCTATGACTATCTCCGGCTCCTCTTTGCCCGGGTGGGCACCCCCACCTGTCCGGAGCACGGGACCCGGATCGAGGCACGGTCGCCGGAGCGGATCGCCGACGATATCGCCGCCGGTTTTTCCGGGCGGGTCACCATCCTCGCCCCGGTGATCCGGCAGAAGAAGGGCACCTACCAGCAGCTCATCCATGATCTCCATGTGGAGGGGTGGAGCCGTGTGCGGGTGGACGGGGAGTTCCACCGGACAGACGAGGAGATCGAACTGGAGCGGTACAGGAAACACGATATCGAGATCGTCATCGACCGTCTGGGTACCGGGGATCGATCGAGGCTGGTGGAGGCTGCCGAACAGGCGATCGAGAAGGGTGCAGGCCTGTTGATCGCCGCCGGAGAGGACGGCCGGGAGGAGACCTTTTCATCGCTCCTGGCATGCCCTGTCTGCGGGATCTCCTTCGAAGAACTCCAGCCCCGGATGTTCTCGTTCAACAGCCCGTTTGGTGCCTGTGAGGAATGCAAGGGCCTGGGAATACGGATGGAATTCGATCCCGACCTGATCATCCCGGACCAGTCGCTGTCCATCGCAGACGGGGCGGTCGCCCTGTACCGCAATTACGTGGACGGGTACCGCATCCAGTATCTGGGCGGGGTGGCGAAGCACCTGGGCTTCGATATATTCACTCCCATCCGTGACCTGGATGAAGACCAGTACCGCGGCCTGATGTACGGGGCCGCCGACCAGATCCGGTTCACCCTGCGAAGCCGGTCAAAGAATGCATCCTGGCAGCATTCCGGCCCCTGGGAGGGGCTGCTCCCGCAGGCTGATCGACTGTACCAGCAGACGAAGTCCGAGTACCGTCGCCGCGAACTGGAGAAGTTCATGCGGGTCTCGGTCTGTCCCGCCTGCGGGGGCCGGCGCCTCAAGGAGAAGGTGCTTGCGGTCAAAATCGGGGGGCGGTCCATCATCGAGGTGACGGATCTCTCCATCTCCGCCTGCCTGGAGTTCTTCGCCAGCCTCGATTTGACTGATAAGGAACAGGAGATCGCCCGCCAGATCCTCAAGGAGATCCGGTCCCGCCTGACATTCCTCGAGCAGGTGGGGCTCGGGTATCTCACCCTCTCCCGGAGCGCGGGGACGCTCTCCGGAGGAGAGGCGCAGCGGATACGGCTGGCCACCCAGATCGGGTCGAACCTCACCGGGGTCCTCTATGTGCTGGATGAACCCTCTATCGGCCTCCACCACCGGGACAACCGGCGGCTGATCGAGACGCTCCACCAGCTCCGTGACCTGGGAAACACCCTGGTGGTGGTCGAGCATGACGAGGATACCATCCGGTCGGCGGACCATGTGATCGACATGGGCCCCGGCGCCGGACGCGCCGGAGGGCGGGTGGTGGCCGAGGGACGGCCGGGCGAGATCGAGATCGCCCCCGGTTCCCTGACCGGCGATTACCTCGCCCGCCGGGAGATGATCGAGGTCCCCGGCACCCGGCGCCGATCCGACCGTGGTATCCATCTGAACGGATGCCGGGCGAACAATCTCAAGAACGTGGACGTGACCATCCCGCTCGGTGTGCTGACTGTGGTCACCGGGGTTTCGGGGTCGGGGAAGTCGACCCTCATCTATGACACCCTGTACCGGGCGCTTCGAAAGACGATCTACCGGTCGCGGGATATTCCCGGCGATTTCGATGCGATAACGTTCGACGATCCGGTGGACAAGGTGGTGGTCATCGACCAGAGCCCCATCGGCCGGACCCCGCGGTCCAATCCCGCCACGTATACCAAGGTCTTCGACGAGATCCGCCGGGTCTTTGCCGAAACGAAGGAGGCCCGCCTGCGGGGGTACAAGCCCGGACGATTCTCCTTCAACCTGAAGGGCGGGCGGTGCGAAACGTGCCAGGGGGACGGGATGATCCGGATTGAGATGAACTTCCTCCCGGACGTGTACGTGGAATGCGAGGAGTGCCGGGGTGCCCGGTACAACCGGGAGACGCTGGAGATCACCTACCGCGGCCACTCCATCGCCGATGTCCTCCGGATGACCGTCGACGAGGCGTGCGACCTCTTCGAGAACATCCCCTCCATCCGCCACAAACTGGAGACTCTCCAGCGGGTGGGTCTCGGGTACATCGCGCTGGGGCAGAGCGCCACCACGCTCTCCGGAGGTGAAGCACAGCGCATCAAGCTCACCCGGGAACTCTCCCGCCGGGCTACCGGACGGACGGTCTATCTCCTGGACGAACCGACCACCGGGCTCCACTTCCATGACGTCCGGAAACTCATCCAGGTGCTCGACAGTTTGGTCGCGAAGGGAAACACGGTGGTGGTCATCGAACACAACATGGACGTGATCAAGTCCGCAGACCACATCATCGACCTGGGTCCGGAGGGAGGAGACGGTGGTGGCCGGGTGATCGGTGCGGGGACACCCGAAGAGATACTCACCATCCCCGAATCATATACCGGGCAGTGTCTGATCCCGGTACTGGGCAGCCATGATCGAGACGGCACATCTACCGAATCTTCCGGGATGTTATCTCTTCCGTGACCGGGAAGGGACGCCCGTATACATCGGCAAGGCGAAGGACCTGAAAAAACGGGTCTCCCAGTACATGCACGGCCGACCGGCGGGGTCCCGGATGGAGCGTCTCATGGAGGCGGCCGAATCGGTGGACGTCATCGTCACCGGTACTGAAGTGGAGGCCCTCATCCTGGAGAACACGCTGATCAAGAAGCATCAGCCGCGCTACAACATCGATCTCCGCGATGCGAAGAATTATGCATACATCCACATCTCCGATGACGAGTTCCCCCGCATCGGCATTGCCCGCCGGGCCACCGGTCCCGGCCGGTTCTATGGCCCATTCGTATCCGCACGGGAACGGGACGATCTCCTGGCAGTCGTGCGGAAGGTATTCGGACTGCGGTCCTGCCGGAAATTACCCCGGCGGCCCTGCCTGCGCTACCACATGGAGACCTGCAGTGGACCATGCGTCGCCGCGGTGACCCCCGGGGAGTACGGGAGACAGGTGGACCGCGCAGAGGAGGTGCTCAAGGGCCAGGGAAGAGAGCTGGTCCGTTCACTGGAGCAACAGATGGAAGAACATTCCCGGAACCTGGAGTATGAACAGGCACGGGAACTCCGGGATCAGATCCGCGCCGTCAATCACCTTCAGGAACGGCAGTACATGGATCGCCGGACCCGTGGCAACGAGGACATCATCAACTACCTGGCCACCGGGGGTCGCGTGTACCTGCTGGTCTTCCATGTGCACCGGGGCACCCTCGATGAAAAGGAGGAGTATATCTTCGAGGGCGAGGACGGGTTCCTCGAGGAATTCCTGACCCAGTACTACGGTGAGAGGACCCCGCCGCGGGAGGTGATCCTCCCCGAAGATCCCGGGAAGGCCGTGGGTGAGTATCTCTCCGGGCGGAGGGGGTCCCGGGTGACCGTCCGGGTTCCCCGCCGGGGGGCGAAGGCCCGCCTCCTGGCACTCGCCGAAAAGAACGTGGAGATAACCTTCTTCGGAGACCAGCTCAAGACCGAAGCGCTCCAGTCGGTGCTCCACCTGCCCGAGCCCCCGGCGGTCATCGAATGTTTCGACATCTCGCATCTCTCCGGCACCGGCATGGTGGGATCGATGGTCCGGTTCCACAACGCACGCCCGGAGCGATCCCAGTACCGGCGGTTCCGGATCCGGTCGATGGAGGGAGTGGATGACTATGCGGCCATCGCCGAGGTGGTGCGGCGCCGATATACCCGGCTATCGCGGGAAGGGGGTGACTTTCCGGATCTGATCGTCATCGACGGCGGCACCGGGCAGCTCGATGCCGCCCGGCGGGTTCTGTCGTCGCTGGATCTGGATATCCCCGTCATCGCCATCGCCAAGCGCGAGGAACACATCTTCGTCCCCGGGTTCCACCACCCCCTCCCCATCGACCGGTCCAGCACCGCCTCTCTCTTCATCCAGGAGGTCCGCGACGAAGCGCACCGGTTTGCGGTCGCCTACCACCGCGTCCTCAGGAAAAAGGAAGTTGTGCCATGACGGAATTCGCCCTCAGGTCCACATTCGAGCCCCGCGGGTCGCAGCCTGCGGCTATCCGGGAACTGGTCCGGGGTCTGTCGGAGGGGGACCAGTGCCAGACGCTCCTCGGGGTGACCGGATCGGGGAAGACGTTCACCATCGCCCACACCCTTCAGGAGCTGCAGAAACCGGTCCTGGTCATCGCCCACAACAAGACACTGGCCGCCCAGCTCTACGCCGAGTTCCACGAGTTCTTCCCCGAGAACCGGGTGGAGTACTTCGTCTCCTACTACGACTACTACCAGCCCGAGTCCTACATCCCGCAGAAAGACCAGTACATCGAGAAGGACGCGAGCATCAACCCGACCATCGAACGGATGCGCCTGTCTGCCACCGCATCCGTCCTCTCCCGGCCCGATACCATCGTGATCGCCTCCGTCTCCTGCATCTACGGGCTCGGGAACCCCACTCATTACCGGAAGATGGGCTTTGAGATCCGTGAAGGTCAGGAGATCGGACGCCGTAATCTCCTCGAACGGTTGATTGGTGCCCTTTACGAACGAAACGATCTCGAGCTCGAGCCCGGCCGGTTCCGGGTCCGGGGCGACACCATCGACCTGATCCCGGGATACGCCCGGAACCGGATCCGCATCGAGTTGTTCGGGGACGAGATCGATCGCATCACCGAGATCGAGCCGGCCACGGGGCGGGCCGTGGAGGAGCTCGCCTATTATCATATCTATCCGGCGAGTCATTTCGTGGTCCCCGAGGAACAACGCACCCGGGCGGTTGCATCCATCCTCCGGGAACTGGAGGAACGGCTCCCCGATCTCGGGATGCTGGAGGCGCACCGTCTGGAACAGCGCACGCGCTACGACGTGGAGATGATCGAGGAGACGGGCAGCTGCAAGGGGATCGAGAACTACTCCCGGCATTTCGATGGGAGAGCGCCCGGTGAAAAACCCTACTGCCTGCTCGATTACTTCCCGGACGATTTCCTGATGGTCATCGATGAGAGCCACCAGACGATTCCGCAACTGCATGGCATGTACCGGGGCGATTTCTCGCGGAAGAAGGCGCTGGTAGATTATGGGTTCCGGCTCCCCAGCGCGTTCGACAACCGGCCCCTGACGTTCGACGAGTTCAGGACCTACATGCGACAGGTGATCTTCGTCTCTGCGACGCCGGGCCCCTTTGAGGAACGGCACTCGTCCCGGACCGTGGAGCAGATCATCCGGCCCACCGGCCTGGTCGATCCTGTCGTGGAGGTCCGGCCGGTGGAGGGACAGGCCCATGACGTTATGCAGGAGATCAGGCGGACCATCAGGAGCGGCGACCGGGCGCTGGTCACCACCCTGACCAAACGGCTCGCCGAGGAGCTGTCCGGGTATCTGGCAGAACGCGGGGTGAAGACACGGTACCTCCACTCGGAGATCAACACCATCGAGCGGACCGAGATCATCCGGGAACTCCGGCGGGGGGAGTTCGATGTGCTGGTGGGGATCAACCTCCTCAGGGAGGGGCTGGATATCCCCGAGGTGGGATTCATCGGGATCCTGGACGCGGACAAGGAAGGATTCCTCCGGGATGCCCGCAGCCTGATCCAGATCATCGGCCGGGCGGCCCGGAACGTCAATTCACGGGTGGTGCTCTATGCGGATGTGATGACCGACTCGGTGACCGCCGCCGTGGACGAGACCAATCGCCGACGCCAGATCCAGCAGGAGTTCAACGAGCGGCACGGGATCGTTCCCCAGACCATCCACAAGCCGTTACCGGAAGCGGATACCTCGGTCCGGCCGGTGAAGCACATTCCGCGCCAGGATATCCCGGCGGCGATCGCCGAGATGGAGACCGAGATGCTTGCGGCTGCCGACAATCTCGACTTCGAGACGGCCATCGAGTTGCGGGACACGGTCCGGCGATTGAAGGAGGAGATCGGCGATACCTGAGACTCAGAGAATGTCTCTGGCCGTCTCCCAGAATTCGGACAGGACTCCGGCGAGACGGCGATTCACGTCGTCCACCTGCCCGGGAACCGGCCCTGCGTCAGGGGACCGGGGCGCCACGTAGAGGTCACGGTTCACTTCCACCTGGATCCAGGGGAGCCCGTGGCGCCGGTGGTGGAACCGGCAGATGAACCCGCCGGTGAAGGGATCGTTGAGAGCGATCCTCCCGTCGGTTTCAAACTCCCGCTCCAGTACCAGGGCGAGAGTACGGAGGAGACGGGGCGGACAGGTAACGTCACCGTCCGTCGGATCTCCCCGTCTGTCGCCCCCGTTGCTCAGGCAGAACGCCGGCCTGTTCGGCGTGGCCTCCTGCCGGTTGTCGGGAGCGCGGGGAAGCATGCTGTGGCAGTCAAGACCGAGCACCACCTGCCCGCTCTCCTCGACGTGCTTGAGACGGTAGTGGAACGGATAGTAGTACCGATCGAGAAGGATTGCCATGCATCGTCGATCGGGTATGGCAGTGTCATGCCAGATGGAAGTCCCGTCGATCGTCTTCGTCTTGATGGCCCCGTCGTGGTTCTCCGGGGGGAGGGAACCCGGCGCCCGGTTGACATCCACCACCACCCGGGATACCGGGGCGGTCACCACCGCAGCCACCAGCTCACCGAAGTCGTAGAGGCGGGACGTATCCGGGTCACCGTAATAGGCGATTTCCTCGGGGGTGAGGCGGATGCGATGGGCAACCTCGGGGGGAACGGTGGAGCCGCCATGGGGTATCGATATGAGGATGGGAAGATCGGTCATGGTGTGGGGCGGGAGGATCCCGTCCAGCTTCCCTTCGACATCCGCCGCAATAATTATGTGTGATCTCTCCGATTGAACCGTGATCACACGATACATGGACCGCCGGGAATATGAGCCGGGACGTCTGGTACCGGCGCAGGAACGAAAGATCAAAGACGCAGCGTCGAATACCTGCGATCGATGCGGATATACCTACCCTCCCCGCCGCCTGGTGGTGCGGGTCATCGATACCGGGCTCGTGGATGCATCATCTGTTCTTGTTCTCTGTCCGGACTGCCTTATGGCCGTTCTCAAAATTCCCATTGCGCCAGAAGATCAGCGATCGATGGCCGGGAACCGACCGGACCCCATCCAGGGGCAGATCACGGCGGTTATTCGCAGGCGTTCGCAACCCATTCACATCGACAGTGGTTACGATCCTGCGGACATCTTCGAGGACTGGTTCTTCGTGCTGAACGGCGCATGATCGGTGACTGGACCCGGGCGAGGAAAAAAGTCAGAGATCGGGATCCAGTTCCACTGCTTTCTGGAACAGTCGGGCGGCATCAGCAAACCGTCCCATGCGATCGAGTGCACGTCCCTTCTGGTACATCGCCGGGGCGTTCGATTCATCCGCATCCAGGACGCGATCGAAATACTCCACCGCCTCGGCGTACTTCCCGCCATGGATAAGGAGGAGTCCTCTGCCAAAGAGAGCGTCGGTGTACTCGGGATCGAGCTCGATCGCCCGGTTGTAGGCCTTCATCGCTTCTCCGTATCTGCCTGACCTGTGGAGCAGCATGGCAAATGCCCCCCAGAGCGGGGAACTCTTCGGGTGCGCTTCGAGTGCCGCGGCAAAGGAATCCCGTGCCTGATCGAACTTCCCGGCACGCTCCAGCGTGACTGCCTGCGCCGCCACAAACGAGCTGTTGTCCGGCGCCATGTCGCGGAGCCGGTTGTACGAGACGATCGCGTCTGTATATCGCGCATCCCGAACCTGTGCTTCAGCAAGGGAGGCGAGGGCATCGATCTCTCCGGGGCGGTCCTCAAGGATGGATGTATACATGGAAGCTGCCTCCCGGTATCTACCATCCTGCAACAGGATATCGGCATAATCCCGCCGCATTGAAACATCGGGCTTCTTCACTTCGCTGAAGAGGTGATCAAATGCCGAAACGGCGTCTCTGTTTTCACCCGACAGGGCGAACAGCCGCCCCCTCATGTGGAGCATGTCCACGCGCCCTCCATCCTCGGCCAGGATGGCGTCAACGCACTCCTGCGCCTCATCGTACCGTCCCTCCCGAACGAGCACCCGGAGGAGCGCCTCCCAGGTGGGGATGTCCGTCTCGTCGGCCTTCAGGACGACCGCATATTTCGTGCTCGCTTCTTCGCCACGTCCGAGACGCTCCAGGACGGCGCCGTGCGCCTTCTGGACGGTCAGGTCATTCGGCACACAGTCAAGATACTGGCGGTAATACCGTTCTGCCGGTTCGTACTGGCCGAGTCGATCAAGAGCCATCGCCCTGATGCGGAGGATCGGGGGGTGGGGCTCATCTCCGCGTATCTGTTCGCAGGCTTCAATCGCATCACGATACTCTCCTGAACGCAACAGCGCCCCGGCCAGCTCGATGCGGGCATCACCATTGTCCGGATCTTCGCCCAGGACCGCGCGGAAACAGGATGCCGCACACTCGTCATCCCCGGCTCTGGCACAGGCCACTCCCTGCAGGTACCAGGCATGGGTGTTTCGAGGCTGTCTCTCGGTGACGCGGCCAAACGCCGTTGCAGCCTCACCATCCCTGCCGGCGGCCGACAGGGCACGCCCCAGCAGGAGCCAGATGCCGGTGTCCGCGGATCGCTCCCCGGCGAGTTTGGCATAGATGTCCGCCGCATCGTCATGCCGTCCCATCTCCTCCAGGAGGCGCGCCTTCCTGAACAGGGCCGCATCATCCTCCGGTGTGAGGGCCATGATCCGGTCCAGAATTCCGGCAGCGTCACTGTGCATGCCCCGCATGCCGCATGCATCCGCTGCCCCGAAGAGGGCGTCGAGGTTTTCGGGATACCGGTCGATGATCTCTCCAAAGATCCGCGCCGCCTCCTCGCCTCTCCCGAGCTGGATGTACAGATCGCCAAGGAGGATGCGGTTTCGAATATCCTCACGGCGTTCTGTGGCCACCTCCTCAAGGAGGGGTCGGGCGTCTTCAAACGCAGAGAGCCGGACCAGAGTACGTGCATACTTCGCCCGGGCGAGGACGTCCTCGGGAGCCATGCTGCACAACCGCCCGAGGAGCTGAGCAGATTTCTCGTATTTTCCCTGCTGCACGAGCGCCTCTGCAGCCATTTCCACCGCCTCGGTATCGGATTCATCGATGGACAGGGTATGGGAGAAACAGTCATGCGCCCGCTCGGGGGATCCCAGGTGGAGTAGCGCCTCACCGAGCCCCTTCCAGACCGCCGGATTGTCACGCCCCTCTTCAATTGCCTCTTCGAAACTGGTCCGGGCACTCGCGTATTCAGCGATATGCAGGAGCGATTCCCCCATGTACTGCCAGCATATGGCATCCCTCGGATCCTGGCCCCGGTCGATACCCTCGTGGAATTCGTCCATCTGCTCCCGTCCAAACAGCGAGAGATCGTCTTCATCCGACTGGATCCAGCGAACGCTCTTCTTTGTTCCCCGCTGGAGCATTCGTTCGAATGAATGTGCCGCCTCTGCGTATCGGGCGGAATGGTACAGGCAGTATCCGCGGTGGAACCAGACATGCGGCTGATCCTGATCGCGCTTCAGCACTTCGTCAAAACAGCCAATCGCCCGTTCATAGGCACCTGAGGACTCGAGAACCACGCCGAGGTGATACCAGCCGAGGGTCTGGCCGGGATCGGCATTGACCACCTTCTCGAAATATCCGGCCGCCGATTCGAAATCCCCGCCGCGCAGCAGATCGAGCCCCTTCTGGTACTTCGCCAGCACATCATCGGGATCTATGTCCAGGATCCGGGAATGGACTGCGGCGGCTTCCAGATACTCTCCCATGGCCTCCAGTGCCTGGGCCCTGGATACGAGGATTGCGCGATCATCGGGGCGGATGGTGAGGGCGGCGTCGTAACAATCGACCGCCTCTGCAAAATGTCCCATTCTCTCCAGTGCATTCCCTTTGCGAACCCATGCAGCCACATCGTTCTGGTCCGCCTTGAGCACGCGGTCGAGACATCGCACGGCATCAGGAAATTCACCGATCCGTTCGAGTGCGTTTCCCATTCGGTCCCAGAGCACCACGTTCCCGGGATCCGCCTCCAGCACCTTTTCGAAGCAGAGTGCCGCATCGGCGTACCGGCCATCGTGTTCAAGAGCGTCGCCCTTGTTGTACAGGGCGGCGATATCCTCAGGCTCCCGGTTCAGCACTTCATCGAAGCACGGCACCGCCTCTCCCCATCTGCCGGTTCGGGAGAGGGCGATGCCCTGGGCGAACCACGACACAGTGTCATCGGGATTCTTCTGCACTGCCCGCCTGTAACATTCCGCAGCCTCCTCGGAATTCCCTTTCCTCTGGAGCGCCAACCCCAGCAGATACCAGATTTCGGAATTGTCCGGTTCGATCTCCCGTGCCTTCTTCAGGCTGGAGATCGCCTCATCGAACCGTCCTGCCTCGAGGTGTGAACTCCCCTTCTGTATCCAGGGATTTGGATTTTTTCCCTGTCCCAATTTTCCAAAAAGATCCATGGCCATGAGCATCCCCTTCTCATACTCTATTCGTCATCCCGGCATATGGGCCTTCTTCCCGGTCATCACCCCAGTCGATGGAGCATCCCCCCGATGCGGGGGAGGAAATCCTTCTTGCGCGACATGACTCCCTCGAGTCGCACGGGCTGATCCTCGAACCCGAGTCGTCGCAGGAGAGATGAATCACCGGCGGCAAAGAGATCACTGGCCTCTTCGAATACATTGGTAAAGAGCGCGATGTAGATGTCGGCCCCATGCCCGCCACGCAGCTGGCGGAGCGCATCACATATCGCCTCATGGTGGCCGGCGGCAAATTCAAACGACGGGACCATCACCTGGGCGATGATCACGTCGGTTCCATAGAGATTGTACCGCTTGACATCGGCTGTCAGGCGCTCGGTGAGGGGTCGATCAGTGCCCTCCATCCCGGTGCGGATCAGCTCGGTGCCGAAGTCAACGGGATCCACTCCGGCGATCTCTGCAAGCGTGGAGACCGCCTCGCGATCATCCTCGGTGGTGGTGGACATCTTGAGGATCAGGGTGTCGGAGAGGATCCCGGAGAGGAGGAGGCCTGCCGTTGCTTCTGTGGGGGTGATCTCTTTTTCGCGAAAGAGCCCGGCGATGATCGTGGAAGTGGATCCCACCGGTTTGTTGATGAATCGTATCGGTTTGAGCGTGGTGATGGTGCCGAGACGGTGATGATCGATGATCTCCAGAATCTCCGCCTTCTCGATCCCCTCCACTGCCTGGGAGTACTCGTTGTGATCGAGAAGGATGACCGACTTCTGGATATCGTCCACGAAGGTGTTGCGGGAGATCATTCCAGCGAGTTTCCCATCGGTGGTGACCACGCAGGCGGTCCGGTACGGCGACGCGGTGACCAGCTCCTTGACGTACTCCAGGGAATCCGATTCCTTGACTGTGGGGACGTCGTCGGACATGATCATGCGGGCGGGGAGGGAGAGATTGATCATCTTCCCCACCCCGAAGGCATCCAGATCGGTGGAGAGGATCGCCACCCCCTTCTCCCGTGCGGCGGCGATGGCCCGCTCTCCTACCGGGGCTCCGTCGGTGATGATGAGGGCGGCGATCCCGGCGGAGATAACCGCCAGCTGGGCAGGTTCATTGTCCCCCACGATGGCCACGTCGTGTTCGGTGAGGCGTGAAAGAAGGACATGGAGGGCGTCGATGGCGATATAGACGTTTCCTTCGAGCTCGCCCGTGCAGGGAACCCGGATCTCGGCATTGAGAATTCGGGCGAGTGTGTCGGGGGCGATGGGGGAGAGTGCCAGGTGCTCGATGCGTGTCCGGCGCACATAGGCACGGGCCAGGCCATGTTCACTGATCAGTCCCTGGAAGCGCCCCTCCGTATCAACGATGGGCATGTTCCGAACGCCGTGGTCATCCATCATCTCGACGATGTCGATGGTGGGGAGATCCGCCCCGGCGCTGACCGGGTAGGTGAAGGGCAGGTCAGAGACATTCGGCTCCACCGTCTCCACCAGTTGCGGCGGATCCACGCCGAAATACGAGAGCGCATAGGCTGTCTCCGCATTGATTTTACCACATCGGGCCGGGATGTATCGTCCGGGCTCCCCGGTGTTGCAGAGCTCCGCATAGCCGAGTACACTGCAGATACTGTCGGTATCCGGTTGCCGGTGGCCGAGAATGAAGACCTGGTTCATGGTCGCCCCACACTCACGTGCTGATCGTTGAGCTCTCGAACCATAAAAGACGGGTGCTCCTCCCGCAGTAAGCAACAGGGAAAAAAGGGAATTATGTGACCGGACAGATGGGGAGGACCGTCCGATCGTAGACCTCGTTCAGGACCTGGGCAAGTGCGGTGTAGATGGCAGAAAATCCACAGAAAATCCCTTCATACCCGGCGATCCGGGTGATGAGCAGATTGCCGGTGGCATCTCCGATGGCCAGCAGGAAGAACAGGAGGGCAAGGGTGCCAAAGACCACCTGCAGGGCTCGGTTGATGCGGAGTGTACCCACGAACATCACCGCGGTGAAGATCCCCCACATCGCCAGGTAGGATGCCATCGCCACGCTTCCGGGCGCCGGTCCCCATCCCAGGACGGGAAAGACCAGTATCCCAACGAGCGTCAGCCAGAAGAGCCCGTACGAACAGAATGCCGTCAGCCCGAACGTGTTGTTCTTCTTCCATTCCATCGCGCCGGCAATCACCTGGGCGACACCGCCGTAGAACATGCCCATGGCGAGTATCATCGTTCCCAGTGCGAAAAACCCGGCGTTGTGGAAATTCAACAGGACGGTTGTCATGCCGAATCCCATCAGCCCGAGGGGTGCCGGGTTTGCCGTGGCCATCGCCGCCCACCCCTGTTCTGCAGTTTCCATCCTTTTCACTCCTGATTCGTTCTATTCTCCGGTCCCCGACGGGAACCGGGGATGTTCATCGTCTCTACCGCGGGAACCCACTGGATGGGATGATTCCCGGTGACAGACGGGCAGATCATGTCTGCCCTCTTTGTTCATTATTAATCATGTAGAATGTCGATCGATTTATGGTTTGCGGTTTCGACAGGCCGAGGATCGCATTTCAGATGGGCATCACAGCTGAGTAGCGAAAAATGCACACAAACCGAAGATATCACCTCAATTCCCGGTAAAAACGAGAAATTGAATTATGCAATAATATTTATGCAGAGAGAAAAATAGTATACACGCCCAATGGCTGTGACACACATGCACGCATCATTCAAGAGACATAGAGAGATCGCATCACGAATTGATTCAGACGTCGCCATTTCGCGGTGGAAGGACTGGAAGTGGCAGCTGGCGCATTCCATTCAGGATATCGATACATTCGAAGACGTCCTCGGGATCGAGTTTTTGCCGGAAAAACGGGCAGAGCTGGAGAAGACGATTCAAACGTTCCCGATGTCCATCACTCCCTACTATCTCTCCCTTATCGATGTCGATGATTTTGAAAACGACCCCATCTTCATGCAGGCATTCCCGTCGGTCAATGAGCTGCAGGTGGAGTTATACGACATGGAGGATCCCCTTGCGGAGGATTCTGACAGCCCGGTCGCCGGGATCACCCACCGGTATCCTGACCGGGTCCTCTTTCTGGTGAGCAATACCTGCTCCATGTACTGTCGGCACTGCACACGGAAGCGGAAGGTGGGGGACGTGGATTACATCCCTGACCGGGAGACGATCCAGGTGGGACTGGACTATATCCGTGAGCATCCGGAGGTCAGAGATGTTCTGCTCTCCGGTGGAGATCCCCTGATGCTCCCCGATGACTACCTGGGCTGGGTCCTCACCGAGCTGCGGGCAATCCCCCACGTGGAGGTGATCCGGATCGGAACCCGGATGCCCGTGGTGCTTCCCTACCGCATCACCGATGACCTGGCGAACATGCTCAAGAAGCACCACCCCCTGTGGATCAACACCCAGTTCAACCATCCCAAGGAGATCACCTCCTCCTCCACAATGGCGATTCAAAAGCTGGCCGATGCCGGCATCCCCCTTGGAAATCAGTCGGTCCTCCTGGCGAATGTCAACGACTGCCCCCGGATCATGAAGCGCCTGGTCCAGAAACTGGTCATGATCCGGGTCCGTCCGTACTATCTCTACCAGTGCGACCTCTCGGAGGGACTAAGTCATTTCCGCACCTCGGTTAGGAAAGGCATCGAGATCATGGAGAATCTGATCGGACATACCAGCGGCTTCGCGGTTCCCACCTATGTGGTGGATGCCCCCGGTGGCGGTGGCAAGATACCGGTGCTGCCCACCTACGTGATCTCCTGGTCGTCGACCAAGGTCATCCTGCGGAACTACGAGGGGGTCATCACCACCTATACCGAACCCGAGGACTACAAACCGATCTACTGTGACCGGAAATGTGAGACCTGCCAGCTCCAGCTGAAACTGGAAGGCGCAGACGAGTCCCTGGCGGTGGGGATCGCCGCTCTGCTTTCGGACTATGACGACACCATCGCCCTGGTCCCCCAGGATACCGAGCGTGTGGATCGGCGAAATGAAGAGTGACATCATCGAGCGGATCGGCGGATCTCTCATCCAGCACGGAGAGCTCAACCATCGCATCTACCTGATGCACCTTGACCCCGCGGACCTGCCCGGGATCATTCCCCGCCTGGACCGGATGGCAGAGGAGTACGGCTACTCGAAGATATGTGCGAAGATCCCCGCCTCCGCGAGCGGACCGTTCCTGGACGCAGGATATGCCGAGGAGGCCCGGGTGGAGGGGATGTTCCATGGGCGGGAGGATGGTGTCTTTCTCGGTCGGTACCCGAACCCTGACCGTCGGGTGGTGGCGGATCGGGGACTGATCGAGGATGTGCTGGTCAAATCCCGGGAACGGTGGGGAACCCGTGCCGGGGCCAGACTTCCCGCCCCCCTGGTCTGCCGGGAGTGCGGACCGGGTGATGCAGAGGCGCTGGCCGGACTGTTCGCCTCGGTCTTCGAGTCATATCCCTTTCCCATCACCGATCCCGGGTATATCCGGTCCACCATGGGGAGCCACATCAGGTACTGGGCGATCTGGAGCAGGGGGACGGTGGTCGCCGCATCGTCTGCTGAGATGGCGCCGGAAGAGAGGAACGTGGAGATGACCGATTTCGCCACCCATCCCACCTGCCGGGGCTATCGGCTCTCCTCCCATCTGCTGGCCGTCATGGAGGAGACGATGCAGAGCGAAGGATTCCTGGTGGCGTACACCATCTCCCGGGCGGAGTCCTACCCCATCAACATCACCTTCTCCCGGGCGGGATACCGTCATGGCGGAACGCTCTGGAACAACACCCAGATCTGCGGCGGGTTCGAGAGCATGAACGTCTGGTATCGCAGTCTGTAGCAGAATGCATGGAACAGCCACCAGGTGTATGCGAGGCGGAATCGACATTTCGAACCGAAATCCGGAGAAGTGGGCCGTCTCCCGGGACCTGCACCCTTTTTCAGATTTTTGTGCGCCGATTTTACCGGGAATGCGGCCGTGATCTTCCCTGGAGGCGAACTGTCGATCCCTATCGGATCGTGGTCTCGGAGCTGATGCTCCAGCAGACACCGGTGGACCGGGTCATTCCCCGGTATCATGCGTTCATCGATGCCTTTCCGGATTTTGGCACACTCGCCCGGGCACCGCAACGGGATGTGCTCGCCCGCTGGCAGGGACTCGGATACAACCGGCGGGCGCTGTACCTCCACCGGATCGCAATGCAGGTCATGGAGGAGCATGCAGGCCACCTGCCGGACGACCCGGTGGCACTGCAGCGGTTTCCGGGTATCGGGCCGGCCACGGCCGCATCCATCGCCGCTTTTGCGTTCAACCGCCCCGTGGTGTTCATCGAGACCAACATCCGGCGGGTGTTCCTGCATTTCTTCTTCGAGGGCGAGGAGGATGTGCCGGACAGGCGGGTCCTCCCGCTGGTGGCACAGACCCTGGATGGAGAGAATCCCCGCGACTGGTACAACGCCCTGATGGATCTCGGCACCGTGATCGCCCGGACCGGAGGGAATGCCAACCGGCGCAGCCGGGAATACCTCCGGCAATCCCCCTTCGAGGGATCCAATCGCCAGATACGGGGCGAGATCCTGCGTGCGCTGGTCGATGCAGAATCGGTGAAAGAGGATGATATCCGCATTTTGCGCGATACCGACCCGGTACGCCGTGAGCGGATCCTCCGGGCACTGGAACGCGAGGGCTTTATCACCCGTCGGAGGAGTGGAATCCGGATTCCCGGCGGAAAAGAGAACGGCGGGTGATCACAGCCCGACGAACTCCAGTCCCGCCAGGATGAGCAGGATGAGGACGGCGGCCGGGATCACCATCGTCCAGGGCCTGACCCCGGCCCATTCCCAGAGGGTGACCGCCGGAAGCGGGCCCCATTCAAGGATCTTCCCCTCAAGGCGGGGGTAGAGGATGGCGAATACGCCCGCACCGAGGACAAGGCCGGCGATCCCGAAGAGTGCATCGAGCGATCCCTGCCCGAGGGCGCCGGCCACCGTGCCCGGGCAGTACCCGAGCACCGCGAAGCCGAGGCCGAAGATGAGCCCGCCGACCATGACCGATCCGATCGCGCCACTTCGCGCATGGATATTGACCCATCCCAGGCTGTTCATCGCATAGATCCCGATCATCCCCACCACCACCGCAGAGAGCATGACTTTGACCACGGTGAAGTCGGTGAGCAGCAGCTGGCCGAGGATCACGTCGTAGTAGGTGACCCCGCCACGCTGGAGGAGGAACCCGAACACCATCCCCATCAGCAGGCCGAGAAGGAGCTGCACCGGCCGGTTGGCGCGGAGCGCATCGAACATCACCACCACCCCCCGTACAGGATCATCGCCGTCACGATCCCGCCGATGAAGAAGCATATCGCCGCCACCCAGCTTCCGATGGCGAGCTGGAGCGCCCCACTGATTCCGTGGCCAGACGTGCACCCGCCCGCCCACCGGGCACCGAGCCCGAGGAAGAATCCACCGACCACGGCGAACACGGCGCGGATCACCGGATCGGGGCCGAATCGGGTGGTGAACAGTGCGGGCACCCATTCGATCGCAAAGGCACCGGAGGAGACAGCAGAGAGGAAAGCGCCGATGACCACCCCGACGACGAGCATCCACTGCCAGTCCACCTGCGGGGGTGTCTTCCGGTAGTAGGGGCGATCTTCGACCTTCTTCCCGCGGAAGAACCGCTCGATCATCCCCGCGGTCCGCGAGTAGGTGGTGGAGCAGCCCAGCGGTCGATCCGAGAGGAGGAACGTGAACCAGGTGAGGACTCCGATCCCCGCGCCCACCAGGTATGGAGACCAGACTGCCACGGCACTGCCGTCCATGGTCAGGCACCTCCGATGGGGAACCCGGCGGCGCGGTACGCGGCCATCCCTCCCGCGGCATTGTACAGGTGGTCGAAACCGTGCTGGAGGAGGATGCTTCCCGCAAGGCTCGCCCGGATCCCGGATCCGCACATCAGGATATAGGGCGAGTGGCGGTCCAGTTCGGCATACCGTGTCCGTACATCCATGGCCAGAATGTTCACCGCCCCGGGTACATGCCCCCCCGCATACTCGTCGGGAGTGCGCACATCGAGGACGGTCACCTGTCCGCCCGTGACCCGCTCATTGACCTCCTCTGCAGAGAGCTGGGGGAGATGCCCGGCCGGGTACCCGCCCCTGTTCCAGGCATGCATGCCGCCTCTCAGGTAGCCGCGTACCCGGTCCAACCCCACCCGGTGGAGACGGGTGACCGTATACGGTACCTCGGTCGGGTCGGCACAGACCAGCAGCATATCGCGGTCCGGTGGGAGGACCCATCCGGCGAAGGTGGAGACATTTCCGGCTGAATCGAGGTTGTAGCTCCCGGGAATATGCATCCCGCCGAACGCGGTGTATGACCGGGTATCCACGACGATGGTGGATTCTTCTTCGGCGACCCTTTGAAACTCCCCCGGCCGGAGAGCATCCGGTGACGGGAGATCGCGGATGAGCGCCGGTCCCTGCCGGTTGATCTCGGTGCAGCGGCCGAAATGGTCGGGTGCGGGGGGCATGTCCACGGTGAGCGATGTGATGAACGTTCCGGTATCGGTGACCTGGAGCGGTTCGTTGTACCGGCGCTCGTACCCGATGGTGCTCCACCGCATCGCGCCGATCGCCTTCCCGCAGAGCGAGCCCGCACCGTGTGCCGGATAGACCATGCACATATCTGGAAGCTCCATGATCTCATCGTGGAGACTGCTGTAGAGACTGGTGGCGAGTTCCCGCGCCCGGCCCGGGAAGAGATCCGGTCGCCCGACATCATTGACAAATAACGTATCCCCGGTGAAGATGCCGACCGGCTCACCACCCCGCGATGTATCGGTCACCACGTACACGATATGTTCCGGTGTGTGGCCGGGCGTCTCGCGCACCTCGATCTCCAGTGTTTCGATGCGGAACGTGTCTCCACCGGCCACCGGGTTGTGGGGAAAGGCGCAGGTGCCGTGTGCCGGGGCATAGATGTCGGCGCCGGTTGCTTCGGCCAGATCCATATGGCCGGAGACGAAGTCCGCATGGAGATGGGTCTCCAGGATGTGGGTGATGGCCAGTCCCTCCTCGTCCGCTGCCTCCAGGTAGCGGTCGATGTCCCTGGCCGGATCGATTATCGCACAGATCTGATCTCCGCCGAGCAGGTATGAACTGTGGGCGATACCCGGTATGAAGAAATGACGAACGAGCATATACTCCCTCTCCGTGATCGTATCTATCCTCTACAGGAGCAGTATATAAAACAACCCGACGGAGGCGACCAGGAACACGACACTCATGGGGAGGCCGGCCCGCATATAATCGCGATTCCGGTACCCGCCGGGCCCCATGATCAGTGCATTGACCTGGTGGGTGGGCAGGATGAATGAGTTCGCGGCGGAAACTGCCACCAGCAGGGCGAGTGCACGGGGATCGATGCCGCTTCCCTCCGCCATGACCACCACCAGCGGGACCAGGAGCACCGTGGCTGCCACGTTCGACATGAAGAGGGAGAAGAACATGGCGAGGAGCGCCACCACCAGGAGCAGGAGGATGGCAGGCTGCCCGGCGAGCAGATCCACAAGGCCCGAGGCCAGATATGCCGCCGCCCCGCTTGTATCCATGGCCAGCCCCAGGGGGATGAGGCCGGCGATGAGGATGACGGTCCGCCAGTCGATGGCCCGGTACACCTCCTCCAGGGTGATCACACGGAGCAGGACCATGGCCACGGCACCGGTGAGCAGGGAAAGCGAGATGGGAAAACCGGAAAAGGTGAGCGCAATCGCTCCGAGCAGGCACCCGACAGCCGCCGGGGCCCTGGATCGTCGCAGTGGGTCACCCCGGACCGGTGTCAGCAGCACAAACTGGCGGTCTCCTTCCAGGCGCCGCATCTGATCGAAGAGACCATGGACGACGATAATATCGCCCGGATTGAGGCGGTGGTCTGAGAAATCGGATCGCAGCTCTTCATCGCCGCTGATCAGAAGGAGCGGCTCGAGCCCGTATGTCCGGCGGAATGCCAGCTCACGGATCGTCTCTCCCACCACCGCAGAGCGGGGGCGGACCACGATCTCGGCAAAACCGGCCTGATCACCACCGAGTGACCGGGCCAGCCGATCCGGTGGAGAGACGTCCTCAAGACCATGGGCATGTGCAAACCGTTCAATATCATCTCTTTCTCCGAGGAGAGCGAGGATCTGTCCGCCTCTGAATCGGGTGTGCCGCCAGGGAGCGTACTGGATCTCGCCCTCTTCTTCGAGGGCGAGGAGGTGGATGGGGTAGTGCATCCCGATGCCAGATTCCTCCCGGGAGATCCCGGAGAGCGCGCTTTGTTCCGGGACCCGGACATACCGGATCAGTGACGGGAGATCCCAGCTCAGCATCAGCGATTCCTGTTCGTCCTCGCGCCTTCTCTCTCCTGAATGAAAAAGCCGCGATCCCAGGAGATAGAAGAGCCCCACACCGGAGAGCAGGAGAACGATGCCCACGGGTGTTACTGCAAAGAGGCCGAAGGGTGCCAGCCCGTTTTGCCGGAGGAGATCGTTGAGGATGATGAGGGGGCCGGATCCCACCATGGTGAGTGTTCCCCCGAGAATCGCGGCGAATCCCATCGGCATCAGCAGTCGGGTGACCGGAATCCCGGATTGGCGGGAGAGGCGGAGCATGGCAGGAAGGAAGAGTGCGGTCGCCCCGATATTCTGCATGAACCCGGAGAGCGCACCGACGGTGAGAGAGACCGATGCGGTGATTCGACGCTCGTCGGTCCCAGCGACCGACAGGATTCGCTGGCTTATCTTCGCCATGACGCCGGTGCGGTCGATCCCGTAGCCGAGCACCATCACGGCCGCCATGGCGATAACCGCGTTGCTGGCCAGCCCGGAGAAGGCCTGGAGCGGCGGCACCAGCCCGAGCCAGGCGAGACTGACCATGATGATGGCGGCAACGAGATCCACCCGCAGTGCCTCGGTCACCAGCAGGACGATGGTCACGGTGAGGACGGCGAGGACCAGGAGGATCTGGATATCCATGGGCACACCCCTCTGCCGGTGCCTCCCGACAGATGATGGAGCATGGAGAGTATTTCCGAATAAAAAGATCGGTCTTGGACCTCGACGCCGAGGACCGTGCGGATCACCATGCCGATGGCAAAGATATACTCTCCCTCCGGCAGATGGAGATCGCCCGCCGGATGGGATATGTCGCCCGGCGCACCGAGACGGGACGGCTGACCGCGTTCGATATGATCCTCCCCGGCCGCCGCCCGCATATCGGATGGAATATCACGGATCGCGATCTCCGGGTCGTGGACGCCGCCATCACCCGGGTCGGGCCCCAGGACCTCGCATTGCGGTATATCGACGAGATGAGTGGTGGCGAACTCCAGAAGGTGAGCATCGCCCGTGCCATCGTGCAGGAACCGCAGGTGCTGCTCCTCGACGAACCGACCAGCAGCCTCGATCTCCGGAACCAGCTGGAGATCCTGCGGACCATCCGGGACATGGTTGCCGGCCACGGTGTCTTGGCGATCATGACCATGCATGACATCAACCAGGCGCTCCGCTACTCCGACCGGTTCATATTCCTTCGCGACGGAACCATCTTCGCTGCAGGCGGACTGGAGGACGTCACCCCCGACATCATCGAGCAGGGATACGGTGTGCCGGTGACGGTCGAACGGGTCAACGGATTCAGGATGGTCGTTCCCACCGGCTGACCGGCCCGACGGGAAGATTGATGAGTCAAAGGGAGAATCCGGGTATGCAGGAGGACGATCAATGGACCTCTTTCGGATCCCGAAGATGAAAAAGGAAGAGTATGACTCCCTCATAAAAAACGGCGTGGTCAGCAGGATTGCATTTCGCGGAAGCGAGTACCCCTACATCGCACCGTTCCTGTATCTCTTTGACGGCCATTACCTCTATTTCCTCTCCACCAAGTACGGACGGAAAGTGGAACTTTTCAACGCAGACCCGCGGGTGTCCGTGGAGATTGAACAGTTCAGCGACGATCTCTCCACCTACAACTTCGTGACACTCCAGGGCACATTGCAGACGGTGGATGAGGAGGCCGAGAAGAAGCGCATCCGGCAGGCGTTCATCGACCGCATCGAGGAGAAGAACCTCTCCAAAAACGTGCTTGCCGCTCTCGGCCATAAACCAGGGGCGTCCACCGGGGAGATCTGCACCGAAGAGCAGGCGTTCATCTGGAAGCTCGCCGATGTGGTGGACATCGTCGCCCTGAAGAACGAGTAGGAGGGGAGGTCTCCCCTCGGTCCCACCTACCGGATCTCGACCCAGTCCCCGGTGACCATGTAGTATACTTTCTCGGCGATCTTGCAGGCATGGTCGCCGCATCGCTCGAGGTAGCGCGCCACCTGGACATAGTAGATGTTCCGGGTGATCTGGTGTGAATCTTCCAGCATGTAGGAGAGACATTCGCGGAAGATGGAGTAGCGCAGGGCATCGACCCGGTCATCCCGCTGGGAAAAATTTTCGATGGGATCGATGGAGGCCGTCGCGAACCCCCTGAGCGCATCATCGATCATGGCGAGGACCATCTCCCCCATGTGCGGGATGCTGACCAGGTTGACGGGATGCGGTTGATCTGATATCTCCGCGACGATATTTGCAATATCTTTGCCGTATCGCCCGATCCGCTCGGCGGCATATATGATGGTGATGGCGCAGGCGATGGTCCGGAGATCGACGGCCATGGGCTGGTACAGGGCGATAACCCGGTAAGCCTGCTCTTCAAGCTCGTATGATCGCCGGGAGAGTTCGGTTTTCCTGGGCACGACTCCGGCGGCCCGCTCAAGATCACGGGCTTCGACCGCGCTGATCGCGTCGGCGAGCATCGAGCGCGCGAAACGGGCGTAGTCGAGAGTCTCCGATGTCAGATAGTTCAGTTCGCTGTGCAGTTTTTCGGCCATGCGATCACCCGAATCTCCCGGTGATGTACCGCTCGGTCAGCTCTTCAGTGGGGCTTTCGAAGATCCGGGCGGTCTCGGAGCACTCAATCAGTCGTCCCATGAACATGAATCCCGTATAATCACTCACCCGCGCTGCCTGCTGCATGTTGTGGGTGACGATGATGACGGTGTATGACTCTTTCAATTCATCGATGAGGTTCTCGATCTTGGCGGTGGCAATGGGGTCGAGGGCGGAGCAGGGTTCATCCATCAGGATCACTTCCGGCTCCACGGCCAGCGTGCGGGCGATGCACAGGCGCTGCTGCTGGCCACCGGAGAGACCGAGCGCCGGTGCAGACAGACGATCCTTCACCTCGTCCCAGAGGGCGGCCTTGCGGAGGCTTTGCTCAACGATGTCGGAGAGTGTCCCTGTATCCGTGACACCATGCATGCGGGGACCGTAGGCAATATTTTCATAGATGGATTTGGGGAACGGATTGGGCTTCTGGAAGACCATCCCCACCTTCTTCCGGAGATCGTCCACATCCATCCCGTTTGCATAGATGTTCGTTCCGTGCAAATCCACTCCCCCCTCGATGCGGCAGCCGGCGACCAGGTCATTGAGTCGGTTGAAGCACCTGAGCAGCGTGGATTTGCCACATCCCGACGGGCCGATAAGTGCGGTGACCCGGTGTCGGGGGATGTCCATGGTGATATTCTGGAGGGCCTGAGTGTCCCCGTACCAGAGATTGAGATCGTGTACTGTCAGGATGGGTTCTGTCATGTCTTTCTCACCATTTCAGGACCTTCGTATAATGACGGCGCAACCCGATGGCGGCAGTATAGAACATGAGCACCACGGCGAGCAGGACCAGGGCGGTACCGTACTGGTTCTCCCGTGCTCCCGGCACACTCGTGGCCAGGATGAACAGGTGGTAGGGAAGCGCCATCACCGGATCGAACACCGACGACGGGAGGTAGCGCTGAGAAAAGACCACTGCCGTAAACAGGATGGGGGCGGTCTCCCCGGCGGCTCTCCCGATGGCAAGGATGGTGCCGGTGAGCACACCGGGGATCGCCGCGGGAAGCACCACGTGCCGGATGGTCTGCCAGCGGGTGGTCCCCAGGGCAAGGGATCCCTCCCGCATGGAATCCGGGACCGTTTTGAGCGATTCTTCGGATGTGCGGATCACGGTGGGAAGAATCATCAGGCCCAGCGTGATCTGTCCGGCGATCATGGAGATCCCCGTACCGAGTATGAGCACCAGGAATGCGAACCCAAAGAGACCGAAGACGATGGATGGGGTGCCGTTGAGCAGATCGGTCCCGGTGCGGATGATGCGCGTGATCCGGCCCTCCCGGGTGTACTCGGTGAGGTAGATGGCTGCACCGATGCCGATGGGCAGCGCAAAGAGGATCGCTCCGGCAACCAGGTACAGCGTTCCCATGATGGCAGGGAAGATACCTCCAGCACGACCCAGATCGCGGGGTGGAGTGGTGAGAAACTCCCACGAGATGGCGGGCAATCCGTTCACCACGATATCCGAGATGATGATCCCCAGGATGACGACCACCAGCACGGTGGCGCAGACGATGAGACCGAAAGCCAGCGTCTGCCATCTCTTCCGGGAGATGCGGCCCCGCAGAACGATGATCGCACCCGCCGCTGCGGCTGCACAGAGCCCGCCGGCGAATCCCCCCACCAGACCGCCGAGAACAGCCGCTCCCGCAACCATTACTGCAAGAAGGAAGAACGGCGAACGGCGAGCCCGTGGAAAACACGGAAGGGTGAGCCTGGCGGGCTTCTTTCGGCCGACTGATCCCACCTGCGCACCCCGGATTTTGCCGAGTATCAGCACGGCGGAGAGGTTGACTGCGAGCGTGATGATGAGCAGGATCAGGGCGAGGCCGAAGAGGGCATGATAGTGGAGGCTCCCCGATGCCACCTCGCCCATCTCGATTCCCAGCGTGCCGGTGAGTGTCCGGATGGGCGAGAGCACGTTCCAGATCGGATCCGGGATGATCGCCGCATTCCCGGTCACCATCAGGACCGCCATGGTCTCCCCGATGGCGCGACCCATTCCGAGGATGATTGCGGCAGTGATCCCCGAGAGTGCAGCGGGAACGGTGACCCGGCTGATGGTCTGCCACCGGGTGGCCCCCAGTGCCAGCGCGCCCTCCCGGTACTCGCGCGGGACCATGGTAATGGCATCCTCGGAGACGCTGACGATGGTCGGGAGCGCCATGACTCCGAGCAGGATCGATCCGGCGAGCCAGGTCTCCCCGCTGGGGGTATGGAAACTTATCCGTATCCAGTTGGTGAGGACCACGAGGCCGAAGAAGCCGTACACCACCGAGGGGATCCCGGCCAAAAGCTCGATGGCCGGTTTGATCACCGCCTTCACTCCATCGGGAGCGATCTCCGAGACGAATATGGCGCATCCGATGCCGAGCGGGACGGCGATGGCCATGGAGCCCAGGGTCACCAGGAGGGTGCCCACGATCAGGGGGAAGGCCCCATACGCAGTCGTTACCCCGGTGGGATTCCAGACCTGCCCGAAGACAAAGTCAACCACCCCGATCTCCGCAAACGCGGGGATTGCATCGGAGACAAGGAAGAGCAGGATGAAGAAGATGGTGGCAACGGCAAATATCGCTGTGCAGAACCACAATCGCCGGATAAAAGATTCTTTCCAGCGCCGTACCGGTATCCCGGCGAGGTGGCTGAGCCCCGGCAGGGCGATCCGGTGTGCCGATTCGGTCCAGGGCGGCATACAGTCGTGGACGAAAAAGGAGGGTCAATCCCGGCGCTCAGGCAACCGGGATGAATCCTTCCTCTTTGATGATCGTCTGCCCGTCGCTGCTGAATATGAAGTCGAGGTATTCCTCTTCAAGCCCGGTGGCCGGCCCGCTGGTGAACATATTCAGTGACCGTGCGATGGGATAGGCCCCGGAGACCACGTTCCCGGTGGTGGGCTCCACCGACTGGTCAGCGGTGCCGAGAGCGACCGCCTGTACGGTCTCGTCGATATATCCGAGGCCCACATATCCGATCGCACCCGGTGTCTGCGCCACGGTCTGCTTGACCGCACCGTTTGAGTTCTTCTCGAGCTGGGTGGGGAGGAACTCCCGGTCGTCCATGACCAGTTCCTGGAAGACTTCACGGGTGCCGGACGCACTGTCCCTGCCCACTACGACGATCTCCTCGTCGGTGCCGCCGACATCGCTCCAGCGGGTGATTTCACCGGAATAGATCTTCTGGACCTCTTCCACGGTGAGGGTGGTGACCGGGTTTGAAGAGTGAACGATCACCGCGATACCGTCCCTGGCGATGACATGCTGGACCAGATCGGGATACTTCTCAACCTCGGAGGGTTTGAGATCGCGGGATGCCGCACCAATGTCTGCCGATCCCTCGCCCACGGCCTGGATGCCATGGCTGGATCCTCCCCCGCTGACCTGAATGTCCGCATTCGGGTGAGTGGCCATACAGGCATCAGCTGTCTTCTGGGCGATGGGAAGGACCGTGGTCGATCCCGTTACCGTCAGCGTCTGCATGGACGTCTCCTGGCCGGTACACCCCGCAATCGCCGCACCCGCCAGGACGAGCCCGATGAGTGCGACAAGCGCCGGAATGCGCAGTTTCATGAAGGTCTGTGACGACTCCATTGACCATTATATAATTCACCTGCGGGCATATGCGTTCTCGACGAAAAACCAATATCAATATAGATGACCAATAACTCAATAGAGATACTGGAGATCCCATAAGAGGTGGCGTGTGGAACTGAGGAAAGTGCAGATGACCGGGGGATCGTCATACGTGATCTCCCTGCCCAAGGACTGGATCAAGAAAAACAACATCCACAAAAACGATCCCCTGGCCATCCAGGTGCAGCCCGACGGAACGCTCCTGGTCAGCTCCCGGCTTGGTGGCGAGCCCGCCAAGCGCTCCCGGACTTTTGAGGTCTCCGATACGGACGACCCGGTCTACCTCTTTCGCTGCCTCATCGGGGCCTATATCATGGGATATGCCTCGATCGAAATTACGAGTGCGCGAAGATTGCCTCCGTTTGTCCGCCAGGTGGTTCGGGACTTTACCCAGATGACCATCGGCCAGGAGGTGGACATGGAGACGGAATCATCCCTGACCATCCGCGACCTCCTCAATCCCTCAGAGATCACCTTCGCCAACACCATCCGACGGATGTACGTCATCATCAGGGGAATGCACGCGGACGCACTGGAGGCGCTCTGTTCCGGATCCCGCGAGATCGCCGAGGACGTCATCGAACGTGACCGTGACGTCGATCGTCTCAACTGGCTGATCGCCCGTCAGTACCATCTGCTCCTCATCACCCCCGGACTCAGCCGGAGTCTGGGATTGACATCGGTGGACGCATCGGGATACTTCCAGATCGGAAGGACTATCGAGCGAATTGGTGATCACGCGGTGCGTATCGCACGGTACTCGCTCAACCTTACCGGCAAAGATATCGATCCCGATTTGCTCTCCCGGATAAGGTGGGCGCACGAGGTTGCTCTCGAGATATTCGATCGGAGCATCCAGGCGTTCTGGAAACACGACCTGAACGAGACAAACGCCATTATCAACTCCGTCCACCGGCTCACCCGGCAGTGCGAGGATATCACCGCCACCACCAGCCATCTGGAAGGGATCATCGCCATCAGTATCGGGTATGTCGTGGAGAGCATCAGCAGGATGGGCGAGTACGCCGAGGACATCGCTGAGACGATCATCAACCACGAGATCGGCACCACCTGAGCCGGGGCGAAGATTCATCTGGTCGCCCGCCCATGGTGGCAGTATGGCCGTATCCGATATCATGGAGGTGGATGACCGGACCTTCGAGGAGCTGGTGGAGGGGGCATCCGAACCGGTGGTGGTGATGTTTCACAGCCCCGAATGCCGGTTCTGCAGGGACATCGCCCCCTATTTTGCCGAACTCGCCGGGGAGTACGAGGGGATCGTCCGGTTCGCCCGCGTGAACGTGCTGGCCAGTCCCTGGACGGTGGAGCGGTATGCGGTCTGGAGCACACCCACATTTGCCTTCTTCTGTCATGGAAAGAAGATCCGGGAGATGGTCGGATCGGCATATCCGGCGATTATCAAGCACACGGTGGAGGATGCCCTGCTGTATGGCGAGGTGTGTGCGAGGTCATCGAATGTCATCAACTATGACGTGACCGGCTATGCGTAGGTGACAACCCTTTTTTGACAGACAGCGCGGATCTGGTACAGGCCATGCCGGATCGCGACCGACTCTCCAAACAGCTCTCACGCCTCGACGGGCGGGGATACCCCGCCTACAAGGATATCCGGGGATCATATTCGTTTGGCCCCTGGACATTGCACATCGACCATGTGCAGGGCGACCCCTTCGCCGCCCCCAGCCGGGTCCGGGTGCGGGTGCCGCTCGCGAGTGCCGGGTTTCCCGGTGATGCCCACCGGAACCGGAGCAGGGAGATCGCCCTGTGCGATTTTCTGGCGCGATCCTTCGGCGATGCCTGCCGCCGGATCCCGAAGGGGACCCGCGGCAGCGGGAAGAGCGGACGGATCGAGATCGACCGGCCCGGACAGGAGATACTGGAGAGCACCGCGGTGCTGATCCGGGACGGTGCGGTGGAGGCCCGGTTCACCGTCGGGCTTCCCGCCTTCGGGAGAAAGATCGCCGGGGTGCAGGCGGAACGGATGCTCTGCCGGGAGGTGCCCGCCATCGTTAACGAATCGCTGTTCTTTGCCTCCTGTGACCGGGATGCACTCTTCCGCCACATCGAGACCGCCGAGGATGGCGACGCCCTCCGGGGCCAGCTCGCCGATCACGGACTGGTCGCATTCGTGGCGGATGGCTCGATCCTTCCCCGGAAAAGCGGAATCGATCAGCGGCCGATGGAGGGGGGGCAGGTGGTTTTGTTCGCGTCCCCGGCATCGCTCCGGGTGACCCTCGACACCCCCAACACCGGCCCCGTCAGCGGGATGGGTATTTCTGAGGGGATCACCCTGATCGTGGGGGGCGGGTATCATGGAAAGACCACCCTGCTCTCGGCAATCGAGCGGGGAGTGTACACCCATATCCCGGGTGATGGACGTGAATTCGTGGTATCCCGGCCTGATGGCGTCAAGATCCGGGCAGAAGACGGACGACGCATCGAAAAGAATAACATCTCTCCATTCATCACCAATCTCCCCTTCGGCATCGATACCACGGCATTCTCCTCGGAGGACGCGAGCGGGAGCACCTCGCAGGCGGCGAATATCGTGGAAGCGCTGGAGGCGGGGGCGGATCTCCTGCTGATCGACGAGGATACCTCCGCCACCAATTTCATGATCCGCGATCACCGGATGCAGGAACTGGTGGCCAAGGTTCACGAACCGATCACCCCGTTCATCGACCGGGTGCGGCAGCTGTATGCCGAGAAAGGGGTCTCCACAATCCTGGTCATCGGAGGGTCGGGGGATTACTTCGATGTGGCCGACTGTGTCATCTGCATGCGGGAGTACCGCCCCCACGACGTGACCAGCGAAGCCCGTGCTATTGCCGAGAAGTATCGCTCCGAGCGGGCGTTTGAGGGGAGTGAACGGTTCGGGAAGGTGCAGGAACGCTGTCCGATACCCGAATCCTTCGATCCGAGCCGGGGCAAACGGCCGGTGAAGATCACCGCCAGGGGACGCACCACCATCTCGTTTGGAACCAGTACCATCGATCTCTCTGCGGTTTCCCAGCTCGTCCACCCGGGGCAGGCACGGGCCATCGGCGATGCCATCCACCACGCCACCCGGTACATGGACGGGAGAACGCCCCTTGCCGTTGTGCTGGATCGGGTCATGGGCGATATCAGGGATCGCGGCCCCGACGCCATCAAAAGGGGATGTGCCGGTGATCACGCCGCATTCCGCCGCCACGAGCTGGCTGCCGCGATCAACCGGCTCAGGACCCTTTCAGTCCGGCCAGATCGCTGATCGGTTTCACCCGCACCTTTTTCTCCAGGGGTGACCATGGAGACATATGTTGCGGGAGATCGCGATATTTTCCCTGCTCTGTGCTCTGGCCGGCATCTCATACGCACTCTCCTACAATCTCCAGATCCCGATCCTCAATAAGATTGCGACAAGTCTCGCGACGATCGCCGGATCCTACCTCCTGTTCAAGATTGTGCTGGACACATTCGTCTCCAAACAGATCCGCGATCCGAAGGCGAAGTACTCCGTTCGGAAGGTCACCTCCATCCTCTTCGCCGTCACCCTCGTCGGTATCGCTATTCTGATCTGGATCGAGGATACCCAGGTACTTTTCGTCTCGTACGGCCTGATCGCTGCCGGACTGGCCATTGCGCTCCAGGACGTGGTCAAGAACTTCGTCGGAGGGATCATTCTGTTCAGTACCGCGATGTACCGGGTGGGCGATCGGATCGAGATCGACAACCGGTTCGGGGACGTGATGGATATCGGGCTGATGAACACGACCATGCTCGAGACACGCGCCTGGGTGGCCGGGGATCAGCCGACCGGCCGGATCGTGATGATCCCCAACGGGCGAATACTCTCCACGGAGATCGTCAATTATACCAAGGATCACTCGTTCATCTGGGAGGAGCTGGTCCTTCCGCTCACCTACACGAGCAACTGGAAGCGGGCGATCTCGCTCATCATGGAGATCCTCACCGAGGTGACCGCCGGCACCACTGCGCGGGCAACAGAGCAGATCGAGCGGTTGAATGAGAAATACTATCTCCCCCGCAAGGTGGTGGAGCCGTCCATCTATCTGACCCCCACCGACAACTGGATCGAACTCCACATCCGCTACGTGACCGACGTGCGGGAACGCCGAGCCATCCACAACCAGATCTCAAAACGGCTCCTCGATGAGGTCCTCTCCAAGCCGGATATCGTGGTTGCATCGGCGACCATGGAGATCAGCGGACGCCACGAGGTGCACCTGACCGGGAGTGATCGTCCATGAAGCGATCGGCGCGAAAATCCTCGGAGAAATCCGGTCTGCCTCCGGGAACCCTGATCCATATCGGCGAGGCTCCCCCCGAACCGGTCCGGATCCGGTCCATCCACTATGACGAATCCCTGGTGGCAGAGGAAGAGTGCGCCGATCCCAAAGAGGCGTTTGGAGCGGGAGAAGGGATCACCTGGATCAACGTGGACGGGGTCCATGAACCCGCGCTCATCGACAGGATCGGAGAGATGGCGAGCCTCCATTCCCTGACCCGGGAGGATATCGTCACCACCACCCAGCGGCCCAAGGTGGACGATTTCGGTGAATATGTGTACATCGTGGTCCGGATGATCCGGATGGCGGACGGGGAGATTCGATCAGAGCAGGTGAGCATCGTCCTCATGCCCCACACGGTCATATCGTTCCAGGAGCGGGAAGGAGATGTCTTCGATCCGATCCGGGAGCGGATCCGCACCGGGAAGGGACGCCTCCGGAAGGGAGGAAGCGGGTATCTTGCCTATGCCCTCCTGGACGCGGTGGTGGACGGGTACTACGGTGTCTTCGAGGGGATCGGCGATGAGGTCGAAGTGCTGGAAGAGGCGGTGGTCTCCGAACCGGATCCGGCGGTCCTCCAGCGGATTTACCGGCTCAAGAGGGAGCTGATCGCGATCAGGAAGACCATCTGGCCGCTCCGCGAGGTGGTCGCCACCCTCGAGCGGAGCGACTCGGATCTCCTGGGCGATGACCTCCGTATCTACCTGCGGGACGTCTATGACCATACCATCCAGATGGTGGATACCCTGGAGACATACCGGGACACTCTCGCCGGGATGGTGGATATCTATCTCTCATCGGTGAGCAACCGGATGAACGAGGTGATGAAGGTGCTCACCATCATCGCCACCATATTCATCCCGCTCACCTTCATCGCCGGTCTGTACGGGATGAACTTCGCGGTGATGCCTGAGCTCGCCCACCCCATGGGCTACCCGCTGGTTCTCATCGCCATGGCGCTCATCGCGGTGGGGGAAGTGATCTACTTCCACAAGCGCGGGTGGCTGTGAATGAAGAAGATCCTCATCCAGGTGCGAAAGGAGGACTTCGAGAAGATCGAACCGATCCTCGCGGGGAGGCACACCTCGATCATCCATGCCGACGATACCGTCGAGCCGAGCTCGACACCGCAATCGACTGGCGCTACAAGTGCAACCTGATCGAGGTCTCGGAGCCGGAGTTCGTCATCTCCTCCACTCTCCGCCGGGCGGAGCAGCGATCGGACGGGAAGGAGAGGACACCGATCGAGGAGCTGATGACCGTCGCCTGGCCCTACCGATCGCTCGAACCTGGAAAACTCCTCCTCACCACCATCGCCGCGCTGGTGGCGATGATGGGGCTTTTTATGAACAGCGTGGCGATCATCATCGGAGCGATGCTCCTCTCCCCCATCCTCGGACCCATCCACTCCTTCGCCATCAACGTGGCGGTGGGCCGGGGCGGTGACGCCCTCCGGAATATCGGCCTCCTGGCCGCGTTCCTGGTCGCGGTGATACTGGTCTGTGCGGCGGCCACCTTCCTCATCGCCCCCTTCGGGATCGTCACCCTCACCCCGGAGATCCTGACCCGAACGGAGGGTGGGGCCATCTATATCATCATGACCCTCCTCCTCGGGTTCGCATCGATCGTGGCCATCACCCGCGAGATCTCGGAGGCCATTGCCGGGATCGCCATCGCCGCCGCCCTGATCCCCCCCGCTGCCGTCGCCGGGATCGTGGGTGGTTCTGGCGCCCTCCCTGCTCACCGAGACGCTGCTCCTGGTGCTTGATAACGTCATCGGCCTCCTTGCAGGGGCCCTGGCGGCCACCACCGCCCTCCAGATCTCCCCCCGGAAGGAGTCGGAGATATCGGTCGCCCGCCGCTCGCGGATCCGGGCCTCGATCATCATGGCGGTCCTGATCGGACTCCTGGTGGGCCTCTCCCTGGTCTTCTAGGATCCGGGCGCCGGTGAATCCATATATTGAAATACGAACGGATGCCAATGCACATGTGGTCCGTATGTTTCACCGGTTCATTTATGCAGGAATTATCATCGCTGTTCTTGCTGCAGGCATTCCTGCAGTCACCGCCCAGACGGTCGGCGGTGACCAGGGATGGTACGTGGTCCACTGCAACGTGGATGGCGCCACCGTCTCCTTCGACGGTGAGGTGAAGGGC
>JBNGCZ010000002.1:45763-77367 GCA_049974905.1 Methanomicrobiales archaeon
ACGGCGAACTGACCGTGCCCGTGTACACCACCGGCACGCCGTACCAGCAGTACACTGTGGAGAAGGAGGGGTACACCACCTACACCGACTCCGTCGACTCTGTCCCGGCACAGGGCGAGAAGGTGGCTCTCTACGCCACGCTCCAGCAGGCCACTTCCACCCCCGGCACCATCGGCGGCGACCAGGGATGGTACGCGGTCCACTGCAACGTGGATGGCGCCACCGTCTCCTTCGACGGTGAGGTGAAGGGCACCATCAGCGACGGCGAACTGACCGTGCCCGTGTACACCACCGGCACGCCGTACCAGCAGTACACCGTGGAGAAAGAAGGGTACCAGACCTTCACCGCCCAGATCAACCAGTACCCGTCCAAGGGCGAGACGGTGGATCTCTACGCCACCATGAACCCGGTGGCCACCACCGCTGCTCCATCACCGTTGCCCGTGGAGATCGCCGTGCTGGCGGCAGGTATCGGTGCGATAGCAGTGATGGTCGCCCAGCGGCGCCGGTAATCCGAACTCACTCCTTTTTTTCCCCGGAGAACGCGAACGCGATCTCCGTCCAGGCATTGCGCAGAAGCCCGGCGTAATAGGATTGATCCACGAGCTCTGCGTTCCATATCGGATCCACCGCCCCTCGCCCAGCGTCCCGCACGACATATTCAAGGGCCATGCCGGGGGCGGGATCGATCCCCTCACGGCGGTACACCTCCACCGCCGACCCCTCCAGACACCGCCGGCGATACCGGCACCGGTTGATATGGCGGCGAATGGCGAGTTCCTCGGGATCGGCCACTGCGAGCCCGTCCAGGTACCGATCGTACACCGCCCGCACCCGGGGTTCGAGGCGGTCGAGGGAGGCGGGATTGCGGGCGGCGGCCATCACCTCCAGGAGGTCCTCCTGCATGCGTCTGATATAGGGTGGCGTGTCGTGTCGTCTGGCCGCGATGCCGCGCATCTTCACCCCGCCATCCTCCAGTTTCCCGAAGTACCGGTTGTAGGCGCCGCTGCCGTCCGCCTGCGGCAGAAAAACCAGCCAGTCGTAGGTCTCCGTTTCGACCGGAATGCCAACCTCCTCCTCCACCGCCGCTGCCACCGTACCGGCGGGATCGCCCCGGAACCAGATGCAGTCCACGATGCCGTGGAGCACCTCGAACCCCAGCCGCTCGGCGATCTCTTTTGTCAGGACGAGGATATCCCGGGCGGAACCGGTGATCTGTTCATGGACACGGATGGAGCCGAACTTTGCGTTCCGGTAGCCCGTGTACCCGAAACAGGTGACCAGCATCCATTTGAGCGCGCTGTCCATCCCGGCAAAACGGGGATCCTGTTTTTTCTGAGCCTTGGTCCTGTGTCGCAGGTCAAGGAGCGGGGAGAGGACTGCAGGAAGAAACCCCTGGCGGCCCCGGTCCCCGAGAGTCTCGGGCGAGAGGTTGTCCCTGACGATGATGGCGGGATAGAGCGAGGTGTAGTCGATCTGGTGCACCCGTCCGGTGCGGCCCGGTTCGGGGGTGAAGATCATACCTCCCCGATCCGCTGCCCGCACCCGGCGCTGTCGTCTCGGCGGTTCCGGGTCGCTCTTGCGAAACGGGACGGCCAAACCCCTCCGGAGCGCTTCATAGCATTCATACCCGGATATGAGGGTGCCGGGGGTGAATCGTGACGAATAATTGGGCGGTATGCCGGAGAGGCGGGAAGCACAGAAGATACCGGAGAGCCCTCCCTCGCGGTACATGAAACTGCGGGCGGTATCGATGAGCACCCTCCCCTCCGGGATGAGCGCGCCCGATCGGTACACCGTCCTCCCGTAACTCCAGTAGGACTTCTCGGCGAAGGGGCGGAAGGTCCCGGTGCGGGAGAGGCCCGGATCCGACCCGCCGTCGCGGGACGCGGCCGCGATCCGCGGCACCCACCGATCACCATGGGGGAAGAGGATCACGTCCGGGTCATGTGAGATGAGACACGCGGCGAGATCGGCGATCACCTCCATCTCATCGCCCGAGAACCGGGTACATTCTCCATCGGCGGTGACCGTTGCGGCACTGATCTCCCGGTCCCGGACGGGGTCATCCTCCACCGCCACGGTGCAGACGGTGATCGGGGGGTCTCCCTGAAATTCCCACCGCGAGCCCCCGGGAGGTGTGCAGGGGGCCAGTCCCCGCCCGGCAAAGACCCGCTGGTCGTACCGGATATCCACGTTGTAGAGCTCCACCGCATACCCGGTCTGGCGCTCGATGCCCACCGCCACGTCCCGGCCGGCATGGACCCGGTACCCGTCTCGGGGGCCGTGGACGGTGTCGAACCGGCACGGCTCCGCGGGCAGGTCATCGATCATCGCCTCCAGTGAATGGGCGGCCCAGGACCGGGGCGCATGGACGAGGAAATCGCCGGGAACGTCGTACCGCTCGCGAGCCACACGGCCCCCCGCGTCCTGACCCCAGACCTCCACCTCGCGGCCCCGGGTGACGGCATCAAGGATCCACATGGTCCAGTTCTTTCAGGATCTCCACCAGAACGGAGTACACCGCCGATTCCAGGGGATCATCGAATGCATAGAACCCCTCGCTCGCGTGTTTCTTCGCCATCGCGGCCAGTCGCTCTGCGTGTGGGCGATCGGTCCGGCTCATGCTCCGGGCGGCGCGACGCCACCGTTCCGCGGTCTCCTTCGTCTCCATGCGAATGCTGTTGAAACTTCTGCCCATGGTATCCCTCCGACAGTGCTGATCGCCATCGTGCGTCCGTTCCCTTAACCACACAGAATGCGGGGGGTGAAAGTGCAGGACACTCACACGAACCGTTATGTCTCGACAGTACCGAGGTGACTGATATCCATGAGTGCAGGTGCCGGCGGACCGCGGGCTATCCCGGTCACCCTCCGGATCGGGGTCTTTGGGGCTGAGAGGGAGGCAGAAGGAACCCACTCCCGGCCATGTATACGAAAGGTCCTCGCCCGCCTGGACCGGATCATGCAGCGGACTCCCCACACCTGCGAGATCGTCTCCTCATGCGCCGAAGAGGCGGCGTGTTCGGTGGTGGAGGAGGCGCTGGACTGGACCGGACGACGCGGCTCCCCGCACACCTTCGAGGCGCATCTTCCCACGTCCAGTGATCAGTGCCTGGCCATGATGGATGATGACGAGGGACGTGCACGGTTGCAGTCGCTGTTTGAGCGAGCCGAACGAGTCAATGAGCCTGCAACTGGTGATTCGCCCAAATCGCGCCGGGAGGTGACCCGCGAGATCATCCACACGTGCGATCTCCTGGTGGTCATATGGAACGGAGACGAAGAACCCGGGGAGACCACGGGGGAACTGGTGAAGTACGCCCGGATGGTGGGGCGCACGATCTTTTTGATCAACCCTCACACCGGCACCGTGCGCGAAGAACGCCACAGTGACGGAGTCCTCGAGTCGCTGGAACACATCGATGTATACAACACCGAGACGGTCGCGCAGGAGAAGATCCAGAGGAGGGTCAGGGAACGGTACCTCTGGCTTGCCGGGAAGATGCAGATCTCCGGCCTCCCCTCTTCCCTCCTCCAGCCGCTCTGCCCCGCTCTCCTTCCCCAGTTTGCGCGGGCCGACCTCCTTGCCGACCGGTACAACCGCCTGTACATGCTTTCGGGCACGGCGGTGTATCTGCTGGCCGCGGCGGCCGTCGCCACCGTCACCCACCAGACCCTGTTTCTCCCGGACGCCCCCGGCATCCTGTGGCTGGAAGTCCTGGAGATCGCCCTGATCCTCCTCCTGCTCATGGGATCACGGATACTGGACTGGCACCGGAAATGGATCGATTATCGGTTCCTTGCCGAACGCCTCCGGGTGGCGATCTTTTTGAGTATCATCTGCATCACGCCCGAACACCCGGACAAGGACGAGCACGATCTCTTCCATCGGGGAGGCGAGTGGATGATGATCGTGTACCGGGAGATCATGAAGGATCGGCCCATGGAGTACTGCGCCATCACCGTTCCCTTCGAACCCATCAAGACATTCCTGCTGGAGGCCTGGATCGACAACCGGCTCTCGTATTATTCCCGTGAAAGCGAACGGAACCGGCGGCGGTACAGCCTGATGGCAGAATTCGGCGAGATGCTCTTTGCGGTGACCCTCATCGCTGCCGCCGTCCATGCCGCAGGGCTCGAGGAGATCTGGCTCTTTTCCATACCCGCCCATACCGAATTGCTCTCGGCGGCGACCATCCTCTTCCCTGTCATCGGTGCCGCCGTCGCGGCCATCCGGATACAGCGGGAGTACCTCCGGAACGCGGAGCGGTACGGACACATGGTCAGGGATCTCTCGGTCATCAGCAGCCAGATCAAGCGGACCACCGATCGATCCGCGCTGGTGGCGCTCCTCCAGAATGCAAATGAGGCCACCTTCCGTGAACACCAGGATTTCAGGGCGGTATTCCGGTTCCATGAACTGGAAGCGCCCTGAACCCGGGGAGTTCTACTGTCTCAGGAGCACCGCCAGACCGCAGGCACAGGCGGCGAGGATGACGCCGAACCCGCTCGCTACCGGGGTGGGTGTGACGGTTGTCGGTGGTGTCGTGGGAGGGGGCGTGGTCGGTGCCGGTGTGGTCGCGGTGGACGATGGAGTCGGCGAGGTGGGCGTGGCGGTCTCCGGGGCGGTGGTCGCGGTCGGCGTGGGGGTGGTGGTGAACGCCGCCCGCTCCTTCACGGTGAACTCGATGGGATCCGAGCCGGAGGCATAGTCGGCGAATGCCTGCGGCGTGTTCCATTCAGCCTGTGCAGAATACTCCCCGGGATTGAGCCGATCGAGGAGGGTGGTGCCCCGTGCGTCGTCGGTGTATATCACCGGGGCGTCGATCTGGATCCCTTTGAGATTGCTCCCCCCAAACGATGTGGTCTGGGCCCCGCCCGGCAGGGTGATCACGATGTCCACCGATGCCGGGTAGGTGGAGCCCACGTGGTACTCCGTCCCCACGGCGGGTGAGGAGATCCGGAAGGCGATGGACGTCCCCATCGGCACGGAGATCTCCCGGATCGACTGCGTATGGTCCGAGGCGAGCACGGGCTCGATGGCCACCTCCGGTGCCTGAACCATGACATAGGGCTCACCCCCGATGAGCCCGGAGCTGTTCCAGGCATAGTAGGCGCCGTATGTATCCTTCACGAACTCCGACAGGAGATCGAAAGACCGGGGATCGGTGATGGGGATCCGGTTGTCGAACGATCCGGAAATCTGGTCGGTGTAATGGACGAGCCAGGCGACATCCGACCCGTCCCCGGAAAGACGGGTGAGATCCAGACCCCGTTCGTATACGAATATCGTGTCGCCCGGGTGGATGTCACTGATATCCGGTCCCCGGGCACTGACCGCTGGAATACAGATGCATGTGCATACCAGGATGAATGCGAGGTATGCGGTGGTGCGGGACATGGATCGCTCTATGCGCATCCCGTGTAAAAAGATGACCGTGCCTGAGGATCAGGCGGGGTGCCTGACTTCCGCTTCTGCTATCTTTGCGATCAGCCCGGAGAGCACCTCATCGCGCATCCCTTCCACGAACTTGATACTTCCCACCACCAGGTGACCGCCGCCGTTGACCCCGCCGCCGGTGATCTCCGACCTGAGCTCGCGGACCATCCGGGGGATGTTCATCAGGACACCGCGTGACCGGAGCACCGCGAAATCCGGACCCACCCCGATGGTCACCAGCGGTTCACCCGGATATCGCGTGCACAGGCGGTCATGGACTTCCCCGGACATCTTGCCGGGAGGTGGGAACGTGAACCGGTGCGCGAACATCTCCACATCGATGAGGAAGAGGCGAGCGCCGCTCTTCAGCATCCGTTTATCGATATGCGGCATCGAAGCCTCCATCTGTTCTTCGATGGCGGCATGCGCATTCTCGTTCAGGAGACGGACCAGCTGGTGGTGTCGTTCGTCCTCCCCCACCAGGTTGAGGATGTCCTTGATCAGTTCACGTCCGTCGTTGAAGCGGAGCCAGAACTGCTGGTAATCGAGGGCGAGCGCGATCTCCACACACTGTTCCTCGGAATACGAATCGGCCACCAGGTCGAGGTACCGCTGCCGCTCGGCGGCCTCACTGCGATCGCCCACCGCGGCGATCGCCGCGAGATGGCGGATGCGATCCGATATACCCGGATAGATCATTCGGGCAATCTCCACCCCGAGCATTCCCGCGGTGATGCCGAAATCTCCTCCCGCATGATACGGATTGACATGGGTGACCAGGTAGGGATCGACCTCCTGGTCGGGATGGTGGTGGTCCACCACGATGATGGGGAGATCATAGACCCGGGCTATCTGCAGCGCCGGTTCATCCTCCTCGGTGGAGCCGTTGTCCATCAGGAGAATGAGCGGGAGTTTCTGGCCGAAACGGATGTGATCCTTGAGTGCAAAGTCCATATCCCGGGTGATGTCCTCGATCTCGTAGAAAGGTGCCTTGGACGGGGAGCGTTTGAAGAGGTAAAACTCGGCATCGAAGTCCCCTCCTGACTCCCTGATGAGTGCGGTCACCGCCTGTTCGACCGCCACGGCGGCGCAGATCCCGTCTGCGTCTGCATGGTGGCGGAGGACGATCGGCCGCGACGAGAAGACCGCCCGGCGGATCTCCTTTGCCACCCGGCGCATCTCCGGGTGCAGACGGTCGAGCACCTCGCTCTCCACCAGGAACGGCAGGTCCTCGGGTTCGGATCTCTCATCCAGGGCCGCTTCGATCCGCTCCCGCACGGCGGATGCCTCGTCTCCCCCGAGGACCGTCATCGAGTCGACCTCGATCTGCAGCTGGTTTCCGCGCTGCATCACCTCACCGATGATGGAGACGATGTCGTCTGTTTCCACGTCCGGGTAGGCGCGGACACCGGCTTCCAGAAATGCCGCCGCTTCTTCGGTCCCTGATTCATCGACGATGGTGAATATCGTCGGGCCCGAGGTCTGCTTGATCTGCGCGATCTCACCCTCGACGCGCACCGTCCGGCCCATCTTCGAGGAGAGGCCGGAGAGCGGGACCGCCGGGATGCTCCGGATGATCGTCTCCGTCCGGTACCCGGTGGGGGGGACGATCTCCTGGAGGTCGATATTGCCGTTCGGCCGGATCTGCTGGACTCGCACGACCACAGTATCCCCCTCCTCGTGCTGTTTTTTCATATTCGATTTGTGCACCAGCCCCTTCACCCGGCCATTGAGCTGGACAAACATTCCAAAACTGGCAAATCCCTGGACATATCCTTCGTACAGGGCCTGCTCTTCCACTTCTCCGATGTCACAGTTCGACCCGAGTCGATAGATGGTGACCGTATCACTGTCCTGCATGGTATATTCACTCTTCACGTTCGTGTTCGTCTTCAAGTGCGCCTGCAAGTTCGTACAGGCGGCATTCGCCGTCCCGCCTTCCCTTGGCGATGATCAGATCGTCCGCCCGCAATCGCATGTCCTTCCCCGGGCGGTAGGTCCACTGCCTTCCACTCTTGATGGCGAGAACCACCATGCCGGTCAGGGTTCCGAGCGTCACCTCCTTGAGGGTCTTGCCCTCCAGAGGAGAGTCCGGGCGCACGGTGACATGGGTGATGATCTCGTCGGATTCGCGGATGATCTTTTTGACGATGGCCGGGATCTCGATATCCCGAAGGACCACATCCACGATTGCACGGGCGGCGCTCGAGATGGTGTCGGCAAACGACGAGAGATAGAGCATCGTGCGCAGCACTTCCACGTCGGGTACTTTCCGTGCGGCCTCCAGTATCCAGAGATCGAGCTGGTACCGCATATCCTCCATCCTGCCGTCCAGGGAGACCACTTCGTGGGCGATCTCCTTGTTCTCAAAGAGAAGCGCAGTGTAGGCCAGACCCACCGAAAGCTCCGAGATATTCTTCATCTCCACCATCACGCGGGCGGCCCGACCGAGATCATCCATCAGCACCATGTGGGGCGGTTCTTCACGGGCCGATTCTCCGGGTCCTCCTCCGCCGGTGATCTCGAGAAGGGGGGACTCCCCTGCCTGCGGACCCTTGGCGATCAGGATATCACCGTTGACCACGTGGGTGTCGCGGTCAGGGTCGAAGATCCAGGACGTCCCCCGGCGGATGGCGATCGCCCGCATACCGGTGTTGCTCTGGAGTTTCATCTCCCCGAGCGTCCGGCCGTCGATCGGGGAGCCGCGACGGACCACGCTTCTGACGGTCACTTCCTCCGCCTCGGGGAAGGCCTGTCTCAGCCGGGCAGGGAACGGGTAATCCTTGAGTACCAGCTGGGAAATGTCTGATGCCGAGTTGGAGATCTTCTCTGCCGCTTCTGCCACCTGCAACAGGCCGCTCATCGCTTCCGCCTCCTCGATCCGTCGTGTTCCGAGCATGCTCTGGATGCGTGCCTGGTACACCATCTGGTTCATGCTCTCCTCGAGGGTGATCACTTCCCGGGCGATATCTTTGCTCTCAAAAAGGATGGCGGAATACGCGAGATCAACCATCAGCTCCGAGATGTCCTTCATTTCAATGAGAACATCCTTGAGGCTGATTGGCTGATAATCGAGTTCAGTCATACGCCAGTATACCGTGTGCGTCCTCTCCTTATTATATCATCATCTGGATGATCGCCATCAGAATCACCGCTCCGGCGAGATCGATGACGCAGGTGACTACCGGAATGCCGTAATTGTCGGGATCGTATCCGTATCGAAACGAGAGTGCTGCGGTGAGGTACGCCACCCCCACGACGATCGTCATCAGCAGGAGACCGGCGCTGGTGGCGATGGCGATCATGGGAACGAGGCCGGGTGTGGGAAGACCGAGGATCTGGCCGATGAGATGGGCCACCGCACCCATGAACGGGAGCAGGATGAGGGTATAGAGATAGGCCATCGCGAAATCACCGGCGGCCTCCCGGGACGGGAGGGGAACCGGATCGATGAGACCGGTATGCATCAGCGTGGACAACCGGGACACCAGGATCCCGCCGATGGATCCGCACCCCCCGGCAAATGGGGGGATGAGGACGAGGAGGGCAGCGAAGGCGATGAGTGCCTCGAGTTTGGTGGAATAGGCGATCCCGGCCAGCGTGGGGATGATGATCAGTGGGAGGAGGACGACCAGGGATTGCGATTCGATCTCGCGTACCCGGATCGATTTTCTCCCGGCGATGAGGACGAGAACCGTGCTGCAGATCAGGATACCGGCAAAGAGCGCCTCCCTGATCGCCCCGGGAAGCGCGATGATCCAACCGGCCACGAGCAGCAGGATGGGGATGGTGATGATATCGCCTGCAGTGGTGACGGTGGGAGCCGCGATCATATCAAGGTCCAGTTCCAGCCGATAGCTGAGCACCGAGATGGCCACGGAGAAGGCCATGATCAGGATCCCCGAGATGACGGCGGTGGCCAGTGAGATGAGAGTGAGGTCCAGAAGACCGATGACCGCCAGTCCAAACACCAGGCTGGCCGTGTAGGAGACGATGCCGATGAAAAAACCGAGTACGACAGTCAGCCCGAACGATGCCCAGATATTGTCTCCCAGCACGCTTCCCCGGTGCACAGAGACCTCGAATTCACCCAGGTGCATGGAGGAGGAGAGGCGGGACGCCATGGCGCCGGCGATACTCCCCCGCATGTTGATGGTCGGGGGAACCAGCACCATCAGGCCGGGTATCAGGGCGAGGAGACTGCGACCTTCACCAAGGTTGATCCCCGCATACATGGCGGCGAGGGAGCTTATCAGGAGGGCGGCAAGGCCAGTGACGATGAGTCGCACATGCCCGCTGTCGATCCGCACGTTGGCCATCTGCGTCTCCCTCCATGCTGTTCACCCCCGGTGTCTGATTTCCCGAATGCTCAGGTCCTCAGGAGCGATTATCTCTCCCTGATAGGTACGGGCTGCATCATGTAAATGATTTCCTGCGTCGGTGTATCGGGAAGAGAGATGGACCAGAGCCAGCGTCTGCGCATCGGTCAGAGCGGCCGCCTCTCCCGCCGCTCCCGCAGTGGAATGGCCCACTTCCCGTGCCCGGGCACTGGCAGCATCATCGAAGGTGGCATCATGGATCAGGAGGTCAGGAGCGTGGACGAGAGCCGCCAGTCGTGTGGCGATGGGACGGGTATCTCCGGTGTACATCACGGTTCGTCCCGGACGGGGGGCGCCCATGACATCCGCGGGCTTCACCTCCCTTCCCTCCACCGTCACCGTCTCCCCGCGTTGCAGGCGTCCAAAGAGCGGGCCCGGCAAAACCCCCATCGAGATGGCCGCTTCCCGATCGAACCTTCCCGGACGCTGGTCCTCCCGGAGCAGATAGCCCAGGCTCTCGATGCCATGGCGCGTGGAGAACGCCTCCACGCTGTACCCGTTGAACCGTACCCGGTCTCCGTCGTTCAGCCGGATCCCCTCAATCGGGAACTGGAGAGAGCACGAACCGAGGCTGCCTGCCAAGCGGGCCATCTCCTCGACACCGGTCGGGCCGTACAGGTGAAGGGGGTCCTCGCGGCCCATGAACGAGAGGGTCTGGACCAGGCCGAACAACCCGAGGAAGTGATCGGCGTGCCAGTGGGTGATGAAGATGCCGTCGATGGTAAACCCGCACCGGGCACGCATCATCTGCTGCTGGGCGCCTTCACCGCAGTCAAAGAGCAGGGTGTCGGATCCCCGGCGGACGAGAATACATGACGGATTCCTGTGGGGGGTGGGCAGTGCACCTGCGGTCCCGAGGAAATAGACAAAGAGCGTCTCTCCTGCTATGAAAAACACCTCCGAAATACCTGCAGACTGGATCGTGCCTCGTCCAGGTTTCGCCCCTCGACCACCGCGATGCCGGAATAACCGGAGGAGACCGTTCGGCCGACCGTCTCCCAGTCGATCATCCCCCCGCCGAGAGGCAGGTGTTCGTCACGTTCTCCGTGGTTGTCGTGGATGTGGAGATGATCTGCTTCCCGGACCCGATCCAGAAACGCGGGCAGAGTGCCGGTGGTATTGGCGTGACCCAGATCGATGGTGATACCCACTCCCTCGACGCCGTCTGCCATTCCGAAGAGCTCCCCCGGATCCCGGCAGAGGAATTCGCGGATGAGGATCATGTTCTCCAGGCAGGCGATCACCCCGCAGTCCGTGGCCACTTTACCGATGCGGGTGAGGGACTGTTTCTGGAGATCCCAGACCTTATCCGGCATGGTCTTTCCAAGCGGCGAGACATACCCCGGGTGGATGGTCACCCGATCCGTGAGAGGGGCGGCCGCCTCGATGCACCGGGACACCTGCCGGATGGACTCCTCCCAGATGGCATGGTTCAGCGAGGCGCAGTTGAGATCCGCGTAGGGTGCATGGACGGTGACCCCAAGAGAGGTGCTTTCCACCGCCTCGGTGACTGCGGCGAATTTCACGGGGTCATCGAGCCGGTAGTTGCCGTCAGCCACGATCTCCCAGCCCGCATACCCGGCCTCCTCGATCCCGAATATCCACGGAAGATCCTCCCAGACCTTGGATGATGATGAAAAATATGGATTCAGAGCTATTCTACACACCTCCACAGGCGAGAAGCAACTGTCGCACCTGCTCCCGGAACTCCTCCCGGGAACCGCTATTGTCGAGGACGATATCGGCCATGGCCATCGCCCGGTCCAGCCCCCAGCCCCTCTCCCGATCATCACGCCGCGCGAGATCCGCGGCGGTAGCGGTGATATCCTCCCGTCCGCGGTCACGGAGACGATCGAGGCGCACTGAAAAGGGAGCTTCGACGGCCACCAGGATGAAATTGGGAAACTGGTCCCTGAAGACCTGTACTTCGGCATCTCCCCGGATCCCGTCCACCACCACCGGATCATTCTGCCGGGCCTCGATAATCGGCACGGTCCGTCTGGCGAGGGCGTCCATCCCCTCCTCTTCCCGGATCCGCCGGGAGATCACCCCGGCATTTTCATCGGTCAGTTCCATCCCCGCTTCCCGGACGGCCTGCCTGACGATGTCCCCCATCACCACCACCGGTATACCCATTTCATGGGCCACCTCCGAAAATTCTCCCTTGCCGGAGGCGGGAAGACCGACCACTCCGATGACCGTCACGCACTCATGCCCCCTTCCGCCGCACAGGTGGTCTCACCCTCTTCACGGGTCCGTATGCGCACCGGTCGCGGCAGATGGCGTGCAATTGCGGCCAGCTCGTCCGGAGTGAGCGGGTCGATCGATTCACAGTCCCCCTGCTGGAGGATCAGGTCCAGCGGTTCGACTTCGCGGGCGATGACAGATATTTCGCCCTCGTGCCCACGAAAGACGGTGGTTACCGCCTCACACTCGCTGAGGGTGTTCTCCTCCCATGCCTCACGACAGAGATCAAGCGATTGTTTCACCATCTCACCACGGGGGATTCCCAGCAGGTCATCATAGCGATCCCAGGTGGTCTTTATGTCCAGAGCCACCCGGTCAAGTGCTCCCTCATCGATCAGACTCTTCAGAACACCCGGAAAAATACCGTTGGTATGGATCCCCACCGCGAGATCCATGTCGTGCGCAGCGCGGGCGATCGCCCCCACGACATCACCCTGCATCGTCGGCTCGCCCCCGGAGAAGACGATCCCACTGACCACGATCCGTGACCCTTCGATGAGCGAGAGAACCTCCTCCAGCGAGCGCATGTCAGCACCGGTCTGGAGATCCACGTTCTGGCAGTACCAGCACCGTGCCGGGCACCCGCGAAGAAAGAGCGTGCACACTGCCCGCCCACGCCAGTCCACAGTGCTGACCGGGACGAATCCTCCGAAATTCACCTGCACGTTCTCCAGACTCCTGCCAGTACTGGGCGAGCAGCGTTCATCAAGGTATTGAACGGGGATTTTTGCATGACGGGTGTGACCCGGAACGACCCTCCGGCGGTGCAGGGGCGCTCAACAGTAGTTTCACTAACGTAAACAAATTTACTTGCCTGGAGAACAAGCAATATTTTGCTCTCTTCATCAAAAACAAGCCTTTATCATGTATTTTTGCGAAGTGTAAAGTCATGACAATTCTCGAAGACGCAAAGAAGGGGACCGTGACCGACGAGATGCGCACCGTCGCTCGTCTGGAAGGAGTTACCGATGACTTCATCAGACGGGGCATGGCCAGCGGTCGGATCGTCATCCCCATATCGCCGTATCGGGATGTGAGCCTCTGTGGTATCGGCGAGGGACTCCGGACCAAGGTGAACGCCTCGGTCGGCACATCCTCGGATATCGTGGACATGGAGATGGAGGTGGAGAAGACACGGCAGGCCGAACGCGCAGGGGCAGACAGCATCATGGAGCTCTCCACCGGCGGGGACTTCCGGGAGATCCGCAGACGGGTGATCGAGGCCACCAACCTTTCTGTTGGAAGCGTCCCGCTCTACCAGGCGTTCATCGAGGCCGGCCGGCGGGATGGGGCGGTGATCCACATGGATCCAGATGATCTCTTCCGGATCACCGCGGAACAGGCGAAGATGGGGACGAATTTCATGGCCATCCACACCGGGATCAACCAGGAGACCATGACCCGCCTGAAGAACCAGGGGCGGCATGGCGGCCTCGTATCCCGGGGCGGTGCCTTCATGACCGCCTGGATGATCCACAATGACGCGGAAAACCCGCTGTACTCGGAGTTTGATTATCTCCTGGAGATCCTCAAGGAGCACGAGGTGACGCTCAGTTTCGGCAATGGTATGCGGGCAGGGGCAGTGCATGATGCGACCGACCGGGCGCAGATCCAGGAATTGATCATCAACGCCGAACTGGCGGACCGGGCGGAGGCGGCGGGTGTCCAGTCCATCATCGAGGGGCCGGGTCACATCCCCATCGACGAGATCGAGGCGAACGTCATCGTCCAAAAAAGGCTCACCGGGGGTCGACCGTTTTACATGCTCGGGCCACTGGTCACCGATATCGCGCCGGGATACGATGACCGTGTTGCCGCCATCGGTGCCGCATTCTCATCCCGGTATGGCGCAGATTTCATCTGCTATGTCACCCCTGCCGAACACCTCGCTCTTCCCACCCCCGAGGAGGTGTACGAAGGGGTCATCAGTTCACGGATCGCCGCTCACGCGGGAGACATGGTCAAGCTGGGCCGGCGGAACGAGGATCTGCAGATGGGGCATGCCCGGCGCGATCTCGACTGGGAGCAGCAGTTCTCGCTCGCGATAAATCCTCCTCTTGCACGAAAGATACGCGAGGAGCGGAGCCCGGCGGATGCTCAGGCATGCACCATGTGCGGCGATTACTGTGCGTTGAAGATCGTGAGCCAGCATTTCAGCTTCTGATCCAGGTCCCACCCCATTTTTTCATTCATGGATTCACTGTCATCCGGGGCAGATCCCGCAGCGGTAAAATCGGATCTCCGGGCAGATCGGAAGGCCTGGCGTGAGTGTCTTTCCGAGAGTGATCGGGATCGCATGAGCGGGAACATCTGTCAGAAGACCGCCGGGCTCCTTGCGCCGTTCCGGACGGTCTGTCTGTACATGTCCAAACCACCCGAGGTGGATACCCGCCCGCTTGCCCGACACCTCCTCATGAAGGGTGTCCGGCTGGTGGTGCCGGTGATCGAGAAAGATACACGGACCCTGCGCCTTTCGGCGGTCACCGATCTCTCCAGCCTGGTACAGAGCACATTCAATGTCCCGGAGCCGATAGGATCGGAGATACCCGTCGATCCCGCCACTGTGGAAGCAGCGGTGGTGCCGATGATCGCCTTTGATCGCCGGGGGTCGCGACTGGGATACGGGGCCGGGTACTATGACCGCTTTTTCTCTCTCCATCCCCATATCCTCACCATTGGAATCGCTTTTTCCGGGCAGGAGATTGCCGGGATTCCTGCGGATCCGCTGGATGTACCCATGGACGTCATCGTCACCGAGCAACAGATCATCACTCCCTGAACAGGGGAGACTTTTTTCCTCACAGTCCCCGGCTTTCTGCATAAGAGTGTTCCACCACCGGACGTGGACCGAGAGAGGGGGAGTTATACACAAATAATATATATCACATACCACTAACTTATGGTGAATATTACATTCACAGGAGTATTGCAATGGCTGATTATCTTCACGTAACAGTAAAAGAGGCCGCCCACGAAGACACCGGACGGGGAATCGCCCGCCTGTCCGTCGATGCGATGGATGCAATGGGTCTTCGCAGCGGTGATGTGATCGAGATCGAAGGGAAGCAGAAGGCAGCGGCGCTGGTCTGGCCCGGATTCCCACAGGATCGGGGTCGGGACATCCTCCGCATCGATGGGACCGTCCGGAGCAACGCCCAGACCGGTATCGACGAAACGGTCCGAATCCGGCGACTGGAGGCGGGAATCGCCAGGCGCGTGGTGGTGCAACCCACGCAGCCCATTCGGCTGGTGGGGGGCGAACAGTTCCTTTCCCGCGTCCTCCGTGGGCGCCCGGTCATCGAAGGACAGCGCCTCCGGGTGAACGTCCTCGGCAATCCACTCACCTTCGTCATCTCCAGGGTCTCTCCCAAGGGAGCGGCGATATTCGGCGATGAGAGCACCATCGAGCTGAAGGAGACCCCCTATGAACCTGAAGAGGGAGAGCGGGGCGAGGTCGCGGATATCCATTACGAGGATATCGGCGGGCTCTCCCGGGAGCTCGAAATGGTGCGGGAGATGATAGAACTCCCGCTCCGCCATCCCGAACTCTTCGAACGGCTCGGCATAGAGCCCCCGAAGGGTGTCCTGCTGTATGGGCCCCCGGGAACCGGGAAGACGCTGATTGCCAAGGCAGTGGCGAACGAGGTGGACGCTCACTTCATCTCCATCTCCGGCCCGGAGATCATGAGCAAGTACTATGGTGAAAGCGAGGAGCGTCTCCGCGAAGTCTTCCAGGAAGCACAGGAGAATGCACCGGCGATCATCTTCATCGATGAAATCGACTCCATCGCTCCCAAGCGGGAGGAGACCAAGGGCGAGGTTGAGCGCCGGGTGGTCGCCCAGCTGCTCTCCCTGATGGATGGCCTGAAGGGTCGTGGAGAAGTGATGGTGATCGCCGCCACCAACATCCCCGACGCCATCGATCCCGCGCTCCGCCGGGGCGGACGGTTCGATCGTGAGATCGAGATAGGAATCCCCGACAAACCGGGGCGACTGGAAATCTTCCAGATCCACTCCCGCGGTATGCCGCTCGAGACCGGTGCTGAATCCCTGGGAGAGAGAGAGAAGACCCGGGTCGAGGAGAAGGGGCGCGAGGTCAGCGAGGAAGAGGCGCAGAAACTCGAAGAGGAGATACGGCGGCGCAAGTTTCTGCAACCCTTTGCCGAGGTGACTCATGGTTTCGTGGGAGCGGATATCGCGCTCCTGGTCAAGGAGGCGGCGATGCACGCCCTGCGCAAGAACCTGGAGAATATCCGTATCGAAGAGGAGATCCCCGCAGAGATCATCGAGAAGATCACCGTCACCCGGGAGGACTTCGAGGAGGCGCTCAAGCACGTGGAGCCGAGTGCCATGCGGGAGGTGCTCATCGAAATCCCGGATGTCTCGTGGAGTGATGTCGGTGGCCTCGAGGAGGTCAAGGACGAACTTGCCGAGGCGGTGGAATGGCCGATGAAGTACCCGGAGATCTATGACCGGCTCCGGACGGAGCCGCCGCGGGGGATCCTCCTCTTCGGCCCGCCGGGGAGCGGGAAGACGCTGCTTGCAAAGGCGGTTGCCCATGAGAGCGAGACCAACTTCATATCCGTGAAGGGTCCGGAACTCCTCTCCAAGTGGGTCGGCGAATCGGAACGCGGCGTCCGTGAGGTCTTCCGCAAGGCACGGTCGGCATCTCCCTCCATCATCTTCTTCGATGAGATCGATGCGCTCCTCCCCCGGCGAGGTACCTACATGGGATCGTCCCACGTCACCGAGAGCGTGGTCAGCCAGATCCTCAGCGAGCTCGATGGGCTGGAGGAACTCCACAACGTCACCGTGCTGGGGGCCACCAACCGGCCGGACATGCTGGATGAGGCACTCCTCCGGCCCGGCCGCCTGGACCGGCTCATCTATGTGCCGCCACCGGACAGGGAGAGCCGCCGGAAGATCTTCGATGTCTACCTCGGTCCCATCGAGAGCCTCCTCACCGAGGACATCTCCGTCGAGGACCTGGTGGAGCGGACCGATGGATTCGTGGGAGCAGACATCGAGGCACTGGTCCGCCGGGCAAAGATGGGCGCAATGCGTGATTTCATCCGGACCATGGCCGACCGGACTGACGACGAACGGCGCGAAGCGGCCGGAAACATCCGGATCACCAAAGCCCACTTCGATCAGGGAATGACCGAGGTCCGGGGCTCACTCGACGAGGAGTCCCGCGAGGAGCATGAACGACGGTCCTGGCAGATGATCTACCCCGCCGAGAAGCGCGAAATCCTCGAAGAGGCTGCAAACGTTATGAACCGGGCCAGGGTGGCCGGCAAGACCGCTGAGGACGACGAGATCAAAAGGATGGCCAATGATCTCCGGGACGCCATCTATGCCCGGAAGAAGGACTTCGCTGAGATCAGGACACTGACGAAAACCCTGCAGGAGAAGCTCGGATGAACAGAGGAGATACCCACTGATGACAGAACAGCCACCAGGTGGATGGGACAGGACCAACGACATCCACGAGGTGCTGCGACGGTTGATAGAACAGGTGTTTGAAAACACCGGGGAGGGGATCCGCCGCAGTGAGATCCGGATCATCATACCGGTTCACAGGCACCACCCGATCAATGATGAGGAGACCACCGCCCCACACACCGAGGTGATCACCCATGGTCACCGGGTGATCATCGTGGCAGAGATGCCCGGAGTGGACGAAGACGACATCCAGGTCAGTCTCGACGACGAGACGATCCGGGTTACCGCGGTATCCGAACGGTATAGGTACGAGACCTCCGCCCGGATACCTCCCGTGGACCCGGAGTCGCTGGATACCCGGTACAGAAACGGGATCTTCGAGGTCACGCTCACCCTCCGGCAGGCCTCCGGTTCCGGGAATATCCCGTCCCGGTAACCCTCTTTTTTTCACCGCTTCCGGACGGTGATCCAATGAAAGATTTAATAAAATTGCCCGGCAAGAAGTTTTCAGATTTCCGCGTGGCACCCTTCGCGGTCAATCGGTGATTCTGTATGACCAAAGTAACGGTATCAATTATCAAAGCGGATGTCGGTGGATTTCCGGGACACTCACGGACGCACCCCGAGCTCCTGGAACGGGCATCGACACTCCTCTCAGAGGCGAAAGGAGACCTTCTCATCGATTCGTTCGTCACCCACTGCGGGGACGATCTGGAACTGATCATGACCCACCGGAAGGGAGTCGATCACCCGGACATCCACGGACTCGCCTGGAATGTCTTCCAGGAATGTACCACCATCGCCAAGCGCCTGAAGCTCTATGGCGCCGGTCAGGACATTCTCTCGGATGCATTCAGCGGCAATGTGAAGGGAATGGGGCCGGGATGTGCGGAGATGGAGTTCGAAGAACGCATCAGCGAGCCGGTCCTCATCTTCATGGCCGACAAGACCGAACCGGGCGCCTGGAACTACTATCTCTACAAGATGTTTGCCGATCCCTTCAACACACCGGGCCTGGTCATCGATCCCCACATGCACGGAGGATTTGTTTTCGAAGTCCATGATGTGATGGAGGAGCGCAAGATCACCTTCAACACCCCTGAGGAGACCTACAGTCTGCTCGCCTATATCGGCGCTCCGTCCCGGTACGTGGTTGCCCGGGTCATGCGGAAGGAAGACGGCGAGATCGCCGCCGCGACCAGCACCCAGCGCCTGAACCTGATCGCCGGCCGGTATGTCGGAAAGGACGACCCCGTGATGATCGTTCGCGCCCAGAGCGGACTTCCCGCCGTGGGCGAGGTGCTCGAACCGTTCTCCAACACGGTCATTGTGGCCGGATGGATGCGTGGCTCCCATCATGGCCCCATCATGCCTGTGGGAATGTATGACGCCAACTGCACCCGGTTCGATGGCCCTCCGCGGGTCACCTGTCTGGGGTTCCAGCTCACCGACGGACACCTGACCGGCCCGGTGGACATGTTCGACGATGTGGGATTCGACCGGGCGCGTGCGAAATGCAACGAGGTGGCCGATGTCATGCGCTCCCAGGGTCCGTTCGAACCGCACCGCCTGTCGATGGACGAGATGGAGTACACCACCCTTCCGCAGGTGGAAGAGGAGCTCAGCGGTCGCTGGGAGCCGATCTGAGCCTCTCTTCATTCTGTTATTTTTTCCGATTCGTGGACGATCCGCTCCAGTCGCTGGTGGAGTTCACCGGCAGTTGCCGCCACCTCCCCACCCTGTGCGATCTCGCGGTATAACCGGGACGCATGACCGCCGGTGTAATCGAACCGGTCGAATCCCTGCTCGCTCTCTCCGTCGAGCAGGATGACGGGTTTTTCTCCTGCATGTTCGGACACCACCTCAAGGTTGGCGAGGTTGCCCGGACCCACCGGCATCGCCACCACCACCAGGGCGTCGGCATGTTCGCAGGCCCTGGCCAGCGCGGTTCTGGCACCAGAACCGATCTCCGAGAATGGTGGCGAGGTGATCGTCTCACATCCCAGTGATCGGGCGATGCTCAGATCCTCGTCTCCCTCGTTGAGAACCCCCACACCAACCTCGTATCCTGCCGCATCCAGGGAGAGGAGCACGTGCATACCTGTTCCGCCTCCGCAGATGATCTGCACGCGCCGTCCGTGGCCATGCTGGTTCTGTGGGGGAAGTGAGAAGGTGAACTGGTGCCCCCTGTTTTCGGGGATCGATCGCTTCAGGGCGGTCACCTCAAAGGTCTCTTCAAGCGACGCGGGGGTGAGAACTGTCGATGGTGCACCGTCAACCTGGACCCGTCCCTCTCCCAGGAGGGCGATGCGGTGGCAGTACCGGGCCGCGAGATTGATGTCGTGGACGATGGTGACCACCGCGATGTCGCGTGAGAGGTCTGCGAGCAGGTTCATCACCTCCAGCTGGTGGCGGATGTCCAGGTGCGATGTCGGTTCATCGAGGAGCAGGAATCGGGGCTCCTGGGCAAGTGCCCGGGCGATCATCACCCGCTGGAGCTCACCGCCGCTCAGTTCGCTGACATCCCGATCCTGGAGGTGCAGGGTGTGGGTCCTGTCCAGGGCCTCCACCACCGCGTGATGGTCGGCGGCCCCGGCGCTCCTGAACCGGGAAAGATAGGGAGTCCGCCCGAGGAGAACGTAATCGTAGACCGGGAAGGCGAACGGCGCGGAAAGCCGCTGTTCGACGACTGCCCGTTTTCGGGAAATCTCCCGTGCATCCATCTGCTGGAGAGGTCGGCCCCCGAGCGAGACATCGCCATCCCGGGGATGCAGGTACCCGGCCATGACCCGGAGCAGGGTGGTCTTCCCCGAGCCGTTCGGACCGAGTATCCCCAGAAGTTCTCCCTGCGCAGCATCGATGGACAACCCGCGCAGCACCGGCTGATCCGGGATGTACCCGAACCAGACGTTTCGAATGGTGAGGTGTCCGGTCATGTTCCGCCCCTCCGTGTCCGCAATAGATAGAGGAAGAACGGGGCACCGCAAAACGCAGTCAGAATTCCGATGGGAAGCTCTCCGGGTGCGATGATGAGGCGGATGCGAGGTCGGCGACGACCAGGAAGATTGCCCCGGTGACCACCGAAACGGGAAGCAGGATGCGATGATCCGGTCCCACCAGCAGCCGGGCAATGTGGGGGGTGATCAGCCCGACAAAGCCGATGATGCCGCTCACCGCCACCGCCGCACCGGTGAGAAGCGCGGTCACCACCAGGAGCGTGTTCTTGAGACGTTCGACACCGACCCCCAGGTAATGCGCGGATTCCTCGCCGAACATCACATCAGGGCGTTGAGTGACCGCGCGTGGACCAGGAGGATCGCAGAGCCCGCCACCGCAAAAGGGAGCACCATGTACACGTGCTCCCACCCCCGTCCCAAGAGACCTCCCATCATCCAGAAGATGACCTGATGGAGGTTTTGGCTGGAGGAGAAGAGGAGAAACGAGGTGCAGGCCGAGAAGAAAGCAGACACAGCGATCCCGGAGAGGAGGAGGGTGGTGACCAGGACCCGTCCGCCCGGTGCGGGCCACGGCGTACACCAGGAAGACGGTGAGCGCACCGCAGGCAAAGGAGGCGAGGGGCAGGTTGAAGACGCCCAGTCCGACGGAGACCCCGTAGAGGAGCACCAGGGTCGCCCCGAACCCGGCACCGCTGGAAATCCCCAGGATGAAGGGGTCGGCCATGGGGTTTCGAAAGAGGCTCTGGAGCGCGGCCCCGCTCGCGGCGAGGCTTGCCCCCACCAGGGCGGCCAGAATGACCCGCGGAAGGCGGATGAGGAGGATGATGGTCTGTGAACCGGAGATATCGGGAGGAATTCCATGTATGGCGGCATCAAGGATATATGCGAATACGATCGCAGGGGAGAGATCCGCCACCCCCAGAGTGACGGCGAACCCCATCACGGAGACGAGGAGCAGGATGAGACCGCACCCGACCCCCGCACGGGTCAGCCGGCCAGGCATACGGCGATCTGCTCCAGTCCGTCGATCACCCGCGGCCCCGGGCGGTTGAGGAGATCCGCGGGGATGGTGTATATACGGTCGTTTTCAATCGCCGGGATGGAAGAAATGGCGGTCCTGGCCCGCAGTGCATCCACGATGCTTGCAGTTCCCCCGGTATGACTGGTGGCCGTGATGATCACCTCGGGTGCCCGTTCAACGACCGCCTCCTCGGAGGCGATGAAGTACCCCTCCTGGTCGGCGAAGATGTTTCTCCCCCCGGCGAGGGTGATCAGCTGGTGGTGGAGGGTCCGGTTCCCGGCCACATAGAGCGGATCCCCCCAGACCACGAAGAGGGTGGGGACACGCTCATCTGTGGACACGGATGAGAATACCGCCTCCTGTCGCCGTTCGAGATCGGCGACCAGCGTCTCTGCATCGTCTGACCGGTGAAGGAGAGTCCCCACATCCCAAGTATTCTGATAGATATCTTCCAGGGTCTGGAGATCATAGACCCGGACATCATACCCGAGGGTTCCGAGCTGCTCCACGACCATGGTATCGGTGACGGTGGTGGCCAGGATGAGGTCGGGGTCCAGCCGGGCGATCGTCTCCACGCTGAGCGTCTTCGGCCCGCCCACCGTGGGAACGGCTGCCGCCCGCGGGGGATAATCGCAGTAATCTGTCCGCCCGATGAGCGTGCCTCCCACCGCATAGACGATCTCGGTCTCGCTGGGGGCGAGAGAGACCACTGAAGGGGTCTCCCGGGGATCCGCCGAAGGGTCGGCCACCGCCCCGGTACTGGTACACCCTGCCGCACCAGCGAGGGCGATCAGGATGAAAATGAGCGGGATGCTCTGGCGGTGCATGCACTGACAATTGGTCTTTTGATCAAATAAATTTGTGTTGTCTCAACCGGACAGGGACAGGCGATCCAGTAAACCTTATGATGACAGCTATCCACTTAACAGCAGATGGTAAACGGAATTGTTCTCCCCATAAAAAAGGTCTATTCTCTGATAGATTCAAAAATCATCGTCGAGATCAAGGACGATACCAGGAAGCTCCAGGGCCGTCTGCTGGCGGTCGACGACCACCTCAATCTCCATCTCGACGAGACCATCGAGTATGAGGACGACAGGCGAGGACGCACGCTGGGGACGGTCGTGATCCGGGGCAACAACATCCTGAGCATCGCACCGGTGATCTGAAGGTATGGCGGACCAGGTAGAAGACGCACTCCGCATCATCCGTTCCTCCCGGGGAGGTGTGCTGCAGAGCACGCTCTGGAAAGATATGGGGATCGATTCCCGGAAATGCTCCCGGATCGTGAAGAAACTCCTGGATGCCGGGTTGATCGAGCGAATCGAGGTCCGTGAGGAGGGAGTGAAGACCTATCGCCTCACCGCCACCCAGCACGCGGTCGATCCCTCTCTCCTCCTCGCCGGTGACGAACTGGTCCCCTGTATCGGCTGCGATCTGGAATGCATTCCCGAAGAATGTCCCCTCCTCCTTGACTGGATGTACCAGCTGGCCATCGTGGAGGTCGGCGAGTAGAACAATCTCTCCCCACCCGTCCATTTTTTTTCGCAATCTATATCCAGACCCCGTCGAAATAGTTCTCCGGTGAGGTCTGATCACGCGCTCTCCCAGACCATCGGATCGCTCATCTGCGTGGGCATCACCATCCTCCTCGCGCTCATGGTCCTTCTTGCGATCCAGATCCCGGATCTCTCAGGCTCCCTGGGCGCGGTGGAGAATGAACCGCCCGCCATCTTCCTCATCACCGGTGTCATCCATGAGAGTGAAGAGGGCAGGGAGATCTTCGACAGCCGGCTGGTCCTCCTCCACAATGGATCGGAGTCCTATCCCAACCGGGATCTGTGGGCCCGCATATACCGAAACAACGAACTTCTGGACTGCCGGATAGAGACCCTGAACGGCCATGACTTCATCTCCACCCACCACGACGGTGTGCAGTACCTGTCGGGATCAGGCTGTCGTTCAGATGCCTGGAACCCGGGGGAGCGGATGCTCATCGATCTCACCGACGGCACGTTCCGGCCAGGAGACCTCGTCACCACCGAGATTCTCAGTCCACACGGGATTCTTTCCCGCCACTCGTATATCGCATGACCGACCGTGCCAGGAGACGGGCGAGACGGAGCGGTTCGGGAACCCGCCCGTCCAGGGTGAGATCCCGGCAGAGACGGGCACCGTCTTCCTCCGAAAGCCCCCACGTCCTGATGAAGGCTGTATACCCGGTCTCCAGACGCACCAAAACGGGCGGTTTCAGACGCCGGTACGCGAGCATCCGTTCCTGGTCACCCGGAAAATGGCGGGCGATGTCCTCCTCGATCCCCGGTGACGCTTCATAGGTGACCGTGACAAGCGGGCAACCGGTGGCCGCGGTGATCCGGTGCGGGTCGATGATATTGAACCAGGCGATGACGCACCCGCTCATCATCACCAGGTTGATATCCCGCCGGGCGAGGGCAGAGAAGAGATCGATGACACCTTCCGTGGCGTCCATGCCTCCCACGGTTACCTCGGCGAGGGAGAATCCGTCCACCCGCAGATCCTTTCGCATCACCACCCCGCCCAGAGTGGACTGTTCCCGTCCGGCAAAGCTTTCGGCGATACCGAGGATGCGCAGCCCCTTCTTGGCGAGGTGCATGAAAGGTCTTATGTACCGCAGTTCAAAAATATATACGCAATGACGGTCCCCTTCGATGAAGTCTGCGTGCTGATTCCCACGCTCAACGAGGCACCGACCATCGGAGAGCTCATTGGATCGTTTCGCGATCTTGGTTTCACCCACATCCTGGTCATCGACGGCAACAGTACCGACGGCACCGGGGAGATCGCCCGCACAGCCGGTGCGGAGGTGATGGTCCAGACCGGGAAGGGGAAGGGGAACGCGATCATGGAAGCGCTCCAGGTCATCGACCGGCCATATGTCCTGATGCTCGATGGAGACGGGACCTATCTTCCCAAAGACGCCCCGCAGATGCTCCGACCCCTGGAACAGGGGGCGGACCATGTCATCGGCGATCGGATGGCCTTTCCCGGTGAAGGGGCGTTTACCCGCCTGAACCAGATGGGTAACCACCTGATCAACTATCTCTTCAAGGTGGCCCACGGGGTCTACCTTGCGGATATTCTCTCCGGGTACCGTGCGTTCAGGCACGAGGCGGCCATGGAGATGCGGCTCCGGGAGACCGGGTTTGAGATCGAGACGGAGATGGCGGTGGAGGCGGTCAGAAACGACCAGCAGATCTCCGTGGTCCCCATCCATTATGTTGACCGTCCGGGAACGGCGACGAAGCTGCACCCCCTCCATGACGGGTACCGGATCATCAGGACCATCTATCGTCTCGCCCGGGTGAACAACCCCCTCTTCTATTTCGGGATCATCGGCATCTCGCTCTCCCTCATCGGGGGGCTGATCGGGGTCTACGTGCTGGTGGAGTGGCTGCACAACATCGAGCACCTGCCCCTGACCATCCTCACGGTGCTCCTCATCGTGGTGGGATTCGAGATATTCATGTTCGGCGTCATCAGCGACATGATGCTGACCTTCCACCGGGAGATGATGCGCGAGATCCAGCACCTACGCCCGCCGAAGCCCCCCTGAGAGGATGATGACCCGGCAGGCATGCTCGGTTGCGGCGGTCACGAGGTACGCATCGTCGAGCGTCCTGCCAGCCGCAAAGGTCCCGTGGCCCCGGGCGATGGCCACCGGTGCGTGCCTGAGGGCGTCGGCGACCTGCTCTGCCAGCATGTCGGTGCCCGGAGCCCCGTCCACCACCGGGATCTCCGGACAGGTGGCCACCCCCTCGCTGTCCACGGGGTGGACGTGGTCATGAGCGGCCAGTGAGACCGCCACCGCATGGGGCGGATGGGCGTGCACCACCGCCAGGTGCTCCGTCTTCCCGTATATCCTGCGGTGAACCCGGTGTTCACTGGATGCGGTCTCGGGGGCGGGCTCCCCCTCCCCCACAAAGACCGGGTGATGGTAGCGATCGGGATATACCCCGTGCCTGCTGATCAATACTCCTCCATCCGCCCGGACGCTCATGTTGCCGAATCTCCCCGTCAGGAGATCGTCCCGGATCAGACGGCTCCCTATCCGGGCAAATTCGTAACCATACATTGTTTTGAGCTGCACCTGGCGCACCATCCTTTTGCATATTCCACGAACCGGGCATGGACCAGTCGGTATTCGACGGGATCCATGGGGAGGATCGATTCGAAGAGCGATTTCAATTCTTTTCGGGGGGTGGTGATACCGGCGCATCTGCAGATCCGCCCGGTGTAGGCATCCACCACGAAACTCGCCCGCGAAAAACCATAACAGAGGATAGAATCGGCGGTCTCTTCACCGATCCCGGGAGTTTCGAGGAGAAATTCACGAAGTTCCCCGGTCGGCCGCCGGCCCATCTCCCCGGTGCAACCGTACTCCCCCACCACCCGCCCGGCAAGGTTCTTCAGTCGCCGGGTCTTGACCCGGAAGAAACCGGTGCACCGGATGAGATCCTGCACCGTCTCCTCCCCGGCGAGGTGGATGGCGGGGATGGTGCACATTCCCCCACCCCGGAGTCTGTCGAGTGCCTGTTCAACGTTTTCCCAGCGGGTCTGCTGGGTGAGCACGGCACCGATCATAACCTCGTCCGCATCACCCGGCCACCAGTCGAAGCGGCCCAGGGTGGCCTCGAGCGCCGCGAGGAGCGCCCGGGCACGCCTCTGATCGGAGGGCGAGACCCGATCAACCCTCGACAAGGGGCTGCAGTCGATCCTGGAGCTGTTCGAGGTCCTGGACACCGACCAGCTTCTCCTTCATCTCCCCGTCCTTCTCGATGATCAGGGTGGGAACATATTGAATCCGATACTTCTGGGCCTTCTGGAGCCCCTCGCTGGTGTCCACATCGATCCGCTGGATCTCGACCTGATCACCAAGGCGCGCCTCCAGTTCCTCGAGGATGGGATCCATCATCTTGCATGGACCGCACCAGTCCGCGTAAAAATCCATCACCACTGGTTTTCCCATTGTGTTTAGCACCTGCCTTCAGCGTGTGCCGAGTCGTCACATAAACATTGCCAAAAACGGTCACCGGGAGAGGATCTTCATGATGATCCTCCCGTATGCGGGCCGGGTGACCAGCACGCCCACCAGTACACCAATGATGGTCACGATGGCGAATCCGCGCAGGCTGGAGAGATCCATCAGGGCAAGCGGGAGCATGGCGATGATGGTCGTCGAAGCGGCGACGGCGATGATCGCAAACGCCCGGGAGAGCCTCTTCAGGTACAGGTTGGGCGAGGGGAGTTTCCCCTCATACAGGACTTCATCGGTGATCATCACCAACTGATCGATCCCGGTGCCGAGCACCGCAATGATACCCGCGAGGGCGGCCAGATCGAGTTGCTGGACGAACCGGGCGATGCCGAGCAGGATGATGATCTCCGCCAGGTTCGTTCCCACCATGGGCAGGACAATGGCGGGTTCCCGGTACCGGTAATAGACCACCGCTGCGACGGCGGCCAGCGCGATGACCCCGGCGAGGATGCTGACGGTCTTGTAGCGTGCGCCCATGGACGCCGGGACGGATCCGGACCCGGCCACATCCACATCCACGGGGAGCGCGCCGGCCCGCAGGTGCACCTCGAGGGTCCGTGCCGCCTGGAGCGATTCGTCACCGGTGCCGGTGGTGGCGATGAGATCTTTCACCGGGGTGGTCTGGATCTGCCGTGCCAGATCGGGTGCGAGGGGAGCGCTGTATATCTCATCCCCATCGAGGAGCATGACCAGCTCATGGCGGTTGGGGTGGGTGACCGCTCCGTGCTGGACGGCCGCATCCCGGAGTGCCTCCGCCCCATCACTGGTCAGGGTGAAGCTGACCCCCCACTGGCCGTCTCTCTGCTTCACCACTCCCTTCACCGAGGAGATGTCATCCCCAAAGAGGACATGTTCGGTCTCGTTGCCGATGGTCTGGATCCGGATCTCGAACTTGCCCTGCGTGCCCACCAGTTCCTGCGCGGTGGCCATGTCGGTTCCCGCAAGTTCCACCCGCACATAGGTGGGGTAGTCCGATCCCACCGGGGTGATGGTGGCGATCCGGGCATCGAGCATTCCGAAGGCATTGACCTTGTCCTCAAGGATACGCTTCACGAGATCGGCCGTCTCGGACGAGACTCCCGTCTGGTAGGAGGTCATCTCCACTCCCGCCCCGTCAAGGACTGACTCGACCTGTTCCTCCGGCACCGGCTTTCGTATCTCCACTGCCTGAGGGGCGGCGGCGATGACCTCCACGTCCAGCGCATCCTCGAGGAGGGGGACGACCTCATCGATGGTGGCCGGTTCGGCGAACTCCACCACCACCGCCTGGTACTCGAGCTGCAGCCAGGTCCCTCCCTCCAGATCGAGGCCGAACTGCAGGTTGCCCGTGGGGCTCATCTGCGGCGGAACCAGATAGATTCCAACAATGGCCGCGATGACCAGGACGGCCATCAGGAGCACGCGCCAGTCAGACAGAAGGGAACCTTCGCGAGTCATCGCTCACCCCTCCGGTTCACGTACCACTTGATCAGTCCTGCATTCATCAGCCAGGTATTCATCAGGTCCACCATCAGGCCGATGAGCAGGACCGCGGATATCTCGGCGATGACCTGTACCTGACCGATGGTGGTGACCACCCACATGGCGGCCACGGCGGAAAGGGTGGTGGTGGTCATGATCACGCCGGTCCTGAAGGCCTGGGAGAGTTTCTCACTGACCTTCCCCTTCCTCTTCAACACCCGGGTGGTGAGGAGGATATCGCTGTCCACCGAGTACCCGATGAGCATCAGGAGTGCGGCGGTGGTGGCGAGAGAGAGGGCGATGCCGAGCATGTTCATCGCCGCCGCGGTGATGACGATATCGGATATCGCCGATGCCACCACCGCCACCGACGGAATGAACACGCGGAACGCGGCGAAGACCACGATCGCCATACCGACAAAGGAGAAGATGAGCGCGAGCATCGCCTGGCTCTGGAGAGTCTCCCCGAATGTCACCCCGATATGGTCGATCCGGGCCTCGGAATACCGTTCATCCACGAGATCGGTCAGCGACTCGAATTCCGCATCGCTCAGGGGGCCGAACCGGAGGTATGTCCCTCCACCCGTGAGACGGACCGGATCTTCGGTCATCGGATACCCTGAGAACGCGTCGGTGACACTCTGGACCGATTCATCGGTAAAGATCGTCACCGCCGTCCCTCCCGCGAAATCGATCCCGGGGGTGACCGGCATCCCGGTGGCAACAGTCGTCCACAGGAGCACGACTGCCGCGATGCAGAAGATGGCAAGGGGCACGGCCATCATGCGCCCGGGGGACGATGCGTTGATATCAAAAGCGGGGAGTTCCATACTGTCATTGTACTTATCGCCGGTGTGAATTAAATCATTGGCTTTTGCGGGCGGGGCGGACCCCATCGGCAGATCGGTACAGGGGGGAAAAGGAAAATATTTATATGAAACGAGGAATCAGAACAGGGTATGAGATCGCCATCCCGGCTCAAGGCTGAAATTGAAGGGAGGCTGCGGCGGTATCTCTCACGTGACAAAAGCGGTCTGCGGCACGAAGTGCTCCGGCTCTTTGTACGGATGAAGTCCCTGACAGTCAGGGAGATCTATGGCCGAATAAGGCTTCGGTTCAACGTGACCTACCATTCGCTGGCATCGATGGTGGGTATTATCGCCTCCCGCATCGGCATCCTGCATGTCAGAAAGCAGGAAGACGGTACCACATCAGTGTATGAACTGAAAGAGGAGTACCGGGGACTCCTTATCAGCTCTCTTGCCGCCGGCTAGTGCTGTCCCCCAATCCGCAACCCTTTTTTTGACAGAGAGAGTATCTCATCATCCATCATGGGCAACGACATATCGACCGATCCCAAACACCCCACCCTGACGATTGCCGAGGATGTGCGCACCTATATCATTGCCCGAAACCGCGATTTCAGACTGAGCACATCCTGCGGAGGTCCGGTGCTGGTCCCCACCGAGATAAAACCCCCGAAACCGATGGATCTGGCCATCCCCGTAGGGGACAGGATGCTGTATGTCTCCCGGTACCAGGCCCGCCACCTCCACCGGATCTCCCGGCAGATGATCCCCGCGTTCTTCGACGACTGGTAGGAGCCGACCATGCCGTTCTGGGAGGTGGAGCATACCGCGGACGTTCTCATCCGGGTGGAGGCCCCGACGCTCGAGGATCTCTTCAGCGAGGCCGGGCGGGCCCTCTGCCAGGTATATGCGGGTGCCGTGGAGGACCGCGGTGTTCGACAGACCTTCTCCTGCGAGGCCGGGGATCACCCGTCTCTGCTGCACGCATTTCTATCAGAACTGATCTTTCGTGCCGATGCCGACGGTATCGTCTTCTCGTCATTCGACCTGACCATCACCGACACCCGCCTGGAGTGCACCGGTCATGGTGAACCCCTCGATCCGGACCGTCATGCGGGCGGATGCGAGGTGAAGGGAGTATCCTTCTCGGGACTGGAGATCATCCGCACCGATGGAACCTTGAGGGTTGAGATGCTCCTTGATGTATGAGGTGAACTGGCAAATGCTCGAAGGTATACACAGATGTGGTCCGTTCGAATGGGAGGTACCCCGGGGATATGTCGAGGGGATGCGGGTTCCCGGACGATTTTATCTCTCCGAGGCACTGGCACCGTCCCTCGAGGAGGGGGCCATCCGGCAGCTGGCGAACGTGGCGACCCTGCCGGGAATCGTTCGCTCGTCCCTTGCCATGCCCGACATCCACTGGGGGTACGGGTTCCCCATCGGGGGGGTGGCGGCGTTTTCCTGCGATACAGGCATCATCTCTCCGGGGGGTGTGGGCTTCGATATCAATTGCGGCGTCCGGCTGATGGCCACACCCCTCACGGCCGACGATATCAGATCTCATCGGCGGAAACTGATCGAGGAGCTGTACCGGACCATCCCCACCGGTGTGGGCGCGAAGGCCGGTCACCGTGTTTCACACCGGGAGCTCGAGGAGATCATGACGGATGGTGCCCGCTGGGCGGTCGCCCAGGGGTACGGCACCGACCGCGATCTCGAGCGGTGCGAGGACGGTGGTGCCATCCCTGCTGCCGATCCGAATGCGGTCAGCGACAGGGCCCGGTCCCGTGGACTGCCGCAGGTGGGCACCCTCGGTTCCGGGAACCATTTTCTCGAGGTGCAGGTCATCGACCGGATCTACGATGAGGCCGCTGCCCGCGCCTTCGGCGTGGAGGAGGGACAGGTATGCGTGATGATCCACTGCGGATCGCGGGGTCTCGGACACCAGGTCTGCACGGACCACCTCCAGACCCTGGAGAAGGCGACCCGCCGGTACGGGATCCCGCTTCCTGATCGCCAGCTGGCCTGCGCTCCGATCACGTCCCCCGAGGGGGAGCAGTACTTCGCCGGGATGGCGGCTGCGGCGAACTATGCATTCGCAAACCGCCAGATGATCCTGCACCATACCCGCGAGGTATTCTCCCGTATATTCTCCCTGTCCCCCGGGGAGATGCCCCTGGTCTATGACGTGGCCCATAACGTCGCCAAATGTGAGGAGCATGATGTCGATGGCCAGAGACAGAGACTCTGTGTCCACCGGAAGGGAGCCACCCGTGCGTTCGGCCCCGGCCGCCCCGAGGTTCCCCTCGGGTGCCGTGAGGTGGGCCAGCCGGTCCTGATCCCGGGCAGCATGGGCACCCCCTCCTTCCTCCTCGCGGGGACCGAAACGGCCATGGAGAAGACCTTCGGCAGCACCTGCCATGGTGCGGGAAGGGTCATGTCCCGGGCGAAGGCAAAGAAACGCCAGCACGGAAATTCGGTCAGGGACGAACTGGAGAAGGAGGGTATCTATGTCCGGGCACCGAGCGCTGCGTCCATTGCCGAAGAAGCGCCCGCTGCCTACAAACCGTCCGAAGAGGTGGTCAGGGTGGTGCACGAGAGCGGGCTGTCACGCAGGGTGGCCCGCCTCAGTTCCCTCGGAGTGATCAAGGGATGACCTGCCGGGCAGGTTTTCTCTGGGACTCGTCCCAGATGTTCACCCGGTTTGTGGAGGATTGCGGTGTCCCCTGCGAGGAGATCACTCCCCAGCTCCTCGCCGCACC
>JBNGCZ010000002.1:77467-100788 GCA_049974905.1 Methanomicrobiales archaeon
CCTCGATCGTCGAGGACTATGACGCGGACGCGATCGAATGTGACGGGTGGTTCACTGCCCACGACGGAGAGGCGATCGGCCTGCGGGGTGGTGATCACCCGGTACTGGTTCGCATCCCGGTGGGAGACGGCGTGATCGTTGCCACCACCATCCACGAGTATCCCTCCCGCACATTTCTGCGCGAGTTCTGCTGCGGGGCGAGCGAAACCTTATTTTAGGAAAAATTGATGAGGTAGTAGGAGAGCCACCATGGATACGTACGTCATCTCCGCCGAATCCTCCGCAGACGATCTCGAACCCGTTGCGTTCTGCCTGCATGAGATCCTCGGGCGCCTCCCGGTCACCGCACGGAGCCTGCAGTATGCGGGGGTCAGGATCGAGAACCGGACTCTCGTGGACAGGGAGTATACCGGTCCCGTGCTGGAGCAGGCGATCAGCGAAAACGCCGTGCAGAAGACCACTCCCTCATCCGGCGCCTACAGGGGCGTCCCGGTCATCGTGTCACCGGTCCGGAACAGTGACGGCGCGGCCATCGGGGCGATCGGGGTGGTGGATATCACCGGTATCTTCGATCTGGCGACCCTGATGGAACACCAGTCCGCCATCCTCCAGCAGGTCTGTGGAAAAGATCCCTGCCCCCTGCCGAGCGAGCAGATCGGTGCAAAGAGGTAATGCACCAATGTCATCGACCAAAGAGCAGATCCTCCGGATTCTTGAAGGGGCCGACGAGTGGGTCTCTGGCGCCGCCATTGCTGGTGAACTGGGGATCACCCGATCTGCGGTCTGGAAACACATCCAGGAACTGAAAGGCGAGGGCTATGGGATCGATTCCTCACGCCAGGACGGGTACCGCCTCCGCGAGTCCACCTCACTCCTCCTCCCCCACGAGATCGAAAAATATCTCTCCACCGAATTCATGGGCCGGCGGCTCATTCACCACGACCAGCTGATCTCCACGGTGTCGGCTGCCAAGCGTCTCTGCGAACAGGAAGACCCCGCCACCCTCCATGGAACGGTCATCATCGCCGAGGAGCAGACCGGCGGGATGGGCCGACTGGGACGAGCGTGGTTCTCACCCGCGGGGGGGATATGGGTGACCGTCATCCTCACCCCGACGATCCCCATCGACCATCTCCATATGGTGACCATGGCGGGATCGGCGGCGGTGGCTCGCGCCATCCGCAAAAAATTCCAGCTGGGCGCCCTGATCAAGTGGCCAAACGACATCTATATCGGCGACCGCAAGGTCTGCGGGCTCCTCCTCGAACTCTCTGCCGAAGCGGACCGGGTCCATTACTGTCTGTTGGGTATAGGCATCGACGCCAACATCACCGCCGAGGAACTGCCCACCGGATTGGTCACTCCCATCACCTCGCTCTCGTCAGAGCTTGGAAGAGATGTGAACCGCGCCAAGCTCCTGGCCCGCATCCTCGGAGAGTTCGAGCAGCGCTATCTCCTGGTGGAGGATGGTGAATACGATTCCATCATCCGTGAATGGAAGAGCCTCTCGTTGACCCTGAATCAGCGGGTGAAGATCACCACCATGAAAAAGACGTTCATCGGCCGGGCTATCGATATCGACGAACACGGAGCACTCATCGTACGCAAGGACAACGGCAAGATCGAGCGCGTCATTGCCGGCGACTGTTACAAGGTCTGACACTGGCAAACGGTTATTGTCAACCACCCCATACCATTTCGGTTGACATGATCGATCGCCCCCGCTTCATCGCCCAGAGCGGCACCATCATCGCGCTCCTCACCGCCGGGAGCTGGATCTCGATCCCATTCTTCCCGGTCCCCCTGACTCTCCAGACTCTCTTCGTCCTCCTTGCAGGCGCAGTGATGAAACGGCAGGCCGTTCTTCCGGTCGGGGCCTACCTGCTCCTCGGGCTGCTGAACCTGCCCGTCTTCCACAACGGGACCGCCGGACTGGGGGTGCTGCTCGGCCCCACCGGGGGATACCTCCTGGGTTTCCTGCCCGCGAGCCTGGTCGCCGGGTTCGCCTACGAATGGTCGGCAAAAACGGTCCGCATATCGGGGATCGCTTCTGCGACTGCTTTCATCTACCTCTTCGGCGCCGGGTGGCTGGTCCTCTCCACGGGCATGTCCACCGCGGCCGCGCTCCTGGTGGGAGTGGTTCCCTTCATCCCGGGCGATGCGGTGAAGGCGGGGGTGGTGTATTTCGTTGGAGAGCGTGTTTCGTGACCGGTACCGTGACCATCCACCGGCTCTCCCACAGGGTGCTCTCCATCCCACAACTCTCCATCGGGCCGGGGCGCGTCGCACTCATCGGACCGAACGGGAGCGGAAAGACCACCCTCCTCCGGCTGATCGCGGGAGTTGTACTGCCATCCTGGGGGACGGTATCGGCGCCGGCCGATGTGGGGTGGGTGGGGGAGTTTCCCCATCGAAATGCCGTCTTCTCGCGTGTCGAAGATGAGATCGCCTCACCCCTGCGTTTCCGGCATCATCCATGCCCTGATATCCGACGCCGCGTGGAGGCGATGGCGACCGATCTCGGGATCGCTCCCCTCCTCTCCCGGTCCATCCGGACCCTCTCTGCCGGCGAGCGTGTCATGGTCGCGCTGGCCACTGCTCTCATATCCCGGCCGGCACTGCTGCTCCTCGATGAATACGATTCTCACCTGGACCCGGGAACCGCCGGGCGGGTGGAAGAGAGTATCGATCGGCTTCTGCCACCAACGGTCGTCTTCACCACCCAGCGGATGTGGTCGGCCGCCCGTGCGGACCGGGTGATCTATCTCGAGGGGGGAGAGGTTCTGGTCACCGGCACTCCGTCCGCGGTCTTCTCCCGCCTCCAGGAGATCTCCCCCGAATATGTTCCACCGGGGTGGGGGTGGACGGGATGATGCTGGCCCTCGATTCAGTCCGATACGACCGGGGCGACTGGTCGCTTGCCTGCTCTGCGATATTCGAGGCGGGTGTTCACCTGATCACCGGCCCGGTGGGAAGCGGCAAGACCACTCTCGCCTGCCTTGCGGCGGGGCTCATCTCACCACAGGCGGGCGAGGTGAGAACCACCGGCATCCGCTCCACCGCACTCTCATTCGCCTTCCCCGAGTACCATCTCACTGCCTCCACCCTCGCCGGCGAGGTGCGATCCTGGGGGCTCTCCCCGGAGTCGATCCTGGGGGGTATCGGGATGGAGACATGGGCTGATCGCGACCCCCTCACCCTCTCCCGCGGGGAGCTGAAACGCCTGGAGCTCGCCTGCCAGCTCGCCGGTGACCATGACCTGATCATCCTCGACGAACCATTCACCTCTCTCGACTGCTCGGCACGACGCTGGGCGGCGGATCTCATCGGCACACCGCACAACTCCGTGGTCCTGGTGCTGACCCACGAGGATGAGGTGCTCCCGCGGGTGGACTGCATCTGGGAGATGGAAGATGGAGCCCTCGCCTGTGTCGGGGCGGTCCCCGAGGCGATCCCCCGGTGGCGTTTTGCGCCCCGTTGGCTCCGGGAGGCGGGGGGTCTGCCCCGAAACATCACCCTGCATGACGCAGAGGAGGCACGATGGAGGATCCGCGGCTCCGGCTGATCGCGGCGGGAGCCGCCTCGTGTGCCGCCTTCGTCGGGCTTGCCGGAGCGATCCTCGCCCTGGGATGGTGGTTCCTCTTCACCCCGAATGTCCGGCTGATGCGGTCGGGCCCGGCACCCTGGGCCATGCTCGTCCTGATCCTTGCTGCAGGGGCGGCATCATCCCTCAGCGGCGGATCGGGATTCCTGTATTCGGCGCGGATGGGCGTCATCCTCCTCATCGCCGTGTGGGTGTACGCCGATCACCGGCCGGGCGAATTCCTCGACCTGGCGGGATCGATCTTCGGGCCGGGGCGCGGCTTCGACCTGGGGCTGGTGGCGGAGCTCGCGATGGATGGCGTGGCCGGTATCCGTCATGACGCGACCATGGTCCGCCACGCCCTCCGGATCAAGCGCGCGGGTTTCCGGTCCCGGGTGACTGCCCTTGCCGCCACCCTTCTCACCGGCCAGCTGGAACGATCGGCCCATATCGCCGACCATCTCCGCATCAGAGGATATACTTCAGGCGGAAGCATCTGTCCACGGTTCACCGCCACCAGGCGGGATCAGGGGGCGGCGATCGCCGCAATCGCGGTGCTGGTGGCCGCTGTTGCAGTATCCGGTGAAGTTTTTATAGTTGCGTAAGCAATTTGGTAGAGGCTGTACGTCAATTGCCGCCTGCGAGGTGTCCCTGTCGATGAGTAACGCCAGCTTTGGGAAACTGTCCATTACTGATACCACCCTGAGAGATGCGCACCAGTCGCTCATCGCCACGCGGATGAGGACCGATGACATGCTCCCCCTGGCAGACGCGATCGACAGTGCAGGATTCTTTTCGGTGGAGGCGTGGGGAGGAGCCACGTTCGATTCCGCCATCCGTTACCTGAACGAAGACCCCTGGGAGCGGTTGGCAGTCCTGAATGAACGGCTCGAGAAGACTCCCATACAGATGCTCCTCCGGGGGCAGAACCTGGTGGGGTATCGCCACTATCCCGACGATGTGGTGGAGCGGTTCGTCGCCTCCGCAGCGGAGTTCGGAGTGGACATCTTCCGGGTGTTCGATGCCCTGAACGATATCCGGAACATGGAGAAGGCGATGCGGGAGGTGAAGAACGTGGGAGGGCACCTCCAGGGGGCCATCTGTTACACCACCAGCCCGGTGAACAGTGTGGAAGGGTTCATCGAGATGGCCGAGGATCTCTATGCCCGTGACTGCGATTCCATCTGCATCAAGGATATGGCCGGGTTGATCATGCCCCATGACGCCCGCGACCTCGTCTCCGGTATCAAGGAGCGGATGGATGTCACGGTCAACCTCCACTGCCACTGCACGAGCGGAATTGCCCCCATGAGTTATCAGGCGGCCATCGAGGCGGGGGTGGACATCGTGGACACTGCCATGTCCCCCTTCGCTCTCGGCACCTCCCAGCCACCCACCGAGAGCGTGGTCGCCTCCCTGCAGGGGACTCCGCGCGATACCGGGATCGATCTTTTGGATCTCCGCGAGATCCGCAACGCCTGCCTGGGACTCCGGGACAAGTACGAGGTGCTGGTGGATCCCATCTCGCTTCGGGTGGATTCGGATGTGCTGGTCTACCAGCTCCCCGGCGGGATGATCTCCAACCTGGTCTCTCAGCTCAAGGAGCAGGACGCGCTCAACCGGATGGAGGAGGTGCTCGAGGAGATCCCCCGGGTCCGCGAGGACCTGGGATATCCCCCGCTGGTCACCCCCACCAGCCAGATCGTGGGCACCCAGGCGGTGCTGAATGTCCTCGTCGGCGGGGACCGGTACCAGACCGTCACCAAGGAGGTCAAGGACTATGTCCGGGGGCTGTATGGCCGGCCTCCGGCCCCAATTAGCGACGAGATCCGGCAGATCATTATCGGTGACGAGGAGGTGATCACGTCCCGTCCTGCAGATCTCCTTGAACCGGTCTTTACCCGGACCAGGGACGAGCTCGACGGCACCGGGATGGTAACAAAAGAGGAGGATATCCTCACCTACATCCTGTACCCGGCCATCGCCCCCTCCTTCCTGAAAGGTGAGAGGACTGCCGAGGCCCTGCCGGAGGCGAGCCCTGCCGCGGCGAGCGGTCCGGCGGCAGGCTCCATCCCCGGATCTATGGAGGTGGAGGTGGACGGAGAGCTCTTCTCGGTCCGCATCGTCTCGGTGGAGGGGAGTGCGGTGGAGGTAGAGGCCGCCAGCGGAACCCGGGGCCCTCCCCGTGGGGAGATTAAAGGCGGGATCAAGAGCAACATGCAGGGAATGGTGCTCAATGTGCCGGTGCGGGTCGGTTCCCGGGTCAGCAAGGGTGAGACCCTCGTCATCCTGGAAGCGATGAAGATGGAGAACCCCATCTCCAGCCCCCAGGACGGCACGGTGTCCGAGATATTCGTGGACGTGGGTGACGTGGTCCAGACCGGTGATGTTCTCCTGGTGCTGGAGTGATGCCGATGTATTTCGAGAAGGTGCTCGTGGCCAACCGGAGCGAGATCGCCATCCGGGTGATGCGGGCCTGCCGGGAGCTGGGTATCGAGACGGTGGCCATTTATTCGGAACCCGATAAAAACGCCCTCCATGTAAAGTACGCCGACGAGGCGTTCTCGGTGGGGGAGGCGCATCCGTCCAAAAGCTATCTGAACATCGACAATATCCTCGATGTCGCGCACAAGGCCAGGGCCGATGCGATCCATCCCGGGTACGGCTTCCTGGCCGAGAACTCCACGTTCTCCCGTCGATGCGGGGAGGAGGGGTTTGTCTTCGTTGGTCCGTCCTGGGAGACGATCCGGGCGATGGGCTCCAAGATCGAGAGCAGGAACATGATGCGATCCGCCGGGGTTCCGGTGCTCCCCGGGACCGAGGGCGGGGTGCGGGACCCGTCATCGGCGATCGATGTGGCCGATGAGATCGGATACCCGGTCATCGTCAAGGCGAGCGCCGGTGGCGGTGGGATTGGGATGCAGATCGTCAATTCCGAGGGGGAGATCGCCGGTGCGGTGGAAAAGGGGATGCGGATCGCCGAATCGGCATTCGGGGACCCCACCATCTTCATCGAGAAGTACCTGACCCGACCCCGGCACATCGAGTTCCAGATCCTCGCCGACGAGCACGGCCACTGCATCCATCTCTTTGACCGGGAATGCTCCATCCAGCGGCGCCACCAGAAACTGGTGGAGGAGGCCCCCTGCGCGATCATGACCCCGGAGCTCCGCGAGCGAATGGCGCGCTCGGCGGTGACGGTCGCAGAAACCGCCGGGTATATCAACGCGGGGACGGTGGAGTTCCTGTACTCGGATGGGGGGTACTACTTCATGGAGATGAACACCCGGCTGCAGGTGGAGCACACGGTCACCGAGATCGTCACCGGGATCGATTTGGTCAAGCAGCAGTTCGCCGTCGCCGCGGGAGAGCCGCTCGCCATGGCACAGGAGGATGTGTGTATCCGCGGCCATGCCATCGAATGCCGGATCAATGCCGAGGACCCTCTCAACAATTTCGCCGCCGATCCCGGCAAGATCGTCCGGTACCGCTCTCCGGGGGGGCCGGGGATCCGGGTGGACTCCGGAATCCACATGGGATACACCATCCCGCCTCATTACGACTCCATGATCTCCAAGCTCTGTGCCTCGGGCGCGGACAGGAACGAGGCGATCCAGCGCATGCGTCGGGCGATCTACGAGTATGTCATTCTCGGGGTGAAGACGACGCTCCCTCTCCACCATGCCATCATGAACAATGCCCGGTATATCGCGGGAGATACCCACACCCATTTCCTGCAGGAAGAACACATCGTGGAGCGGCTCACCCGGTACCTCCGCGAGGAGGAGGCACGGATGAAGACGCTTGCGGACTCGCTCCGCCAGGGCAAGGAGATCGCCGCCATCTCCGCGGCGGTCACCGCCTATGTGCAATCGTCACAGCAGCAGAAAAAGGAGTGACCCGAAGAGGGCGAATGAGCGGGGGTGGGGGGTGCCCGGACGGTGAATGCACCCAACCATTCGCCAGTGGTACCGGCGTACACCTCGTTCTGCCCGGTGTCCTGCATTCGCGCGGAACCCGTCTGTCAGAACCTTTATCAGGCCGGATCTCCAATAGAGATAGCACAATTGCGCTGCGGTGGCCTAGTTGGTGAGGGCGCCAGACTCATAGGGTTTTCGTGTTCAACGGGGCGCCGGATCTGAGACATCTGGAGGTCGTGGGTTCGGATCCCACCCGCAGCATCATTACGGAAGGTTTGAGTTCCGTCATCGGCCGCGCCATTCCCTCTACTCTGATCCGTTCGCATGGAATTTTTTTCCACAGCACCACCTGAATGAGTACTGTGATCCTGTGGATACAAATCCGGTTGCGCAAGTACCAGGAATCCCCGGATGTGTGACGAACATTCAATCATCGTGGTAGAAGACAACGATTCGCCTTCACATGATTATACCGCACTTGACTGACCAGATAATGTCCATCGAAGATATTCTCCACAACAGACACCTCCAATGGATCTGGTGCAAGTCTTTCTGAAATTCATCACATTAATATACCGTTTTATCGAAGGTTCCCCTATGACCTGCGCCGAGAGGGCTGAGTTATACGAGCAGATAGAGATCGAACGTGGACGACCGCTTATAACCTATATTACCAGTTCTCGGTCAAACGCCGAAGGAATCATCGCCTCTGATGTTATACCGGAATTTTGCCGGCAAATTCTTAAAATACCCCAGGATGTAAAAGAAATCGATCTCCTTGTTGTGAGCAGGGGGGGCGATCCTATTGTATCATGGCGAATTATCAGTCTGCTCCGGGAGCGATTTGACCGGATCAGTGTTTTGGTACCTTATGAAGCGTTCAGCGCAGCGACACTACTCGCCCTCGGCGCAGATGAAATCGTCATGCACCCGTTCTCCAACCTCGGACCGGTGGATCCGCAACTGCAGATCATGAAAAATATCGAAGGAAGAAATGAACACGTTCACTTTGCAGCAGAAGATCTGGCGCACTTCCTTGATTTCGTCGGTAAAGATGTGGGCATCACCGATCAGGAGCAGAAGGAACGAGCTTTCGAGCTGATCGCAAAAGAGGTCGGCTCAATCCCGATCGGAGCCGCAAAGCGGAGCTCAAACCTTGCCCTTTCGCTAGGCGAGAAGCTGCTCGGTCTCCATATGGATGACCCCAATAAGGTCAAGACAATATCCGAAGCACTCAACAAATCTTTCTACCATCATGGATATCCAGTCGGGAGAAAGGAGGCCAAAGTGATCGGCCTGAATGTTGTGGATCCTCCTGCCGAACTTGGAAGCCTCATGTGGCAGGTGTGGGAAGACATGGAAGAGGAAATGAAATGCAGAGAACCGTTCACTCCCATTGACGTTGTCATGAATGACCCCCGTCTTTCTCAGGCAATACATCAGGTTCAACAATTGCCACTCCCGGCAAACACCCCTCCTCAATTGTTGCTCCAAATCTTTCAGCAGCATTTCCAACAGATCGAACTCGTATCAGTTCCACCCGTCAATTGTGAGCTCCTTCAGGCAGCAGTTGAAAGTCTCCGCCTGCGAAGCGAATTCCGGTCGGTCAGGATGATCAGTGCCGTTCGCTCGCCTGACCTCAACATTAATATCAACGTGGCACCAATTCAATCTGGCTGGAAAACAATACCCCCATAGCGGGAGTGTGTGAGATGAAATTGAGGATAACAGGCCTGGATGGTGAAAAGGGCGCCATTAAGCCAGCCGGTCCGTATCGATATCAGTCCTCCGGGAATTCCATTGCTCCAGTGCAGAGTTCCGGTGCTCTCCATCCAACCGGAACATTTACCATTGTATCTTCGTTGGATACGCGAGAAAACACTCTGCAATCTTCAAAGCATGAAGATTTTAGAATTCTCATGAAGAGGCACAAGGAGACTCTTGAGCGCCTTGCAGAGTAGATCAATACTCATTTTTCGTCACCGAGCGAAGCCATCTCTCGACTTCTTCCCTTGTTTTTTTACCTTCTGCAACCATCCGTACAACACTATCATTTTCTTCCGGAGAGCTCACAATTTCGTATCGTTCAGGGGTTCGTAACAGGACGAGCGAAGCGAGTAAAAATGCCAACCGTTTGTTGCCCTCGACAAAGGGATGTCCGGTTGCAAGCCCATGTAAAATGAATGCTGCTCTTTCAAATGGATCAGAGATAACGTTACTGAACTCAATGACGTAGTTGAGATTGCCAGGAGTGAGCAATCGGCCTTCCAGTCTCATATCTTCCTTCCGATCGCTCGCACGGATGATCTCAATATGGTAGTCAATAACCTCCTCGATTGTGAACTCTTCCATCCGTATCTCCTGCTTATCGTCTCAATCCGAGTGTCCGGAGAGAATTGGGAGATATTGATAATACTCATGAAAAAAAGGTGTTGATTTGATTACATGCTCCTTTGAAACCGGCATTGTCATCGTCACTCCCACACAAGTGGTTTCGGGTCATCTCATTCTTCTGTTAACCAACCATGTATCACACTGAAGCAGATAACAACCTGCGGTGTGGGTGGCTATAGGAGTACAGTCCCAGGGAAGTGATTGAATGCTATAGAGCGATGATTCCCAGGGATCATGTGTGTGGCGGAGCTCCGTACTGACGGGTGAGGAATCGAATAACCGCACCACCGAAATGAAAATTATGCATGAAGTCATAAGCAAACGGACCAACAGGCTGCTCATTTATCGTGGCGATATTTTCGAGAGACGCCCGGCATTTATGCCTCCCCGTTTCGGAAGATGCAGGTCAGGTTGGATCCGGAGGGCGGATCTCGCCATGGATGATAGACGGGAGTTACGAGCGATGCCGGCCCCACCAGACAGGTCACATCCCCGTGGACACCGCGGCCTCCTGTCTCTTCCCGCGCCGACCGGCGATGATCGCGGCCGCCTGCCTCCAGATATCGTGACGGAGCAGCAGGACCGCAACGACGCCCATGATGACGATCCCATATATCCCGGTCCCGAATGAGAGGACCATGTCGGCGGGATAGGAGATGTACATCCATGCGAGAGGTTCCATGGTGTCGGTGATCAGGTGGAGGAAGACCGCGATCCACACGCTCCCCGTCTTCAATACGGCGAAGCTGTAGAAGACTCCCATGACCACGGTGAGGAGGATCATCACGATGTTTCCCACCAGGGGCTGCCCCGGATAGTTCATGCCCATCACGATCAGGCCGCTGTGCCAGAGCCCCCAGATCAGTCCGAGCAGCAGGACGCCCGCGACCCCGCCGAAGGCGGTGAAGAGCCGGTCCTGAAGATAGATCCTCCACCCGTATTCCTCGCCAAAGTAAAACATCCAGCCCACACAAAAACCGATGACGAGATTCACACCGAGGTTGACCGCAAAATCTACCAGATTATATTCGAAGAAGGGATCCCCGAAACTGAAGACATGGTTCAGGAAATAGACGGAAAAAAAGAGAAGGGCGAACAATCCGGGTATGATGATGTACCATCGGAGGTCTCTTCCCACTGATAAGCCGGAGGGGCAGAGCCCGGACCTCCATCGACGGCGGAGGTTCATTCCGATGAGGACGACGACGCCTGCTGCTGAGACGATGATGGAGAGCACCGGCATGAACCGGTAGATGGGAAGTGAAATCAGTGATGGAGGGAGGATCGGGCCGATGATCATCTCAAGGAGAAATGTGAGTGCAGCGATGGCAAATACTGCGAAGAAGAACGTGGATTCACGGGTGATCGTCCGGTCCCGGAATACGAAGAGGCAGCCGATCGCCACACCTGCGGGGATCAGCATCTGCACGAGGGTGCTGTATGGAGGGACATGACCGATGTCCCCGAAGGCCACAATCAGCCAGAGATCAAAGGCGTAGGTCAGAATGAAGGTGATGGCGATGAAGGCAATAACCGGGATATCCAGTCTTCCATTGTGTCCAGGCCAGAGAGACACCGTATCGATCAGCTCCCGCATCATGCGCCCGTTGGTTTCCGGGTCCGGTATCGGGGCATGCCGCATTCCGCAATGTGTAAGATACCATGTGGAAATTTATATGTGTCGATTGTTACCAGGGCGGTACCGGGAAGAGGTGAGGTGGTCCGCTGTTTTTCCCCGGAACCTGCAGACATGCCGGTGCGCATGAAACGCCCGGTGATGGCTGTGCGGACCCCGTTATCCAATAGAAAAACTTATCCGATTTTCCTCACCAATCGACATATCAGAGATCAATGACCGCCGAATTCCACCAGAAAGTGTCTTTCCTTCTCCTGATATTCGTCATATTCCTGATTCCAGTCGTTTCGGCGGGTGATACGATTTCTCGGAGTGAATTGGAGTCTTCCAGCGGGGTTGCCCGCACCCTCTCTTCGACCTCTGCATCTCCGGGTGAGGCAATCACGGTGAGCCTCACGCCCGGATCGGGTCTCCAGACCCGCCCCGGGTGGGGGGTAATTGAAACACTGCCCGGCGGTCTCACCTACATCACGGGTTCTTCAACCGCTGACGGTACTGAATATCTGGGGGAGAACCGGTACCAGCTGACCCGGCTCACCGCGACTGCCATCAGCTACCAGCTCCATATTCCGGTAAGCACCCCGCCCGGAACCTACACTCTCTCAGGGACCTATGTCGGCGGCGACAAGGAGAACGGCACCGTCAGCGGAGAAGCAACCATCACAGTGGATGGTGAGACATCGGCCGGGGTCACCCGGTATCTATCCGCCACCGGGATCGGGCCGGGGGGGACCGTGACCGTCACGCTGGCCCCCAGTTCGGGCCTGCCTGCCACTCCGGGATGGGGGGCGGTGGAGACGCTTTCGGGTGGGCTGGCCTACGTGGAGGGCTCATCCTCCGCGGATTCGGTGGAGACGGTCGGGGAGCACCAGTACCAGTTTACCATGCTGGAGGGATCCTCGATGACCTACCAGGTGACCACCCCGTCGACCGAGGGGACCTGCACCATCACCGGGACCTACACCGACGGTGATAAAAATACCGGTACTATCGGTGGTGAGACCACCATCAGCGTCTCTCAGGTTATCCGGACCCTTTCGTGTACGGACATCTCGCCGGGAGGGACGGTCACCATCACCCTGACCCCCGACCCGTCGATGCCCACCAGCCCCGGGTGGGGGGTGGTCGACACCCTCTCGGAAGGACTCGACTATGTGGAGGGCTCGTCCACCGCCGACTCCATCGAATCACCCGGTGAGGGGCAGTACCAGTTCACCATGCTGGAGGATGCGCCGTTTTCGTATCAGGTGACTGCACCGACAGCCTACGGGAACTCCACCATTTCAGGCACCTATACCGATGGTGAGAAGGACACCGGACCCGTCGGTGGGTCGTCCACCATCGGGGTCATCGACGTGATCGCTCGATACACCGATCCCGCCACCGGTACGGTGACCAAGGTGACGGCGACAGAGGCGGTCTACGACTACCTGTACAACGGTGTGCTCTGCAAGGCGGACGCAGTGGCGGTGGTGGACGCATACCTCGCCGGATGAGCCAAGGCTCCCTCTCTTTTGCCACCCCTTTTGGAGAGGTGGATACATATTGTCGTTGCGGGATGATCCGCGCCAGGAATCGATTCCCCACACGGCTCACACGCAGACCTCCGGAGTCGCGAACTGACCGGACTACTCACCATCCGCTGACCCGCCGGATGACCGCGCGGGACCCGCGTATCCCTCGCTGTGAACCCGGAGTTCGAATCTCGCACCCTGTCCTTCTGCGCCCGTCTCGGTGATGGAGATGCCGGTCAGCGCCAGGATTTCGCGGGCAAAAAAGAGGCCCAGACCCGTGTTCTTCCCGTATCCACGCTCGAATATCTTCTCCTTTTCGTTCGCGGGAATGCCCTTTCCATCGTCCTCCCAGGTGATCTGCAACCCGTCGTCGGTCTCCGTGGCGGTGACCCGGATGCGGGTGACCGCTCCACCATGACGAATGGTGTTGTCAAGCAGGTTGGCAAAGACTTTTCGAAGCATCGGATCGCTGAAGATCCGCCACTCTATGCCCACCGTGTCGAGGTGTATCGAGTCCGGTACCTCCAGGTCACCGATGATGGCGTTCAGATCGACCCATTGTGGTTCCTGTGAACCGAGGTTCTCGTACTGGCGGGTGAACTCGATCTGGCGCTGTATCTTTTCGATAATCCGCTGGGTATTTTCCAGGTATTCCTTCTGTTCTGCGGGTCCGGCATCCGGCAAGAGGTCGAGGTACCCCTCGGCGATCATGATGCTGTTCAGGATGTCGTGACGGGTGATCCCGGTGAGGATCCGAATCTGCCGGTGTGCACGATGGAGCGCCTCCTCCGCTGCTTTCCGCTCGGTAATATCCAGCACACCGGCAACCGCACCGCTAATCTCCCCATCTTCGCTGGTGATCGGCGAGGTCTCGATGATGGTGTGGAGGGGGGTGCCGTCCCTCCGTGTGAATATAAATTCATGCTGCTTCCTCATCCCCTGCCATGTACCCTGAAGATTCTCTCTGGCATGCTCGATGGCAGTGGGATCGATAAATTCGAACAGATTCTTCCCGACCATCTCCTCCCCGCTGTATCCGAGCATCTCGGCCATGCGGGGATTGACGAAGGTGGTGTACCCGTCACGGTCGATGTGCCAGATACCTTCGTTCAGACTGTTGACGAGCACCCTGTACCGTTCCTCACTCTCCTTCACCACATTCTCGGCCCGTTTCCGCTCGGTGATGTCCTGGACGAGGGCGAACATGTATGTGCCGTCCCCGATCCGCACCACTCCGGTCCGTACCTCGGCGGGAAAGAGAGAGCCGTCTTTTCGGCGGTGGCTGGTTTCGATCGTCACCGGTTGCTCCGGCTCCCAATCGTGCCATTGCCGGAGGATGTCGTCGCGATCGTCTGCATTCTCCGGATGCAGGTCAAAGACGGTCATCTGCAGCAGTTCATCCCGCGAATACCCGGACTGGGTCACGGCGGCATGGTTGACATCGAGGATATTCCCCTCAAGATCATGGAGGAATATCCCCTCGGCTGACTGGTCGAAGAGCGATCGATACCACTCCTCGCTCATCCGGAGCGCCTCCGCGTCGGCCTTCTGCCGGGTGATATTGGTGAGCATCGCAAACGAGCCCCGGAAACGGCCCCGATCGTCGATCACCGGCGTTGCAGAGACTGACGCAACGATGGTGCCGCCGTCCTTCCTGACAAATGTCCGCTCGTATCGACTGGGTTTGCCTTCACGCCTCAAATCGATGAGAGGATCCTGCTGTGCCCGTTCATCTTCAGGAATGAAATCGCGGATATCCCGCCCCAGCATCTCGGCTTCGGTAAACCCGAGCATCTCCGCCATCGCGCGATTGACAAAGACGGTCTTCATCTCGCCGTCCATCTGCCAGACCCCTTCCTGCGCCGCGTCCACGATGAGACGGTACCGGGCTTCGCTCTCCCTCAGGAGCGCCTGGCTCTGTTCCAGTTCCTCGTAGTTCTGCCGGAGCTCCTCTTCTGTTGCCGCGAGCTGTTCATATGCGGCATGGAGATCCTCGTTTTGCTGCGCGATGGTCTCGATCTGGGAGGTGAGCTCTTCGTTTGCGGCTGCCAGATCCTCGTTCGCCACCCGGAGATCGTGTTCGGCCTCCTTTTGTGCGCTGATGTCCGAGAGGAGCACGAGCAGGGCGGGGCGCTCCTTCCAGACGATGCGGGCGGAGTTGACGAGCACCCAGTGCACCGTCCCTGTCGAGGAGACGATCCGGAACTGGTAATTCGTGGGCACATCCTCCCCGGCAGCCCTCCTCTGCTGTCGGTCCATCACCAGGGCCCGGTCGTCGGGGTGGATGAAATCGACGATGGCAAGCCCGTCGAGATCGATGGGGGGTCGTCCGAGGAGATGGGCCATCCGGGGGTTGCAGAACCGTATCCGGCCCTCCTGGACCACCATGATGACCTCGTTGGCATTCTTCACCAGCTGCCGGTACTTCTCCTCGCTCTTTCGGAGCGAATCCTCCATCTTCTTCCAGCGGGTGATATCGCGGACCGACTCGATGGCGCCCTTCAGCCTTCCTGCGCGGTCATGGAGAGGGGACGCTTTGGCCCAGAGGATCGATTCCTGTCCACGCGGGCGGGCGAATTTTGTCTGGAGATAGAGATGGTCCCCCTGCCGGTGAAAGATCCCCTGCCTCTCCGGGGCATCCAAATCCGGTGAGAGGACCATGTCGGCGAGCATCGGGCATCGCTCTCCATAGAACGGAATGGCGTATTCACACTCCCCTCTCCCGAGCATCTCCTCTGCAGATACCCCGGTCATCTCCTCGATCGCCCGGTTCCAGGCGATCACCCGGCCATCAGTATCGATGGCGAAGGTGGCGTCGGGGAGTGACCCGATGATCTGCAGAAGCTGCTCCTCGCTCTCCTGCCGGGCCTCCTCCGCTCGTCGAAGCTCCACCGCCTTTCGGATCTTCTGTATCAGCTCGGCATACTGCGCCTTCGGGTTCCCGCCCTTCTGGATGTAATAATCCGCCCCGTTCTCGAATGCATCGATGACCACATCCTCGCGACCCTTCCCGGTGAAGATGATGAACGGAGTATGGTCTCCCCGTGTCCGGAGGTCTTTCAGGAATTCGATCCCGTCCATCCCGGGCATCTGGTAGTCCGAGATGATGACATCATAGGATTGCTCGCCGATCTTATCGAGGGCGGCATGCGCGGATTCCACACATTCGACAGATACATTCTCCGATTTCTCTAAAAAAAGCCTCGTGAGATCGAGGATACCGGTGTCATCATCGACATGGAGCACTGAGATCATGGCAGGTCTGTGGTGGCGATGCATCCCGCAACAGGGGCGATACTACTGCAGTATCCCCCGGGAGCGAAATATGTTGCGGAGATGCGATCCCCTCCCGGGACGGATGCTCCCCCACACCCGGATCATCACTCCAGCGCCCTGGCGGTCTGCTGGAGCGCCTCCATCAGGTTCCGGACAGAGGGGGTCTGTTCCCGTTCTTCGAGCTCCGCCTCGCGTCCCTCTATCCTCGCCTGGATCAGTTCTTTCAGTCGGTCCCGATAGGTGTCCTCGAAGATGGAGAGATCGAAGGGCTCGGTCATCTTCTCCACGATGCCGCTGGCGATCTCCAGTTCCTTCCCGGATGGTTTGGGGAGATCGGCACGTCCCGGGGCGAGACGGGGGCTCTGGAGCTCGTCATCATAGTGGAGGATGGTGGCCACCAGGGCGCCCTCGTAGGGGTGGATGAAGACCACATATTCCCGGGAGAACATGCTCACCTTCCCCACCGCTCCCCGATCGGTCTTCTCCATCACCGCCAGGAGCAGGGCATACGCATCATCCGCCTCGTCGGGGACCAGCAGGTATGTCCGGTCGAAATAATGGGGATCAACCTCTTTTCGCCGGACAAACGAGGTGAGCCTGACGGTCTCGCTCGTCGCCGGGCGTGCTTCATCGATCTCCTCCTCTTCGAGGGTGATGTAGGCGCCCTTCGCCACCTCGTAGCCATACACGATCTCCTCCCGCGGCACGGTCTCTCCCTTCTCGCAGACCTGCCGGTAATGGATCGGCGTCCCGCACCTCCGGTGAATCTTGCGGAAGTGGATGCGGTGATCGCGGGTGATGGTGATCATCCGCACCGGCACCCGCACCAGGCCAAGCGAGATATCCCCCCGCCAGACCGGGTGGGAGAGCCGGATCTCATCCCCCTCATCGTCGGTCATGGATGAGGGATGCAGCCCCGCGGTCAATGAACCTTGCGACCACCGATGCCAGATGCGACCCTCCGGGGACGACCGTCGACAAACACACTTATCGGGGGGAGAGTACCAACTTCCAGACGTATGAGACCACTCCCGTTTCTCTGTCTTGTGTGTGCCATCGTGGCGTGCCTCTTCATTGTGGGATGCCTGGAAGATTCCGGCACCCAGCCGACCACCCCGGCGCCCACCAGCTCCCCGACGCCGACGATGGCAACACCCGCCCCCACCACCGTCACGCCGGCACCCACCAGCACACTCCCACAATCCATCCCCGCTTCACAGTCCGATTCGGGTTCAGGGGACACCACCCTGACCCTCCCGCTGGATGAGGGCACCTACCTGGTCGCCGCCCGCCACGACCGGCAGTCCCCGTTCACCGTCCAGGTCTGGTCACGGGAGATGTACCAGGACGTCATCATCCATCGGGGGTCGACGGTGTACAGCGGGACGCAGGCCATGGGCATCCCCGAGAAAGGATGGTACACCATGCAGATCACCACCGGGGGACCGTGGACGGTCACCGTGAAGGAACCCCGGACCCAGGGCACGGTGGTCCTCCCCTACACCTTCACCGGCACCGGTGACTGGGTGTCGGGGACCTTCGATCTGGCCGCCGGAAACTACAGTTTCACCATGACCAATGACGGTTCGGGGCCGTTTGCCGTGTGGCTCTATTCCATGGACGGAGAGCCGGTCATGGATCCGACAGGCACCTACGTGGAGCCGCTCCACTGGCACGAAGGCCCGTACTCCGGGACCGAAACGGCGGTGATCGAGGAGGACGGGACCTACCTTCTCAATGTGAAGTCTTCCGGCAAGGTCATCATCGAGATGAAGAAGGCCTGATCCCTTTCGATTCTCTCTCCTTTTTGATCCGCGGGCCTTCACGGTCGATCACCGGCACCCCCACTCACCTGCCGTCCGGGACTCCGCCGGCTGCAACCCCCCGCGATGAGACGCTCCATCTCCCCGCAGGTCACTATGACATACGGGAGTAATCGCACAGGGAGAAGACGAAGGGGAGCGGACATGCCAGAGCTGCGGGATGCCGATGCGGACAGCGGATGATTTCGGTACAGAGGCGGATGGCACACTGTCAGGGGGGCTACTGTACATACTGCTATCAAAACGGTGCATTCACCGAACCCGACCTCACCAGGGAAGACGCCGTCTCCCGGTCCGCTCCCCTGATGGCCTCCCCCCGGGATGCCATCCGGGAAGGCAGAGGTGATGGTCCGGCAGTACCTTTCGACACTGCCCGGATGGCGAACCAGCCGGTGGCCCGGCCCTGTTGCGAATAGCACCGGGACGGGGGACCTTCACACTCCGGGATCAGCGGAACAGGGAGGGTATGGTCCACTCTGTGTGCCGAACCAGCGGTCACCGGCGGCGTGTTCCGGAGCGGGCATGCACGGGGATTCCGCGTCCCTCCATCTCCAAGACCCGCTCGATGTACCGGTCTATATCGAACTTCCGGCGGAGCCCGCGGTCGTTCATATACCGGATCTTTCCATAGACGGGCCGCTCCTTCCAGGCACGGTCGTGCACGCCCCCGATGCTCCACGCGATACCGGTGTACCCGTTCGGATCCCGGCCGTCGAGCTCATAGCGGTCGTTGAGACTGGTGGCATACTCCATGGCCTGTTCGGGCGATTCTGTCCATTCCAGGATCTTCTTCGCCCAGTACATCCGCATGTAGCCGTGCATCTTGCCCCGTTTCAGGAGCTCGGTCTGGGCGGCGTTCCATGCCTCATCATGGGTATCCGCGCCTTCAAGCTCCCGGAGCGTGTAGATATATTCCCGCGGATCGTCCCGGTGTTCGTCGAGCGTCTCGTGTGACCACCGTGGAAAACCGTCGACTGAATCGTACCGGGGATTGTACAGGCAGAAGTTCTCGGCGAGCTCCCGGCGCACCACCAGCTGTTCCAGGAAGGCCTCTTTCTGGCGGTCATCGACCGTACTCCGGTTGACCTCGAGGGCCACCCGCTGTGCCGAGAGCTGGCCGAAGTGGAGATAGGGCGAGAGATCGGACTGCCCGGAAACCGCGGGATCACCGGCACGATCGGCGTACGTGGACAGACCGGTGTCCATGAACCGGAAGAGTGCCTCCTCTGCCGCGTCCTCGCCGGGGACTATCCAGTCCACCGGTGCGGGGTTGGCGGGGATCTCCACTCTCCGGCGGATCTCTTCCCAGTCGGTCCGGTCCATGTCGAGGGGCGGGTCGTCCTGCCGGCGGACCCCCGGAAAATCACCCAGGAATGCCGGGATCTGTCGATGGATCTTCGGCCGGATGGTGTATGCGGCATACTCCTGCCTGTCGGATGCAGCCCGGCAGGGGACGATATTGTGGGCGTCCACCTCGTGGAGCGGGATTGGGAGCCGCTCCCCCAGTGCATCCTGCCACTGCCGGTGAGCCCGGAGCGGGCTGAAATCGGTCACCACGGCCGACGCTCCGACATCTTCGGCAAACTCCTGGAGCGCCTTCTCCGGCTGGCCGGTGAGCAGCACGAAGGGGATGTTCAGCCCGCGGAGCGTCTCCTCCACCCCGGGAAGCCCCCCGAGCATGAAGTCGTACTGGCGCCGTCCGGCACCGGGGAATTCCGGAGCCAGGCAGAAGACGACCGCACACCCCGCGCCCGACCGGCGGGCGAGATCCTGTGCATGGAGGAGCGCCCAGTTGTCCGCCACCCGCTGGTCCCGGGACATCCAGTACAGCACCGGGCCGCTGCGTGCCTCCCCGATTCCGTCTGCAATCGTGTGTACCCGCTGGGTGTGCATGGTCCACCGGCACTGATCTCGGGGGTCTTGCGCCATATCACTTCCGCGGCACCACCAGCCGCCACTGCATTTTTATATCACCGTCGCCCAGCTCCCCTGAAGAGTCATGAAAATTTCTCAGATCGTTCTCGCGGTGATAATCATCGCCGTTCTCGCGTTTATATCGGCCATCGGCATCCTCGCGGAATGGTTCTGGTTTTCCACCACGGGCTATGAATCGGTCTTTGCGACCGTGATCACCACCCGGGTGATGCTCGGCGTGGTCAGCGGCATCGTCTTTTTTGCAGTGGCGTTTGCCGGCGGGTGGTTCGCACTCCGCACCGCGGAGTCCGGCGAGATGCGGCGGATCGGGCTCGCTGTCATCGCCGCACTCTCCGGCGTCGGGGGTCTCATCGCCGGACTGGCGATGTCGGGCGCGTGGGCGGTCGTCCTCCGGTACCTGGACCAGGTGCCCTTCGGGGTCCAGGACCCGGTCTTCGGCCAGGACATCGCGTTCTACGTCTTCTCCCTCCCCTTCTTCACCCTCATCGTCTCCTACCTCCTCGGGCTGTTCATCTTCACCATCCTGGTCTCTCTCGCGGCCACGTTCATGCACGAAGGGGTGTACCGGTGGCGGATGGACCAGTCCACCTTCTCCCTTGCCGGGGTGGACTGGGGCTCCTTCTGGCAGCGGTTCCTGCCCCAGCTCTCCGTGCTCCTCTTCCTGGTCTTCGCGCTGGTCGCGGTGCGGGTCTGGCTGGCCCGATACGATCTGCTCTATTCCGCCACCGGTGCGGTGTACGGTGCGGGATATACCGACATCCATGTGACCATGCCGGTGTATACCATCCTCGCCGCGGTGGCGTTCCTCATCGGGATCGGGTTCCTGGTCAACATCGCCGTCCGCCGCCAGGAGGTGGTGACCTACGGGCTCATCGCCTTCGTGGCGATCGCCATCATCGGGTCGATCGCCTCCGGGGCGATGCAGGCCCTGGTGGTGGAGCCAAATGAGTCCAACCTTGAAAAGCCCTACCTGAAATACAACATCGAGGGCACGCTGAAGGCATACGGCCTCGATAAGGCCGATGAGCGGATCTTTCCGGTGAACGATTCCCTGACCGTGCAGGATATCGAACGAAACGAGGCCACGGTCAGGAACATCAGGTTGTGGGACTGGCGCCCCCTTCAGGGCACATACGAACAGCTCCAGCTCTTCCGCACCTACTACGACTTCTATGACGTGGACGTGGACCGGTACATGATCGACGGCATGTACAAGGAGGTGCTCGTCTCCGCCCGGGAGATGGATCAGCAGGATCTCCCGCCGCAGGCCCAGACCTGGGTCAACCAGCACCTGGTGTACACCCATGGCTACGGGGCGGTGATGAACCCCGTGGACGAGGTCACCGACGACGGGCTCCCGGTCTTCTATATCAAGGACATCCCCCCGAGCTCTGCATATATCGATATCGACCAGCCGCGTCTCTACTTCGCCGAGGAGACCAACCCCTATGCGGTGGTGAAGACCAGCACCGAAGAGTTCGATTATCCTGCCGGGGAGCAGAACGTGTATACGAGCTACACCGGGCCAGCGGGGGTATCACTTGCAGACACCCTGAACCGGTTCATCTACGCGGTCCACTTCGGATCGGTGGAGCTCCTGGTCTCCGGGTCGCTGACCCCGGAGAGCCGGATCCTCTTCCACCGCAATGTCCGGGACCGGACCGCGACCATCGCCCCGTTCCTCACCTATGACAGCGATCCCTACCTGGTCATCTCGGAGGGCCGGATGTACTGGATCATCGATGCGTACACCACCACCAGCCGGTACCCCTACTCCCAACCGGTCTCCTCATCGGCCGTTGACAACGGGCGCCTGAACTACATCCGAAACAGCGTCAAGGTGGTCGTCGATGCCTTCACCGGGGAGGTGGACTATTACGTGGTCGATCAGGAGGACCCGCTCATCCGGACCTATGAAAACATGTTCCCGGAGGTCTTCTCCGACTTCGAGGAGATGCCCGCCGGACTGCGGGAGCATGTCCGGTACCCGGAGGGGATCTTCAATATCCAGGCCGCCATCTACTCCGTGTACCACATGCAGGATCCGCAGGTCTTCTACAACAAGGAGGATGTCTGGGTGGTCCCCGACGAGATCTATCGCGGTTCGCGGGGACAGATGGAGCCCTACTACATCATCATGAAGCTCCCCGAGGCAGAGAAAGAGGAGTTCATCCTCATGCTCCCCTTCACCCCGCGGAACAAGGAGAACCTCATCGGATGGATGGCCGCACGCTCGGATCCGCCGCATTACGGCGAGATGGTCGTGTACCAGTTCTCCAAGCAGGAGCTGACCTACGGGCCGATGCAGATCGAGGCCCGCATCGACCAGGACCCGGATATCTCCCAGCTGATCACGCTCTGGTCCCAGTCGGGATCATCGGTGGTCCGGGGCAACACGCTGATCATCCCCATCGAGAACTCGCTCATCTATGTGGAGCCCCTCTTCCTGGAGGCGACCGAGCGGGGCACGCTCCCGCAACTCCAGCGGGTCATCGTCGCCCACCAGAACAGCCTCAGCATGCAGCCCACCCTGGATGAGGCACTCACCACGGTCTTCGGCGAAGGGGTGCCCGACGAGGACGAAGATGGTGGCGGGCAGCCGCCCATCGGGGAGGGCGTGGGCGAGACCCTCCAGCAGATCCGCTCGCTGTACCGGCAGGCCCAGGAGGCGCTCCGGGCAGGCGATCTCGGGCGGTACCAGGAGCTCGTGGACGAGATCGGGGGGCTGGTGAGCGGGTGATACCCCACACCAGTCTGTGAACCGCAGCCAATCCCGGCCGGACGAGATCCCCCGGGTCCACGATCCTTTTTTTATCTCAGAATCGATTCTGTCCCGACGAGATCCCTCATGATGGCGTACCCGACCACCATCAGCATCGGCACGCCGACGGGGATGGAGATCCCGGCGGGGCCGTGGAGGAGGGGGCCGAACTGGACCATGGTCGAGGCGAGGTACAGGCACCCGCCGCCGATGAGCACCATCCCGGCATACCGGTCGAGGACGGTCTCTCCCGCCCGGTGGATGGCCCAACGGCAGGTGGCGGTGAGAACGAGTACGCTCCCGAGGATCCACAGGATCGAAGAGACGGCGGTGCGCCCGGTGTAGAGGCCCTGCACGATGTAGTCGATGTCGGCGGTCACCGGGAGGAATGTGGCTCCATGGGACGAGAGCACATATTCATACAGCACGCCGTTGATGCCGACACCCATGCCGTCACCGATGGTGAATGCGTTGATGGG
>JBNGCZ010000003.1:0-1451 GCA_049974905.1 Methanomicrobiales archaeon
CCATGGCAGACTTCGTGCAGAAGACCGTGAACAAAACGGCGGTCCGGGACCTCGCCGTCCCGATCGCCACCGTAACGTCGTTTAACACCCTCATCGAGAGCGTCATCGCCGACAACCCCTTCGGGTGCGTCGGGTATACCGGCTCCGACGGGCAGCCGGTCGCGGCAGTCATCCGGAACCGCGAGCACTACACCGCGAAGGTGAACTTCATCGACGCCGTCATCGCGCTGGAGTGAGAGGAGGTCTTTTGCCCCCACTCTCTTCCCCGCGCCGGGAGCCTGGCAACCGGGGCGTCTCCCCTACCTGTGGGGGACGTTTTGTCTTCCGGGCGGCGGTGGATGTTCCTGGAGAGGAGGAGATCCGGAGAGTACCCTCGCCGGCGAAGAAGGGATCGGAGCGGGAAAAGTATCATCTGCCGGGAGCACTTATATCTGCATATTCTGGAGTGTGCGGCATGGGAGTGCAATACATCTGTGATGCAGAAGGAAGAAAGACTGGCGTTATCGTGCCCATCGACCTCTGGGACAGCCTGAATGCCGAAAAATCTGCCGGTGAACGGGTTGGGGTTCCGGATCCCGGAAAATATCGGGGCATATACAGAAACTTAAACGTCGATCTGAAAGCCGAGATCCGGAACCTGCGGGATGAATGGAACCGGATATGAGTCGGTACCTGCTCGATACGAACATCCTCATCTACTACCTTGCAGATGCCGTTCCGCCGGCGAGAGTAAATGATATCGAAGAGATGCTCACCTCTTCGTTTCGTGTCTCTATCATCACAAAGATCGAATTTCTCGGGTGGAAGAAGCATACTCCGGAAGGGTATGCGATAGCCGAGGACTTTATCCGTTCTGCAGAAGTATACCCCCTGATCGATACAATTGCGGACCGCGCCATCCACCTGCGTCGAACTTGCGGGATAAAGCTCCCCGACGCGGTCATTGCAGCCACTGCTCTGGCTCACGAATGTGTACTGGTCACCCGAAATGAACGTGATTTTTCCGGGATCTGCACGCTTGAGGTCGTAAACCCGATCGACGGCGGATAGATGCGGCGCAGTGGTTTCGCGTGGTACTGGCGGTCAGTGAGACTCAGGGCTGCTCGCATCTTGTCCGATGCGGCGGTCCAGAGTATCCCATCAACACCAGGAGTTCGTTTGCCTTTGTTCTGTGTAACGGTTCGCACCGCGAGGAGTCTGCGTCATAGATGGCACACTTCTTCAATATCTCATCTGTCCTCTGACGATAAGCGTCTTCGATGAGGCTATCGATGTTTGTTGTCAGGACAATGTGACCGCACTCAAGCATCTCCGCAAGGAATTCGTGGATGGCGTTCGGCTGAATCTCGGCACCACGCGCGTTGAGTTTACGGGTATTCAGTACCTCTAGGGGCAGCAAGCCCCGTTCTCCTAGTTGGATGTGAAGGATCTGGAAGAAGAATTCCGGTCTG
>JBNGCZ010000003.1:1551-99997 GCA_049974905.1 Methanomicrobiales archaeon
CTGCTCCTACAAGGAAGACCATCCGATTTCTCTGGTCATTGTAAAGCCTGGCTCTGATCTCCTTCGCTATATTCTCGAAGCTTGGTTCTTTTAAATCGTCTGTTCCCGCGAACCCCATATCGGACAACGTGGCAATTACTATATAATAACTTGTCGTTTTTACCCTGATGGTCCTACGTGCGAATGGGTTTTTCTGAAACATCTCGGATGCTCCCGCGCGTGGGGGCTACCCTGAATCGCAAGGATCGTCCCTCACTGGAAGGTCCTGGCTGTGTCGTGGGCGAGGGGGGCAGGTGGTGATCCTGGAGTTACAGGCAACCACATCATAGGTATGCTCGAGGATCCAAGTCTTCGGTGCAAGGTTCCCTTGCTGAGGCGTTGCCTCATAAGGGTTTTACCGCTCAATGTCTGCAGGCATCAGTCTCCCGCCGGGTGTTCTCTCAAAATCGCTGTCAAACGACACAAGCGCGAGGTTGTACTCAGCCGCTGCGGTATACTGATATGCGTCATCAAAATCGAGACGGTACAGTTCCATAGCCTCGACAAGACACCTCATTTGAACGGGATTGAGAGCGACCACCGTCACCGAGCCGTCGATGAAGAGATCCTCGATGAAACCGCAGAAGGCTGGCATGCACCCGAGACGGCCCAGGATTACACCAATGGAATGAAGTGAAAAATCTGTGATAAATAACCGATCAGAAGGAACAGAAGAGAGGAACGTATCGACTTCTCCCGAGACGGCCCTGGTCGAGAAGGCGCTCCAGCCAGATATTCGTATCCAGCAGATACATTTTCACTCGGTGCGCCACGACAGCGACTCTTTCTGCAGATCGAGAGCGGTATAAGTATCCCGGTACCGGCGGATCGCCCCAGCCCAGGTCTGTCGGAGCGGTTTAGTCCGCTTGCGCTTCTGTTTCTGGAGCAGATAGGCGACAAAGTCCAATGCCTCTCTCCGGTGTTCGGGGGAGAGTTCCCTCACGAGTTCTTCGATACCTGTCATGGCACCCATCTCCACAAGGATCTACGGATCTGTTGTGCGTTTCCCACCCGGAAGCGTTCTGATCCATGATCCGGATAGTTGCCTATTGGGCAAGGTCGGACAAGAATGTTTTCCCTATCGGGCTTTCCTTCTATCTCCGGGATAGTGCTCCCTCATCAAATGCAGGGGGCCTGCTATCTCCATATGTCTCAGAAATTGGGTGATAATCAGGCCTGGGACGAAATTCTAGCTCCCCGATAAAGTCAGACTAATCCCCTCCCCCATCCACCCTATACGTGTCTGTCATATTCCCTAGAAGAGTTGCACTTGCAGTGCAACTGCCTCAGATCTCCGATCTGGGGCATCTGGCAGGCAGGAGAAGAACTCCATGGCAGACTTCGTGCAGAAGACCGTGAACAAAACGGCGGTCCGGGACCTCGCCGTCCCGATCGCCACCGTAACGTCGTTTAACACCCTCATCGAGAGCGTCATCGCCGACAACCCCTTCGGGTGCGTCGGGTATACCGGCTCCGACGGGCAGCCGGTCGCGGCAGTCATCCGGAACCGCGAGCACTACACCACGAAGGTGGGCTTCATCGACGGCGAGGGCAAGAAGGTCGGAACCGTCTCCCTGCAGTCCCCGACGATCGCCGCGTTCGAGGCGAACGCCGCGGAGGTCCTCAACAACGCGGCCCTCGAGACCGCGATGCTCTGACAGGTGCGAGCGGGAGAAGACCTCCGGTCTTCGACTTGCAATGGGCGGGAATGCCGAGCGCAACAACGCCCGCGAGACCTGCTACGCCCAGCTCAAGTGCCATGACCCCTCGGGTGATGACTATTACGTCACCTTCACCCGGACGACCGTCCGGATCTCGTCTTACCAGGACGATATGATTCGCGATGCAGTCGAGGCTAGAGCAGACGCAGTCCCCGCGCTGAACTGAGGAAGCTTTCACCGTTCCGGCCGTATGAGACGGAACGGATTGCTCTTCCTGCCTGAAAATTTCTGCTTATTCATCCTCTTCCGCTTCAAGAACGCGCCGGTAGAGTGCATCCTGGATCCAGAAGTTCCCTTGTTCCCGCAGCCGGTCCATCTCCTCCTCAAGTGAAGAGATCAGTCCTTCATGCTTCGCCTGGATCAGCAATCCGATAATGCCGGTGACTGGGAGGCCGTAGAGCCCAGCTACGCGGCGAGCCTCAGTTTCATCAAGAAGGAGTACATCGGGCCGGACCTCAAGAGCAAGGGCGATACTCTCTGCTTCGCCTCACGGCAAATTGGAGATTTGCCTGACAGGGAACTGTTCACAGTTCCCGTGGCGTGAAGTTCCTGTTCGAGCAGGTGCACCAGAGCCATGTTGGAGGGCTCGATCACCTGTAGCCACCCCGACTCGCGTGCGTCCCTGATCTCGGTCGCCCCCGGCCGGCTGCCGCCCAACTCCACGACCTCTCTCCAGACCGCAGGAGGGACACAGATTGATGAAAAACGGCGGAGCAGGCCGATATAGCCGATCATCGAGAGGTGAATCAGCGGCGAAGAATTACTGACCGCGATCGGCATAGGCGATGTCCCGGTCAAGGTCCTCCCTGTGGTAGTGCCGGGGAATCTTCCGTGCCCCGAGCAGTTCCTCCCATTCCCACCGGTTCATCCCTGCAAGAGCAGCTGCCTTCCCGGAAGAGAGGATGCCCCGCTGGTAGAGCGCCACTGCAAGCTCTCGCTGCAGTTCGACGGCAACAACATCGGGAGGGAGCCGAAGCGCCTGGACGATATCTTGAGGGACCCTGATAGTAACATCGGACATAACCGGTTTCACCTGATGAACAGGGGATAGAGGGGGAGAACCAATAAACGTGGCGGTGAGTTCTGAGGCACCGTAGAACTGCCTTCCGATCGGGAAGATCACCTGTCACGAGAACCTTAAACCTCTCGCAAAGGCCGGGATCGTCGGCCTCATGTCCAGGAGATCACCGCCCACCGGACCCCGAATCCTCACTACATCTTCAGCGGTGAGTTCAATCTCGCCTGCCGCAAGGGGCCGGCAGCAGAGCCTGCCGCTGTGGACGTCCCTCATCACGGCATCGATCTTCCGGGAGACTTCCGCTGCCTCGCCGCAACGGTCGCAGATGCAGGCAGGAACCTCCCGGATGGCGATGATCTCATCCCCGACCCGTGCAATGAACTCGGTCTTTCCTTCCTGCATAGTCCCTTTACAGAACGTGCATCTCTCTGGAATCATTCTCTCCTCGCTCGTGTATCGATCCGGTATTCGTCCTCCGCATGGAAGGTGATGATGATCGGGATATTGAAGGATAATCTGGTTGTTTGCGTTAATTTCATTGTGCGGATATGGTTTACTGATAGAATCCGCATCGCCGGAGGCTTGCGGCGAAGCACTCTCTTCCCCGCGGGTCCGGGCACCAATTGAGTCCGCAGGCATCCCGGTAGCGATACCCCGGTCAGAACTTCCGGTAAATCCTGCTTCGGCGCCCGACACCGATGACAGTGATCACCAGGAGGTCATCGATGATCGAAAGAACCGCCCGGTAATCCCCGACCCGGAGCGAATAAAACGGTGGGTTATTTGGACCCTTCAGTTTTTTGAGGTGTGCTTTCGGGTTGGTCTCGTCGGCGAGCGATGCAATTTCTTCACCTATCCGGATTGCTATAGACCGTGGAATGTTCCTGAGGTTATGGCGGGCCGTCGCGGTGATGACCACCCGATAGGTCATTCCCCCTTCAGCTCCGCCATGACCTCATCCAAGGTGTAGACCCTCCCGGCGCGAAGATCTTCAAGCGACCGTTCGAGATCCCGGATCGCCTCGTCGCTGAGAGGCTCCTCATCGACCGCCATATCAACCAGGCGCCCGATCACCTCGTTATAAGACTCCCGGGGATGGGTTTTCAGGGCGTTGAGCCGGTCCCGGAGGGTGGAGTCGATCCTGACGGTGATGCTTGTCATACAGATGTATACTCATGTCTACACGATGAAGGTTTCCACGATGTGAGCGGATACATCGCAGACTGGTGGAGACTACAGCGGTAGTTCACCCGGCGTCTTCTGTATCGGTGAATGCGGAGAGGAGCGCCACGACCTCCTCCCTGAGTGCGGGGATATCGCGGTCCACGACCACCCGGATCTCTTCAGGGTCCACGCGTGAACCAGAATGTTCCATAGATCTATCACCTGTTTCCACGGAACGCCGTGAGAAGCGCTTCGCAGGTCAAAAGGAAGGCGTGCGGCTGCTTCCCCGATGATCTGAAGGTGGTGAACCTATCCAGACCTGCACCAGTTCATCCTGCAAAAACGCTTCCCTGCCCCGGACCGCATACCGCTCAATCTCCTCGTTGCTTCCAGCATGTCGAAGAGCCGCTCACTTCCGTCCCTCATTGCGGCACTGCCTCTCCGAGGATCCGCTTTGTGCATCGTTCCCTGAGCGCTGTCTCCGTCACCACGTCTACCCGGGGTCCTCTTCCAGGTCCTGGATGAGCGCGACGTGGTCGGGGAGGCTCATGCCCGGCACCGGGAACCCGTCCCCTTTGATGGATCGAACGCCTCCTCGCCGGTCCACCGGCAGTTTCACACCGACGGTGCGATCCTGCGGGTATGCCGAACAGGTGCCGTCGGCCTTCTCGATAATGAGAGGAAATCGGTGCATCACTCATTCCTCCCTTTCAGTCTTGCCTGCCCCAAGATGCTATTCACTGTTCCCGGGGCCAGATCGTCTGCCGGGTGTCCGGCAAACAGTAATTCTCCCCGGTTTTGACGGATGTTTGTACTGCCGGTGACTCCCCCCGGGTCACCAACCCTCCACCTCGATCAGCTTTATGCGAGTCCTCTCACGTTCATTCTTCGCGGGGTTGCCGTCTGCGCCGACTTCAGATGCAACCGGACGGTCGCATCGGTAATGGGAGCGGCGTAGATGCCTGTGCACACCGAGGAGGGGTAATTTGTCGATATGCAAGAATGCCTTCACCCGCAGGGGATACGGCGAGGATACAGAACAATACCGGAAGAGAGCGAAAGGGTCGGAACCTGCCACCATGCAAAGCCAATAGGGCCTCGCACAATCAGGAGAGGCATGTAATCGTATGGAACTACCGGCGCGAGTACTCCTTAGGGGCCTTTTCGATCGTCATGATCTTCTCTATCTTAACGACGCTCTCCTCATGCTCAATAACATAGAAGACCGTAAAAGATCTGCTGACGTGGAGGCGATAGACTGCGGGGGGATGGGGACACTCAAGTTTCTCCTTGTTCCCCCCGGGATTTGGATCTTCTGCGAGGTCAAGAATCTTCTCGACGATGATGCGCCGGGTCTTTTGGGGGAATCTTTTGAGAAAATCCCGAGCCCTCCTCTCGATGACGAGTGAAAACACGTCCATTACCTGCTTCCCGGGGATCAATCGTCGCGCATTATCTCGTCCGGGTCGAAGGCTACAAACTCGCCGGTCTGGTCGATCTCGGTGATCATCTTCCAATCGCGGTAGTCCCGCTCGCGCTGGATCATCCCGGCAAGCAGTTCATCGTAACTCTCTCCGGCCTCTTTCAGATCGTGCAGACTCCTCCAGGTGGGCTCTTTCACGGGAATGCGCTTGATCTGATTGCCACCAGCTTCGCTCGTGCGGGAAGACATACCTCTGCGTAGGCCTGCATAGTATTTAGATCTGTGCATATTGTAACAAATGTGCTAAAGTGCCACAGTATGCAGAGAGATGGCTTCGATGAGAGCGTGACACACACACGTTCAAAGCGGCACAACACTCGGCGAACAAAGTATCCGGGCGTCGCGGCTGAACCATAACAGAAGATACCCCCTCAGATACTCCAGGCTTCAGTGTCGGGAGCGATGTGAGCGGACATCCATCTGCACCGGATCTCCTGTTGAAAACGAGTTATTCAAGCCCGGCGAACTCATCTTTTGTCATACGAGCCTGCAAAAAGTGCGAAAGAAGCGTTCCCCGCGGCACGGGATCACGCCGGGGGATGATGACAAGCAGTTTCTCTCCGTCGGTATCACGCTTATAGAGCGCGATGTGGCTCCCCTTCCCCCTGATGAGGAGCCTTTTCAAATCCAGCTTTCCCAGAGTCTCTTCATGACAGCATCGGAAGAGATCAGAGGAAGCCTCGTCATCCTTCGACCTCGATCACCGACATGAATATATGCGGAGGGTGCCGCCCCCGGCGAGGATATACGTGCATCTTAAACATATTTAAATATCTGCAATATCTATGTAGATGCATGGGTACCATCACACTGAGCATCGATGACCGGACGGAGCAGGCCTTCCGGAGACTGGCGGAAAAGATCCTCGGAAAGCGGAAAGGGGCTCTTGGCGAAGCGGCGACCGAGGCGATGAACATCTGGATCAGAGAGAAAACACAGGAAGCGATCGCACGCGACGCCCTTGACCTGACCGAGAAGGCATACCATCTCGGAGAGAGGAGGTATGCATCGAGGAAGGATCTCTATGACCGGTAGCCCGCCCCTGATCGACACCAACGTCCTCGTGTACCTCTTCGATGCGGACACACCCGAAAAGCGGTCCATATCAAGGGATCTCCTCACGGCATGCTGGCGGTCGGAGGTGCGGTACTCGGTCTCGGTACAGAACCTTGCGGAGTTCTCGGTGGTCGTGACCGAGAAGGTCGCACACCCGATGCCGGTGGAGGACGTGAAACGCTTCATCCGCGACATCATCGATTTTGACGGCTGGAACGTCGTTGGATATTGTGGGGAGAGCATCCTTCGCGCCCATGAGATCCGTGACCGCCGCCACATCCACTTCTGGGATGCACTGCTCGCTGCAACGATGATGGAATCCGGTATCGATACGATCATCACCGAAGATGCACATCTTCTGCGCATTCCCTGGATCACGGTCACCAACCCGTATAGGGACGGGGCGACCGCCCCCGAGTGACCGTCCCCCCTATTGCCGGGCACAATCGCCCCGGCAGGCAGAGATTTGTAGATTGTCCCACCAGAGGATCATAACACCGCAGAGGTGAAGGTACCATGAACCAGGTGAAAGAGGAGATCATCAACGAGCTCGACGACCTCCCGCCCCGGACATACGGCGAGGTGCTCGATTTCATCCGGTTCCTCAAATCCCGGTGCCGGAAGGCCGCCCCGGACACCGCTCTCGCGAGCGAACCCGCGCTCCGGAAGGATTGGCTCCGGCCCAAGGAGGAAGAGGCGTGGAGCGATGTGTAAAGGGTGATGGTGTCGTTGTGCCGTTTCCTTTCTCCGATCTCTCAACCGTAAAACGACGGCCGGCTCTTGTTGTCGCGACGCTGATGGGGATGATGTCGTTCTCTGTCAGATCACGAGCCAGCAGATCCGGGATCGCTATGCCGTCGATATCACTGATATTGATTTTACAGAGGGAACGCTTTGAAAACCGAGCAACGTCCGGCCAAACCGGCTCTTCTCTGCCAGTACCAACCTGATCCTCTACCGGGCCGGCCGTCTCAACAACCAGGCCGTCACGTCGGTTATCGATCGGATCGTCGGGATCCTGCAGGCGGAGTAACTCCCTGCCGGGAACCCGCAGTTGCCGCTTTCGCCCCCGTCACTTTCAACCCGCGCACGGCTCGTCTTTAACCACCTCCTCTTCTCCAGACTGACATATGACACATTCGCCTCTTCTCCGGCACGACCAGACCCTTTTCCGGAATCCCGACGTCTTTGAGCTCACGTTCGTCCCCGACCACCTCCACCACCGCGACGCCCAGCTCCGGGAACTCGCCTTCCTCCTCCTGGGCGCCGGCCTCCCGGGGCGGGAACGCTCTTTCCGCCGTCCTCGCGGGCCGGCCAGGGACCGGGCTGACACACCGCAGCCCGCGATGAGGTCACTCGTCCGGACCATTCAGGAGCCGCACCGCTTCTTCTCTGAGGCGTGAGATCTCGCCCTGGTGCAGCCGCTCCATGAAATCGTACAGATCTGCACAGAACGCTTCCGCCTCCTCTATGGAGTCGCGGACCTCTTCTGCCGTGATCGCGAAGTCTACGTAGTACTGCTTATCGATGCGGTCTCGTTTGGCGGCGACGATCCGCGTGTTGTCGAGACCATACAGACTTTCAAGAAGAATCGTTGCGCCGGAATGGTTCTCACATTTTATGCCGGTCGTGAAGAGAAGGGCCAGCACCATGTAGTACATGCTATAATACGCCATTGATACGGTCTCTTCAAGCCGCTCGTTTTCAAGCAAAATTTTTGCCGAGGTGAGATAACTCTCCGACTTCTTCCGATATGCCTCCTGAATCTGAAGGCTGGGCTCAACGATCTGGATCTTTCCTTCACGGTGGAGTTTATGCAAAAAATGCTGTCTTTTCATAGTAACGTTCGACTCCTTTCAAGATGACATGGTTCCCTACGATCTCCTGGATCAGCAGGTTCTCCGGGTCCCAGGATCCGATCTTCACGCTGAGCCGTGAGTGAGTTCGTTCCAGCTCTCGCTTCACCTCTCTGTCGTCCGTCTCGATGTAGAGATCGATATCGCTCTTCTGATCCGCGGTCCCCTTCGCATAACTGCCGAAGAGCACGGCAAGCGGGATGTCTTCTCTCTCCTGGATCGCCCTGATGATGGACCGAAGATGGGGGGCCTCTTCGATCAGGCCTCCGAGCGCATACCACTCCGCAACATAGGCGTGCACCTGCGCTTCAATGGTTTTTTTCAGGAAGTAAACCCTGTTCTTTCCCTCGATCCTGAAGTCGACGACATTGCCGTCCAGGAGACCCTTGAGTTTCCGTAGCACGGTGGTGTGCGAGATGTCCAGATCCTGTGCGAGTCTGCGAGGGTGCGAGTCGCCCCTGAGCAGGAGAGCAACGATCTTGATGGGTACATTTTGTTCCACATGGAACATATTTGAACCAATTGATGAAAAAGGTTCTGGAGCAACGGGATGCTGCTCTCATGGTGTGTCTCCTCTTCTTTGAGCGTGGCCGCGGGATAGCTGTATTCGAGAGGAAGGCGCACAGCCCGATCCGGAATGGATACACTCCACCACGCAGCTGGCCGATCTTCTTCTGCCCTGTCTGAAACTACCCCTCGCCGCGCCCTGCCGGTGGCGAAGTTACTCAACTTCAAAGTGTAACGCTTGTGCACCAATTTTACCGCGCTCTCTATCGTCCACACCGATACCGACAGGGAGGAGTGCCCATCGACATCAGAGTCCTTGTATGCAAGCGCCCCTGCCGTTTGCGTACCCGGTGCTGCAGAGCGGAGAGGTGCACGTCTCCCGCGATGAGCGGGTACGCTGCGAATGCATATGCAGGATCTACGCCGATTACCATGATTTCGCCTGTTATCGAAAGCCGTACCGGAGGGGAGCGCCTGGTCTCCTGCGCTGGCGATGCAGATTACGTTCCGCACCAGAAGAGAGCATGGCCCGTCGATGCAGAGGTTTTTCGCCCCCTGAAGAGGAGACGCCGTTTCAGGAGATGGGATCATCTCCGGCCGAGCGCAGGAAGCGTTCGATCTCCTGCCGGAAGAGAGCAAAATCATCGAGATGCTCCTGCAGTATGGAGAAGGCCAGCGCGTTGTTGATCGCCCCGTAGCGATGGACGACGATGTTTCGGAATCCCTTCATCGTCTTGAGTTTCTGCTGCATCGCAGGACTGATCACGCCGTGCTGCACGATGTGGTCAAGGATCTCCTCATCCGCCCCGGGAACGCCCAGGTGGAGGTCAGCATTCAGAATAGCGCAGATATCGAAGACATTCTCGACAGCGTACTCGATACGCTTGTAGATGCCGTCCCTGACAATACCGAGATCCCGGAATGCGTCGACGGAATCGGGCAGGTGCTCCCTGACCAGAGCGATGCTCTCCTCCATCTCCTGCAGTTTGGTGCGGATCACCACCTCCCGGACGCCGCCCGTCATACCATCGCCTGCTTGCCGATATAGTCGTACAGCCGGTGCTTGAAAGCATCGAACTCCCGGATCGTCCGATAAGCGACGTCATAGAGGAACCGCTCGTCGGGACAGTAGACGATGCGTCCCCGCAGGACTTCCATCCGGACGGAGAGCGGCAGATTCCCGAAGATCTGGATATCATACCGGTCATCGAAGAGTTCACAGAGCGCCAAAAACCGGAAACGCTCGCCCTCTTCTGGACTCCCGTCGTAGTATATGCAGAGATCGATGTCGGAGGACTCTCTCGCCCGCCCTTCGGCAACAGAGCCATAGAGGATAATAAATCGGACTCGGTCATATCCCTCGACGGTCCTGAGCCGCTCGAGTGCGTGCCGGACGAGTTCCTCCGCCGTTCTCATTCGCATCTCCCTCGTCCATGGGTGGCATCTCTCTCCCATTAACATTTCCGACGGATGGGGACGCCCGGCAAGCGAACACGGCTCTCAGTGGAGCTATTGCCAAAAAGAGAGATCTCTCTTTCAGAGCGCCACAGAGAAGAGCCGATGACAGCGGTACCACAAAACCGCCCTCTTTGAGGGATCACTCGCCTCCTCGCGTGGTCGCGGATCTTCTCCATGAGAATCTCCGGGCGTCCTGCCTCTCTCCCGCGAAGATGCAGTAATCCAATACCGGAAAAAAGCGGAAGGGTCGGGACCTGCCACCTCACAGGGGCGACAGAGCCTCGCACAATCTGGAGAGGCATGTAATCGCACGGAGAACTACCGGCGCGAGTACTCCGTGTGGATCTCTTCGATCGTCGCGGTGCTCTCCTCGTGCTCGATAACGGAGAAGACCATAACAGATCTGCTGACATGGAGGCGATAGACCGCAGGGGGGCGGGGGACACTCACGTATCTCCCTGGTCCCCCCGGGATTTGGATCTTCTGTGAGGTCAGGATTCCTCTCACCGATGATGCGCCGGGTCTTTTTGCATACGTTCCAAAAGCGCCGTACAATCATCGAGGTCGAGAGAGAGGCCCTCCCCTTCGGCCCTGCGGGAGAACGACCGTGCAACGACGCAGAAGTACTCGCTCCGCCGGTCGTTGTTCCAGGAGACGTGGGGTGCTTTCCGCCGCAGCCCCGCAAAGACTTCCGCGGCATCGACCCCATCCTGCCATTTACACTCGCAGAACAGGATCCGGTACGGGTTCTCAGCAAGACAGACGATATCGATCTCCTCCCCGCGGTGCCACCAGCTCCCCATCCTGGTGAATACGAACGGCAGCAAACCCATTCCGTTGATCTGATCAAAGAGATCCATCACCATCTCCTCGAAGTGCTTTCCGACATACTGCGCAAATTGCGGCCGCACATACTGGTCCACAACCAGCGGGGCATTGCCGCGTTCGAGCATATCAAGATGGGGATTGACGAACGAAAACCAGAAGTCGAAGAGGTTGTCCGAGAGGAAGTAGAGCCCCTTTCTGCTCTTGTGGACTTCAGTCACGGGAATGCGCCGGTGCACCAACTTCAGGTCGATAAGGATCGAGAGATACTTGTTGACGACACTCTTGGAAAGGCCGGTATCATTGCAGATGAGCCCGATCCGGTGGTTTCCCCCTGCAAGAGAGAAGAGGATGGAGAAGTAATACCTCGGTTCGACAAGTTCGGCCCTGAGCACGAACTCCACGTCCCTGAAGAGAAACGAATCTTCTCTCATCACCTTCTCCTCGATATTCTGCAGAATGTCCCGTTCCGGATCGACGGCCATGATGTATGCCGGCGTCCCCCCAAAGACCGCGTAGAACTCGACCGCCGTCTTGAAATCCCCGATATACTCGAGAATATGGATGAACCGGAGGGGCTGCAGGAGGATCTGCCCCGTCCTCCTGCCAAAAAGCGGGCTCCCATACTCCATGGTCACGGACTCCATCATCGATATGCTCGACCCTGAGAGGATGAGAAATATCCGGGTTTTCTTCAGGCGCCTGTCCCAGTATTCCTGAAGCATCGAGGGGAGGGAGGGATCTTCCTTGACCAGATACGGGAATTCATCGATGGCGATCACGGCACGATCGGCCGCGTGCTGGATGAGGTACTCGAAAAAACTGTCCCAGTCAGAAAAACCGGTTTTCTGAAGAAACGGATCCTTGAAATAGGTGCTCAAGTCCGCAGAAAATCTCCGGAGCTGCAGGTGTTTTGATTCCTCCCGTGCGACCAGATGTATTCCTGTGGCGGTACGGAGGAACTGGTCGATCAGTTCACTTTTTCCGACCCGTCGCCTGCCATAGAGCACGATGAACTCCGCGCCGTCGCTCCCGTACCGCTCATGAAGGTGAGAGAGTTCCCGGTCCCGGTTGAGGAAGATACTCATAAGTAATATACTACAGAGTGTACTAATTAATAGTTTCTGGCAGATGGTGCGGGTGCCGGATTGGGAAATATCGGAGTGAGCAGAACGCTCATCATCACAAAAAAAGGGGTTCTTTCCCTGACCGGCCCGGCGGCGATGCGGCACCATCACCTCCGCCCCGCAGGCACAACAGGTATGGTGCAGAAGAGCGGAGATGATCTTTCAGGAAGATTTGCGCCATGATCGTGGTGGGGATCGATCCGGGGATCGCCCGGGTGGGATACGGCGTGATCGAGGGAGGGAAGATGCGGGCCTGCGGATGCATCGAGACGGAGAAGAGCGAGGAGCATTCCCGGAGGCTGGCGGAAATATACGGCCGGGTCTCGGAGATCCTCGACGAGCATGCCCCCGACTGGATGGCGGTGGAGCAGCTCTTCTTCACCCGGAACAAAAGCTCCGCGATGCAGGTCGGGGAGGTGCGGGGGGTGATCCTGCTTGCCGCAGAGCAGCGGGGGATCCCCATCGCAGAGTACACCCCGAACCAGATCAAGCTGGCGGTGACCGGGTCGGGGAAGGCGGAGAAGCGGCAGGTCCAGGAGATGATGCGGCGGCTGCTGGGGCTCGACGGGATTCCCCGGCCCGACGACGCCGCCGACGGGCTGGCGGTGGCGCTCTGCCACGCGAACACGCGGTGATACCATGATCGCACATCTGACGGGAGAGCTGGCGGCCACCGGGGACGGATGGGTGGTCATCGACGTCGGCGGGGTGGGCTACCGGGTGATGGTCACCCGGCCCACCGCCGAGGCGCTCGCTCACGCGGACGGAGCCGTCCGGGTGCTCACCCGTCTGGTGGTCCGGGAGGACGATGTCCAGCTCTTCGGCTTCTCCCGGTCGGACGAGCTCGAGCTCTTCGGGATCCTCACCGGGGTCTCCGGGATCGGGCCCCAGATGGCCATGAGCATCCTCGCAGAGATCTCGTTTGAGGACTTCGCCCTGGCCATCATCGACGAGGACGAGGCGGTGCTCACCCGGATCCCCGGGATCGGGAAGAAGAGTGCGCAGCGGCTCATCTTCGAGCTGCAGGAGAAGATGAAGAAGCAGGCCGCATCCGGCGGCAGGCGACGGGCGGAGGCGGAGGATGCAACCGCCGCCCTCGTCTCGCTCGGGTTCGCGCCGCGAGAGGCGCAGGAAGCGGTGGACGCCGCCGGTGCACATGTGGATGACTCCACGGTGCAGGACCTGATCCGGGCGGCGCTCGCCCGGCTCCGGGAGCGGTGATCCCATGACCGAGAGACTCCCCTCCCCCGATCTGCTCGCCGGCGAGGACGATATCGCCATCCGGCCGACCCGGTTCGACGAGTTCGTGGGCCAGGCGCAGGTGCAGGAGAGCCTGGGGATCGCCATCGCCGCGGCGACACAGCGGGGCGAGAGCCTCGACCACATCCTCTTCTCCGGGCCCCCGGGTCTGGGGAAGACCACCCTTGCGCGGATCGTGGCCCGGGAGATGGGGGTCGCCATCCGGGCCACCAGCGGCCCGGTGCTGGACCGGCCCGGCGACCTCGCCGCCCAGCTGACCTCGCTCTCCCGGGGGGACGTGCTCTTCATCGACGAGATCCACCGGATGAACCCGGTGGTGGAGGAGATCCTCTACCCCGCGATGGAGGACGGATCCATCGACGTGATGATCGGGGAGGGGGCCGGCGCCCGGTCGGTCCAGCTGCCCCTGGAGGCGTTCACCCTGATTGGGGCGACCACCAAGGTGGGACTGATCGGGTCCCCGCTCCGGGACCGGTTCGGGTTCATCTTCCGGCTGCACCTCTACGAGGTGGAGGACCTCGCCCGGATCGTCGAGCGGAGCGCCGCCATCCTGGAGACCCCGATCTCCCCGGACGGCGCACAGGAGATCGCGAAACGGAGCCGGGGAACGCCGCGGATCGCCAACCGGCTGCTGCGGCGGGTCCGGGACTACGCAATGGTGCGGGGAGACGGGGGGATCGACGCCCCCACCGCGGACCAGGCCCTGACCCTGCTCGGGATCGACCGGCTGGGCCTCGACGACCTGGACCGGCGGATCCTCCACCTGATCGCCGATGATTTCGGGGGCGGCCCCGTGGGGGTGAAGACCATCGCCATCGGGATCGGGGAGGAGGTGCGCACCATCGAGGAGGTGTACGAACCCTATCTCATCCAGATCGGGTTTGTGAAGCGCACCCCGCAGGGCCGGGAGATCACGGGGGCCGCCCGGCGGCACATCGGGGACTAGGGGTCAGGTCCTCCAGGCACCCGCGGGCACCCGCATCTCGAAGCGGGCGCCCTCGCCGGGGGTCCCCGTCTCGGTGATGGTAATCCCGGTGATGGAGAGGATCTCCCGGATCAGAAAGAGGCCGAGACCGTTGTTTTTGCCGAAGGTGCGGTCGAAGATGCGGTCCTTGTGCTCCGCGGGAATCCCCACGCCGTCGTCCTCCCAGATGAGGACGAGATCTCCGTTCTCCTGCCGGTACCCGACGCGGACCCCGGTCGCCGACTCCCCGTGGCGGATCGTGTTGTCCATCAGGTTCGAGAAGACCTTGGGGAGCAGCGGATCGGCGTAGATCTCCACCGCACCGGTCCGGTCGGTGACCGGGAGGGCGGGCTCTGGGATCGCCCGCGCCAGCGCATCGGAGATCGCCAGCCAGGCGGGTTCCCGGACCCCCAGATCCTGGTAGTCTTTGGTGAACCGGACCTGCCGGAGGATCGCCCCCGCCGCGCCGTCCACCTTCCCGAGATAGTCCTGCACCTCTTCGTCCTCCACCAGCTCCCGGGCGAGGTCGAGATACCCCTGGAGGACGGTGAGCTCGTTGTTGATATCGTGGCGGGTCACGCTCGCCAGCAGGTTCAGTTTGCGGTTGGCAAGCGAGATCCAGGTGATATCGGCGACGATCCCGCTGACCACCGCGGGGGAGCCGTCGGGATGTGTGTCGGTGATCCCGCCGGTGTCGTGGAACCAGCGGTACTCGCCCGTGGCGGTCCGGATGCGGTACTCCACGTTATATCGGGGCTCTGTTCCAGACAGGTGGTCCCGCATCGCCTGCATGGCCCGGTCCTGATCCTCGGGGTGGAGGAGAGCGGTGAAATCCGAATAGTGCCCGAAGTGCTCCGGCGGGTACCCGAGCATTTCCGCCTTCTTCTCTCCGAACCGGACCGCGCCCGAGGGGAGATCCATCTCCCACCAGGCGAGGTTTCCGGCGGCCATGGCCCGTTCGAGCCGGTCCTCCAGCGTCTCCAGGGTCTCGTCTGCGGCCGTCATCGCTCCTGCACGGAGAAGTACCGCGGATCCTATTTATCCGTTGTGATCCGGCAACGGGCGATTGCGGGTGCACCGGCAAAAAGCAACGTGTATATAGAGATCCAGGCGATACTCTGGGTATGGCCATTCAGGGCCCCTCTGCCATGACCGGCCTGGAGGCGGCGATCGTGTTCATCGCCTTCATCGTGGTCGCCTCGGTCTTCGCCTACGTGGTGCTCGGCAGCGGATTCTTTGCCGCGCAGAAGAGCGGAGAGGCGGTCCATGCCGGCCTCGAGGAGGCGGGAAGCGCGCTTCGGACCGCCGGGTCGGTGCTCGGACATGCACAGACCGACGGCACCATCCTCCGGGACGTGGATCTCATGCTCGCCATCGTGCAGGGGCGGGGCGGCTGCGACATGGAGCGGGTCACCTACCGGGTGGTGACCGGGGAGGGGATTACCACTATTGCGGCCGATGACCCGCGGGTGAGCCTGACGTGGCGGACCCGGCAGGACAGCGACGAGATGCTCGAAGACAAAGAGGTGGTCAGGATACGGCTGGATCTGCGGGATTTCGCCCTCCAGGCAGGAGAGGAGTTCACCATCGAGATCGTCCCCGCCACCGGGGCGCCGCTCGCCCTCACCCGATCGGTGCCGGACGGGCTCTCGGGAAACGAATGGTACGAGCTGTGGTAGCGATGCGACAGACCGACGGACTGACCGGGATGGAGGCGGCCATCGTCCTCATCGCCTTCGTGGTGGTGGCGAGCACGTTCGCCCATGTCATGCTCGGATCAGGGACCACCGCCGCCACCGAGGGGGAAACCGCAGTCTATGAAGGCGTCGAGACCGCATCGTCCGGGATGCAGGTCCACGGCACGGTGCTCGGGCTCAACCTGATGCACCAGAACCCCGAGCGGCTGGAATGCTTCCTGGTCCCGGTGCAGCTCGCTGCCGGGGGATCGTCAGTGGATATGTCGACGGTCTCGGTCCGGGTGACCTGTGCGGCATCCACCAGTGAACTGTCACGCGCAGACCCGCTGATGAACGCGATGCCGGGATTCGGTGAATGGAGCGTGCAGCGGGCATCGAACAGCGACGGGGACGTGCTCCTGGAGAAGGGCGAGTCATTCCTGGTGAACATCTCGCCCATCAGCACCACCGGGTACGAGTCCTACGAGGATATCACCATCGAACTCGCCCCCGGAGACGGCATCCCCCTCCGGGCCACCCGGATGATCCCGGGAAGCATCAAGCCCGTCACCGAGCTCTTCTGATCAGGCGGGCGAGCCCCTCCCGGATATCCACCGCCGGGGCATACCCGATGGCCGCGGCCCGGTGGATATCGGCACACGACCGCCGGATGTCCCCGGCACGCGGCGGTTCATGGACGATATCCGGCTCCGTCCCGCAGATATCCGCAAGCAGCCGGGCGAGCCCGAGGACGGAGGTCTCTTTTCCGGTGCCGATGTTGTAGACCCCCTCCGGGGTGGCGGCCGCCATGGCGAGGAGATTGGCCCGGACCACGTCATCGACATGGACGAAATCGCGGGTCTGGTCACCGGCCCCGTGGATCACCAGGGGCCGGCCCTGCCGGATGCGGTCGGCGAAGACGGAGATGACCCCGGAGTAGGGGGAGGCGGGATCCTGGCCCGGCCCATAGACATTGAAGTAGCGAAGCGAGACCGTGCCAGGACTCGAGACGAGCGCCGCATACGCCTCGCCCGCACTCTTCTGGAGGGCGTAGGGGGAGAGCGGTTGGGGGCACTCGGACTCCCGGAGCGGGAGGCGGGGACAGTCCCCGTACACCGCCGCAGAGGAAGCGAGGACCACCCGGCGCACCCCGGCATCCCGGGCCGCGAGCAGGACATTCAGGGTCCCGGTGAGGTTGACATCGTGCGATCGCCGCGGATCAGCAACGGACCGGGGAACCGAGACGATCGCCGCCTGGTGGAAGACCCCGTCCGCGCTCGCGAAGACCTCCCCGAGCAGATCGGGATCGGTGACACTTCCCGCCACGCACTCCACGGGGAGATCCGCGATGCGGGACCGGGAACCCGCGGAGAAGTCGTCGAGGATGACGACATCGTGATCACCGGAGAGCGCCCGGGCGATATGGGACCCGATGAACCCGGCACCGCCGGTGACCACGTATCTCATGCCGGAAAAAAGAGGGGCTGATCAGCCCAGCTCATCCCACCGGGACCGCCGACGCCAGAGGAGGACGCCCACCGCGGCGAACGTGCCCACGATGATGATCACCACGATGAGAAGCAGCCCGTCGACCACCGGCAGGAATCCCTGCCCGACCTCGTCTCGCAGCTCCTGGGAGGCGTTGTAGGCCTCCATGCCCTTATTGTAGGCCTCGTTGGCCTTGACGCGGGCCTGGGAGTAATACTCCTGGTTGAAAGAATCGCGGGCGGAGGTGAGGTACTGGCCGGCGCTCTCCCGCTTGGTGATGATGTTCACCACCCGGGCATCATTGCCCATGGACCGGTTCTCCACGAAGAAATTGATGTCCGCATCCACGTCGGTGAGCACCATCTGGGCCCGGTCGATCTCATGCTGTGCCCAGGCCTTGTCCAGCAGCACCTCCGCCTCGTCGATGGCGGTCTTGGCCTCGGTCAGGTAGGAGAACGCCTGGCTGGAGGAGGAGGTCTTCGCGTCCTTGATGGCCTCCTTCGCCTCGTTGTAATTCTCCATCACCGCGGTGACATCCACACCCATCGCCGATTTCTCGTCGATCTGGGCTTTGAGCTCCTCGAGCTCCTCCTCGCGGACCTCGATGGTCTTTTCCACCTGCTCCGGGTTGACCACCGTCCGGGTCAGCTCGTAGTTGTACTGCGACGCGGTGCGGGGATTGTCGGAGGCGTCCAGCTGCTGGATCTTGAAAAGGGAGATGTCCGTGGTCTCGGTGACCTCGGGGGCCTTGCCCTCCAGGATCACCCGGATCTCCAGGAGGTTTTCGGAGGGGTACTGGAGCTCGAACCCGTCCAGGTACATGATCGATCCGCCCTTGACCGTGGGCTGATCGGGCATCACGTCATTGAGGATGATGTAATACTTCCACTGGGCACTCTGTGAGTCAAGCCTCGTCTGGAACTTCAGGGTGTCGCTTGCCGGGAACGTGTAGTCGCCCGAGGCGCTGAACCGGACCATCGCCTCCACCGTCACCGTCTGACCGGGGACCAGGTCACCGGACGAGGGGCTGGTCGTCACCGATTCCACATCGAAGGCCGATACCGCCGGGATGGCGATACAGATGATCGCGAGTGCACAGAGGATAATCTGTATGTCCTTCATTCCGTCCTCCTACTCAAACAGGGGCTCGATCCCGTCGTCGAACATGGTCGAATGGCGATCTCGTGACTTGATCACATCGTCCTTGGTCATCTTGGCGATCTCCAAAAGCTCGCGGATGCGGGGCGAGTTGCCCACACTGGCCAGGAGCACCACCGCAGCGATATACTCGCTCTCCACCGGGTAGTCGCCGCCCCGGACCTCGATGCCGGAGATGTTCTCCTCCACCCAGCTCTTCGACTTCTCCACGCCCTTCCGGTCGAGCTCGTCGGGCGGGCCCGCCAGGAGCACCAGCGCCCGTTCAGAGGAGGAGTAGTCACAGGGTAGCGTCAGGCGCCCGAGCATCGCCCGCCGGACGAGGGCGATGATCTTTGCCGACTTGTCCTCCCCGGTGAGCACCTCCTCGGTCCGCTCTTTCTTGCGGCCCGGAACCCCGCCGAAAAACCCCTTCTTCTTCTTGGTGGCGGGACTGATCCGCTCGCTGATGGCGTATCCCACCGTGCTGATCCCGCCGCCGCGGAGCGTGTTGATGATCTCGCTCGAGTCCACCACCATCTCGCCGACCCCGAACTTGCCCACCTCGCCGGCTCGGAAGAGGACCCCGAACCGCCGGACGATCTCGTCGTTCAGCCGGGTATAGGCGTTCTTGACGCTCTCGCCCTCGTTCTTCCAGGCGCTGTTGTCGAACAGGAAGGTGTTGTCGGCCTCGTTGACGAGCGTGCTCAGGGACCGGGCGGCATTGTAGGAGTAGAGTCGCCCCTCCTCGGGGGCGGGGAGAATGCCGAGTGTGTAGACCGGTTCGCGGTATATGCGCTTGAGATTTCGGGCGAGGACCGGGGTTCCCCCGGAGCCCGTGCCCCCGCCCAGACCGGCGACGATGACGAAGGCATCAATGTCATGGGTGCCCCGGGAATCGATCGCATTGATGATGCTGTCGATCTCGTCTGCGGTGACCCGGGCACCGGTGACATTGTCCGTCCCCACCCCGTGACCCTTGACAACCGTCTGGCCGATGAGGAGCCGATCCTTGAGCTCCACGTGCTTCAGCCCCATCAGGTCCGTGCGGGCAGTATTGACGACGATGGCCCGGAAATTCTGGGTGGGCATTTTTTTATCATATTCCATGAACATGTCGACGATTTTCCCGCCGGCCTGACCGAATCCGATGAAAAAGACCCTCATGTGGTGACACCTTCCGCTTGGTACGTCTCTATGTGTGGTTTATCTATAAAGACGTTTTACCCGGATTGGTTCAAAAACTTTCTTATGAGCGTTGAGATAATGCGTACAGGATGAAATTGTGCGTGATTGGAGGAGGACTGAGCGGTCTGGTCGCCACCTCCACCCTCGCCCCCCACGCGGAGGTGGACTGCCTGGAGGCCCGCGACGAACCCGGCGGGTGTCTCTCCTCCTATCAGCACACCGGATACACCATCGAAAAATTCTACCACCACTGTTTCACCGGGGACGATCATCTCCTCGGACTTCTCGATGAACTCGGGCTCCGGGGCCGCCTCAAATGGCTCCCGGGATCGACCGGCACCTGTGCGGGGGGCACCCTCCACCCGCTCACCACCCCCACAGAGATCCTCCGATATCCCCTCCTCTCCGTGACCGAGAAGGCACGGCTCGCCCTCTTCGCGCTCCGGTCACAAAACACCGATCCCCGCGACCTGGACGGGATATCCGCCCGGCAGTACCTGGTGGAGCGGCTCGGTGAATCACTGTATGAATCGTTCTTCGAGCCCCTGCTGCGGTCCAAGTTCGGCCCTCTGCGGGACCGGGTCTCCGCTGCCTGGCTGGTGAGCCGGGTGGCCATCCGGTCCGACCGGGGGGTCGCCGGGGAGCGGCTCGGGTACCTCGACGGAGGGTTCGCCCTGCTGATCGACCGGCTGGTGAACCGGCTGGAGAGGCGGGGGGCGGGGCTCCACCTGGAATCGCCCGTGCACAGACTCGAACGCGACGGGTCCGGGTGGCGGGTGGACGGCGAGCGGTACGACGCAGTGGTGGCCACCATCGCCCCCGCCGCGCTCGCCCGGATGGGGGTGGAGGGGCTGCCTTCACTCCCCGTGCAGGGCGCTGCGTGCCTCACCCTTGCCCTGGACCGGGAGGTGACCGGTGGCGTGTACTGGGTGAACATGAAGGACGAGGCCCCCTACGGGGCGGTCATCGGGCACACCAACCTGGTCCCCCGGGACCGGTACGGGGAGGACCTGGTGTACCTGGCCTCCTACTTTTCAGACACAGTGCCCCCCGGGCTGGAGGAGATGATGGTATCGGATTTCTGCCGGCGGTTCGGGGTGCTCCCTGCAGAGATCCGGTGGCAGGCGCTCGCGGTGGAGCCCTTCGCCGGGCCGGTGTACACCACGGGCTACCGGGACCGGATCCCGGAGACGGTCCACGACGGCCTGTTTCTGGCCGGGATGTGGACCCGGGAGAACTACCCGGAGCGGAGCATGGAGGGATCCGTCCGGGCCGGAGAGGAGGCGGCGTCCGCCCTCCTCCGGAGGTGCGGCGGTGGATGAGCCCCGGGTCTCTGCGGTCATCCCGGTGTACAACGACCGCGTCGCCCTGACCCGGGCGATCCCCGAATCGCTCCGGTGGCTCGGGGACCGCGCCGAGGTGATCGTGGCCGAGGACGGGAGCACCGACGGGAGCCGGGAGCTGGTGGAGGAATGGGAGGGACGCGACCCGCGGGTCCGGCTCCTCCACGCCGACGAGCGGCTGGGCCGGGGAGCCGCGCTCGAACGGGCGTTTCGCGCCGCCCGGGCACCGGTGGTCTGCTACTTTGACGTGGACCTGGCCACCGACATGGCCTGCCTGGCGCCGCTGATCGCGGCGGTGCGGGAGGAGGGGTACGATATCGCCACCGGGTCGCGTCTGCTCCCCGAAAGCGACACGGGGCGCTCCGCCCTCCGGGAGGTGGCCAGCCGGGGCTACAACCTGCTGGTCCGGCTGATCCTCCACAGCCGGCTGCGGGACCACCAGTGCGGGTTCAAGGCATTCCGGCGGGACCGGATCCTCGAACTCCTCCCGGAGGTGCAGGCGACCCACTGGTTCTGGGACACCGAGGTGCTGGTCCGGGCGGCGCGGCGGAGCTGGCGAATCGCCGAGATCCCGGTCCGGTGGCGGGAGGGCGAAGGGACCACGGTCCGGGGCAGCGACGCCCTCTCCATGGGCCGGGCGATCATCCGTCTCTGGTGGCAGATCCATGTGGAAGAAGATTAGCGCGATCGTCATCCCCACCCTGCTCGCCGGGGCGATCATCGTCTTCATGCTATGGCGGGTGTGGAACGACCTGATGCTCACCATTGAGCACATGATACCCCTGTACCTGGGGGCGGCGGTGCTGGTCTGTATCGCCGCCTGGATCCTCCGGGGAGGGCGGTACCGGTTCATCCTGGGCGCCCTGGGCATCCCCGAGACCCTCGGGTTCTCCACCGCCTGTATATTCATCTCCCAGACCGCCAACCTGATCGTTCCCGCCCGCCTGGGCGACCTGGTCCGGGTGTTCATCCTCCGCCACCACGACCAGACCCCCTACTCCCGGGGCGTCTCCTCGCTGGTGGTGGAGCGGTTCTTCGATATCGTGATGGTGGCGATCCTCGGAGCCATCTCGCTCCCATTCGCGTTGCGGGTGCCCGACTGGTTCATCACCCTGATCATCATCCCGCTCGCCGCCGGGGCGGTCTTCGTGCTGGTGCTCGTGCTCCTCGGCCGGGTCCGCTCCGAGCGCCGGTGGGTCGCGATTCTCCTGGGGATGCTCGGGGAGGTGCGGGAGGCCTCGCTCCGGCTTCGGTCACTGGCGATCCTCGCCCTCTCCTCGCTCCTGATCTGGTGGGTGGACGTGATGGTCTGCGTGATGGTGGTGCTGATGTTCAACGAGCCGGTGGATCTCGCGCTCATCACCCTCGCCATCGTGGTCGGCAACCTGGTCAAGGCGGTCCCCATCACCCCCGGCGGGGTGGGGACCTACGAGATCTCCGTGGCGCTCACCCTGGAGATCGGGGGGATCGCACCTGCCGCCGCGACCCTCATCGCGGTGGTGGACCACCTGATCAAGAACCTGGTCACCCTCGCCGGCGGCGGCGTCTCGTTTGCCTGCTTCGGAGAGTGGGCCGTGGACGCGGTGAAGACCGCCTTCCATTCGAAGTTCGACGAGGGAGAGCATGGTGGGGATTGAGGCGCAGATCGGGTACGTGATCCTCTGGCTGGCGGTGATCAAGGTCCTCCAGCTGGCCGCGACTCCGCTGATCCGCCCCGCCCTCGGACGGCTCGCCGCCCCGCTGGGATACGGGATCGGGATCCTGCTCTTTGCGGTCATCTCCTGGTACGCGGCGCTCATCGGTCTCTCGCCACGGGTCGCGCTCCCGGTTCTGGGGGCGGTGCTCGCCCTGGCCATCTGGAAACAGGGCTGGACCGTTCAGCAGCTGCGCGAGGGGCTCTGCTGGGACGCAGTGTACCTGCTCTTCTTCCTGGTGATGCTCGGGTTCCGGTTCATGAACCCCACCATAACCTTCGCCGAGAAGTTCATGGACCACGGGTTCATCGCCGCCATCATGCAGACCCCCGCGGTCCCGCCGCTGGATCCCTGGTATGCGGGGGGCACCCTGGACGTGTACTACTATCTGGGCCACTGGACCGCGGCGGCACTGGGGCTTGCCAGCACCACACCCTCACCGGTGGTCTTCAACCTGATCCTCCCCACCATCTTCGGGATCATCGGGGTGACCGCCTACGCCGCCGGCCACCTCCTGCTGAACCGCTTCCGCTGGCTCCCCCTGGTCCCGTTCCTGCTGCCCGATCCCTCCTTCTTCTTCCACCTTCCCGCCGGATTCTACACCGCCTTCTGGGAGAGCACCCGGACCATCGCGGGGACCATCACCGAGTACCCCATCTTCTCGTTTCTCTGGGGAGATCCCCATTCGCATGTGCTGGGGCTGGGAAACCAGGTGGTCTTCCTGTTCCTTCTGGCCTTCGGAATCCTCCGGTGGGGACGGCTCGATCTGCGCGGCCGGCTCTCTCTGTGCGGATGCGCGGCGCTTTCCCTCTCGTTCATGCCGCTTGCAAACACCTGGGACGTGCTGGTCTATGCCCCGGTCACCGTGGTCTTCGGCCTGGTGATCTGGCACCGCCACCGGCAGGCGGCGCATCCCTGGATGCCGCTCGTGGCGGTGCCCGCGGGCGCCGTGGCCATCGCGCTCCCCGGCCTGCTGATGCTCCACGGGGCGGGCATCGACGGAGTGGGGCTGGTGCACACCCCCTCCGATCCGGTCTCCTTCCTGCTCGTCCACGGGTTGTTCTTCGCCGTCTTCTATGCCTGTGGTGCACGGCGACTCGCGCGGCGTCCATGGCTGCTGGTCCCCTCGCTCGTGGCGATCGGGTTCGGGTGGTACGCGCTCGCCATCATCCTCGCCCCCCTCGCCGCGTTCATCGACCGGCGGCGGTTCCTGGCGGCCGACACCCTGGCCATCTGCGGGCTCGCGGTGCTGTGTGCCACCGAGATTCTCTTCCTGCAGGACAACATGGGCGATCTCTACTACCGGATGAACACGGTCTTCAAGCTCACCCTGCCCGCCTGGATCATGACCGGGATCGCCGCGTCGGTGATGGTCGGGCGGTGGCTGGAGGACCGGGATCTGCGGATCCCCCGGCGGGCGGCGAGACCGCTCACTGTGGCGGTGGCGGCGATGATGCTCGTCTTCCCGGTGGTGGCGGCGATCGACTTCCAGTATCCCTCCCACACCCTCGACGGCCTCGCCTACCTGGAGGAGAGCCATCCGGGCGATGCAGCGGCCGTCGCCTTCCTCCGGAGCCTGGAAGGACGGGAGGTGCTGGTGGAGGCGGTGGGAGATGACTACACCTATGGCTCCCGGATCTCCTCGTTCACCGGGATCCCGGCGGTGATGGGGTGGGCAGGGCACGAATATGTCTGGCGTGGCCCGGAGGCGGCGACCGGGGCGCGGAGCGCCGATGTCCGGCGGATCTATGAGGAACCGGAGGAGACCCTCCGGCTGATGGAGCACTACAATGCGACCCTGCTCTATGTGGGGCCGTTTGAGGAGGCGCGGTACGTCGTCCACCTCCCCGACGAGGGGCTCACCCCCATATACGAGAACCGAGGGGTATCGATCTACCGGCCGACCGGCTGAACCGGTCACAAACTTTTATCCCCCTCTTCGTGCAACTAGTATGGCAGCATTCAGCACGAGACTGATGAGTGATGACGGGGTCCATCCGGCTCCCGAATGAGGTACCATTATGGCCAGATCATACATCAAATTCGAAGTTCCTGACGAGATTCAGAACAAGGCACTGGAAGCGATCGAGATCGCGCGGGACACCGGCAAGATCAAGAAGGGATCCAATGAAGCGACCAAGTCCGTCGAGCGAAGTGTCGCCCACCTGGTGGTCATCGGCACGGACGTGGAGCCCGAAGAGATCGTCATGCACCTGCCCATGCTCTGCGAAGAGAAGCAGATCCCCTACGTATTCATCAACCGGCAGAGCGACATCGGCGCGGCAAGCGGGCTGGACGTCGGCTCCGCCGCCGCGGCGATCATCAAGCCCGGGAAGGCAAAGGATCTCGTCGAGGAGATCGCCGGCCAGATCAGCGAACTGAAGGGATAGGATCATGGCTGGAGAAGGAACGCCCGCGGAAGTGATCGAGGTCATCGGCAGCACCGGCATGCATGGCGAGGCGATGCAGGTGAAGTGCCGGATCCTGGACGGCAACAACAAGGGCCGGATCATCACCCGCAACACGGTCGGCCCCATCCGGGAGGGCGACATCCTGATGTTGCTCGAGACCGAGCGGGAAGCAAAGAAACTCTCCCGGAGGTAGACGGATGGTGGACACGTATACCTGTTCGTTCTGCGGGGACCGATTCGAGCCCGGGACGGGGATGATGTACGTCCGCCGCGACGGGACCATCTACTATTTCTGCTCCTCCAAGTGCAGGAGCAACTTCCGGCTCGGCCGAATCCCCCGCCGGGTCGCCTGGACGGCGGCCGGCCGGCGGGCCCGGGGCAAGGAGTGAGCGGGTCCATGGACCGGACCTTCGTGATGATCAAGCCCGACGGAGTCTGCCGCGGTCTGGCGGGTGAGGTCATCGCCCGGCTCGAACGGAAAGGACTGCGCCTCGCGGCCGCCCGCCTGGAGCGGCTTCCCGAGGACCGGGTGGACGAGCAGTACGCCGAACACCGGGAGAAGCCGTTTTTCGAATCGCTGAAGGCCTACATCATGAGCGGGCCGTGCATGCTCATGGTCTGGGAGGGTCGGGAGGCGGTCCCCATCGTCCGGCACCTGGTGGGGGCCACCAACCCGGCGGAGGCCGCACCCGGCACCATCCGGGGGGATCTCGCCATGGAGATCGGCAGAAACGTGGTCCACGCCTCGGATTCACCCGGGAGCGCCGACCGCGAGATCGGCATCCACTTTGACGACCGCGAGATCACCGACTATTCCAGAACCGACGACCCGTTTTTGTACGAGTGAGGATGGGCGAGCTCGCTGACCGGCGAACGAGGGCGGTCGGGCCATGATCGAGTCCCCTTTCCTCAGCTTCGCCCTCGTCACCATCTCCTCACTCGTCATCATCGTCAACCCGCTCGCCGCCGCGCTCATCTTTGTCCCGCTCACCGAGACCATGGAGCCGGCGCAGCGAAAGACCGCTGCCCGGGAGGCGGCCTGGACCGCCTTTCTCATCCTCATGGTCTTCACCGTGGCGGGCGGGGTGATCCTTCAGCTCTTCGGCATCACCGTGGAGGCGTTTCGGATCGCGGGCGGGATCCTGCTCTTCGGGATCGGGATGGAGATGGTCTATGCCCGCCAGTCACGGACCCGCATGACCGCCACCGAGAAGTATGAAGGGGCGGAGGCCGATGACATCTCCATCGTCCCCCTCGCGGTGCCCATGCTCGCGGGACCGGGCGCGATCACCACCGTCATCGTCCTCACCGACCAGGCAGGCGCCCTACACCCGGCGGCACTGCTCCTGGTACCGGCGGTGGTGGCGCTGACCATGGCGACCACGTATTATATGATGATCAATGCAGAGACCATTCTGAAGAGGATCGGACAGCGGGAGTACCGGGCCATCAACCGCCTGATGGGTATCCTCCTCCTGGCCATCGCCACCCAGATCGTGATCACCGGGCTGAAGGGGACGTTTCCGATCCTGAGCGGGTGAGTGTGGAATGAACGGGGACATGTTTCAGATCGGCACGGTCATCACCGGGGTGGCCATCCTCGCGCTGGGGATCGTGCTTGCCGCCGTCATCTGGGGATTTCCGATGGAGAGCGCCCGCTACCTGCTTGCCGCACTGGCCGTGGCGGTGGTGGCGGGGATCGCCATACTCATCCGGGGATGGCGGACCGGTGCGTGAGGATGATGAGAATCGCCATCGCCCAGCTCCAGCCCGCCTGGCGTGATCCCGGGGAGAACCTGGCCCGGGCGGAGCTGGCCGCCGCCGCGGCGGCCGGGGCGGACGCCTCACTGGTGGTCTTTCCCGAACAGTGTGCCACCGGCTGGGACCCGACCGATCCGCCCGCCGCCGAGGGACTGGACGGCCCGGTGGTGGGCGCATTCTCGGATATCGCCCGCGACCACGCCATCGCGGTCCTCGGATCGTTTGTGCGGCAGACCGACACACGGCCGCAGAACGCCTCCGTGGCGGTGAAACCTGACGGATCGGTCGCCGCGGTGTATGCCAAGCGCCACCTCTTCTCCCCAGCAGGAGAGGACAGGTATTACTCGACCGGGGACGCCCCCGCCGTCTTCGATGTCGCGGGCCACCGGTTCGGCATCGCCATCTGCTATGACCTGCGGTTTCCAGAGATCTTCTCGGAGTATGCGGGAGAGGGAGTGCTCGGGGTGATCGTTCCCGCCGCCTGGCCCTGCCGGCGCCGTACCCACTGGGAACTCTTCATCCGCGCCCGGGCCCTCGACTGCCAGTGCTATATCGCGGGGGCGAACACCACCGGTGATACGCCCGTGGACCACTACTGCGGGGGATCGATGGTCGCCGGGCCCGACGGAGAGGTGCTCGTGCAGGCGGGCGAGGACGAGGACCTGATCATCGCCCGCCTGGACCCGGCACGGGTGGAGGAGGAGCGGGGGCGCATCCCGGTCGCCCGCGACCGGTGAGCGGCGGATGCGGGCTTTCCACCACCTGGCCCTCGGTCTCCTGACGACGGGGCTGGTGCTGGAGCCGTGGTGGGCGGTCCTCACCACCCTGCAGATCGTCGCGCTCGCCGCGGGCGTCATCGTGGGTTCGCTCGCCCCGGACGCAGACACGCCCGGATCGACCATCCTCCGGTTCCCCACCCGCGGATGGGGGCTGTTCGCAGCCCCCCTTCCCATCTTCGGCCACCTGGTACGCGTGCTGGTCTACTATCCCCTCTCGGCGGTCTGCCTGCTGGCGACCGGCACGGGGGACCATCACCGCCACCGGGGCATCCTCCATTCGGTGGCGGGAGCGGTCGCCACCGGCGTCGTGCTGGCCGCCTGCCTGTGGGCGGCAGGGAGGCTGGCCGGGTACCAGCTCGACGGACTGGCGCTCCTCTTCGGATCCGCCTGCACCGCTGGCGCCCTCCTCCACCTGCTCGCAGACAGCGCCACCCCTGCCGGCGTGGCCTGGCTCCAGCCCGTCTCCAGTGCCCGCATCTCCGGGCGGATCCGCACCGATCAGCCCCTCCTGCCCGCACTGTTCGCCGTCGTCCTCGCCCTCGCCCTGGCGGCGGTCCGGTTCGGGAGGATCGGGGGGTGGCCGGAGGTGCCGGTCTGCATCGGAGGAGCGATCGTCTGCTGGCTCTCGTTTCTCTCGCTCGCCCGTGTCGGCTGAGAGAAAACCCCATATCTATAGGTAGCCGGACCGCACACACTGGTATACATGATGGATCTCGTCTGCGTGGGGTGCGGTGCCCGGTTCCCGTCGGACCGCATCATCTACCGGTGCGAGCGATGCGGCCATCTCCTCGCCATTCGCTACGACCTGGACCGGGTCACCGTCTCCCGGAGAGACTGGGAGCGCCGCCCCCTCTCGGTCTGGCGCTACGCCGAGCTCCTCCCGGTCAGGGGAGACCCCATCACCCTCCAGGAAGGGGGCACCCCCCTGTACCGCCTCTCCCGGATCGGGGACGAGATCGGGGTCCGGGAACTCTATGCCAAGCACGAGGGGATGAACCCCACCGGCTCGTTCAAGGACCGGGGCATGACCGTGGGCGTGAGCATGGCCCGGGACCTGGGCATGACCCGGGTCGCCTGTGCGAGCACCGGGAACACCTCGGCGAGCATGGCGGCCTATGCCGCGAAGGGAGGGATCCCTGCAGTCGTCCTGCTTCCCGCGGGGAAGGTGGCGCTGGGGAAGGTGGCGCAGGCGCTGATGCACGGCGGCCGGGTGATCTCCATCCGGGGCAACTTCGACCGGGCCCTTGCCATGGTCCAGGAACTCTGCGCATCCCACGGGCTCTACCTCCTCAACTCCATCAATCCCTTCCGCCTCGAGGGCCAGAAGACCATCGGCTTTGAGGTGCTCGACCAGCTGGGGGACGTGCCCGACCGGATGGTGCTTCCCGTGGGCAACGCGGGAAACATCTCCGCGGTCCATAAAGGGCTGCTCGAGTACCGCGAGCTCGGCTGGATCGACCGGCTGCCCATGATGACCGGCATCCAGGCGGCCGGGTCGCGACCGGTGGTGGACGCGATCGATAAGGGGCTGTCCGAAGTGGTTCCGGAGCCGGAACCGGAGACCGTGGCCACCGCCATCCGCATCGGTGCCCCGGTCAATGCGGAGAAGGCGCTTGTCGCCATCCGCGAGACCGGCGGGACCGCGATCTCGGTCTCAGACGAGGAGATCCTGGCGATGCAGCGCGACCTGGCGCAGAAAGAGGGGATCGGCGTGGAGCCCGCCTCCGCCGCCTCGGTCGCCGGTGTGAAGGCGCTTGCCGAGGCGGGAGAGATCGACGCGGACGAGCGGATCGTCTGTGTGGTGACCGGCCATCTGCTCAAGGACCCGGATACGGTGGTCAGACAATGTGCACCCCCCATCGAGATCGACGCGGACCTGCCCTCGCTGCTGTCGCACTTGCAGTAGCGCTCCTCGTCTCCCCGGTCCTCGCCCTGGAGGCGACCATCCGGGTAGCCCCCGGCGGAGACTCGTTTGAGGCGGAGTACACCCTCGACAACCAGACCTCCATCTCCCTGGTCCGGCCCGGAATGCTCGGAGAACCCGTGCCCATCGAGGCAGAGGACATCACCGTCAGCGGGACCGATCGGGAGGTGGAGGTGCAGGGGATGGGTCAGTACGCCGTTCCCATGGAGGCCCGTCTCCTGACCTTCACCGCACCGCTCCAGGATCACACCCTCCGGCTCCAGTTCGATCGCCCCCGGAACGTCACCCTCCATCTCCCCGACGGGTTCTGGCTCGACAACCCGGCGCTCGGGACGGTCGTTCCCGCGGGCACCGTGACGTCGGGTGACGGGGAGACCACAGTCATGTGGGAGCAGGTGCGCTACGTGGAGTGCCGGTTCTATGACCGGATGCAGGAGATCGCCCTCTTCGCCTTCGGCGGGGTGTGGGTGGCGGTGGTGGTGGTCCTGCTCTTCTCCTACGTCCTGGTGTCGAGGCGCCGGACCTGAAAAAAAAAAGATTATTTTTTGCTCTGGATATCGATTCCGAACTTTTCCGCGTTTGCATCGGCGATCGCCTGGATCGTGGCGATCTCCTCGTCGAGGCGGGATGGTTTGAACAGGTGGCGGAACCGCTTCTGGGGGATGAGGTACTCCTCCACCGGGAGCCGGTCGACCACCTTCTTCACCTTGCTGATCCCGCCGTCTTCCATCTCGAAGTTGACCCACAGCCCGGTCTGGACCGCGAGGCGGCCGATCTCGATCGTCTTCGCGCCGTCGAATCCCCAGCCCGTGCAGCAGGGGGCATGGATCTGGAGATAGCAGGGGCCGGGAGTGGTGACCGCCCGCTCCACCTTCTTCATCAGGTCCCCGGGGTAGGCGATGGTGGCGGTGGCCACATAGGGCGCCCCGTGGGCGGCCAGGATCGCGGGCATGTCCTTTTTCGGAAGCGGGTTTCCGTGGGATGCCGCACCGGCGGGACTGGTGGTGGTGCTCGCGTCGTAGGGCGTCGCCCCCGACCGCTGGATACCCGTATTCATGTAGGCCTCATTGTCGTAGCAGATATAGGTGATATTGTGCCCCCGCTCGAACGCTCCGGAGATGCACAGCATCCCGATATCGAACGTGGCCCCGTCGCCGCAGACGCAGACCACCTGCTCGTCGCGCCCCTGGCGACGGAGCGCCGCATCGATTCCGGAGGCGACCGCAGAGGCGTTTTCAAAGAGGGAATGGATCCAGGGAACCTTCCACGCCGTCTCCGGGTAGGGGGTGGAGAAGACCTCCATGCACCCCGTGGACGCGCAGATGATGGTGTTCTCGCCGGCACCCTTCAGGATGAGGCGGGCAGCGAGCGCCGGCCCGCACCCGCCGCAGGCGCGGTGCCCCGATTCAAAGAGTTCCAGTGATCTGTCCACCATTTACAGCACCTCCTCACGCAGGCCGAAGAAGGCATTGCCCTCTCCCACCTCGGCCCGATCCACCACCCGGGAGATGTCCTGGCGGGTGATGTCCCGGCCTCCGAGGCCGATCACATAGGAATACACATCGGGCCCGTTCCTGCCCACCGCGTGGGCGACCTCCAGGCCCACCGCGCCCTTCATGGCGGACCCGAGCGAGACGTTCTTCTCGATCACCGCCACCGAGGAGACCCCGGCAAGCGCCTTTTCAATCGCCGCCCGGGGGAAGGGGCGGAACGCCCGCAGCTTCACCAGGCCCACCTGGCGGCCCTGGTCCCGCATGTCATCGACCGCGTCCTTGATGGTGCCGCAGACCGAGCCCATGGCCACGATGGCGGTGTCCGCATCCTCCAGCCGGTACTCCTCCACGAGGGAGCCGTAGTCGCGGCCGAAATGCTCCCCGAATTCCGTCCCCGCCCGGGCAATCAGGTCCGCCGACCGTTCCAGGGCCCGGTCGATCTCGTACCGGAACTCCATGTAGTAGTCGGGGGTGGCGTACATGCCCATGCTGATGGGATCGGATGCGTCCAGCCGCTGGTAGGGGACATAGTCGGGGAGATACCCGTCCACCGTCTCCTGGTCGGGGATGTCCACCGGTTCATACGTATGGGAGAGGATGAACCCGTCGAAGCAGACGAAACCCGGCAGGAGGATCTGGTGGTCCTCGGCCACCCGGTAGGCGATCAGGTGGAAGTCCACCATCTCCTGGACATCCTCGGCATACAGCTGGAACCAGCCCGCGTCCCGGAGCGCGATGGAGTCCTGCTGGTCGTTCCAGATTGAGAGCGGGGCGCCAAGCGACCGGTTGGCGATGGACATCACTATCGGCAGGCGCATCCCCGCCACGTTGAAGCAGACCTCGGCCATGAGGATGAGCCCCTGCGACGATGTCGCCGAGTACACCCGCGATCCGGCGGCCACCGCCCCCAGACAGGCGGAGAGGGCGGAGAATTCACTGTCCACGGTGAGATATTCGCTGTCCAGTTCACCGTCCGCGACCATCTCGGCGAGACGCTCCACGATGTGGGTCTGGGGGGTGATGGGATACGCGGAGATGACCTCGGGGCGGACCCGCTTCACCGCCTCGGCGATGGCATGGGAGCCCTCCATGATCTGCAGCATCTATTTCTCCTCCTGTTCCATGGTGATCGCATCCTTGGGACATTCTTCGGCGCACAGCCCGCAGCCCTTGCAGTACTCGTAGTCGACCACGGGCAGGTCGTCATCGTCGGCGGTGACCGCCCCTTCCGGGCAGACGAGGATGCAGGTGCCGCACCGGCTGCACGCGTCCTCGTCGACCATCGGGCGAAAGACCCGCCATGATCCGGTTTTGTTCTCCCGGGCCTTTCCGGGACGGGCAGAACAACCCAGGTTCAGCGCCATGGTCAGGCACCCCCCTGCACCGATTCAAAGGCCCGGCGGGCTGCACTGACATTCTTTGTGCCGAGGTCGCCGGTGAACCGTTCCCGGAGGGATTCCTCCAGCGGAGATATCCCGATCTCCCCGGTGGCGGCGGCGAATGCCCCCATCAGGGTGGTGTTGGTGATGGGGACACCGAGTTCCTCGAGAGCGATCTTCGTCGCATCGATGGCCACCAGGCGCACCCCCTCGGGTGCCGGAATCGCCTCCGCCTTCTCGGTGTTCACGAGCGCGATCCCGCCGGATTTCATGCCGTCGAAGACATTGACATCGGCGATCAGCGAGCTGTCCTGGACAATGATGTAGTCCGGGTGGTACACCTGGCTGCGGAGACGGACCTTGCTATCGTCGAACCGCACGAACGCCTGCACCGGCGCCCCCCGTCGTTCGACCCCGAATGCCGGGAATGCCTGTGAATACACGCCGCTTTTGAACGCGGCGACAGCGATGAGCTCTGCAGCGGTAACGGAGCCCTGACCGCCTCTCCCATGGATACGCAGTTCTCTCACGAAAAACCCCTGTTTATTTGTCACGATTAATCAATATAAAATTACAGATCCACGGGCAGGCCCAGCACCTCCCGGGCGCCCGAGAAGACCCGGCGCGCCAGCAGGGCGAGACCCTCCGAGGCGCACCATTCGTCGTATACGGCAACCGGCCGCTCGAGAAGCGCTTCCATCTGATCGCAGACTGCCGGGGCCATCGATCCCGCCACCGCCACCTCGGCAACAGGATTGAGGAGCAGGAGCGCGGCACACTCCATGGCCGCGAACAGGGCGAGCGCCGGAATGCGGTCCCCTTCGGGGAGCGTTTGATCCACCCCCGCGCGCATGAACGCCCGGTTCGCGGTGATTTCACCGCGGTCGATCTCCCGGATCGCCTCCACGTCCAGCGCCCCGTGGGTGGTGCCGGGAGCGAAGACGCAGGCGTCGAGCGCTCCGGTGATCCGGCCCGCGGTCACCAGCATGGTGACCGTGTTGGAGCTGCAGTCCGAGACCACCACGTCGGGCCCGAGATCCCCGGAGACACGGCAGGCGATCCCCACCTTCTCGGGGCTCGCCTGATGGGAATAGGCCTTGAGACGGGGATCGGTGGGAGACCCCCGGTGGATGCCCGGGACCACCACCGCAGGGATTCCGCTCGACCGGACCGCGTCGAAGACCCGGGTCCCCCCGCCGATGTGCTCGCCTGCACCCTCGCGGGTGATCACCCCGCGGTCCGGCACCCGCCGGATGTCGGTGACCGCACTGATCCCGTCTCCCATGGAGTAACAGACCGCGATACCCTCGATCTCGTCGAGGGGCGCAAGACGGGTGAGATCGTCGATGGTAAACCCGCGTGCATCCTGCCGCGAGATGCGAAACCCGGTGACCCCGGTGGAGAAGCGCATGGCGGTGGTGCCATGGTCGATCCCGATGTACATGGACAGTAATCCTTTCACGTCCGGTGCATAATAGATTATGATGTCTTCAGTGGTCACCGGCGGCGCCGGATTCATCGGGTCCCACCTGGTGGACGCCCTCGTCTCCCGGGGTGACGAACTGGTGGTGGTGGACGATTGCCGTGCGGGGGATCCCCGGTATCTCGACTCCGCTATCCGGGACGGCCGGGTCACGCTCTCCCCGACCGATCTCCTCGGTGACCGATGGACGCCGGCCCTCACCGGTGCCGAACGGATCTATCACCTGGCCGCGGACCCGGACGTCCGGGAGAGCGCGCGCACCCCGCAATCCCCGTTCGACAACAACGTGGTGGCCACCCAGCGGGTGCTCGAAGGGATGCGGCGCCACGATGTGGGGGAACTGGTGTTCACCTCCACTTCCACGGTCTATGGGGAGGCGACGGTCATTCCCACCCCCGAGGACTACGCCCCCATGGAGCCCATCTCGGTGTACGGCGCGAGCAAGCTCGCCTGCGAGGCGCTCATCTCCGCGTACTGCCACACCTACGGGATGCGAGCGTGGGTATTCCGGTTCGCCAACATCGTGGGCCCCCGGAGCGGGCACGGGGTGATCCCCGACTTCGTGGCCAAGCTGCGGGCGAACCCGGACGAACTGGAGATCCTGGGCGACGGGCGCCAGTGCAAGTCCTACATGGACGTGGCGGACTGCGTGGAGGGGATGCTCTTTGCCGCGGACCATGCCCGTGAGGCGTTCAATGTCTTCAACCTGGGCTCCGAAGACGGGATCGATGTCCGCACCATCGCCGACATCGTCTGCGAGGAGATGGGGCTTTCCGACGTCTCCTACCGGTTCACCGGCGGTGCCCGGGGATGGGTGGGGGACGTGCCCCGGATGCAGCTCGCCGTCGACCGGATGGCGTCGCTCGGGTGGCGGCCCCGGTTCGGGTCGCGAGAGAGCGTCCGCCGGGCGGCCCGGGCCCTGATCGGGTAGGTCTATCCTCCGGCCGCCCGCCTCCGCAGGTACTCGGCGGCCCCCACCAGTCCGAACCCGGCGACGCAGGCCACCGCCACCGACGGACTGAACCCGGCGCCGTCCGTGATCCGCACCAGGAGGAGGCGGGTGGAGCCCACCATCAGACCGGTCAGGAACGCGAGGACCGCCGCGGGATGCCGGTCCATCAGGTACCGTAGGATGCGGGAGAAGAGGAGGAGTCCCGCCACCCCTCCGGTGATGAAGGCGATGATATCTGAAAGCGACAGCGCCCGGAGGGCATGGAGCAGGTACTCGTACTGGCCGAAGAGCAGGGTGATGTAGGCCCCGGAGATGCCCGGGAGGATCATCGCACAGATCGCACACATCCCGGTGACAAAGAGCATGGGGAGCGAATGGGGAAAGAGCGCCGGGGAGAGGCCGGCGATGATGTACCCGGCGCCCAGACCGGCGGCGGCAAAGATCGCCGCCCGCATGTCGCGTGACTCGATCTCCGCGGCGATGAGCACTGCAGATGAGAGAATCAACCCGAAGAAGAAGGCGTAGGTGGCTTCGGCCACCTCCCCGAGGAGGAAGAGAATCAGCTGCGACATCGCCAGCGCCGCCGTTGCGATCCCCGCGAGCAGGACGACCAGGAACCAGGGATCGCAGTCCCGGATACCGGCGACAAAGCCCTCCCGGTCACCCCGGACCAGGCAAAGGATGATGGAGGGGTGAACATGGGAGATGGCGCTGATCAGGCGCCCGTATATGCCGGTGATGAACGCCATGGTCCCCCCGGAGACACCGGGGATGATGTCGGACGCGCCCATGGCCAGGCCGCGAAGAAAGAGGCCGACCGCTTCACGGGGAGAGAACGGAGGTGTCACACCCGTACCGTGGGCGGGGAGGACTTTTAATGGTACCACGCGCCCATCTTCTCCTGCATGTCGGATGGGAGCCTCCCGGTCATCGTCATCCTGGGAGACGGGATGGCGGATCTGCCCCTCGAGGAGCTCGGGGGTCGCACACCGCTCGAGTATGCCCGCACCCCGGAGATGGACCGGGTGGCCCGGGACGGCATCTGCGGGCGTCTGCGCACGGTCCCCGACGGCTGGGAACCGGGAAGCGATATCGCCAACCTGTCCGTCCTGGGGTACGACCCGCACAGCTGCTATACCGGCCGGGGACCGCTGGAGGCGGTGAACAGGGGGATCTCCCTGGATCGGGGAGAGGTCGCCTACCGCTGCAACCTGGTGACCGAAGAGGACGGGCGGATGATCGACTTCACCGCCGGCCACATCTCCAGCCGGGAGGGAGCAGAGCTCCTCGAGTCGCTCGACGGTCGTCTCCCCGAGGAGGTGGCGGTCCATCCCGGCATCAGCTACCGCAACCTGCTGGTGGCGGCCGCGGGGGAGGGGGCAAAGACCACCCCGCCCCACGACATCGTCGGTGAACGGGTGGCCGACCATCTCCCGCGGGGGCCGGACGCCGCCCTCCTCATCCGGTGCATGGAGGAGAGCCGGAAGGTCTTCGCCGGCCACCCGGTCAATGCCGCCCGGACCGCGGCGGGAAAACGACCGACCACCAGCATATGGCCGTGGAGCGGCGGGAAGAAGCCATCCCTGCAGCCGTTTGTGGAGCGGTTCGGTCGCCGGGGCGGGATGATCTCCGCGGTGGATCTGCTCAACGGTATCGCCCGGTGTGCGGGGATGGAGGTGATCCCGGTCGCCGGGGCCACCGGGTTCCTGGACACCGACTACGGCGCCAAGGCGGACGCGGCGATCCGTGCCCTCGATCATCTCGATTTCGTGTACGTCCACGTGGAGGCGCCCGACGAGGCCGGGCACATGGGGGATGTCCGGGAGAAGGTCCGCGCCATCGAAGAGGTGGACGGCATGGTGGGGACGGTGCGGGAGGAGACCGACGCGGTGGTGGCGGTCCTCCCCGACCATCCCACCCCCATCCCGCTCCGGACACATACCGCCGAGCCGGTCCCCTTCGCGGTGGCAGGGATCGGATCGAACGGGTGTGGTTCTTTTTCCGAGCGGGAGGTCGCCTCACGGCCGGTGATGGAGGCACAGGAGTTCCTGCCGTTCGTCTTCGGCATATAAAAACAGGGAAGCGGCATCAGGCCCCTGCATCATCACCGGATCAGCGGGGGTAACTGTCATCATCTGCCGGCGTGGAATCATATATATGGACGTGGCATCACATAAGAATTCCCGGGCAGAGGGGGCGCTCCTCCGCCGGCTGCAGGAACTCGACCGGGAGGTGGGACCGCTCTCCTCCACCCAGAAAGCGCTCCTGTGGACTGACGGGTCGGTGACCCGGATGCTGGAGGCGCTGACCGGACACCCGGTGGAGATCACCACCCTCCGGCAGGAGGTGGTGGCGGCCGGGGCCGACGAGGCGGCCCGCCTGGACGTGCCGGTGGGATCTGAGATCAACCACCGGGAGGTGCTGCTGAGGGACACGGGCACCGGGGAGACCCTCGTCCATGCGATCTCCCACACTCCCCTCTCCCGGCTGTCGGATGATGTCCGGGACGACATGATGCGGGCGGACATCCCCATCGGGCGGATCATGGAGCGGCACCGGATCGAGGCCCGCCGGGAGGTGCTGGACGCCTGGTCCACTCCCGCCGACGACGCCTCTGCCGGGCTCTTTGGCATCTGCCGCCGCGAACCCCTCCTCTCCCGGACCTACCGGATCATCCATCACAACGCCCCCATGATGGCCATCACCGAATCGTTTTCCTGCCACCGGTTCCGCGACGAGCGGACGGTGGTAGTGGAGGCGCCCTCCCGCATCCATATCGGTCTGATCGAGATGCATGGCGGATCGGGCCGGGTCGACGGCGGAGCGGGGATCGCGGTCCGGGACCCCGGCGTGCTCCTGGAGGCCCGCCGGTCCGACCGGCTGGTGGTGACGGGCGGCGATGCGGAGAGCCGGAGTGTGGTGGAGCGTGCGGCCGGGCAGGCCCGTGCCGGGCTCGCTCTCCCCTCCGCCGCCGAGATCACGCTCCGTGCCGTTCCATCCCGCCATTCGGGGCTCGGCTCCGGCACCCAGCTTGCGCTCGCCGCCGCCACCGCGCTCTCCCGCCTGTACGGCCGGGAGTGTTCGACCCGGGACCTCGCCCGGCTCACCGGGAGGGGGGGCACGTCGGGCATCGGTACGGCCGCCTTCGAGACCGGCGGGTTCATCATCGACGGCGGTCATCCACGAACAGAGAAGCCGGATTTTCGCCCCTCCGCCGATTCTGCCGGTATCTCCCCCGGGGATGTGACGGTCCGCCACCCGTTTCCGGAGGACTGGGCGATCCTCCTCGCGGTCCCCGCGGTGCCCGGCCGGGTGAGCGGCGGGCGCGAGTCGACCATCTTTAGGGATCACTGCCCGGTCCCCCTCGGGGAGGTGCAGGAGATCTGCCACCAGGTGCTCGTCCGCATGCTCCCGGGACTGGTGGAGCGGGACCTGGATCTCTTCGGGTCGGCGGTCAACCGGCTCCAGGAGGTGGGCTTCAAGCGGGTGGAGATGGCGCTCCAGCCGCCGGTGATCCCCGGGCTGGTCCGGGCCCTCCGGGACGCGGGAGCGGCGGGGGCGGGCCTGAGTTCCTTCGGCCCGGCGGTCTATGCCATCACCGATACCGGGAGGAGGGATCTGGAGGGGGCCGCCCGCGAGTACCTGGCCGGGACGGGCGGCGGATGCGTGTATGCCACCCGTGCCCGGAACACGGGGGCCACGATCAGGGTAACATGAGGTCGGATACATGAATGCGAATAAACGGCTGAACATCGGAATTACCGTCAATCTCGACAACTACGAGAATATCAGGCTGGAGGCGGACGGTGAGGTGGAGACAGAAGAGGACGCGATGGAGCTCGTCGCGTTCCTGGACGGTGTGCTCGGGCGGATGGGACGGGGGGACGAGAAGACCGCCGGGCGCATCGATTCCTACCGCCGGCGGGTGCTCACCCCGGCGATCGGGGGGAAGGCAACCACGCCTGCGCCGGAGAGGACTCCCGCACCCGCTCCGGCGGGGGTCCGGGAGGCAGAGCCGCATCCTGCCCCTGAAGCGACACCGCCCGAGACGGTCGCACCAGGGCCCGAAGCGGCACCCACACGAGCAGGGGAAGAGGCGATGGCAGCCCCACCGGTGACACCCGCATCACCACCGCCACGGGCGGCTGCTCCCCCGGCACCGGAACCGGAGACTGCCCCGCCCGCGCCTGCACCGGAAAAAACCCCTCCGGCACCCGAACCCGGCCAGAAACCGGCCGGGAAACCCCCGGCCCCGGCGAAGGTACCAGCAGCCGAACCGGGGCCGAAGACTGCACCGGAAAAGACTCCTCCGGCAGGAGAACCGGAGACCGCAGCCGCCTCAGCGACAGGGGAGGTCTGCGAGGAGTGCGGTGGCCCGGTGACTGCGGCCCAGAAGAAGGTCAGCCAGATGTTCCTCGGGAGAACCCTGTGCAAGAAGTGCATGCCCACCATGTGAGGCGGTGCCGGTGACCCGGGATATGCTGATGTGGGACGAGACCCTCTTCCAGGACCCCGACGTCTTCGAGATCGACTATGTCCCCGAGCAGTTCAACTTCCGCGACGCCCAGATGCGGGAACTGGCCGCCTGTCTCCGGCCCGGACTCCGGGGGGCCCGGCCGCTGAACACCATCTGCCGCGGCCTCCCGGGGACGGGGAAGACCACCACCGTGCGCAAGATCTTCTCCGCCATCGAGGAGGAGACGAAGAAACTCATCCCCATCTATATCAACTGCCAGATCGAGAACACCAAGTTCGCCATCTTCTCCCAGATCTACCGGCGGCTCTCCGGCCACTCTCCTCCGGCGTCGGGGACATCCTTCAAGCAGATCTTCGACGCCACCTGCCGCCTCCTCGCCCGGGAGGGAGCGGTGCTGGTGGTGGCCCTCGACGACGCCAACTACCTGCTGTACGAGGGGGAGATCAACCGGGTGCTGTACACGCTGCTTCGCGCCCACGAGGCCGCCGAAGGGGTCCGGATCGGGATCATCACCATCATCAGCGACATGGGGATCAACCTCCCCTCCATGGTGGACGCCCGGGTGGCCTCGGTCTTCCGGCCCACCGAGATCCACTTCCCCCCCTACGGCGAGGAGGAGGTGCGGGCGATCCTCCACGAACGGGTCCTGCAGGGACTCTATCCCGGCGTGCTCCCTGGGGAGATGCTCGACCTGGTGGTGGACATGACCATGCGGGCGGGCGATCTCCGGGTGGGAATCGATCTGCTCAAACGCGCCGCCCTGAACGCGGAGATCGATGCCCGGCGCCGCATCGAGCGGGACGATATCTGCCGGGCCTTCGAGGTGTCCCGGTACCTCCACCTCGACGTCACCCTCCGCTCCCTCAAGCCCGAGGAACAGGCGGTCTTTGCGGTGATCGCCGAGCTGGGCCGGGGCCGTACCGAGGAGCTGTCGGCCGGGACAGCGTTTGACGCCGCCCGCGAGGCCCAGGGGATCGGCTACACCCGGTTCTACGAGATGGTCCAGAAATTCGATGCCCTCCGTCTGATCGACCTCCACTACCGGCAGGGGCGGGGACGGACCCGTCTCATCAGCCTGCGGTATCCGCCGGAGCGCATCCTTGACGTGCTTTCCTGAGAGCCTCAGCGGCGGATCCAGCCACTCTGAACATTTTGAGAAGTGTTATTAATTCTCCGCCCGTGTTCAATAGTACTGAGGGATCCCAATGCTCAGTGTGAATGAACTTGCCCTGGATTTGTTTGAGGAACTCGCCGAATACCCCGAAGATCACCGCGTGGCCTACCACCAGCTGGACAATGGCGCCCGCATCGTGGACTGCGGGGTGAGCACGCCCGGCGGGTACCTGGCGGGAAAGCGCTTCGTGGAGATCTGCATGGGCGGCCTCGCCGAGGTGGGAGTCACCATGGGCGAGATCGCCGGAGTGCCGATGCCGTTTGTGGAGATCGTGACCGATTTCCCCTCGGTCTCCTGTCTCGGGTCCCAGAAGGCGGGATGGACCATCAATGTAGGAAACTATTTCGCCATGGGAAGCGGCCCCGCCCGGGCCCTCTCCCTCAAGCCCAAGCACACCTTCGAGGTGATCGGGTATGAAGACGAGTTCGATTCCGCGGTCATCTGCCTGGAGTCCGACCATCTTCCCAACGGCGAGGTGATGGAAGCGATCGCGGACGCCTGTGACGTGGACGTGTCCAACACCTGCGCGGTGGTCGCCCCCACATCCTCCATCGTGGGCTCGGTCCAGGTGGCCGGCCGGTGCGTGGAGACGGCGGTGTACAAGCTGAACGAGCTCGGGTTCGACACACGGAAGATCCGCGCCGGCGTGGGCACCGCGCCCATCCCGCCCGTCCGTGGGCCGAAGCTGGCCATGGGGGTCACCAACGACGCGACCATCTATCACGGCCGGATCATGCTCACCATGGACGCACCCGAGATCACCGAGTACCTGGACCGGATCCCGAGCAACACCTCGAAGGGCTATGGAAAACCCTTCAACGAGATCTTCGCCGAGGCGGATTACGATTTCTACAAGATCGACACGTCCCTCTTCTCGCCAGCGGAAGTGGTCATCAACGAGCTCTCCGCGGGGGCCGTGTACCACGTGGGCCAGGTGAACCCCGAGGTGACCATGAAGTCGTTCGGGTTCGCCTGAACCCCTTCATTTTCGGTTGCCATGAACACCTGCGATCGTCATCCCGACCGGGACGCCCATGGATCGTGCCGGGTCTGCCGCCGGGGGTGCTGCACCGACTGCACCGGCCCTGCGGGAGTGTGCACCTCCTGCTGGTACAGGGTGCTCGTGCTCATCATCGTGGTGATGGTCATCGGAACCTACTCGTCCTGGATACTGCTGCTGTGAGGGGGGGGAGATGATCGCCGGTAACCGTGCCCGCTCCTCACCGGCAGCCGTTTGGATGCACCGATTCCCCCGATCAGGGGCCGTGTGCAATACGGTTATCTGTTTCAACACCCGATTGTACCTGAACCAGACCCGGGGGCCCGTGGTCTAGCTGGTCATGACGTCGCCCTTACAAGGCGGAGATCTCCGGTTCGAATCCGGACGGGCCCACCTCTTCTTGCGGAAACGGTGACGATTGCAGGCTGAGATCACCTTGATTACCCAATTTCCCCGCCCTGCATAGCCTCCCTTCCACTTCCGGCCGGGGGTCCCTTTCGGCACTCACTCATTGCCTTTATATCCGGCTCCGTCCATGCTTGTATCTGTCCGGGGGGAGTCGAGGAGAGATTGATCTGGCCCCCATTCCCCCGGACAGTTGATACTGGTGAGCGGCGGGTTCGATCGCTCGCTTGCGGGACAGGGTGCACGAGGGGGTGCAATGGAAGAGAGGATTCGTAGTCGAAACGTATGAAAAGCAATTTAATCAAATGTACACCGGGATTCTGGTTACTTAGACCCCCACTTTCGAATTGATCCACGGATTTTACCTTTTACAGGGTTTAACCACCCGATAACGGGTCGCAGACCCCGTACGCACGGTCAGGGTCGGCCCACTCCGTTTCTCCTCTGCGGGATGGATCATTAAATCCTCTCTTCCTGAAGCAGCCTCTCAATAACCGTGAAAAACTCCCCGGCACGCACCACTGCATGTTCGGCTTCGGTCCCGGGGATCGTTCCAGCGGTATCATACACTGACGCGTGCCTTTTCCTCCTCATCCTGTCCAGCTGCACACTCCACTGTCTCTCGAGATGTACTTCCGCATACCTGACTGCTGCAATGTGCTGGTGGGAACCGGCCGGCCGATATCCCTGTGAAAACATCAATGCACGGACCGCCTGAAGCATTGCATTGTATGCGATAGTATATGCCCAATCGGAATTGACAGAAAGCATCGCCCGTGCCGTTTCCAGATATCTCCTCGCGAGGGCACGTGCATCCGTGACCCGTTTCCGGTCGGGAGGGAGAGGGCGGATCAGTCCCTCTCTCTGGAGTCTCTCATCGGTCATCCGTTTCCTCCCAGTTCAATGATCTTGCCCTCCAGTACATGGGTGACAAACGGATCCTTCAATTCAATCCGTCTCCGGAACTCGTCCGGCGTGAATACGACATAGTTCACGTCGCGTCCAAGACGACGTTCTGCGGAGCTGACTGCTTCGATGAGTGATGCCTCGTCCACGTTCCCCACGACAAAGAGGTCGATGTCACTCTCCGGGCCAAAACTGCCGTCAGCAAACGAACCATACAGGAACAGACGGGTGATCCCTTTCACCTCCCCCACGTGCTCCCGCAGGACATCGCCGATGCCCCGGGTCTTCACCATGATGGCTGCCAGCTCGTCAAAGAGAGGAAAAGACGTCCTCACGGTATAGTATTTCTGGTTTCCCCGTGTCCGGCTCTCCAGCAGACCGAGTCCCTCGAGATTGGAGAGTTCCCTTCTCACGGAATTGATGTTCTCACCGGTCCGGCGGGCGATCTCGCGCACATACCACTCTTCGCCCGGGTGGAGCAGGAAGAGCTCGAGGAGTTTCACCCGGGTCTTCGATGTGAACAGGCGGGCGAGCATGTATACATATCATATTCAGTTGTATAAATATTGTATGCGGTACGATCACTCCCCCGGTATGGGTTGGTTACCGTGATCCCAGGGATCTGACGGTGGGGCCGCCGCAGGATGGCAACGATGTGCCCGCCCTCGAACATCCAGACGAGATGCTCTTCGCAGTACCGGTCTTTTCGGACATGCGGGGTTAACAGCCGGCGGAGAGTCGCCGGATCGGCGGTCTCCAGGTGGTCCGGGCGGTGATAATAGTTCAGGGTCTCGTTCCGCCATCCTGTCCGGTCGAACATGACAATGACGTTGCGGGTATAGAGTGTGCGCAGAAATGCGCTGACAGAGGGTCCGTGTTCAAACCACGGGAACACTCCTTCCTCTTCAACGACACACCCCGGAGAAAAGTCAGGGTCTTTGAATTCCGGGAAAAATGCGGGGACTGCCGCAATGTCATCGGGTGAGAGCGGTTCGGATTCATCGGAAATATCCGGGACATCGGTCATCTGGCACGTGCCCCCGTATCGCGTCGCCACCCCGGGAGAAAACTCGTTCGGCACATCCCGGACGGGGGTCGCTCGATGTACAAAAATTATTGTTCGATACACCGAAGGGAACAGCGTCCGGTTGAAAAAGGGTTTTGGGGCACCACGAGCAGCCGGTCCGCACAGCCCGGAACATCGGAACATAACAGCGGTCGGGCCATGAGGAATGCGCTTCCCTCACCTTCCCGCGATCACGCCACCGATGGCCCCGCCGATGAGCCCGAGCACTCCCGTGTACACGGCGAGGATGATCAGGGCCATTGCACCCACTGTTCCACCGAGGAACCCCACGATTCCCAGGAGGAGCGTGCCGCCGACGACCATGATGATGCCAAGCACGATGGCCCCGAAGATGCCCGCGGCGAATCCCGCCTTCAATCCATTCCACGCGCCCCCGCCGGCGAGCAGGCCGGCGATGAAACCGCCCACGATCGGGCCCACGAGGGGGAGGGGCGAGAGCACCACCATCACCACGAACCCGATGAGGGCGGCGACCCAGAACGATGTGTATCCACTGGACATGAGAGGTACCATGGCGGCAGGAGTCTTCATACTGTCCCCTCGTCCCGGGGACCATGCGGCCGATGGCCCGCCGGCGAGGCAGGGGTGATGCCGGCCACCGGCACCCGGTTCAGGTCCATGCAGGCGCACTCCCCGTCCACCTCGAGGGGGGAGCTGACCGGGACCGGCACAGGTCTGTGGATCCGGTCGTTTTGCCACTGCACGCACATGACCTCCCGCCCGAACCGGGAGCTCTTCCCCGTATCAGAATGCGCTGGGGGAGGGGGATTGCGCCTCCTGCCATATTTTTATTGTCGGTCGGGGTCAGAGTATTGCTGAGAACGATGACATCTCATGAATATCCCACCGCGAACGTGGAGGGGACGGAGATCCCCTACGATCCCGAACAGCTGCGCCGGGTCCGGGAACACCCGTGTTACTCGGAGAAGGCCTGCCATGCGTTCGGCCGGTGCCACCTCCCGGTGGCCCCGACGTGCAACATCCAGTGCAACTACTGCCTCAGGCGATATGACTGCGTCAACGAGAGCCGCCCCGGGGTCACCAGCAAAGTGCTCAGCCCGCAGGAAGCACTGGAGCTGACCCGGAAGGTGATCGACCAGTATCCCTATGTCAAGGTGATCGGGATCGCCGGGCCGGGGGAGCCGCTGGCAAACGAGGAGACTTTCGAGACCCTCCGGCTGGTGCGGGAGGAGTTTCCGCACGTCATCCTGTGCATCAGCACAAACGGCCTGATGCTGCCCGAGTCGATCGACCGCCTCGATGAGCTCGGGGTGGGCAATGTCACCGTCACCCTCAATGCGGTGGATCCGGAGATCGGCAAGGACATCTATTCATTCGTGGAATACGAGGGCACCCGCTACACCGGGCGGGAGGCGGCCGAGGTTCTCCTCTCCCAGCAATTAAAGGGGATCGAGGAGGCGGTGAAGAGAAAGATGCTCGTCAAGGTCAACACCGTGTATATCCCCACCATCAACGATGAGCATATCCCGGAGATCGCGAGAACAGTGGGGGAGATGGGGGTATTTTTGTTCAACGTCATCCCGCTCATCCCCCAGTACAAGTTCAGCGATATCACCCCGCCCACGCCCCGGGAGAAGCGGGAGATGCAGGACCGGTGCGCCCCGTGGGTCAAGCAGATGCGCCACTGCCAGCGGTGCCGGGCCGACGCCATCGGCAGGCTGGGCGAGGACATCCATACCTGCCTCTATGAGGCGGACCGGGACTGAGACCTACCGCGGGAAGAGATAGGTCTCGGTGTCGCTGAGCACCCGCCCGTTGGGGAGCGTGGCGGTGAGGGTGATGGATCCCACCCCCCGATCGGTGGACCGGATATCGATCCGGTCGTAGGGGAGACGGATCCCCCGGAGCGGGTATGCCGCTCCCTCCTCGGACGAGGAGATGGTGAGACCGCCGTCATAGAGCACCCGGGGAGTGATGGGCACGTTGCGGGTATTGGTGGGCGGGGTGCGGACCACCAGGCGCACGGAGAGGGACTGCCCCGAGAAGGAGACCACCCGCCCCTGGTCGTCCAGGAACCGGAAGTGGATCAGGAGACCGTCATCGCCCAAAGAGAGGTCCCAGTCACCGTTCTCCGCCCAGATGGCAAGGTCGGTGGCCGCATTGATCCCGGACGGGCCCGGGACCGCGTTCTCCGGTTCCGGGGCGCGGTCATCGGTGATCGACTGCGTGGCCTCCGGCGTGGTGGCGGGAGTGGAGGTGGATACTCCCTCCCCGGACGGCAGTATCTGGGTGCACCCGGCCGACAGGGCAAGGCAGGCGGCGATCAAAATGAGGAGCGCCCATATTCGCTTCATCGTTGGGTATTTTGAATGATTCATGATAAATATTCCTGAAGAGATGCAGACCATCCGGATGGATCTGGCGGGCATCCCCTTCGATCTGGAAGAGACGCTTGATTGCGGCCAGGTCTTCAGGTGGCAGGAGGTCAGCGACCGCTGGTTCGAGGGTGTGGTGGACGGACGGGTGGTCCGTCTCCGCCAGGACGGTGACTGCCTCCGGCTCCGGGGGATGGACCCGCACCGGGCCCGGGAATACTTCGACCTCGATCTCGACCTCGAGGCGGTCTATGACCGGTTATCCACCGATCCCCTGATGGCGGACGCCGTCCGCCGGTTCCGGGGGCTCCGGATCGTCCGGCAGCCCGCCTGGGAGTGCCTGGCGTCGTTCATCTGCGCCACCAACACCAACATCCCCCGGATCCGCGGGTGTATCGAGGAGATCTGTGAGCGGTTCGGGGAACCCGCCCGCGGGGGAGAGCGGTACGCGTTCCCCGATCCCACCGCGCTCGCCTCCCGGGGAGAGGTGCCCCTCCGGTCCTGCCGCCTGGGCTACCGGGCGGCCTACCTGGCCGGGACCGCCCGGGCGGTGGCCCGGGACCCGGAGTGGGAGGAGCGGATCCGGGCGCTTCCCACCGACGATGCCCGACGGGAGCTCCAGCGCCTGCCGGGGGTGGGTCCCAAGGTGGCCGACTGCGTGCTGCTCTTTGCCTTCGGCCGCCTGGAGGTCTTCCCGGTGGATGTGTGGATCCACCGGCTCATCTCCAGACAGTACGGGGTGGGGGGAGAGAGACTCACCCCTGCCGGGTACGGGGAGATCCGGCGGTTCGCCCGCGAGACCTTCGGGAGTTACGCGGGATACGCCCAGGAGTACCTGTACGCGCTCGCCCGCGATCAGGTACCGATATCCCAGCTCTCCAGGTAGGTCTGCTGCTTCCCGGTGAGCGTATCGATGGAGAGGCCCAGAGAGTCGAGTTTGCGGCGGGCCACCTCCTCATCGATGGCCGCGGGAACCTCGTGGACAGTCGGGGCGAGCCCCGCGCCGTGTTCTGCGATATGGGCGGTGGAGAGGGCCTGGAGGGAGAAGGAGAGGTCCATGACCTCCACGGGGTGCCCCATCCCCCGGGGCACGGCCAGGTTGACGAGACGACCCTCGGCGAGGACATGGATCGCCCGGCCGTCCAGGATGTAGGTATCGATCCCCTCGCGGCGGACGACCGATCCGGCGTGCTCCTCGAGCCAGGGGATGGCGATCTCCACATCGAAGTGTCCCGCATTGGCGAGCAGGGCCCCGTCCTTCATCAGGGGGAAGTGTTTCCCGGTGATGACGTCCGTGTTCCCGGTGGTGGTGACGAAGATGTCGCCGATCCGGGCGGCATCCGCCATCTGCATCACGTCATAGCCGTCCATGTGGGCCTGGAGCGCCCGGCGGGGGTCCACCTCGCAGACCACCACCCGGGCCCCGAGCCCGGACGCCTTCTGTGCGAGGCCCCGCCCGCAGAACCCGTACCCGGCGACCACCAGCGACTTGCCCGCGATGAGCAGGTTGGTGGTGGCCATGATCGCGGAGAGGGCGCTCTCCCCGGTCCCGTGCACGTTGTCGAAATACCGCTTCATGGGGGTGTCGTTGACCGCGATGACCGGGAAGGCGAGCTCGCCCGCGTCGGCCATCGACCGGAGCCGGTGGATGCCGGTGGTCGTCTCCTCGCACCCCCCGGTGATCCCCTCCAGGAGCTCGCGGCGGGCGGTGTGGAGCCGGTGGATGAGGTCCATGCCGTCGTCGATGGTCACCGAGGGGCGGGCGTCCAGCACCCGGTCGATGGCCGCGTAGTACTCGTCCACCGAGCATCCCCGCTTCGCGTAGCAGGAGACGCCGGGGACCGTATCCAGGGCCGCGGCCACGTCGTCCTGGGTGGAGAGGGGGTTGCAGCCGGTGATATGGACGGTGGCTCCTCCCGCGGCGAGCGTCTCCACGAGGACCGCCGTCTTGGCCTCCACGTGGAGCGCCATCCCCACGCACAGCCCCTCGAGCGGCCGGTTCTCTTCGAATTGCGTGCGTATTGACGAGAGCACCGGCATGTACTGCCGTGCCCAGCTGATCTTCTGATCTCCGGTATTCATGGATTCATCACTCGTCTAAAAGTGCACAAGAAGTACCGGCCCAGGTGTCTTCAGGGTTTCTCAAAAGACATTATCTCCCTTCCGGGGCCAGAGTGCTGTATGGTGCTGACCAAGCGGATCATCCCCTGCCTGGACCTGAAGGACGGGCGGGTGGTCAAGGGAACCCATTTCATCGATCTCCGGGACGCGGGCGACCCGGTGGAACTCGCGGAACGGTACAACGAACAGGGAGCCGACGAAGTGGTCTTCCTGGACATCACCGCCTCCCGGGAGAACCGGGGCACCATCCTGGAGGTGATCCGGCGGGCGGCGGACCGGCTCTTTCTGCCGCTGACCGTGGGGGGCGGGGTGCGGAACCTCGAGGACATGCAGCAGATCCTCCGCTCCGGTGCCGACAAGGTGAGTATGAACACGAGCGCGGTCCTCGATCCCGGGCTCATCAACCGGGGTGCGGAGCGGTTCGGTACCCAGTGCACGGTGGTGGCCATCGATGTCCGGCGACGGACCGAACCCGCCGACGGTGCGACAGCCATCCGTCTGCCGGACGGCACGGAGTGCTGGTACGACGTGGTCATCTACGGCGGCAGCAAACCCACCGGCATGGACGCCGTCCGGTGGGCGCAGGAGGTGGAGTCCCGCGGGGCGGGGGAGATCCTGCTCACCAGCATGGAGACCGACGGGACGAAGGATGGCTTCGACATCCCCATCACCCGGGCGATCTCCGATGCGGTGGGGATCCCGGTGATCGCGAGCGGCGGGGTGGGCCGCCTGGAGCACTTCTACCAGGGGTTCGTGGACGGTCACGCCGACGCCTGCCTCGCCGCCAGTGTCTTCCACTACGGCGAGATGACCATCGGCGAGGTCAAGGAGTATCTGGCCGGCCGGGATATCCCGGTACGTCGGTGAGCACGATCTCCAGGGCGGCCACCGGGTGCTCCAGGTCGAAGGCGGTGAGCACTTCAGGGTGGATCTCCCCAAAGACCCCCACCGCGACATTCCCGGCCCGGACCTCTCCCCGGCGCCCCTCGATGAAGGCCGGATCCCGGGACGCTGCCGCTTCGTAGTCCAGCCCGAGCTCGCGGCAGATCGCGTCCATGCAGGCATAGGCCTCGGTGAAGTCGGCTCCCGGATGGGTGCTCACCGCCGCGAGCGTCTGGATGGTGGCGGTCCCGCGGACCGCATCCCCGGTGGCGAAGAGCCGCTGGGGGAGCTCGCGCTTCTTGTTGATCTGGAGCTCCTCCATCAGCAGGGGAAGGAGCGTGTTTCGGATCACCGCCTGCTCCTCGGATATGGGTCGGGTCACCCGCAGCGCCTCCGGGTCCCTCGGGCGGCGCATCCGGGAGAAGAGCGTCCGTTCCGAGGTGAGGGTGAAGGGCATCATCTCCAGGTACCCGAGGCCCACCATCACCCCGCGGACCGCCCCGGCCGCCTCCAGGACCGGGTGGGGGCGCCCGACGGTGAACGTCGCCGGAAGCGACGGAGCGATCCGGTCGTACCCCAGGGCGATGGCCACATCCTCGAAGATGTCCCAGTCATGGAGGATGTCGGTCCGGTAGCAGGGCACCTCCACCTGGACGGCAGAATCCCCGAGGGATCGGGCTCCAAACCGCATCCGCTCCAGCAGGGGCACCATCTCCGCGGCCCCGATATCCAGTCCCAGCAGCCGCGAACAGTCCCCGGCATCCACCACCCGCACCGCGGGGGAGAGATCGGGGACCACACCCCCGTCCACCTCCACCGACTCCACGCAGGCGCCCGTCTCGGCAAGCGACGTGCAGATGATGGTCACCGCGGTGAGCACCGCCCGGAGATCGGTCCCGGTGGTATCCAGGAGGATGTTTTGGGTCGCCCCGGTGACCCGGGTCAGCTCCCCGTTGATGATGGGGGGAAAGGAGAGGACGCGGTCTCGTGCGTCCACGATCAGCGGGTACCGGCTGAATCCCTCCACCAGGTGCGCATAGTCCCGGCCTTTGGGGTGCTCGGCGAGGATCTCCTCCATGGACATGGGCCGGTCGAAATCGAGGGGGACAAAAGACCGCTCCGGCGGGGCGGCCACGTACCCGAACGGAGGAGTGACCGTGTCCAGGTCATGCACCCCGATGGCCACCTTGCCCCGGCCCCGGCCGACCGCCCAGTGGAGCGCCTCCTGGAGATCCATCAGGCTGTCGATGGCGTCGTCGTCCAGGGAGACATTGCGGATCACCGCGGACCCGAGATACGGGCGGATACCGGCGAGCGCCGGGTCCACCGAGAAGGTGATCCCCGAGGGCGCCACATCGAAGGAGGCGAGCCCGGTCTCCCGGCCCAGAAACCCGGACAGCGCCCGGGCCACCCCTTCCGGGGAGAAGAGATCCGGGCGGTCAGGGAAGAACTCGACGTCCGCGTACTCCTCGTCCATCCGTTCGATATCCGCCCCCATCATGGGGAGCCGGGAGAAGATCTCCTCGCGGTCCGCTCCCACCAGCCGTTCCAGGTACGCCGCGGGCAGCGTGATGACCGGCACGCTATCGCCCTCCCGGCACGGAGGGGGTCTGGCGCACCCAGTCCACGTCGCTTCGGTACAGATGACGGAGGTCGGCGAGATCCATGGTCAGCATGGCCAGGCGGCTCACCCCGAGCCCCCAGGCGAGCACCGGGTGCCCGATACCCCAGGGGGCGGTGACCTCCTCGCGGAAGATCCCCGCTCCGCCGAGCTCCACCCACCCGAGACCGTCCACGTGCACCTCCGGCTCCACGCTCGGCTCGGTGTAGGGAAAGTAGCCAGGCCGGAACCGGACCTCGGAAAATCCCATCCGGGAATAGAACTCCTTCAGGAACCCGAGCAGGTGGGCGAACCCGACCCCCTCGTCCATCACGATCCCCTCGAGCTGTTCGAACTCGGGGAGGTGCGTGGGGTCGGTCGCCTCCCGGCGGTACACGCGGCCGATGGCAAACGCCTTCACCGGGGGGTCGGGGTTCTGGACCAGGTGCTGGATGGAGAGGCCGGTGGTGTGGGTGCGCAGCACGCACTCCCGGGCCTTCTCCTCGCTCCACCGGCCGCCCCACCCGGTGGAGGAGGTCTCCCCGCCGTGCTCGTGCATCGCCGCCACCCGTTCCCAGCCGTCGGGAAGGGAAGCGGTTTCGTCCAGGAAGAAGGTGTCCTGCATCTCCCGGGCGGGATGGTCCTGGGGCTGGAAGAGGGCATCGAAGTTCCAGAACGACGACTCCACGATGCCCCCGTACATCTCCTCAAACCCCATCTCCAGGAGGATGCGGCGCATCCGTCCGAGGAGCGCCTGGTAGGGATGGATCTTGCCCGGGTAGATGCGTCGCGGCCGGAGATCGACCCGGTACCGCCGGAGGGAGACGTCCCGCCACCCGCCGGTGATGATCAGGTCCCGGGTGAGCGTGCCCACCTCCTCGGCGAGGTCGAGGCCCGCCTCGACGAGCGCCTCTCCCTCCCGGGTGATGATCAGCCGGTGGACGACCGTCTCTTCGGTCCCGGCGAGGCCCCGCTCGATCAGCCGCCCGGTCCCCTCGCCGCCCGCCTCCGGATTCTGGAGCGCGAGTTCGTCGGGCCCCGGGGGCGCCTCACCCGTCTTCTCCACCACCCCCTCCCGGAGGGTGACCCAGCCCTTCTTCCGCATCCAGCCGATGGCGATCCGGGAGAGGGGATGGGACTGGAGCTCCCTGATGGGGATCGACTGCCCGAACGATTCGTACACCTGGCGCTCGGGGAGGCCGTGTTCGGCGTACTCCCTCCCTTCCGCGGTCAGCCGGACGGAGGTCTGCACATCCCGCTCGATGGTGGCCAGACCACGCTCGGCGAGGAGATGTCCCCACTGGACCACCGACTCCCGGTAGGCCCCGAGTTCCCTGGCCAGATCCTCGTCCGTGGCTGCCTTTCGCTTTGAAAGCGCCAGCAGAAGGGCTTTTTCATTCCGCGACAGTTCCATGTGACATCTCCACCCGGTGGGCCGACTCGTCCATCCGTTCCCGGAAGTCCGCGAGAAACGCCCGGACCCGTTCCAGGGTATCCTTCTTGCATTGCCCGCACATCAGCTCCCCGGCAGCGCACTGGCGGCGGATCTCCTCGAGCTCCCGGTCATCGTCCACCATGTGAAACCGGTTGAGGGCGAAGACCGAACAGCGATCCGGGTCACCTCCCCGCCGCCGCTGTTCATCGAGGGAGACACGTCCACCGGTGAGGGCACCCATCACCCGTTTGCGAACGAGCTCGTCGGGTTCGGTGAAGGTGAACGAACTCTCCGGGACGCTCGAGGACATCTTGCCGCCCTGGAGGCCGGGCATGAAGGTATGGTAGGTGGCCGACGGCGATATAAACGCCCACCCGCCGCAGGACCGCTCCACCGCCCGGGCGGTTGCGGCCACCGCATCGAAATCGCCCCCGGGAATATCCACATGGCCGCCGTACCGCGTCGATCCGGGGAACGCCTCGTGGAGGGCGCCCATCGCGGATTCCGTGGCGGACTTGGACCGGATGCTGATATGGTCCCCCCGATCCTCCACCGTGAACATGCGCAGCTTGTGGGCCACGTCCCGGGTGAGGCGGATGTGGGGGTCCTGGTCGAGTCCCACCGGGACAACCGTAGGAGCGATGGCACCGTCCGCCTGCGGATAGAGGATGTCGGCCACCTGGGTGGCCACGCTCATCGCATGCGCAAGCGACGTCTCCGGGGCGAACCCGTAGATGGCGTTCAGATCCGAGAAGTTGATCTTCCCGGCCGCCTCGAAGGCCAGGTCCTTCAGCCGGTTGTTGGTGCTCTGGAAGTAGGCGGTCCCCTCGTAGCCGAGGGCGTAGAGGCAGGCGAGATACTGCCGGCCGTACTCCCGGCACCGCTCCCAGGAGACGCCCCGGACCGCATGGGCCTCCCGGTCGGCGATGGCGATCGACCCGGTACCCCCCTGCCGGACATGCCAGACCACCTCCTTCATCACCATCAGGTGGCCGAGATGGGGCTCTCCGGAGGGCATGAACCCGGTCATCACGTGGAATGGAGTGTGGTGCCGGATGGCGTCGGCGATGGGGCCATAATCCCGGTGGCCGACCACGATCCCCCTCCGGATGAAGGAAGGGATCTCGGGAAGCGTGGCGGCAACGGGTTCGATGGGTTCGATCCCGAACTCCTCAAAGAGCTCTGCGAGGGCGAGATCGGGGCTGCTGGACCAGGGATAGACGCGGGACTGCATATGATTCGCTCACAGTTTGATTCTCGTAAATGCGAGATACTGAATTCCTTCTTCATGTACCGTCGCAAACAACATCTTCTTTTTGACACTGTGAGCCAGCCTGACCGAGCCCGAGAGATCGATCATCGACCGGGTGGCGGGCTCTCCCACCGCATGCACCAGCAGCTCCGAGTGGCTCCTCTCCCCGCTGTAGGCCCGGAAATGATGGCCGAACTTGTACCCGGTCCGGGGGATGAGGCCTCTCCCCCGGAGATCCCGGTACACCGCCATCTTCTCGGTGAACTCATCGTCCTCTTCCTGCATCAGTGCCCGGAACCCATCGAGGGAGTGGGTGGTGACCGACAGCACCCCCTGTTCCTGCAGGTAGCCCGCTTCCGTGGGAGAGAGGAGGAGGCGTTCATCGTCGAGGCGGGTGCCGAACCACCGGTCGTCGAGGGCCGACCCGGACGGCGCGTGGACCAGCACCGTGGTCCCCGTAATGGTCCCGGTATGGCACTCCTCCACCGCGGGCTCTGCCATGCCCCGGGGATCCCGGCAGGTGACCTCGTAGTAGGTCAGTTCCCCCTCGTCGTCCACCACCGCGATCACGTAGGATTTGCGCATGTTCGCGGCGGCGGTCGCTTCGGCGGCGGTCGCGACCAGGTCGACCGGGTTGCGCTCGGAGAGGACCCGGACCATGTACTGTGACCGGCCGGTGGACGGTTTCTCACCGCGCCGGAAGACCCGGAAGTCGTGGGGGCCGGGCTGGATCACGAAGCCCCGTTCCCGGATGTCGCGGTACACGAGGAATGTCCGGATGATGTGGGGCGTGCCGGCAAAATAGTTCAGGAACGAGTCGAAGTCGTACCCATCGACGGTGATCTTCTGCTTGAGCATCAGGTAGAGCGCTTCCTGGGGAGCCAGGCGCAGGCCCCGCTCCTCGCGCCTGCCGTAGCCCCCCTGCTCGTGCAGGCTCTCCGCGCCCGGTCCGAGGCGGACCCACCGGCCGTCGAATCTGCCCTTCACGTCATATCCTGTTGGCGGTGCGCCCACATAAGAGGTGGTGGCAGGGGGGAGGCCGGGTCAGCGCCGGAGGATACGGGTCCGCACCTCCGCGCGGACCGTCTCCAGCAGTCCCGGCCGCTCGTCCTTCTGCTGCCGTGACCGCCGATTTCGGGCCCGTTCGGTGACGGGATCAAACATCTACTCCTCCGGCCGCACATGCACCCGCGGGTAGTAGCCGAAGAGCTCTCCCCGCTGCCCCGCGTTGTTGTAGATGGAGAAGACGATCGCCTCGTTTCCAAACTGCATCAGGCACTTGGTGCAGACATAGATGTTGGTCCCGTCGGTGTCGAAGAAGGGGAGGAGGCGGCCTTCCCCGCAGTTGTGGCACCGGGCATACAAACTCTCATCCATGGATGTTCACAGAAGGGGGATGGTGCCCGGGGGGTATCAAGATACCTGTTTCTCCCCTGCCGCGAGGCGCCGGACCACCCGGATGTTCTCCGCATCGTTGCGGCGGTCATCCACCGGTGTCTCCAGGATGAAGGGGAGGGAGCCAAGCCGGGGATGGTGGAGTATCCGGCGGATCCCTGCGGTGCCGATGGTGCCGAGGCCGATGTGTTCGTGGCGGTCGAGGCCGCTTCCACACTCACCTTTGCTGTCATTCAGGTGGATGACCCGGAGATGGTCCGCGCCGATGATCCGGTCGAACCGGTCCATGGTCCCCTCCAGTCCATCCGGCGAGGACAGATCGTATCCCGCGGCGAAGGCATGGCAGGTGTCGAAGCAGACACCGGTACGATCCGGCATCCCCACCCCCTCGAGGATCCGGGCGATGTCCTCGAAGGTGTTGCCGAGACTGTGGGCGCTCCCCGCGGTGTTTTCCAGGAGGAGCCGGGTGCCGGAGTCCGCCCGTGAAAGGGCGTATTGGATCGCCTCTATCTCCCGTTCGGCACCTGCATCGGCCCCGCTCCCGAGATGGCTGCCCAGGTGGGTGACCAGGAAGGGGATCTCCAGGCGGCCGCACCGCTCGAGCTCGGCGGTGAGAGTGTGGACCGATTTCTCGTACACGTCCTCTTTCGGACTCGCCAGGTTGGGGAGGTAGGGCATGTGGGCGACCGCGGGCCCGATACCGGCACGATCCATCTCCTCCCGGAACCGCTTCACCGTCTCCCCGTCCAGCGCGGAATACCGCCACCCCCGGGGGTTTCGGGTGAAGACCTGGAAGAGATCGCAGCCCCGCGAGAGGGCGCGCTCCACCGCTCTGTCGATGCCGCCCGCGATGGAGACATGGCAGCCCACCCGGACCATCATTCGTCCCGTCGGATCCGCACGGATGCAGCATGAGCATCCAGGCCCTCGGCACGGGCGAGGGTTTCCACCGCGTCCCCGATGGTATCGAGTCCCCGCCGGTCGATCGCCTGGACCGAGGACCGGGTGAGGAAGTGGTGGACGTCCAGTCCCGAGAAGGTCCGGGCATATCCCGCAGTGGGGAGCACGTGATTCGTCCCCGAGGCATAATCGCCGCAGGCCACCGCCGCGTGGGGGCCGATGAAGATGCTTCCCGCGTTCCGGACACGGTCGAGGATGGCGAGCGGATCGCCCACCTGCAGGGAGAGGTGTTCGGGGGCGAGGGTGGCGGCGAGGGTGACCGCCTCGTCGAGATCAGCCGCAACCACGTACCCGGAATGGGCAAGCGACGCCTCCATGGTCTCCCTCCGGGAGAGGCGGGGGAGCATCTGCTCCATCTCGCGCCAGACTGCCTCCGGGAGGGCGGGGTCGGTGGTGATGAGGGCACAGGCGGCGTTCGGGTCGTGCTCCGCCTGGGCCAGGATGTCTGCCGCGACATACCGGGGATGGGCAGACGTATCCGCGATGACCGCGATCTCGCTTGGCCCCGCCGGGAAGTCGATCTCCACCCGGTCGCGGAGCCGCACCTTGGCGGCGGTCACGTACACGTTGCCCGGCCCCACGATCTTCTCCACCGCCGGGATGATGCCGGTGCCCAGCGCCATGGCGGCGACCGCCTGGGCGCCACCCACCCGGTAGATCTCCTCCACCCCCGCGATGTCCAGCGCCACCAGGGTGAGGGGGTGGACCGGGGGCGGGGTGCAGGCACAGATCTCCTTCACCCCCGCGATCCGGGCGGGGACCGCGGTCATCAGGGCGGTGGACGGATAGGCGGCGCGGCCGCCCGGGATGTACGCCCCCACCCGGGCGAGGGGGGCGGTCTTCACCCCGAGAGTGATGCCGGGCTCCACCTCCTCCAGCCAGAGACCGCGGGGGAGCTGGCGTTCATGGAACCAGGAGATGCGTGCCTCGGACTCGGCCAGCGCCTCGATGAGCCGGGGTTCGACCTGATCGTAGGCCTTCTCCCGCTCCTCCGGAGTCACCGCCAGGGATTCGGGACGGATGCCGTCGAACCGTTCACAGAGATCGAGGAGGGCCGGATCACCCCGGGAGGAGACCTCCTTGATGATCTCGTCCACCGCCCGGTTGACCGCCGTCAGGTCAGCGCGCCTGCGGGCGCTCCATCCGCCGACATCCAGTTCCTGCCACATGCACCATCCGGTACCGCGGGGAGCGTCATTAAGGTTCCCGGGGCTCTCGTGGACCGATGGTCAGATATACGGGCACCCAGAAAAGGGTGAGATCGAATGACGTCCTCCGTCACACGACATGAGCTCGAGTCCAAACTGCGGGGAGAGAGCCTGGTCCGGAAGGGACTGCTCCGGAAGTACACGGGCCGGGAGACGCTCCGCATCACCCCGGAGCTGAACGTGATCAAGATCGGCGGCCACGGGATCATCGATTACGGTGCTCCGGTGGTCCTTCCGCTTGCCGAGGAGGTGGGCACGCTCTCCCGGGACCACCGGATGCTGGTGGTCACCGGGGGTGGGGTGCGGGTGCGCCATATCATGGACATCGGGCTCGACCTGGGGATGCCCACCGGTGTGCTCGCCGACCTCGCCGGGCGGATCAGCGAGCAGAACGCAATCATGATGACGGTGCTCCTCGCCCCCTACCGGGCCATCCGCATATCGCCCGATGACCTTTTGGATCTCCCCATGCTGCTGGGGATGGGGCTGCTGCCGGTGACCCAGGGAACCCCTCCCTACGGTCTCTTTGAGCATCCGGATCGGGGGTCGATCCCCGGACACCGGACCGATACCGGCGCCTACCTGGCCGCCGAGGTGATGGGGGCGAAGGACTGCTGGCTCCTCAAGAACGTCGACGGACTGTATACAGAAAACCCCGTCGACAACCCGGACGCGGAGCTGATCGGGGATATCACCGCCGAAGAGGTGCTGGAGATGGACCTCAAGGATATGGTGCTCGAGCGGATGGTGGTGGAGCTCCTCTGTGAGGCCACCCATGTGCGCCGGGTGCGGATCATCAACGGTCATGTCCCGGGCACACTCACCCGGGCGCTCGCCGGGGAGATGCTGGGGACGGTCATCCGGGCGGATTAGGACGATGTGAACTCATTGTCAAAACCCCGGGAGTTGTTTTCTGTCGATGATGATGGGTGAACTGAGGAAAAATGGTCATTGTGTTAAATTGATGTAATGAATACGAGCCAAAGCATAACATATTTTTGTTAAGGGGAATACTGGTATTCATGAAAGCGAACCATCGGATTCTTACCGTCCTGTGCATGGTGTTCGTCCTCCTGGGGGCGGCCCTCATCGCCGGATGCGCCGAGGAAACGCCCGCTGAGGGAACACCCACCGCAACCGCACCACCCGCCGAAGAGATCTCCCTGAAGGTCTTCCATGCCGGGAGCCTGACGGTTCCCTTTGAGGAGATGAAGGCGGCATTCGAAGCCGAGTACCCCCACGTGGAGGTCCAGCTCCATCCCGGTGGCAGTACCGCGGTCTGCAAGGAGATCGTGGAGCTCGACAAGTCCGCGGATGTCTATGCCTCCGCCGACTACTCGCTCATCCCCTCCCTGATGGTGCCCGAGGACGCCACCTGGTACCTGACCTTCGCCAAGAACCAGATGGTCCTCGCCTACACCGACCAGAGCCAGTATGCAGACGAGATCACTGCCGACAACTGGTACGAGATCCTGGCCAGGGACGACGTGAAATGGGCATTCTCCGACCCGAACCAGGACCCCTGTGGCTACCGATCGCCGATGGTCATCCAGCTCGCCGAGCTCCATTACGGCGATGACCAGATCTTCGAGACCACGATCGAGGCCAACAGTGACATCACCGTGACCGAGTCGGCCGGTGTGTACACCATCAAGGTACCGGATCCGGTGACCGCCACAGGCACCCTCCAGATCCGCCCGAAGAGTGTTGAACTCGTCCAGATGCTCGATGCTGGCGGACTGGACTACGCCTTCGAGTACCGGAGCGTCGCTGTCCAGCATGACCTGCAATTCGTGGAACTGCCCGAACAGGTCGATCTCTCGTCCATCGACTGGAAAGATCGGTATGCCGAGGTCCAGATCGACTGTGTCGGCGGGGTCAAGACGGGCAAACCGATTGTGTACGGGGTAACGGTGCCCACCAGCGCCGATCACCCGGACACCGGCCTGGCATTCATCAAGATGCTGATCGGATCCAGCGGCCAGGACATCATGGAATCACAGGGCCAGCCTCCGATCGTCCCTGCGGGCGGGTATGGACCTGTTCCCGCAGACCTCTCGTCCCTGGTGACCATCAGGGGATAAACTCAATTCTTTTTTTTTATGGTGTGCTCACCCGTGTGCCGGATGCCCGCCGCCTCCACGGTACATCGGGGAGGAGAACGATGAACATCCGCCGCCGTCTCCCGGATCCGTGCATCATATCATTTGCCCTCGTCGGCGGCCTCGTCCTGGCCCTCACCGTCCTCGCGTTCCTCTCCATCACCGCCCGGGAACTCTCAGATATTCCCTACCTGATAAGCGTAGCCATGGAGGCCCGGGTCATCCAGACCATCCTCCTCACCATGGGGGCGGGGCTCAACACCATCCTCATCCTGCTGGTGGTGGGTACCCCACTCGCCTATATCCTCGCCCGGATGGAATTCCCGGGGAAGGGGATCGTGGAGGGGATCGTGGACATCCCGGTGATGCTGCCCCACACGGTGGCGGGCATCCTGGTGTACATCCTGTTCATGAGCCGGGGCCTTCTCGGCGCGCCGCTTTCTCAGATCGGCCTCGTCTTCGAGGACGCCTATCCCGGGATCGTGGTGGCGATGTTCTTCGTCTCCTCTCCCTACTACATCAACACCGTCCGGGAGGGTTTCGAGAAGGTTCCCCTCCACCTGGAGAACGTGGCCCGGACCCTGGGCGCCACCCGGTTTTGGGCCTTTCTGCGAGTCACCCTCCCACTCAGCGCCCGTCATATCTTCAACGGCTCCATCATGGCATGGGGACGGGCGATCGGGGAGTTTGCCGCCGTGATCATGATCGCCTATTACCCGATGGTCATCTCCACGCTGATCTACTACGAGTTCACCACCGACGGTATCGATGCCAGCAGTGCGGTGGCTTTCCTGATGATCATCGCCTGTTTCACCGCTTTCGTGCTCCTCCGGCTGGCCATGCGATGGGTGGGGAGGTACGATGATCGCGTTTGACCGGGTCTCCCTCACGCTGGGGGCGTTTTCACTCCGGGACGTCAGTTTCCGGATCGACGAGGGAGAGTATTTCTTCATCATCGGGCCTTCAGGAGCGGGAAAGACCGTCATCCTGGAGGCGATCGCCGGACTGCACACCCCCGATTCCGGAAGGGTGCGGATCCGGGACGATGATGTCCTCCGCCGACCACCCGAACAGCGGAACCTCTCCCTCGTATACCAGGACTACTCCCTCTTCCCCCACATGACCGTGGAGAAGAACATCGCCTTCGGGCTGAAGATGCGCCACCGGAAGAAGACAGAGATCACCCGTCGGGTGGACGAGCTCATCGGGTCGTTCCACCTGGAGGGGATCCGTCACCGCCACCCCCTGACCCTCTCCGGCGGCGAGCAGCAGCGGGTGGCCATCGCCCGGGCGCTCGCGGTGAACCCGGAGATCCTCCTTCTCGACGAACCCCTCTCTGCCCTCGACCCCCTGACCCGCGAGCAGGTGATCGGTGATCTGAGACGGATCCACCGCGAGCATGGCCTGACCATCGTGCAGGTCACCCATTCCCGGGGAGAGGCGATGCGGCTCGCCACCCGCGTGGCGGTGATTATCGACGGGTGCCTGGCCACCGAGGGGCCGGTGCAGGAGGTGTTCAATGCGCCACGGACAAAAGAGGTGGCCCGCTTCGTGGGGTACGACAATGTCCTCGATGGGATCGTGCGGGGAAACACCGACCGGGTGGCGGTCATCGGGATCAACGGGCACCAGGTCACCGCGGTCACCCACCACACCGCGGGGGAGACGGTGTCGGTCTGCATCCGGGCCGAGGACGTCATGATCGGGACGGGGGAGATCAGCGCCCGGAACCGGTTCCGGTGCCGGATCGAGGCCGTCACCCCGGAGGGACCGCTGGTTCAACTGGTGCTGAACTGCGGGTTCCGGCTCATCGCCACTGTGCTCCGTGATACCGCAGAAGAGATGGGACTTGAGCCGGGAGCGGAGGTGGACGCCTCGTTCAAGGCGACCGCCGTCCATGTGTGTGAATAGGTTAAGTATACCTGATTGATACATGGGTTCAAATGTCAACAGTTATTTTACCCGGTGGTGATAGTGTGAGCGATGAGACGTACCGCATCAATCACTCTCTGTGCAGGCATCGTTATGGTGTGTCTGCTGATGTGCGGATGTACCGCCCAGGAAACGACTCCGCAGACACCATCCGGGCAGGACCAGGAGTCCCTGCTGGTCTACTGTGGGGCGGGCATGCGCGAGCCGATGGATGAGATCGCCGCTCTGTTCACCGATCAAACCGGCATCGACATCGAATACACCTACAGTGGCTCCGCCCAGCTCCTGAGCCAGATCGAGCTCTACCAGACCGGCGATGCCTACATGCCGGGTGCGAAATCCTATATCGATACCGCAATCGAGAAAGGATACGTCGACAGGACCGAACCGACGGTGTACCATGTGCTGGCCATCGTGGTCCCCACGGGGAATCCCGCGGACATCCAGACCGTCTATGACCTCGCCAAACCGGGCGTCCGGGTTGCCATCGGCGAGCCAAGCGGTCCGGCCATCGGGAAAGCGGCCAAGAAAATGCTGGAAAAGGACGGCATATGGGCGGAAGTCGAGAACAATACGGTGGTCAAGTCCGGCACCGTCAACGAGCTCCTGGTGTACATTTCGATGAACCAGGCAGACGCGGCCATCATCTGGGAGGACCTCTACAACCCGGAGACGATGGAAAAAGTCGACATCCCCATGGAGGAGGGATTCGTGAAGGTGGTTCCCATCGGCACCCTGACCTTCTCTGAAAACCCGGAGAATGCCGGGCAGTTCATAGACTTCGTCACTTCCGACGAGGGACTCGCGATCTTCGAAAAGCACGGGTTCACCACCTATCCGGACCCGAAATACGAGAGCTGATAATCCGGTGGTCTTCACCGGTGTATCCTCCTTCGCCCCAAAGCGACGTGGCACAGCAAAACCGAATTAGTCGCAGTATACTGGACAAGCCTACATTGTCAACGGGTACAGGAATGAAGACGATTTTTTCCATAATATGCATCGGCCTGATCCTCTGCGGATCTGTACTGATCTGCGGATGCACGAGCGATCAGGCTCCGCACAGCGAGTCGGGCACAGGGGATGGTGACCAGAAGAATGAGGAACTCCTGGTTTACTGCGGCGCGGGCATGCGCGAGCCGATGGAAGAAGTGGCCACTGCATTTACCCGGGAAACCGGTGTGGGGGTGAACTTCAACTTCGCCGGATCGAACACCCTCCTCTCCCAGATGGAGCTCACCGAACTCGGCGATGTGTACATGCCCGGCGCCACCTATTACTTCGGAGCGGCCGATGAGAAGGGATTCATTGACAAGAGCCATCTCGTCGCCTACCATGTACCGATCATCGTCACCCCGAAGGGCAACCCGGCACACATCACCTGCCTCGACGATCTCGCCACCCCCGGGGTGAAGGTGGAGCTCGGTGACCCCGGCGCCTGCGCAATCGGTAAACTATGCAACAAACTGCTGGATAACAACGGCATACGCGACGATGTGGAGGCGAACGTGGTCGCCCGGGGAGCGACCGTCAATGAACTCGTGGTCCATACATCGCTTGGACAGGCCGACGCCTCCATCATCTGGGAAGACCTCTACAACGAGAAGAAAATGGACAGGATAGACATCCCCGCTGATAAAAACATCGTCAAGGTCATCCCCATCGGGAGTCTCACCTTCTCAAAACACCCCGATGAAGCGGATGAGTTCATCGACTTTGTGGTGTCAGACACGGGAGCAGGGATCTTCGAAGAGTTTGGATTCTCCACCTACCCGGACCCATCCTTCGAAAATGCATAACCCCCCGGGAACGTGATTAAGATGGAATCTTCACAGGAAAAAGAACGCATAGACCAGATGGAGATCGTGTACCGACCGATCGGAATCATCCACTCCGAACACACCATACAGGAGAACACGCCCATACAGGGCATCTTCAACCCATCGGTGGGGCAGATCGAAGTCTTCCCCGAGTTTGAGGACGGACTGCAGGACATCGAGCGGTTTTCCCACCTCATCCTGCTGTACCATTTCGATCGCGCCACCGGGGTCAACCTGATCCAGAAACCATTTCTGGACGTGGAGCGGGATCGGGGGATCTTCTCCATCCGGCACTTCAACCGACCGAATCCCATCGGGTTCTCCATCGTCGATCTGCTCGCGGTGCACGGGAATGTCCTGGAGGTGCGGGGCGTGGACATCCTGGACGGGACACCGCTTCTGGACATCAAACCCTATGTCCGCCAGTTCGATCACCGCGACGAGGTCAGGAGCGGCTGGGTGGATGACCAGCACATGGACGACATCGCCGAATGGAACGCCACTCCCCGGGAACTCCGGGATCGGAGCAGGACGCACCTGTGAGTTCAATACGGGATCAAAACTGGCTCAAATGGTCCACCATCACCGTGGGAGTCGTCCTGACGGCGTTCATCGTCGTCCTCCTCCTGCTGGTGGTGAGCCATCCCTCACCCGCCGCGCTGATCGCATCATTGATGACCGGTGAGATCCAGTTCGCCATCGTATTGAGCCTGATCACCGCATGCGTCTCCACGGCCATGTGCATCGTGGTGTCGGTACCCGCGGCCTATGCACTGGCCCGGTACGAGTTCTTCGGCAAGAACATCGTCAACATGGTGCTGGATCTGCCGCTCGCCCTGCCTCCGCTCGTCGCCGGGGTGGCGCTCCTGCTCTTCTTCGGCACCACCGTCATCGGGGAGGGACTGGCGGCGGTGGGACTCACGTTCGTCTTCACCCCGCTGGGGATCATCATGGCCCAGTTCTTCGTGAACCTGCCCTTCATGCTCCGGATCATGCGATCCACCTTCCAGAGCATCAGCCCCCGCTACGAATACGTGGCCAGGACACTCGGGTGCAGCGATTTCCAGGCGGTCTGGCAGGTGACCCTGCCGATGGCGGCAACCGGGTTCTTTGCCGGGGCGGTGATCACCTGGTCAAAAGGGATCGGGGAGTTCGGCGCGGCGCTCATGCTCGCCGGGGCGACCCGGATGAAGACGGAGACCCTGCCCATCTCGCTCTTCCTGAACATGTCCTGCGGTGACCTGGAACTGGCCATATCGGCGGCCACCATCCTGATTCTCATCTCGGTGGTGTCCCTGTACATATTCGAACGATATGGAGGATCCGCCCGCTTCTAGGGGGGTTTCAGGCATGCTGGAAGTTCACAATCTGTCCAAGGATCTCGGTGAATTCGTCCTGAGAGACGTCTCTCTGGATGTGCACGACGGTGAATACCTGATCATCATCGGCCCCACCGGCGCGGGCAAGACCATCCTCCTGGAGATCCTCGCGGGCATCTATCCGCCGGATGCCGGGAAGATCGTGCTGAACCACCGGGACATCACCCGACTCCCGGCCAGAGACCGCAACATCTGCATGGTGTACCAGGACTACATGCTCTTTCCCCACCTGACCGTGGAGCAGAACATCGGGTTCGGTTTGAAGAACCGGAAAGTTCCGCGTGAGGAGATCGACGCACAGGTGCAGGAAGCGGCATCGCTCTTCGATATCGGCCATCTCCTCCACCGGTATCCGGATACCCTGAGCGGAGGCGAACAGCAGCGGACGGCCATATCACGGGCAATCGTGATGAACCCGAACCTGCTGCTCCTCGACGAACCCCTCTCCGCCCTCGATTCCCAGACCCGCGAGAAACTGCGATCCGAGCTGAAGCGGCTCCATGCAACCTACGACACCACCGTGATCCACATCACCCACAACTTCGAGGAGGTCTTCTCCCTCGCTGACCGGGTCGCCATCATGAACGAGGGGCAGATCCTCCAGATCGGCACACCCGACGAGGTATTCCGGCAACCCGAATGCGAATTCACCGCCCGGTTCGTGGGAGTGGGAAACCTCTTTTCCGGCCGCATCACGGGGCGGGAGAACGGGATCTCCGCCATCGACATCGAGGGCATTACCATCTACTCCACCCCGGGAGATCAGGACGGCGAGGTCTCGGTCTCCATCCGGCCGGAGGACCTGCTCATCTCCCATGAATCCCCCTCCATCAGCGCCCGGAACCGGCTGCCGGGGACGGTCACCGACGTGGTGGACAACGGAACGCTTGTCCGCCTGTATATCGATGTCGGCATCCCCTTCGTGGCGGTGATGACGCGCCAGGGGTTCCATGAGATGGGGATCGGCGAGGGAAGCCGTATATGGATCGCGTTCAAGGCGACGTCGGTCCATGTCTTCTGACATCGGCCCGGGATCAGGACATCGCCCGGCGCAGGCTTCCCAGGAGATCCGGGCCGGTCATCGACACCAGCCCGGCGGGATACCGCTCCTCCAGGATCGAAAAGAGCATCCCGCTGCCGCGAGCGGTGGTGTACACCCCGATCCGCGGTTCACGGGTGAGGATTCCTTCCCCCTCCATGCCGGCGATCGCGGGAAGCACATAGTAGTGGGGCACCCCCAGAGATCGGGCGATCCTCCGGGTGGTGGGGAGGCGGATATGCACCTCCCCGTCTCTGAACCGGAGAGTCAGCTGGTGATCCTCGCGGGCGATCAGCCCGGCGGCCACCGCCAGGATCTCCCCCGTGTGATCGTCGACCATACCGGTGGCAGGAGTCAGTCCTTCATGGAACCGCGCTCTTCTTTCGGCACCGGTTCCAGGTACACGATCTCGGCTCCCATGTCCTGTGCCATCTGTTCCAGTTCGACTTTCCGGAAATGGGCGGCCTCGATATGGACATGTTTGTCTTTCTCTGCCATGACGGCCATCACCCGGAATTGGGGCTGGTGGACGCCTTCTCCGACCTTCTGTCGGCCACGCACGTATATCTTCATGGGAACACACCTTTATTCCAGCTGATATACCAGCTGGTATACGGCCTTCTCCTTCCTTCCTCATAAGTCTTGCGCCCACCCCCGGCTCCGGTCAACCACATGTGCTGTACAGTCCAGTTACTTAAACAGGAAGGAACCGACCTATTATGGACACCAGCCCGTCAACCGGAGATGACCATCGATGACCACCATGTACCTCTCACTCGACGACACCGACAACCAGGAAAGCCGGGGAACCGGATATCTCGCCCGCCAGATCGCCGCACGCCTCGCGACCCTGTGCACCGTGACCGGCGTGACCCGCCACCAGCTCTATGTCCACGAGGCGGTGCCCATGACCTCCCACAACAGCTGCGCCGTCCTGCACCTCTCCACCAACGGCACCTCCCCCGACAATATCTGGGATCTGGCCACCGGCATGGTCGCCGATGCCATGGCCGACGGGAGTGATCCGGGGGTTGCGCTCGCGTCTCCCGGACAGGTGACCTCGGGGGTGTATGGGTTCGGGCTCGCCGCCAAGGGACGGGTGGTGAACCAGCGGGAGGCCCGGGCCCTGGCCGGGCATGCTGGGATCCGCCTCGCGGGGCTGGGCGGCACCGAGGATGGAGTGATCGGAGCACTGGCGGGCGTTGGTCTCGCGGCGTCCGGATACGACGGGCGGTTCATCCTCCGGGCGGCCCTCCGTGACCTGACCGGCACGGGCACCGTGCAGGAGATCCTCGATGCCGGGGCCGACGGCGTCATGACCCTCGATGGAACCCCGGTCACCGGGGGATCGGTTCAGTTCACCACATTTCCCAAACCGGTGTGCATCAGGGGAAGAGCGATCCTCCTGGTCGCCCCGTCACAGGACGGATACCGTGACCTCAAGGTGGGCTGACCCGGACGCGAGCATTTTTCGGGTGACTGTGCGAACACTATCCGATGAAGATCACCGCCCTTGCGAGCGGGAGCAAGGGAAACGCCTATTTTCTCCAGGGTGAGGAGAGTGCGCTCCTCATCGATGCCGGCCTGAGCGCCCGCCAGCTGCGTGCACGGATGGCCGCCGCCGGCGTCGATGAGACACACCTGGCGGGGATCCTCCTCACCCACGAACACACCGACCACCTGCGGGGAGCGGACGTGCTCGCCAGGAGTCTCGGTATCCCGGTGGTGGGCACCGGCGGGACGCTCGCCGCCCTGAAGCGGCTCTGCACCGCCGGGCGGGAACCGTCGTGTGTCCGGTGCACCGCCGGCGAACGGTTTTCCCTCGACGGGTTCGCGGTGGAGGCCTTCTCCACCTCCCACGACGCCGCCGAGCCCTGCGGCTACCTGGTCCGGCACGGTGACCTCCGGTGCACGGTCTGCACCGACACCGGGATCGTGACCGAGGGGGCATGGGAGGCGCTCATCCGGGCGGATATGGCGGTGCTGGAGAGCAACCACTGCCCGGAGATGCTGCGCTGCGGTCCGTACCCCGACTACCTCAAGCGCCGGATCCGGTCGCACCAGGGCCACCTCTCCAATCTCCATGCCGCATCCTGCCTCCAGTATCTCACCGATTCCCTCCATGCCGCCATGCTCGGCCACCTGAGTGAAGTGAACAATTCGCCGGAGCGGGCGATGCGTTCCGCCCGCGAGGGACTCGGCCTCTTTCCCGAGGCCATCGACCTGGTGGTGGCGGTGCAGACCCCGACAGGGGATGGCGGCGGTTGCCTGTCGGTGTGACGGGCACCACAAGAGACAAATCCACTGACGAACACGGGTGATCGGGACATGGAATTCATCGAATTTGCGCGTATGTGTGAGCGGATAGAGCACGTCTCCGGCCGCCTCGAGATGATCAACATCCTGAGCTCGTCGCTTCCCGGTCTCACCGACGAGGAGCTGCCCGTCTTCGTCCGGTTCGTGATGGGGAAGATCTTTCCCGACTGGAGCCCGAAGAAACTGGGGATCGGGCCAAACCACCTGTACGAGGCGACCGCCTACGTCATCGGAAAGGACAAGGACGCGGTGATCCAGACGGTCAACCGGACCGGGGATGCCGGGACGGCCATCGAGGAGCTGCTCGAGAACAAGGAGCAGACCACCTTCTTCTCACAGACGCTCACCCTGGCGGAGGTGTATGGCGACTGCGAGGAGATCGCCCTCACCGAAGGAAAGCAGTCCCAGCGCCAGAAGATCCTGGTCATCCGCAAACTCCTGGCCAACGCCCGGCCACTCGAAGGAAGATACCTCGCCCGGCTCGTGCTGGGGGAACTGCGCATCGGGATCGGTGAGGGAAACGTCCGCGACGCCCTGGCAGATGCGTTCGGGGTGGACAGCCGCCTGGTGGAGCATGCCCACCAGGCCCTCAACGATCTCGGGGAGGTCGCCCTCCTCGCCCGGGAGGGAGCAGACGCCCTCCGTGATGTGAGCATCCGGATCTTCCGGCCGGTGCGCATGATGCTCGCCCAGCAGGGGTCCATCGATGCGATGGTGGCCGAGCACGGGGAGGTGGGGGCGGAGTACAAGTACGACGGGTCCCGGATCCAGCTCCACAAGGAGGGCGACCGATGCTGCATCTATTCGCGGCGGCTGGAGGACGTCACCGTCGGTCTCCCGGATATCGCGGAGATCCTCACCGGTGCGATCACCCACGACGTGATCATCGACGGCGAGGTCTACGCGGTCCGGGACGGGCGGCCGCTGCCCTTCCAGTACGTGATCCGGCGGTTCCGGCGCAAACACGACGTGGACATCGCCCGGGAGGAGATCGAACTCGTCCCCCGGATCTTCGATATCCTGTACCGCGACGGCGAGACCCTCATCGACCTCCCCCTGCGGAGACGCCGGGAGATCCTGGAGGAGGTGCTGGGGGGCCGGTACCTGGCCCAGCAGTTCCGGAGCGCCGATCCCGAGGAACTGGGCACCTTCTACCAGCAGGCCCTCGACGACGGGCAGGAGGGGATCATGATCAAGGTGCTCTCCTCCCGGTACACCCCCGGGGTGCGGGGCAGGGCCTGGGTGAAGATCAAGCCCGAGGTGGACACCCTCGATCTGGTGGTGGTGGGGGCGGAATGGGGTGAAGGGCGCCGCGCCCATCTCTTCGGATCGTTCCTGATCGCCTGCCTCCACCAGGGAGAACTCCTCCCGGTGGGGAAGGTGGCCACCGGCTTCTCCGACGAACAGCTCCAGGAGCTGTACCGGCGGCTGAAGGATACGGTCATCTCCCGCTTGGGAAAGACCGTCTCCCTGGAACCGACCCTGGTCTTCGAGGTGGGCTACTCCGAGATCCAGACCAGCCCCAATTACGAGAGCGGCTATGCCCTCCGCTTCCCCCGGCTGGTCCGGATCCGGGACGACAAGGGCGTGGACGAGGCCAACACTCTGGAGACCGTGGAAGAGCGCCACCGGGAGCAGGGCGAGGGATAGGGCACTGTACGCGGCACGACCCTGATCCACCGGCATGGCCCCGGCGCCCGGAAATATGAGAACGGGACCTGTCCTGATTTTCCTGCGGTGCCCTCGACGCCCGCGGGAGCGCCTTCCTCACCCGCCCCCGAAATCGCCGAGCGTGGTCTGTGACCGCAGGCGGGGGAGGAGCGCGGAATTGTCGCGCCACCGGGTGGTGCCCAGGAGCGCGTCGAGCCCCGCGGTCGCCTCCCTGAGGGTTTCGGGCACGAGCGGGGGGGAGGCGAGGGCGGATCGGACCGCCTCCCGGATCACCCATGTCCCAAGCGGCGCCCAGTAATCGGGCGAGACCCGGCGGACGATGAGCGCCGTCGCCCCCGCCCCGAGGCCGCAGAGATGGTCGGCCACCGCCAGGCGGGCGGAGTAGTAGGCGCCGGCAAGGGGAGAGGAAGGATGCGTTTTGAGACCGCGCTCACCGTCATGGCTGACACTTTCGGTCTCGTGCGCCCACAGGGACCGGGGCTGCCACATCTCCACCATCTCGAACTCCCAGGGTCCGGGGACGAGGAGGCAGGCGATCCGGTTGCCGTGGAGCTGTGCGTGATGAATCCGCATCTCCGGAAGAGGCGGAAGTCGGACCAGCTGACGTTTCAGCCCGGAGAAGAGCATGTCATCGACGGCGGTGATCGCCCACCGGCTGGGGACCACCCGGCGACGCCGGCCGAGCAGGCCGGCAGAGAGGAGCTGGGTGATCCGGTGGACGGATACGCCCGAGCGGTACAGGATATCGGTGGCCTCCGTTGCCGACAGGTCGGTGTCGCCGGTGACCCGGTCCACCGGGCGGGCCACCCGGGCATTGTCCAGCACATCCAGCCGGTCCAGAAGGCCGCTCAATCCCACCGGGGTGATGGTCCCGTCGAAGGTGATCGCGGTGTGAATGGGTTTTTCGAAGTGCGCCTCCACGTCGAGGGGCGAGCTGGAGAGGGCGATCTCCTCCAGGCTTCCCCCCACCCGGCGGCCGCGGCTCCTGCCGCGGATGGTCCGGGCTCGGATATCCACGATATCCCCGAGGGCCAGGTTCCGGGCCACCCACTTCTCCGGATCGTCCGGGTCGCCGGAGAGGAGGGGGCCCGCCGACACCGCCGGCCAGCCATGAGCCCCCACGAAGACCGAGGGGGCAGTGCCCATGTAGCTCTGCACGCCGGGGTCATCGCGGAGCCGGGCACGGAACCGGCGCATCACCGGGCATTCCGGGAGCCCGCAGTACCCGCGGCCCTTACACCGGCCGCAGTCCATCGCTCTCTGCCCGGAGATCAACGGTGATCCGGGCCCGGTCGCCCAGGAGGGCGAGGGTGCCCTCGACCCAGTCATCCCAGCAGACCTCCCTGCACGGCCGGACCAGTGCACATTCCCGTCCCACGTCATCGTCCCGCTCGCCCTCGAGCTCCACCACCACCGACCCCGGGGGATACGCACCGGGCAGGAGCACGTCACCGTCTCCGTCGGTGATCCCGAAGACCGGCACCCCCAGATGGGTGCAGATGTGGCCGCAGACCATGGTGGTGTCGTCTCCCACCGCGAGCACCCCGCAGCTGTCCTGGTCCAGCCGCCGGTACAGGTCCAGGCCCCGGTGGTCGATGACCGCCACCCGGCCGCACCGGGGCGCGGTGCGGGACGGGCGGGGGGAGGAGCGCCGCAGGGTGCCGCTCGTGCACCAGGTCTCTTCCAGGTTCAGCGGTGCGAGCGATGCCAGCTTCTCGAATCCGTGGGGCTTTGGATCCAGGCCCTCCATCGCCCGGACCACCCCGTTCTCCTGGCACAGCACCACCCGATCGGAGACCGCCCGGCCGATGACCACCCCCTCCACGCAGACCGTCTCTCCGGGCAGGCATCCGCGGATGATCCGTTCGTGCGGGGGAGAGCGGCCGTTGGCGGTGGCCGCCTGGATCCCCCATCCGGTGGCGGCGGCGATCCGGGAGGCGAGGTCCGGGTCACCGCCGTTCCAGCAGAAGACGGTCTGTGCGGTGCAGTCGAGCTGGACCAGCCCTCCTCCGGCAGTGTGGCGGCCGGCGACCTGCTCCCCGAAGATCCGGCCGGTCTCCGGGGTCTTTCCCTGCGTGACCAGTACGGCCGGGGCCGGCAGACCGGAGATCACCTCGCTCGGGCGCCCGGCCCGCCACTCCACCGTCAGCCCGGACTCCTCGGCGGCGGTCCGGGTCATCACCCCCACCGCACAGACCGTCCGGGGGTGGAGCACCCGGATCAGGTGCCGGGCGCACCCCGAGTCGAAGACCTCCGGTCCATGGATCACCATGATCCAGTCGTTCACGACCATGACGCCCCTATCGATCTGCAGACATCCTCCAAGACCGAGAGCATCTGGCGGGCGAGATCCGCCAGCGCCCGGACCACGGGGCCGATGGATTCCAGGCCGCCCTGGATGGTGCTCGTGTTGACAGGTCCGTCTGCATCCGCGGGGGTCTCCTCTGCAACCTGTTTTTCGAGGATCGCCACCAGCGAGGTGCTCGAATTCTCCCGGGTCCGGATCACCGTGGTCCAGGGAGTGTACCCGTCCTTCTCCACATACACCGTGTGCTCCCGGGACACCATGCCGGTGACCGTGCAGGGCGTGGTCCCCTCGAAGGTGCCGTCCAGGTACACCAGGGCCGGGGCGGGGACGGAGTCGATGTCCAGGCGTCCGGTACCGGAAGGGGGTCTGGTGGTGGGCGTGGCGGTGGCCCCGATATTACCGCGCCGGATCACCAGCGGCTCATCCATCGCCCCCCACAGCTCACCGTCACGGTCCTCCAGTCGCACGGAGATCAGGGGGGCGGTGCCCGGTCCGGTCTCCGGCATCGTCCCCCGCACCGTGAGGTTGAGGGTGACCGGGGTGGGGGAGGGATAGGAGAGAGAGAAACCATGCAGGTAGAACTCGCTTCCCCGGGAGACACCTTCCATGGCCGGTATATCACTGATCCGGACATCATAGATCCATACCGGGGAGACGAGAGACGTGGTCCCCGCCGCCCATCCCTCGTTTGGAAACTCCTCGTCGAAGGTGAAGCGGGCTGTCACCGACACCTCCCCTCCGGCGGCGATCCCGCCCGTATCCGGCACCACCGATGTGGTGGTGTCCAGTGTGGCGGCGGCCGGCGGTGCGAGGAGGAGGATCACTGCGACACAACAGATAACGTACCGATGCATGGCCAACCGATACGAGGATATGGGCGTGCAGAGCACTTAATCGTGATCCAGGGAAAAGATTGGAGAATTGTGGGTTCAGATCACCTGGATCAACTTGATGATCGCTATCAGACCGCCGGTGACAATGATTGCGCCGATGACGATCTCGATGATCAGTACAAGAATATCATGACCTCTGCCCGGTCCTGTCGTTTCCATGAATGGTGCACCTTCTCTGATTTGTCTGATAGATGTGGGCACGGATCAGATACCGCTGGTCCGATGGGAATCTCCGTTCCCTGATGGAAGCTTTGCCCTGTCTCCTTTAACTTCGTTGTCATTTGTGACATGACAGAATCGAAAACCGGGGAGTGGCCATCACGCTTCCGCATCGCCGCGGCCGAGGCGGGAGAGGGCGAGGGCGACGACGATGCCCCAGAGAAACGCGGCGGTCATCCCGAAGAGCACGGCCACCACCGCCATGCTCCAGGTGACCGGGCGGCGGTCTGTCCTGAACCCGTGACGTCCGATCTCGATGGCCACGAAGACGAGCAGGGCGCCGAACAGACCCACCGGGAGCATGGCCAGGGTATCCGGGTGGCCGAAGAAGAGGGCGATTGTCAGGAATATCACTCCGCCGATGACCATGGCAAGACCGCCTCTGGCACCGAACCGTGAATGGGCGGCCAGACCACCGGCACCATGGCACATGGGGAACCCCCCGAGCGGCGAAGAGACCAGGTTCATGATCCCGATGCTCGTGCACAGGGTGTCGGGCCGGATATCGCGACCGTACAGGTCATGGGCCAGGAGTGCGGTGGCCAGGGTGGCGTTGGTCAGCACCAGGGGAAACTGCGGAAGGACCAGGGTCCAGAAGGCCTCCATGCTCTGCGGGAGAGTGGGGATGACCAGGGAGGGAAGCACAAGAAGGTCCACCGATCCGATGCCCGTGGTCACCAGCCCAAAGGCCACCCCCAGCCCGATGACCAGCAGCGCGGAGATATCGGGGATCGATCCAACGCGGGTCACCGCGAAGAAGACCAGGATGATGGCGATGGAAAGCGCGGCGAACCCGGGATCGGGAAGGATGAAATTCACCGATGTCCGGAGCAGGATGAGGGCGAGGCCGAGCTGGATCCCCCGGACGACGCTCTCGGGGATCCAGCGCTGGAGCGTCTGCATGCCCCCGATCGTGCCCAACACCAGGCACGCCCCCCCGAGGATCAGACCCGATGCCGCGATCTCTCCGGCGCTCGCCCCCTGCGCGATGACGATCGCCGCGATCGCTTTCATGGGTTCTACCGGAACGGGGATCCGGTAGAAGAGACCGATGGCGATGTACCAGATACCGAAGAAGAGGAGAATGACCCCGAGCGACATCTCCGCCGCCAGTGCCACCCCGAGCACGAGCGGGAGGACCGTGCCGAAGTTGCCGACCGATCCCGCCAGCTCGTGGATGAGTGCCCCCCGCGGGGGGAGGTGGAAGGACCGGATACCGCCCATTGTCTGCCGCCCTGTTCAGCCGGAAGTAGATCGGCCCGGCAGAAGGTAGACGATGCGGTTTGGGAAACGTCTACAGCAGCGTGACATACTCCTTCTGCCCCGTGATGCAGGCACGATACCGGTCGAGGAGGAGGCGCATCTGCTCGGAGACCGTGATCCGGTTCTTCACCAGCGAGGTGAACGATTCGCTCCGGGGTTCGTAGTCCAGCGGTTCGTAGAGCAGCAGATCGAGGGAGGACTTGACCTCGTCGAAGAAGAGGGCCTTGGCATATTCGAGGAAGGTCTCATCGAGGGGGTCTGGCGAGGCGACCTTCACCTCCACCGGGCTCTGGATCCCGTCGAGCCCCTGGATGATGGTATGGAGGGTGAAGACGATGGACGTCTCCTCGCCCGCACGGGTGAACATCAGATCATCGATATACATGGCGATGATCCGCGCCACCGGCACGAAGTAGAGACGGTTTCGCGGGGCATCGTACAGTGCAACGGATCGTTTCTGGACCGATCTGCCCATACAAGTGAGTATGTGCGCCGGATGGATAAGTACTGACCCCCTGAGGGGGTCAGGGGCTGCGCTCCCGGAGACGATGCACGGTGTGGCGCCATACCAGGTATCCGCCGATTCCCGTCGCGGCCAGCAGGACGAGGACACCGACGGCCAGGGACGGATCCCGGGCCCAGAGATCCATGACCGCCCCGCTGCCGAGGCCGATAACCAGGCATGACGAAATGGAGCCGGCCATGACGCACCCGAACACCCGCACGGGAGACATACCCAGCAGGCTGCCCAGTATGGAGCCGTTCATCGCCCCGCTTCCCTGGAGAGGAAAGAACACGAAGACGATCAGCCCCATGGTGGAGACCTGGTGGATACGCGGATGGGTCTCGGCATATCGCCGGGCATACTCCATGCCGCTCTGGATGAGCGGGCCAACGAGCGGGATCTTCACCGCGTACTCGAAGTTCCCGGCGATGAACAGGGCCACGGTGCAATCGGTCAGGGCCAGCGTGGAGGCGATCACCCACCAGGGGAGGCCCATCACGATTGCGATGGGGATGATGGATTCCTTGCCGGCGGGAGGGATGACGTAGGTGGCAGTCAACCCGAGCAGGATGTAGAACAGTGCGGGCGGGAGGAAGAGATACCAGAACCCCAGGTACAGGGGGGGCAGGGCGAGGGGAAGGAGGAAACGCATCACGCGGATGCGGCGCCCGGGTTCTGGACCGGAATCACTGGAGTCACCGGGCGTCATAATTGCATCCTGCATCCTGCATCCTGCATCCCGCAAAAATGGAAGTGGGCTCGCTGAGATTCGAACTCAGGACCTCCGCCATGTCAAGGCGACGTCATAACCGGCTAGACCACGAGCCCGCCAATACGCCAGAGAATGTATGTTATTGCCCTATAAAAATACTCTCATCCCGCCCTTTTTCAGGGATTGGGGCGTGACGGGGAGGGGGGGCGTTCATATATGGACGTAGGTGGCGGTGCGGATGCCGTCCACCATCCGGATCTCGTCCATCGCCTCCGGCGGTACCGGCGAATCGACGCTGAGCACCATGATCGCCTCCTCTCCGGGATGGTGGCGACCCACCTGCATGCCGGCGATATTGACGTCGACCTGCCCGAGGATGGTCGCCACCCGGCCGATGACCCCGGGTTTGTCGATGTGCCGGGAGATGACCATGTCCCCGGTGGGGCTCATGTCGGTCCGGTATTCCCCGATGGCCACGATCCGCGGGTTGCCCGGCCCCGACACACTGCCGCTCAGCGATTCTGTCATGGTGTCCGTCTTCACCCGCAGGGTCACGATATTCTTGAACCCCTGCGATTCGGCGGTCACGGTTTCGGAGACCGTGATCCCCCTCTCCTGGGCCACAAACTCCGCGTTGACGATATTGACAGGAATCTGGAGGATGGGGTCCAGCAGTCCCTTGAGGGCGACCCGCGAGAGGAACCGGGTGTTGAAATCGGAGGTCGCGAATTCTCCCCCGTAGATGATCTCGATCCCCTCGACCCGGCCCTCCACCAGCTGGATGAGCAGTCTTCCCATCCGGTCGAGGAGCATGGCACAGGGTTCCAGGATCTCCTGCTGTTCCTGGGGGATCATGGGGGCGTTCACCACGTATCTGGCGGACCCGCCGCGGAGCACCTCCCGGCACTGCCGGGCCACCGAGACCGCCACATTGGTCTGGGCCTCCACCGTGCTGGCCCCCAGGTGAGGCGTGACGATCACCTCGTCGCGGGAGAGGAGCGGTGATGCGGTGGGCGGTTCGTTCTCGAAGACATCGAGCGCCGCGCCCGCCACCTTTCCATCCGCGATCGCCCGGTCGAGGGCGGTTTCATCGACGATACCCCCGCGGGCACAGTTGACGATCCGGACCCCGTCCTTCATCATGGGCAGACTGCGGGGCCCGATCAGGTGTGCGGTCTCCTTGATGAGCGGAGTGTGCACGGTGATGAAGTCGCTCCGGCGGAAGAGCTCATCGAGGGTCACCAGTTCCACCCCCTCCCGTGCTGCACGCTCGCGGCTGATGAAGGGGTCATAGGCGATGCAGCTCATGTTGAATGCGTTGGCCCGCTTGGCGACCTCCCGCCCGATGCGTCCGAATCCCACGATACCGAGGACCTTCTCGTTCAGCTCCACACCCATGAAGGCGGATCGCCGCCACTCCCCGCCCCGGAGCGAGATATTCGCCTGCGGGATCTTCCGGGCCAGGGAGAGGATCATCGCCATGGTATGCTCGGTGGCGGCGAGCGTGTTCCCCTCCGGCGCGTTGGCCACGATGATCCCCCGGCGGGTGGCCGCGTCCAGGTCGATATTGTCCACTCCCGCCCCCGCACGTCCGATAAACTTCAGCCGGCGGGCCGCCCCGATGACCCGTTCGGTCACCTGGGTGCCGCTTCTCACCAGCAACGCGTCATAGTCACCGATGATCTCTACCAGCTCGTCTTCGGTACACCCTGTCCTGATATCGACGTCGCAGACCTCCCGCAGGATCTCGACGCCCTCATCCGCCAGCGGATCGCTGACCAGAACTCTGCAGTTCACGATACTCCCCGTATGAATTGTCTATCTCCCTTAATCAGCCTTTTTGCATGAAAATGTATTAAACCGTTCATGGCAACACTATGAGCGGGTGCAATGCAATGAGTGAGATGCCCGACATTCTGTGGCTCAAAGAGATTTCCAAAGATGATGTGCCTTCCGTCGGAGGAAAGGGGGCATCATTGGGGGAAATGACATCAATCGGTCTCCCGGTGCCCGACGCCTTCGTGGTGACGGCCACCGCGTACCGGAATTTTCTGGTCGGATCCGGCATCGAGGACGAACTCTTCTCGTTTACCGAGGATATCGACGTGGAGGATTCCGATATGCTCGCAGAGGCGTCGGATCGGGCGCAGGACCTGATCATCTCCCGGGAGATCCCCGATTCCCTGCGCACCACCATTCTCTCGGCGTATCATGAGATGGGGGAGGACGTGGTGGTGGCGGTTCGTTCGAGCGCCACGGCGGAGGATCTGCCCGAAGCGAGCTTCGCCGGCCAGCAGGAGACGTTCCTGAACATCGCCGGGGAGGAGGATCTCCTGGAGGCGGTCAGGAAGTGCTGGGCATCCCTGTTCACCCGGCGGGCGATCTACTACCGCGCCCGGCAGGGGTTCGAGGAACGGGCGGTCAATATCGCGGTGGTGATCCAGCGCCTGATCCAGTCGGAGAAGGCGGGGGTCATGTTCACCTCTCACCCCGTCACCGGGGAACCGCTCTCCGTCATCGAAGCGTCATGGGGGCTCGGCGAGGCGGTGGTCTCCGGGGCGGTCTCCCCGGACAGTTACGTCTTTGACCGGCGCTCCGGGACGGTGGTCGACCGGGAGATCGCCGACAAGGAGGTGATGATCGTCAGCCACGGCGCGAAGGGTACCCGCGAGCAGAAGGTCCCCGACGACCTCAGGAACGCTCCGGTCCTTTCCGATGAGGAGGTGGCCGTCCTCGCCGCCCATGGGCGGACCGCCGAGGAGCACTACGGCATTCCGCAGGACGTGGAATGGGCGTTTGTGGGTGACCAGGAATACATCCTCCAGTCCCGCCCCATCACCACCATCGGCCGGACGGGGCAACGCGCTGACCAGCAGCAGTCCCAGGAACGGGGACGGGTGCTCCTGAAGGGGCAGGGCGCCTCACCGGGCACCGCCAGCGGAAAAGTGGCCATCGTAACCGACGTCAGAGAGACGGGCAAGATCGCCGAGGGGGACATCCTGGTGGCGAAGATGACCAACCCGGACATGGTCCCGGCGATGCGCCGGGTCTCCGCGGTGGTGACCGACGAGGGCGGGATGACCTGCCATGCAGCCATCGTGAGCCGCGAGCTCGGGACACCGGCGGTGGTGGGAACCAAGAAGGCGACCCGGGAACTCTCGGACGGCCAGCTGATCACCGTGGACGGGGAGCGGGGCGTGGTGTACGACGGGGCGATCGAGGTGGAGTACGGATCCGCCGCCCCGGCGACCACGGCCCCGGCGGCCGCCCCCCTGGTCACCGCGACGAGCATCAAGGTCAACGTCTCCCTCCCCGAGGCCGCCTGCCGGGCGGCCGCCACCGGTGCCGACGGCGTGGGGCTCCTGCGCATCGAGCACATGATCCTCGGGCTGAACAAGACGCCGGGATGGTTCATCAAAAACGGCAGGGAGGAGGAGTTTATCGGGGAACTGGTGGACGGGATCCGGACGGTGCTGGACGCGTTCCCCGGAAAACCGGTCTGGGTGCGGACCCTGGACGCCCCCACCGACGAGTTCCGCAATATGGAGGGGGGCGAGGACGAGCCCGAGGAGCACAATCCGATGCTCGGATACCGGGGGATCCGGCGCGATCTGCAGAGCCCGGATCTCTTCCGGATGGAAGTGGAGGCCTTCAAACGCCTCTGGAACGAGGGATACGACACCCTGGGGATCATGTTCCCCCTGGTCAGCCATCCCGACGAGTTCATCGAGGCCCGCGAGCAGATGCGCGAACTCGGGGCCCCCGTCGACCGCGTCTCGCTCGGTATCATGATCGAGGTCCCGAGCAGCGCGCTCCTGGTGGAGGATTTCATCGAGGCGGGGATCGATTTTGCATCGTTCGGGACCAACGACCTGGTCCAGTACACCCTGGCCATCGATCGGAACAACCAGTATGTGGCCCAGATGTACGATCCCCGGCACCCGGCGGTCCTCTGGCTCCTCGACTTCGCCATCGACGTCTGCCGGCGGGCGGGGGTGGAGTGCTCCATCTGCGGACAGGCGGGATCGGATCCCTCCATGGTGGAGTGGCTGATCCAGCACGGCATCGCGAGCGTCTCGGCAAATATCGATGCCGTGCTCAAGATCCGCGAGACCGCCGCCCGCACCGAACAGCGGATGATACTGGACATGGCACGAGGATACGATGGAGATCGCCGGTCGATCTGAAGACGAGGTGATCTCGTATCTCACCACCAGGAAATCAGAGGATCTGGGCTACCCCCGCATCCTCAGCTCCATGTGCACGACCCCGCATCCCGTCGCGGTGAAGGCGCACATCCTTTTTCTGGACACCAACCTCGGCGACCCCGGTCTCTTCCCCGGGACCGCCACGCTGGAGCGGGAACTGATCGGCCAGCTCGCCGCCCTCTTCCACCATCCCACGGCCGGGGGGTACGCCACCTCGGGAGGGACCGAGTCCAATATCCAGGCGCTCCGGATCGCCCGGGCAGAGAAGGCGACCCCGACCCCAAACATCATCGTCCCCACGTCGGCCCATTTTTCTTTCCAGAAGGCGTGCGATATCCTGGGGCTGGAGATGCGAAACGCACCCCTGGACCGGCACTACCGGATGGACCCCGCGGAGGTGGAGGCCTTGATAGATTCGGACACGGTGGCGCTGGTGGGGGTCGCGGGGACCACCGAGTACGGGATGGTCGATCCCATCGCCGCCCTCTCCGATATCGCCGAGGACCGGGACCTCTTCCTCCACGTGGATGCGGCATTCGGCGGCCTGGTCCTCCCCTTCCTCGCTCAGGCACCACCATTCGATTTCGGGCTCCCCGGCGTGGACACCATCTCCGTGGATCCCCACAAGATGGGGATGAGCACCATCCCCGCCGGGTGTCTCCTGGTGCGGGATCCCGGGCTCCTCTCCAACCTGGAGGTGGAGACCCCCTACCTCACCGTGAAGCGGGAATATACCCTCTCGGGAACCCGGCCCGGGGCCTCGGTGGCCTCGGCGCTCGCCGTGCTCGCCCACCTCGGGCGGGACGGAATGGAGGCGGTGGTGGCGGGGTGCATGAAGACTACCCGTCGACTCATCGATGGGATGGAGGCCCTCGGATGGCCCGCGGTGGTGGAGCCGGATGTCAACGTGGCCACCTTCGTCTGCGACCGCGTGCCTCCCGGGTGGCAGGTCTCCCGGACCCGCTCCGGCCACCTCCGGATCGTGTGCATGCCCCACGTGTACCGGGAGACGGTCGAGGGTTTTCTCAGCGACATGGAGGCGTATGCATGCTGACCCGACTCAAAGAATCGCTGGAAAACGCTCCCATCGTGAAGCGGGGTGACTACAATTATTTCATCCACCCCATCACCGACGGCGTCCCCCGCCTGGAGCCCGCGCTCCTCCGGGAGGTGACCGCCGCCCTCATCCGGGTCCTGGACCTCGACGGGGTGGACGCCATCGTCACCGCGGAGGCGATGGGGATCCATATCGGGACCGCCCTCTCCCTGGCCACCGATCTCCCGCTCATTATCATGAGAAAACGCCGGTACGGGCTTTCGGGAGAGATCGCCGTCCACCAGACCACCGGGTACTCGAAGGGAGAGCTCTACCTGAACGGGATCCGGCCGGGAGACCGGGTGGTGGTGGTCGACGATGTCTGCAGCACCGGGGGCACGATGGTCTGCCTGCAGGAGGCGCTCGCCCAGGCGGGGGCGGAGCTGGTGGATACCTGCGTGGTGATCGGGCGCGGGGATCCGGCGGTGGCCTGCCCCTACAAGACGCTCGTCTCCGTGGAGGTCTCCCCGGACGGGGTGCGGGTCGTTGACAGCCGCCTCTGACCTCGTCTCCCGGCTCCATGCCCGGGGCGCCCGGCGGGTGGCCATCCAGGCTCCCGAGGGGCTGAAACGCCGGATCGGCGATCTGGCCGAGACGCTCGAGGGCGCCGGGTTCGAGGTGATCCTCAGTGGAGATCCCTGCTACGGTGCCTGCGATCTCGCCCTGGACCTGTGCGATCCGGGCTGGGCCGATGTGCTGGTCCATCTCGGTCATGCCCCGGTGGACGGCGATGCCGAACCGGTGATCTTCGATCTCTGTCCATCGGATATCGATGTCACCATCCTCGCCTCCGTGCTCCCCCACCTCACCCGGCGGCGAATCGGGCTGGTGACCACCGTCCAGCACGCCCACCAGGTCCGGGAGATGCAGGCGTTTTTTGCACAGGAAGGTATCGACGCGGTGGTCTGCAGGGGATGCGGGCGCACACCCCTCCCCGGCCAGGTGCTCGGGTGTTCGTTTGCCGCCGCAGAGAAGACCGGCACCGACGAGCTGGTGGTGGTGGCCACCGGTGTCTTCCATGCCATCGGGGTGGCGCTCTCCACCGGGGCCCGGGTGCTCGCCGTGGATCCGGTCGCGGGGGAGGTGACCGTGCCCGACGTGGACCGGATGCTCCGTCGGCGGTTCGCCCTCATCGAGAAGGCGCGGTCCGCCCGGCGCATCGGGATCATCGTGAGCACCAAGAGCGGCCAGGCCAGGATCGCCCTCGCCCGCCGGCTTGCCTCCCTCACCCCAGGGGCATTCCTGGTGGCCATGCGGGAGGTGGACCCCGACCAGCTCCTCAACCTGGGGTTTGGGGCCTATGTCAACACCGCCTGCCCCCGGCTCGCCTACGACGACCAGCGCCGTTTCCCGGTGCCGGTTCTGAGCCCCCCGGAGTTCGAGATACTCTGCGGAGTGCGGGACTGGGCGGACTACCAGATCGACACCTATGAAACTGCGGCGCCTTGAGATGCTCCTCGAGCAGGTGAGGGGATACGACCGGCCGGACCTGGCGCAGGAACAGTACGCCACCCCCGCTCCCCTCGCCGCCCGCCTCCTCTTCCATGCCCACGGCCGGGGGGAGATCGCCGGACAGCGGGTCTGTGACCCCGGGTGCGGGACCGGGATCCTCGCCTGCGGGGCGGCGCTCCTGGGTGCATCCGCGGTGGTGGGAATCGACATCGACCCGGGGGCGATCGAGCGGGCCCGGGCGAACGCGGATGCACTGGGGGTGGAGGTGACGTTTCTGGCGGCCGATATCCGGACGTGGGATCCCCGCGACCGGTTCGATACCGTGGTGATGAACCCCCCCTTCGGAGCCCAGCGCGCCCATGCCGACCGGCCGTTCATCGATTTCGCTCTCCGGCACGCCGAGGTGATCTATGCAGTCTTCAATGCCGGCTCCCGCGACTTCGTGGCCGCCTACATCGGTGACCGGGGCCGCATCGAGGAGGTCATCGACGCCCGGCTCCGGATCCCCCGCACCTACGCCCATCACCGCCGGGAGGCACAGGAGATCCCCGTCGAGATCATCAGGATGTGTGCCTCTCCGTGAACCCGATGAAACGCGTCTTCGGTCTGTCGGTCTCCCACCTGGTCTGCGACCTGTACTCCCCGGTGCTCCCGGCGGTCCTGCCGCTCCTGATGGCCACCTACGGGTACCCCTACTTCACCGTGGGGCTGCTCATCACCGCCTTCCAGCTCACCTCCTCCATCTCCCAGCCCGTCCTCGGCTGGCTCCATGACACCCGGGGACTTGCCGTCCATGTCTCGGTTCCCATTCTCATGAGCGCCGCGGGCATGTCGCTTATCGGGGTGGCGGGGGCCTACCCCCTCCTCATCGTCTGTGCGCTCATCTCCGGTCTGGGCCACGCCCTCTTCCACCCCTCCGCCCTCGCGGTGGTGAGCGGGCTCGCCGCGGGTGAGAGCCGGGGCCGGATCACCTCGTTTTTCGTGGTGGGCGGGAACCTGGGGTTCGCCCTCGGACCGCTCGTGGCCGGCGTCCTCCTCGCCTGGGCGGGGCTTTCCGCGCTCCTCCTGCTCCTCGTCCCCGGGATCGCCATGGCCATCGTGCTCCGGGCCCTCCTGCCCGCCCCGGACCACCATCCGCGCCCGGCGGGCGTGGAGGATGACGACACAGATTCTCCTCCGCTCCCGGTCGGGCCGCTCGCCATCCTGGTCACCGCATCCGCGCTTCGCGCGTGGGCCATCTTCGGCAGCGTCGCCTACCTGCCCGCCTTCCTCACCCTCCGCGGATACGATATCGGAATGGCCAACGCCCTCGTCTCGGGGATGCTCATCTGCGGGGTGGTGGGACAGGTGACGGGCGGGGCCATCTCCGACCGGCACGGCCGCAAGGAGTACACCATCGCCGGACTCGTCGCCTGCCTCCCGGCACTCGCCCTCTTCCTGGCCACCGGCGGGATCCTCTCCATCGCGGGGCTCTTTCTGTTCGGCTTCTTCCTCTGGTCCACCTTCTCGGTGACCCTCGCCATGGGCCACGAGATGCTCCCCTCCCGGGTCGGTCTCATCTCCGGCCTGATGCTCGGGTTCGCGGTGGGGACGGGGGGTGCCGGGGTCGCACTCTCCGGGTGGATCGCGGATGCCCTGACACTGAACATCGCCCTCGAAGCACTGGCCGCTCCCATCATCGTGGCGCTGGTCCTCTTCGCCATCCTCCCCTATCCGTGGAAGGCCCTCGGGCGGCGCTTCCCAGCCCTTAAATAGTTCCGCCACCGAACAGATGCCCATGGTGACCCGCCTCCGGCGATACTGGCAGATCGCCGATGTGCTGGCCAAGTACGGGTTCGGCACCCTGATCAGTGAGCGGTTCCCCTCCGGGGTCCGGCAGCGGCTGCGGCGCACGCGGGAGGGGGCCGAGGAGCTCCCGGTCTATGTCCGGGTCCGCCTCGCCCTGGAGGAGCTCGGGCCGACGTTCGTCAAGTTCGGCCAGATCATGAGCACGCGCCGGGAACTCCTCCCGCCCGGACTCGTCGAGGAACTCCACAAATTGCAGGACGAGGTCGCGCCCCTGCCGTTTGAGGTGGTGTACCCGGTCATCCAGGAGTATTGCCCGGATCCCGGCGAATACTTCTCCTGGATCGACCCGGAACCCTTCGCCGCCGCATCGCTCGCCCAGGTCCACCGCGCCACCCTGCGGGAGTCCGGGCGGGAGGTGGCCCTCGGAGATCCAGCGTCCCGGCATCGAGGAGATCATCGAGACGGACGTGCGCATCCTCCAGTCGCTCGCCCACCGGATGGAGATGTTCTTCCCGGAGAGCCGGGTATACAACCCCACCGGCATGGTCCGGGATTTTTCGAACCAGATCCACCGGGAGCTCGACTTTGTCCGGGACGGCAAGAACGCCGATCGGCTGCGGCACAACCTGCGGGACTTCGAGGGGGTGTCCGTGCCGCGGGTGTACTGGGAGCACTCGGGCACCCGGCTCCTGGTGATGGAGTACGTGGAGGGGGTGCGGGTGGACGACATCGAGGGGATCAGAGACCTGGGTGTTCGCCCCCGCGATATCGCCGAACGGGGCTTTTCCTGTTACCTCGCCCAGATCTTCGATCACGGGTTCTTCCATGCCGACCCCCACCCCGGAAACCTGCTGGTCACCCCCCGGGGCGATCTCACCTTCCTGGATTTCGGCATCTTCGGCGTGGTCCGTCCCGAGCGGCAGCGTGCCTATATGGAGTTTCTCAACGCCATGGTGGAGGGTGATGCAGACATCTTCGTGGAGTCGATGGAGCGTCTGGGCATCCACATCCAGAAGGAGGATCGAGACGCGTTCAAGGACGAGGTGTACATGGCGCTCATCGATTTCCGCAGTTTCGAACTGGGCGAATACGACATGCAGTCGTCGCTGGCACACATCACCGAGAGCATGCGCCAGTTCCAGCTCCAGGTCCCCCTCCCCCTGATGCGCATGATCAAGGTGATCCTCATGGTGACGGACATCGGGCTCGCCCTGTCCCCGACATTCGATTTCGTCGCTCACGTCCGCCCGTACCTGGAGAGGCTCGGCCGGGAGAAGATGGTCTCCGAGGACCTGCTGAGGCGCGCCTCCCATTCCGCACGCAACGCCGTCGAGGGGCTCATCGACCTCCCCGGCCGGGTCAACGAGACCCTCGAACGGGTCTCCCGGGGATCCATCCGGCTGGAACTGGTGGATACCGATATCAAGCAGCTGCAGGAATCACTGGACCGGACGAGCGACAAGATTCTGGTGGGGATGGTGACCGCGGCCGTGGTGGTGGGATCCTCGCTGATCCTGCTCGCCACCAACATCACCGTCCCCCCGTGGATCTCCATGGTGGCGATCTTCGGTTACGTGGCCGCCCTGCTGATCGGGCTCTATGCCCTCTACCATGTCCTGACCCGGCGGACCATCGGGTAACGGACTATGTCCGGGCGCGCTCCTCCTTTTTTCGCGCGCCGTCCTCGGAGAAGAAGAGATTGCAGTGGCAGTGCCCCTCGTTTTTTATCTCGTCCGCATGGTACACACACGGACAGATGATCTCACGATCCTTCTCCGGATCGCCGCTTCTGAGCCGGCAGGGGCAGTAAGGTTCGCCGAAGCGGACCTGGTTCCGGGCGAGACCGATGAGCACGGTTTCACGCTGTTTCAGGTCGGGGTTGAGTTCGAAGTCCATCTCCTTTGCATATCCCTCCGCCCAATCCCGGATCTCCTCTTTATTCTCCTCTATCTGCTCATCCTGCGTTGCCATTGATTCACCTCATCCGTTCTCTTCAATGAAAGCTATCATCGAGGTAAAGATACGTCTTCCGTCACCCGATCCGAGGACCTCTTCGGAGGCCCGCTCCGGGTGGGGCATCATCACCATCACCCTTTGGTCCTCGTTGAACAGACCGGTGATGCATTCCGTGGAGCCGTTTGGATTCGCCTCCGCGGTGCAGGCCCCCGATTCGTCGCAGAACCGGAACGCCACCCGGTTTTCCCGGTTGAGTGCATCGATCGTCTGCGGATCGGCGACGTACCGGCCTTCCTTGTGGGCGATGGGGATGCGGATGATCTCCCCCTCCCGGTACTGGTGGGTGAAGGGGGATGATGTGTTCTCCACCCGCAGGAGCACATGGTCCGAGATAAACTTGGGGTACGTGTTCATGGTGAACGTGCCCGGCACCATGCCGCTCTCCGTCCCGATCTGGGCCCCGTTGCAGATACCGAGCACGAGACCCCCCTGCTCCACGTGACGCTGCACCTCCTCCATGACCCGGGTGCGGGCAGCGATGGCACCCGCCCGGAGGTAATCCCCGTACGAGAACCCTCCGGGCAGGATCACCGCGTCATACAGCCGCCCGAGACCGTCGCGGTACCAGACCAGGTCCGTGTCCACCCCGCAGACCTCCTCGAGCACACGGACCGTGTCCCGATCGCAGTTGCTTCCCCCGAACTCCAGGACCGCGAACCTCATCGCGCGACCTCGATCCGGTAGTCATGGATGACCGGGTTGGCGAGGAGACGTTCGCACATCTGGCGGGCCTGCACCTCAGCGGCCGATGCATCGGGCGCCTCCATCTCGACGGAGAAGACCCGGGCGGTGTGCAGATCCCGGACCGAGAACCCCAGATTCACCAGAGCGTCCTGTATGGCCCCCGCCTCCGGGTCCCTCATTCCCTCCTTGAGGGAGATGGTGATCTCTGCGGTGAATTTCATCCCGTCCGACCTCCGTCATCAGGGAGGATCCGGTGGGCGGCAGACCGGTACGCGTCCATCACATCCCCCCGCTCGAACCGGTACACGTCCTTGTCCAGGGACGCTCCCGTCTCCCGGTCCCAGAGACGCATCGAGTCCATGCTGATCTCGTCACCGAGGATGATATCACTGTTGGACCTGCCGAATTCAAGTTTGAAGTCAACGAGGGAGATGCCGCGGGAGGCGAAGTACCGGGAGAGGATGGTGTTGACCCGCCAGGCGATCTCCCGCACCTCCGCCAGTTCCCCCGCGGTGAGCAATCCGAGAGCGAGGATGATGTCACTGTTGACCATGGGATCATGGCGGGCGTCGTCCTTGTAGTCGATGATCATGACCGGGGGATTGAGGGGGCGGCCCTCCTCGAACGGGTAGCGCTTCACCAGCGAACCGGTGGCGATGTTGCGGACGATCACCTCGAGGGGGATCATCTCCAGGCGCCGGACCGCCATGGTGGTGGGCCCGTCCATACGCAGAAAATGCGTCCGCACCCCATGCTCCTCGAGACAGGTGAACAGGAATGCAGAGACCCGGGCGTTGCACGCACCCTTGCCGGTGAGGGCGGTCTGTTTCGATCCGTCAAAGGCGGTGATATCGTCGCGAAACTCCATCAGCAGTTCGTCCGGTGAAGCGGCCCGGTAGACCGTTTTTGCCTTCCCGGAATAGTAAACATCCGTGTGTGTCATCTCCAGCGCTCCAGAATCTCCGTCTCCAGCCTCCTGATCAGGGGGGCGAAGTGCGGCGGGTACCAGCCCTTCTCGATGTATTTGGGGTAGATGCAGAGCCGTTCACACAGCTGGCGATCGCCCACCAGACCGGCGAGCGATTCCAGCTGCGGCCAGGGGTGCTCCGGGTTCACGTAGTCCACGGTCACCGGGGAGATCCCGCCCAGGTCGTCGACACCGCAGGCAATGAGCTCTTCGGCGCGGGCCAGGTTCGGGGGGATCTGGATGGCCACATCGTCGGGGAGGATCTCTCGGGCGAGGGCGATGACCCGGGCCATCTCCGTCCAGTCGATCACTCCGGCACCGGCCATGGCGGTGCCCGGTTTGGGGGCGAAGTTCTGGAGGATGACCTCCTGGATATGGTCGTAGCGCCGGTGGAGATCCCGGATGAGGGCGAGCGATTCCTCGCGGTCCTCCATGGTCTCCCCGATCCCAAGCAGGAGGCCGGTGGTGAACGGGATGCGGAGCGATCCTGCGAGGGCGATTGTCTCGGCACGCCTCTCCGGTTCCTTGCCGGGCGAGGCCCGATGGGCAGGGATGCGTGCAGTGGTCTCCAGCATCAGCCCCATGGAGACATTCACGCCCCCAAGATAGGCGAGCTCTTCCTCTGAGAGGATGCCCGCGTTGGTGTGGGGGAGCAGCCCCGCATCGGCGGCCGCCCGGCACCGGTCATGGCAGTACTGGACGATCGTCCGGTATCCCCGCGGAAGATGCGATGCGAATCCCCGTTCCTCCTCGGGCCGTTCCCCGAAGGTGAAGAGCGCTTCCGTGCACCCGGCCGCGGCGCCGCGCTGCAAGATCCGGGAGACCTCGTCGGGCTCCATCACGACTCCCGGTCCCACCGGCCGGCGGAACCCGCAGTACCCGCAACGGTTCCGGCAGACTGTGGTCAGGGGGAGGAAGACATTGCGCGAGAAGGTGATCACCCGGCGGCTCATCACCTGTATGTTCGCCACGAGGGTTATTCAAAGTTCCCGGAGCGTTCGCTATCCTTTTAACTCCCCCCTGACTACCTGATCCCAATGCGTACCCGAGGCGTCATCCCGTTCAAGCCCGACAATCCCAAGACCCGTCTTGCCCCCATCATGGATCGGGACGAACGATCGGCGTTCGCCCGGGCCATGCTCGATGATGTCGTGGAGGCGGTCCGCGGGGCGGGCGCCGAACCGCTGATCCTGGCCACGCGGCCGATCGATCATCCGGACGCGGCGGTGGAGGTCAGGGAGGGGGGCCTGAACGAGGTGCTCAACGATCTCTTCGGGAGAAGCAGCGGTCCGGTGCTGGTGATCATGGCCGATCTCCCCCTGGCCACCGAAGAATCCGTGGAAAGGCTCTGTGCCGCCACCGGCGACGTGGTTCTCGTTCCCGGCCGGGGCGGGGGGACCAACGCCGTCCTGGTGCGCGATCCGCCCCGCTTCCGGGCTGATTTTTACGGGGCGAGTTTCCTCGACCACCTGCGGATCGCAGAGGAACGCGGGCTGGAGACCGCGGTCATCGACTCATTCCTGCTCTCCACCGATATCGATGAACCGGGCGACCTCGTGGAGGTGCTCATCCACGGGCGGGGAAGGAGTAGATCGGTGCTCGAATCGTCAGGGTTCGCTCTCGCGGTCACCAAGGGACGGGTTGGCATCCAGCGCCACGCCCATGAAGAGGCACTCTGAGGGATCGATCCCCCCGATCCCTTCCTCACCGTCACGGGGGAGAGCGAGGCCGCGGACCACCGCCACCGGGATGCACTCGTCGCTCTCCCCCATGACCAGTTCGGCCGCAGAGGCGATGCAGTCCGCGACCGCCCGTTTGGTGATCTCGAGGGGCCGGTCGAAGAGGTCCGGTCTTCCCCGCTCATCGATGACCGAGCGAAGGCCCGAACACCCCAGGGCGACGCCGCTGCACCCCAGGCGCATGGCATGGGTGCGGGAGTCGGCGATGACCACCCCCACCCGCGCCCCCGTCCGCCGCTCGATCTCCTCCCGGATCCGGCGGGCACTCCTGCTCGGATCCTTCGGGAGCAGGATGACGGTTCCCGGCGGTGCATTGGAGCCATCCACACCGGCGTTGGGAAGCAGGGTCTGGTCCTTCATGCACAGGAGAAAGCCGGGTATCCCCCCCACCACCCGGTCGCTCTCCTCGAGGACCACCTGCACCAGGCGTGGATCCATGGCGTAGCGGGCAGCGAGCCGACTCGCCTCGCCGGTGGGGTCGACCGTATCGAGTGCAACGATCTGTCCTTCGGCGGTAGCAAGCGCCGATTCGGCGATGACCACGATATCATTCTCCTCGACGTCGGGATGGACAGAGAGGATGCGGGAGGCCATGTCGTCGCCGGGGACGATGAGACCGGTGGAGATGCCGGTGACCGTGAACCCGGTGGTCATGGAGGCGTCCCGGCGGCCGCCGCCACCTCTATCGCGTCCCGGGTCCCGGCCACGTCATGGGACCGGACCAGGGACGCACCGCGATCGACAAGGAGGGCGGTCAGTGCCAGACTCCCGGCCAGGCGTTCGTCCGGCTCGCGGTCCAGGAGATCCCCGATGAACGATTTCCGGGAGACCGCCGCCAGAAGCGGGCGGTCAAAAACCGCCAGTTCATCGAATCGCCGGCAGATCTCCCAGTCGTCGTCCGCACTGCGCCGGGGGGTCCACCGCCCGATCCCCGGATCGAGGACATACTCATCGATCCCGAACCGCTCGCACCGATCCACCACCGCCTCGAGTGCCGTGAGGGTCTCGGTGAACCCGGCCGGGTCGCCGGGCGTGTGAAAGCTGGCCATGGCGATGACCGGAAGTCCCGAGTCCGCGGCGATGCGGGCATACTCCGGGTCGGCCAGGCCCCCGATGTCGTTGATGGCCGCGATGTCGTGGCGAAGCGCCGCCTCCAGCACCCGGGAGGAGGGCGTGTCCACGGAGACGGGGATGCCGCTCCCGTCCAGGCCGTCGAGCGCCGCCTCCATCCGCCGTATCTCCTCTGCCACCGGGATCGATGGTGACGCGGGGGCGGTGCTCCGGGCGCCGATATCGACGATCGCCGCTCCCTCGGCCACCATCTCGCGGGCCCGTGTGACCGCCTCCGCGGGAGGGACAACCGACCCCCGGTAGAAGGATTCCGCACTGCAGTTGATGACGCCCACCACCAGCACCGGTCCACCCGCACCGATGCGGACCGGTCCTATATGACAGGGCCGCATGACTGACGGTATGCCGCCTGGAACGTCTGTTCCATGAGCGTGGCGATGGTCATCGGGCCCACCCCCCCGGGCACCGGGGTGACCGCCCCCGCGATATCGCTGACCGCGTCGAAGTCCACGTCGCCGCAGAGGCGGCCGTCTTCGTCGTAATTGATCCCCACATCGATGACCGTGGCCCCCGGAGCGACCCGGTCGGCGGTCACGAACCCCCGGCGGCCGACGGCGCTGACCAGGATGTCGGCCCGCCGCATCTCTTCTTTCACGTGGCGGGTGCGCGAATGGCAGACGGTGACCGTGGCGTCCGCGTTGAGAAGGAGGGCGGCCATGGGGCGGCCCACCTCGATGCTCCGGCCCACCACCACGGCATTCGCCCCGGCAACCGGGATATCGTATTCACTCATGAGGGTCATGATGCCCTGCGGGGTGCAGGGCGCAAACAGCGGCGTTGCGGAGAGCAGCCGGCCCAGGTTGAGCGGGTGGAACCCGTCCACGTCCTTTTCGGGACTGACCAGGGATATGACCGCATCAGTGTCCACCTGCGCCGGCAGGGGGAGCTGAACCAGGATGCCGTTGATCTGGTCGTCCTGGTTGAGACGGGCCACCGTCTCCTTCACCGAGGCGGTGTCGGCGTCCGCGGGCAGATCGATCCCGATGGATCCGATACCCACCTCGTCGCAGGCACGATGCTTCATGCGGACATAGAGGCTCGATCCCGGATCCTCACCCACCTGGACCGTGGCGAGGCGTGGATAGATGCCCGCCTCCCGGATCCGCTCTTTCAGCAGTTCCTTTCGTTTTTCGGAAATTTTTTTTCCGTCCAGTATCATGAGATCTCCGGGTAGATATCGAACCGGGAGGTCAGTTCGAGAACCTGCTCCCGCACATCCCGGACCACGGTCTCGTTCTTGATGTCTTTGAGCACGCGGGCGATCAGGCGTCCGATGGTCCGCATCTCGGGCTCCTTCATGCCGCGGGACGTGATCGCCGGCGTTCCGATCCTGATGCCGCTTGTGACAAACGGGCTGCGCTCCTCCTTGGGGATGGTGTTCTTGTTCAGGGTGATCGCCGCCCGCTCCAGGGTCTGCTCCGCTTCCAGGCCGGTGATGCCCAGGTTGCTCAGGTCCACCAGCATGAGGTGGTTGTCGGTCCCCCCGGAGACCAGGTCCAGACCCTCCTCCGTGAGGACGTCGGCAAGTGTCTGTGCGTTCCTGATGATCTGGCCACAGTAGTCCCCAAACGACGGGTGCATCGCCTCTTTGAAACAGACCGCCTTGGCGGCGATGGTGTGCATCAGGGGGCCTCCCTGCATGCCGGGGAAGACCGAGCGGTCGATGGTGGATGCGTGTTCCTCGCCGCACATGATGGCCCCCCCGCGGGGGCCGCGCAGGGTCTTGTGGGTGGTGGTGGTGGTGATGGTGCAGACCCCCACGGGCGAGTTGTGGTACCCGGTGGCCACCAGCCCGGCGATGTGGGCGATGTCCGCCATGCAGATGGCATCGACCTCATCGGCGATCTCCTGGAACGCTCTAAAGTCGATCTCCCGGGGGTACGCACTCGCACCGCAGATGATCAGGGCGGGGCGCTCCTTTCGGGCCATCTCCCCGAGCACCCCGTAGTCGAGCATCTCGGTGGTGGGATCCACCCCGTACTGGACGATGGAGTACCACTTGCCCACGATATTGACCGGTGAGCCGTGAGAGAGGTGACCGCCCTGGGAGAGGTTCTGGCTCATGATGGTGTCCTTGTGCTGGAGAAACGCGAAATAGACCGCCTGGTTCGCCTGCGAACCTGAATGCGGCTGCACATTGGCGTGTTCGGCCCCGAAAAGCTGGCACATGCGATCCCGGGCCAGGTTCTCTACGATATCGTGGTATTCACATCCCCCATAGTAACGCTTTCCGGGATAGCCCTCCGCATATTTATTGGTCATCACCGAGCACATCGCTTCCAGGACATTTTTGCTCACCAGGTTTTCAGAAGCGATGAGCTCCAGTCCGTGTTGTTGGCGACGGTGTTCATTCTCAATGGTTTCGGCGATTTCTGGATCAAACTTCGCCAGACTGGACATATGGAAATCGTTGGGGTGAAGGGCTCATTATGGTTTCTTGCTCCGGACTCTTTCGCCACATACATTAATAAGGAGGCAGAAATATGAATTGTTTCGAGGGAAGAATGGCGCAAAAAGATGCAAAAATTAAGTTTCTCGAGCGTGAACTGGAGGAACGGGAACGGGAGATCACAGCCATGAAGGATCGGGATGCAGCCGGACACGAGGAGGGTGGTGGCGATCGGGTGTCGTCACTGGAAGCAAAGGTGAGAGAACTGGAGGCGACGGTCAAGGCACTGACCGCGGAGATCCTCGATCAGAAGACGGTGGTCGACAAACTCTCCCGCACGGCGGAGGCGCGAACACCTCCCCCCGTCCGGGCGTCGCACCCCACACAGGCGCCCCGGCCACAGGAGCCGGTGGAGAAGAAGGTACCCCCGCCGCCGTCCAACCGGGCGGCCCCGTCTCCCCGGACCGCCTGGGCAGAGGACACCGAGGAGGATATGGACCTGATCATGCAGAATGACGGGACGCTCCAAAAAGAGAGACGCGAAAAATCGGACTACATTGTGGCCAGCAGCGGATACGGCAGCACCACCAGGAAACAGGCCCGGCGATCAGGAGAGATTCTGGTCGCCGACAGTGCCCGGAAGCAACGGGGAAAGGGTGCTGACAACACCGAGGGATAGCCAGAGGAGCCGGTCTTTGTACATCACCCATCTCGAGATAGACAACTTCAAATCTTTCTCCCGAAAGACAAAAATACCATTTTTTGAAGGATTCACGGTCGTTTCAGGACCGAATGGATCCGGGAAGAGCAATATCATCGACGCGGTCCTCTTCGTGCTGGCCCTCTCCGGCGCCCGGGGGCTGCGGGCAGAGAGGCTCACCGATCTCATCAACGTGAACACCGGAAAGAACACCGCGGAAGTCGCCATCACTTTCTCCGATGAGACCGAGATCCGGCGCCGCATCAAGCGGACACGGAACGGATACTACAGCTACTATTACCTGAACAACCGCCTCTGCAAACAGTCCGATGTGCTTGATTACCTGAGCCGGTTCGGGATCAAGCCCGAGGGATACAACGTGGTGATGCAGGGCGACATCACCCGGATCATGGAGATGAGCGACCTGGAACGCCGGCGGATCGTCGACGAGATCGCCGGGGTCGCGGAGTTCGATGCCAAGCGGGAGAAGGCGCTCGGCGAACTGGAGGTGGTCCGGGAGCGCATCGAACGGGAGGAGATCCTCCTCCATGAACTGACCGGTCGTGCCGAGGCCCTGCAGGCGGAACGCACGCAGGCCCTGAAATACCGCGAGCTGCGGGAGAAAATCGACGAGCTGCAGCAGTCCCGCACGGTCGCCCTCCTCCATGAGACGGTGCGTGAACGGGATCAGATGGCCCGAATCCTCGCGGACCACCGGACCTCCAGGGAAGAGTGCGAGGAGCGGCAGTCCGCGGTGAACGCAGAGATCGCCCAAAAACGGGAGCGTCTTGCGGATCTCGACCGGGAGATACAGAAACGAAGCGGTGATGAATATCTCCGCCTGATCAGGCGGATCGAGGAGGAAAAAAGCGCCATCAAAAGTGCGGAGAAGGAGATCGAACGCCTGAAGGCAGAGAAGGACGAGCTCTCGGAGGCACACACCCGGGCCTACATGGATGCGCGGCGTGCCGGAGAACGGGTCGACCAGCTCTCCGGCCAGATCCAGTCGCTGACCGTTGACCGGTCCGGCCTGGCCATGGAACAGGCCGAACACCAGTCCCGCATGGACCAGCTGGAGGCCGATCTCGATGAGGCGAGCAAAGAGAGCGAGGGGGTTAAAGAGGAGCTCTTCTCGCTCATGGAAGAGATCGATCGGCTGAAAGGGGAGAGATCCGAACTCCTCCACCGGCAGGACGTGCTCATCGAGAAGTCCCGCCTGCGCACATCGGAGCGGTCCCGGATCGAGGAGAAGATCGGGCGGCTCGAGGAGGAACAGACCCGGATCCAGGAGGCTCTCGAGGAGTACCGGCGCCAGAGGGAGGAGTGCACCACCCGGAAGGAGAAACTCGAGCGCCGCATATCCGATACCGAGTCGCGCCTCTTTGAGCACCGCAACGAAGCGGAGCGTCTGGCGGGATCCATCCGATCCATCGAACGCGAGATCATGCAGCTGGAGGCGCAGCAGCAGGCGTCGGGCGGGCTCGGCGGCAAGGCGCTCGAGGCGATCCTGGGGATGGAGGGGGTATACGGTACCATCGCCCAGCTCGGCCGGGTGCCTCCCGACTACGCGACTGCGCTCAATACCGCCGCCGGAGGGAGGCTCGGATGGGTGGTGGTGGCCGACGACCGGGTGGCGGAAGACGCCATCGGCTACCTCAAGGAGCACCGGCTCGGCCGGGTGACGTTCCTTCCCCTGAACAAGATCCAGCCGCCCTCCGTCCCGGCTCTCACCGACTCCTCGGTCATCGGCCGGGCCATCGATCTTCTGGAATTTGATTCGCGCTACGACCCCGCCTTCCGGATGGTCTTTGGCGGGACGGTGGTGGTGGAATCGCTCGCGGTGGCCCGGAAGAAGATGGGGACCTACCGGATGGTGACCCTGGAGGGTGACCTGGTGGAGAAGCGCGGGGCGATGACCGGGGGCAGCGCGTCGAAGAAGGCATCCCGTGGATTCGGGATGGCGGTGGAAGACGATCTCGCCCGGCTCCGTTCGGAGAGTGCTTCTCTGCAGGCGGAGGCAGAAGATGTCCGGGCAGGCGTGGATCGCCTGACCGGTGAGGCGGATTCGCTGCGGGCCGAGCGGCAGGCGTGCGAGGACGAGCTCTCCCGGTATGCACTGCTCGAGGATGAGCAGAACCGGAGAGAGGAGGAGATCGCCGTGGAGCTCCGCTCCCAGAACGAGGCCCTCCAGACCATGCAGCAGGAGTTCGCCCAGAGCAGCGGCGAGCTGGCGTCCATCGAGGAGGACCTGGAGGCGCTCGGGAGAGCGCTCTCCACGACCACCGAGAAGATGGACGGCCTGAAAAAACAGCTCGACAATACCCGGATCCCGGCCCTCACCCATGACCTGGAACGGACCCGCCGGGAACGCGACGATGTCGAACGCCGTCTGCGGCAGAAAGAGGCCGATATCGCAGACGCGCAGCGGGAGCACCAGTATTTCAGGAACCGCCAGGAGGAGATCGAGGCCGACCGCGCCCGCATGGTGGAAAAAGAGCAGTCCATCACCACCGGGATCCGGGCCGCAGAAGACCGGATAGAGGCTTCCAGAACCGCCATCACCGAACTCGAAGCGCGGCAGGAGGAGTTCTCCCGCGACCTGCAGGCGCTGCGCGATGAGCGCGATCGGTCCATGAAGGAGATCCACGACACGGAGTCTGTCCTGGTCGAGATCCAGGGATCCCTCGAGCGCATCGACCTCCAGATCGAGACCGCATCGACCCGGCTCGATGAACTGGATGCCGAGATCCGTGCATTTCCCGAGGAGATCCATGGATCGGACTGCGCGATGTCGCTTGAGGAGATCGACCGGGCGATCGGGGAGGCGCAGGCGGCGCTCGACCGCCTCGGCGCCGTCAACATGCTCGCCGTGGAGGAGTACGACCGCGTCTGCGCCCGGGTGGCGGAGAGGACGGAGCGCAAGGACACCCTCTCCCGGGAACGGACGAACCTCATCGAGCGGATCGAACGCTTCGAGCAGATGAAGCACGACGCCTTCATGCAGGCGTTCGAGGCGATCGATGCCAATTTCAGGGAGATATTCGCGACCCTCACCAGCGGGAGCGGACACCTGGTGCTGGAGTGCGAGGATGACCCGTTCGCCGGGGGACTGACCTTCGCAGTCAAGCCCCGCGACAAGAAGGTCCACCTCCTCTCCTCGCTCTCCGGGGGTGAGAAATCCCTCACCACGCTCGCCTTCATCTTCTCCATCCAGCAGTTCATGCCCGCCCCGTTCTATGCGCTGGACGAAGTGGACATGTTCCTGGACGGCTCCAACGTGGAACGGATCGCGGATATGATCAAGGACCTCTCCTCGAACGCGCAGTCGGTCATCGTCTCCCTCCGCCGCCCGATGATCGAGCGCGCCGACCGCATCATCGGGGTGACCTTGCGGGGAGACAAGAGCACCTACCTGACGGGTGTCAGCGTGCATGAATGAAGATCCGGTGGAGATCCTGGTCGGCCTGGCGGAGAAGGGGGAGATCGATCCCTGGCGCATCGATATCGTGGAGGTGACCGACCGGTTCCTGGATGAGCTGGACCGGAGGAAGGAGCTGAACCTCCGGGTGTCGGGGCGGACGCTCTTCTTTGCGAGCCTGCTTTTGCGCATGAAGTCCGAGCAGCTGGGGGAGTATGTGGAGGACACCGGGGAGATCCCCGACGATGATGAATGGGAGGGGATCGATCTCGATGAGGACGGCGAATATGACCTGGCACAGGGCGAGCCGATTGCACGACTCGAACGGGAGATCCGCCGTCGAATCAGCAGGAAACGGCTGCGCACACAGCCGGTCACCCTGTACGAACTGATCTCCCAGCTCAAGACGGCGGAGCGCGAGGATCGGCGGCGCAGACGGAGACGGACGCCACCGCCGGAAGAAGAGATCGAACCGCTCGATGCGGGGTCCCTCGCCCACGAGGAGGGATATGACCGGCTGGCGCTCCGGGTGCTGGAGCAGTTCCGGACCGGTGCGCACGGTGAAGGGCGGCTGTCGCTCGGTGATCTCAGCGCGTCGATCGGGTGGGACGCCCGTGACGTGTATATCTCTCTTCTGTATCTGATGCTCGATGAGCGTGTCTGCCTCTGGCAGGAATCCTTTTTCGGAGACATCTACATCGACCCGGCCGGTTCCTCCTGATGGCGGACCCCTGCGGGAATGCGGCAGCTATATGAGGGGTGATGCCCAACATGAGAGTGCTCTCCGGGTGCACTGCCCCGGAGCCCCGATACGGGGAAGAAGGGGTCGCAACCTATATATGCGAGAATAACAGACAGTATTCCTCGCACGGGGTTGCAAAACAGTCCGTTTCCAATGGATTTTTCGCCCATCAGGCCATTTTCATGGCCATATGGCAGAGACATGGATTCTCTGCCAGGGAGGAAACATTTATATTGGAATGGGACTAACAGTAATCCCCTGATTGGTGCCGGGTCCGGGGGATCCGGCAGCAGAGGAAAGGGAACAATATTAAATAGAAAGACAGCGAATGTTGTTCCTCTTGTGATGGAGAACCAAAGAATCCGCGTGGCGGTGTTGGTTCTGACATGGGCACTGGCAATGCGGAAATTTATGTAGCATCCCGCAAATTCCTTCCAATGTTTCAAAACCGATAGTGTGCTTACTTCCAAATTCTGGTTGATCCTGCCAGAGGTCACTGCTATCGGGGTTCGATTAAGCCATGCGAGTCGAGAGGG